>NZ_LR134386.1:3322500-3922500 GCF_900637665.1 Chryseobacterium nakagawai
TACTTCTACAGGTGGAAAAGGTTTTGAGATTCCGGGAAGGATTTCAGACTCGGCCACTGTGGCCGGGAATTATGCCAACGCATTCTGTGCGGTAAGCTGCACAGGTGTGGGAGAAGATATTGTGAGCAATGCTACTGCCGCAAAAATTGTAACCCGTGTGACGGATGGAATGAGCCTTGAAACGGCTTTCAGTAAAACCTTTGATGAACTTAAAACAATTGACGGATTTGCAGGTGCCATTGCCATTGATAAAGATGGAAATATTTATCATCAGGATTCCTATCCTACTATGGTTTTCGCCAGTTTTGACGGTGAAAATTTTGATATCTTTTCTTAATTTTAACATTTTTTTATAATTCAACTTAATTTTTTGGCACGTATTTTACATATGTATTAATAACAAATTTTAATATTAATATCTTTTAAAAAATAGAAATCATGGGAAACAAAACAAAAGGTTTATTAGCTTTACTAGGACTAGGTGCTTTAGCATATTGGAAATATAAAAATTCAAGTCCTGAAGATCAGCAAGTCGTAAAGGATAAGCTTAATACAGCAAAGGATAATCTTAACAAATGGGGAAATGATATTAAGAGTAAAGCCAATGATGTTGCTTCCCAGGTTCAAAATAAAGTAGACGAGGCAAAAACAAAAGCCGAGGATTCTTTAAGCTAAAAAAGACAGTAGTTTTTTTAACATTCATATATAGAAAAAGTCATCGTAGTAGTTTGCGATGACTTTTTGTTTATTCATCAGAATAAATGAAGTGTATTTAAGGCAAAATCTTTGATTTTTTAGCCAGATCTCCTTCGTAATGGTTGGATATTACAATACTTTATTTTTTCTGTGCTATTAACGCAAATATCAGCGGAATTTTATTTCCAAACTGTGGAATTCGCCATTTTCCTTTTTCAACTTCTTCTACATGTCTGAAACACGGATATGGTGACCAATCAAACTCCTGAAAAGTATTCAGTTGCAGATCTTTTTTAATCAGGTTGTCAAGAACTTCCGATAAAGAGTGATTCCACATGATATATTCCTGTACAATAGGTGCAGACTGATCTGCGTAGGTTCCTTCATACGTTTCTACAATCGGTTTTTCATTGAAATAGTTATAGGTGACTTTTGTAAAATCATCATCAAACATCCAAACGACAGGATGAAATTCTGCCATGATAAACTTCCCGCCAGGTTTTAGAAAGTGATTGACAACATCTGCCCATTTTCCAAGATCAGGAAGCCAGCCTATTGTACCATAGCTTGTATATACAATATCAAATTTCTGATCCAGAATATTAGGTAGATCATATACATCCGAACAGATAAATGCTGTATCAGTTCCACACTTTTGTGCAAGATCTCTGGCTGTATCAACTGCTTTATCAGAAAGATCAATCCCGGTAACTTTTGCCCCCATTCTTGACAGTGAAATAGAATCCTGCCCAAAATGACACTGCAAATGCAGAATAGTTTTTCCTTTTATATCTCCCAGAAGTCCCAGCTCAATTGAATTCAGTGAGGTTCTTCCTTTTAAAAATTCATCAACAAAGTAGAAATCCGACTTCAAATGCGGTTCTACTTTTGCATTCCATGATTTTTTATTTATTTCTAAGTAATTTTCCATTGTTTAATTTTAATTTCCCTGAATAATATAATTTTTTTCTAATAATTTTCTTTCAGGTGTATTGGAATTATCCGGCTGAAACCAAACTTCAATCCTGCTTCCATAATAGTCTCCCCAATCTCCTTCTTTCACTGTAAAATCTTTATCGTCACTTGAAAATTCTTTCAATTCATCATTGGGATTAAAAACCTCTCTCATCGATTGTTTTTTAATTTCTTTTTCAGAAAGAATCCTGTTGGTATTAAAATCATACACTCTTAAATAGATCTTGCCTTTTTCTATTGTATTCAGGAAAACATCATATTTATAAGTTCCGGGTTGTAAATAATCATAGATAAGAATATCTGGTTGGGTAACTTCTACAAGTTCTTTCTCATCTGAGAATAATTTCAAAGGCATTGAAAATTTTGCATTCTTAGGATTCTTAATATCATTATGATAAGGCTTATAAGGACTTTTAGGCGGATAAAAAGCGAATAGCCCACCAATGATAAAAAACATAATAAAGCTTAAAAGGCATTGCCAAAGACCGTTTTTAAATTCTTCTTTTTTGAACATCCTCGAAATTCCTAATATAAAGCTTACTCCAGCAACCAGAAATGGTAAAGCCGAGAAAAAATTCCATGTAAAACTGCTGATTGGTAAAATAAGGATGAGTACCCAGCAGAAAATTCCTATAAATAATGTGAGTAAAGAGGTAAAATACCATCTCCAGTTTAATGCTCTAAATACGACTTCTTTTATCATAATTTGCTTATAAGTTTTTTCTTCTGCTCATTAAATTCTTCTTCACTCAAAATTCCACTTTCTCTTAACCTTCCCAATTGTTCCAATTGATCTAAAACAGTGGGTTCAGCTTTATGAAAATTTTCTTCAGGACGGGACATGAAGTCTCTTACCTTTTCACAAAAAAGTTCAGCATGGTATCTTCCTACTCCATCAATCTCTACAATGTCATCAGTAACCTGAATATCTATAGAGGCGAGTAATAATGCAGTTTCATACTGTATTGAACTTATTTTGCTATAAGAAAAGTCTTCTACTTTCAATCCGTACATGAATTCCTTATCTACAAAGATCAGTCTTCTGTCTGTAGCTACTAAAATGATATGATGATTGTTTATTTTATTTCTGCCTTCAACGAGGTAAATAATTTTTTCCTCTTTTGAGATGATATCCGGTAATTCCCGGATTTCTTTTCTGGCAAATATGGTAGGGCTGATATCCAGATTTTCAAGTTCTTCTCTTATTTCGTCGAGTCTTGACTTTTCACTCATAGCTATAGTTTATGGGTCTAAATTACTATTTCTTAGGAAAATAATAATTTAATTTGATTAAAAACTTACACCTCAGAAGGAATTACAATGGAAGAGTGTAAGCAATACACTTTCCAGTCTAAGGTTTCGTACAGCCGTTTTCCTTCTTCTGTTGCGACCAGAAGATTATTTGAAAACCCTTTCGACAAAGCGATCTTCTCAAGTTCTTTCAATAAAAAAGAAGCAAGCCCTTTCCTTTGGTGATTTTTTTCGGTAATAATCCTGTCATAAACGGCAACACTATCTATAAGTGAAACACGACCTATAGAAGCCTGTTCACCATTCTCTGCTACAATCCTGACAACAAAAGTTCTATTATACTCAGAAAACTCTAAGTGATATCCTTTTGCAAGACTGATTTTGGGAAAACTCATCGGATGAAAGCAGGTCATCAAATACCCTTGTGCCTGTAATTGCCATTTTTCAGGAATATCCCCTATAAACCAATCAGGAGAGGTACTTACTTTCAGATAAATCCAAGGCTCATCAATTGACCGGGCAAGTTGAAAAAAATCTTCATTAAGGTCAGGAAATACGTACCGTTCTTTTTGTTTTTCATCTCCCACAAATACATTGAATCCAGACTTATATTGAACAGGAAAAGATACTTCTCTTGATAAACACCATCCTTTAAGCCAGTTTTCTACTATTTCCGTTTTATCCTTCATGATTGGGTGTTAAGAGTTTTATTTTAATTGTTCCAGCAGCTTTCTTTTTTGTTCTGTAAACTCCGTATCGGTAAGAATACCATTTTCTCTCAGTTTTCCCAATTTTTCCAACTGCTCAAGAATATCAAGGGAGCGTGTAGCGTTTGCAGCTGTATTTGCATTTACGGGATTTGTCTGTTGCTGAAGTTGCTGTATCGGTTTATTATAGATAGGTCTTATGATATCATAGAACTTTTCTGCATCTTCTTTATCCATAAAACATTCAAACTCTACCACTCTTTCATCAAGATGTAATTTTATGATTGGAGATCTCGGATCTGTTACAAAACTTATTGACTTGATCGTTTCATTGGGATAATCGTTGATTTTGGCTGTCCCAAACATTGCTTTTGAAACAGAGATCATTCTTTTGGAAGTTGCCACCAGGATTCCTGCAGCCAGTGTATTAACAAACTGAGCATCTGTAATACCAATGATTTTCTCCTCCTCAGAAATAAGATAAGGCAGTTCTTTGATTTCACCTTTGGTAAATACAGAAAGACTCGCATTCAGCTTTTCCAACTCTGTTTTTATCTTCTGCTTTCTCCTTTTATATACTTCTTTAGAAATATTTTGAGCCTCTTCTTCCACAGTCATAGGAAGATTTTCTTGTGTTATAGCAAGTGAATTCTGTTCTGAATTTTTATCCTGAATGATACGATGAATATCATCAATATTGAACTGATTAAGGTTATATAATACTTCCTGATTGATGTAGCTTATTTTATCTAAACATTTATTGCATAAAACACCACCATCCGAAAGCTTATTTTCTCCCAGAAGCGTATCCATAGAGGTTAATTCTGTATTACATAATGAACAAGTATTACTCATTTCTTCTTCTTTTATAATTTATCCAAAAGCTTTTTCTTTTGTTCTGCAAACTCTGCCTCTGTTAGAATTCCACTTTCTTTGAGTTTACCCAATCTTTCCAATTGTTCAATAATAGCTCCGGAATCTGTCTTATTTGTATTGTAGACGTTTTCCTGCACCAAATCCGGAATTATTTGAGAAAATGCATGTAATGGGCTAGGGTCTGCTCTGAATTTATTTTCAGAATAGTTTGTATTATTATTTTTGATATTTAAAAATGCTCTTCCGTCACTTTTATTATGCAGCTTAAATTCTACAGCACCGCCCTTTGTATTAACTCTTAACACTGAGTACAAAAGATTTTCAACCTGATCCAGAGAGATAATATCCTTGTGGTTATATTCATTTTTCACCACTCCACCCAGGAATTTTTTATCCATGAAAATCACCCTCCATTGGGTTGAAAAAATAATTCCTTCCCTCTTATTATGAAGATTGATACATTCTGCAATCGCAATCAAACGTTCGCTCGGATCCAGGACTTTATCCAGTTCATTGACTTCTTCATTGGCTAAAACACTCAATCTGGCTTTCAGGGCTACAATCTGGTCTTTTATTTCGTCTAGTCTGGTGGGAGCATCATATTCATAGTTGCCCGTTCCTGAGGATGAAATTCCCGTACTCTGACTCCCATCAATTTTGCTTTTAAGGAACATTCCTGTTATTTCAGCAAAATAGAACTGGTCCAAATTATTGATAAGATCTCTATTGATAGTAACTGCTTTAGTAAAGCAACCGGCACATAGATAACCGCCATCTGCAAGTTTATTTTTCCCAACAAGCATATCCGTAGACGTCAGCGGAGTTCCGCATAATGCGCAAATAGTATTCATCTGGTTTTAAGTTTTAAATGGTATGGACTAAAACAGTTTTAATCTGTTTTTTGTTCTTTCAGTCCAAATTACAAATTTTGATTCTATATTTATCCTCAAAAATATTCAAATCTTCTTGTTTTTCAGATATTTTTTTCTCCTATTCTTGAAATTTACACTCTCATTCAAAAAAACGGCTCAGGGTTTTAGAACCTTGAGCCGTTTTGATTATATTTTTATCGTATTTTATCCTAAAAACTCATTCAAAGAAACAGTCTTCTGCTCTCCGGCTTCAAGGTTTTTAAAGGTAACCGTGTTATTTTTAAGTTCTTCTTCCCCTAAGAAAACAAGATTTTTAATTCCTTTTTTCTCGGCATACGTAAATTGTTTGTTGATTTTTGCGCTTTCAGGGTATAGTTCTGCTGAAATACCTTTTGCTCTCAACTGCATAATTAATTTCAGAGCTTCTGTAGTTTCTTCACCTCCAAAATTAGCAAATAGATATTCTATTTTACAAGAAGCTTCTTCAGGGAAAAGGTTCAGCTCTTCCATCACCAGATAAATTCTGTCTAACCCGAACGAAATACCAATTCCAGGGATATTTTTAACTCCAAACACTTCTGTAAGGTTATCATATCTACCACCTCCACCGATGGAACCCATTGCTACTTCATCAGCTTTTACTTCGAAAATAGCTCCGGTATAATAATCAAGACCTCTTGCCAACGTAATATTGAATACAAGATTCTGCATATCAACACCAAGGTTCAGAGATTGTGTAAGAACAAATTCCAACTCTTCTACTCCTTTCAATCCGATCTCATTGCCTTCGAATTTTTCTTTTAGCTGAAGAAGGTTTTTCAGTGCATCATCAGACTGACTGAATAAGAAGTCTAGTTTATCAATAGATTCCTGAGAGATTTCTCTTTCTAATAATTCCTTAACCACACCCTCTTTTCCAATCTTATCCAGCTTATCCAAAGCGACAGTAAAATCGATCAGTTTATCCGTAATCCCTGCATATTCAGCTAGCCCGGAAAGAATTTTTCTGTTGTTCATGTGAATCGTCACAGGTACTTTCAGATCAGCAAATGATTTCAAGTATAATTGAACAAGATCCACTTCCTGCAATAAGCTTTCACTTCCTACAACGTCTGCATCACATTGATAAAACTCTCTGTATCTTCCTTTCTGAGGTCTATCTGCTCTCCATACCGGCTGGATCTGGAAACGCTTGAATGGAAATGTTAATTTCCCATGATTCATCGCTACAAATCTTGCAAAAGGTACTGTAAGGTCATAACGAAGCGCTTTATCTGTTAAGCTTTCTGCACTGAAAGGCTTCTCCAACGCTCTCTGGAAGTCATGAAGCATTTGATGTTTTTTATCCTCCTTTGCTTCATTAATGCTTGAATTGAGGATTTTAAAAATCAAGCGGTCTCCTTCTTCTCCGTACTTTCCTGTTAAAGTAGAAAGATTTTCAAAGCTTGGTGTTTCTAATGGCTGAAATCCGAATAATTCGAAATTATTCTGTAAAATACCGATGATATATTTTCTTCTGGAAACTTCCTGCGCCGTAAAATCTCTTGTTCCTTTTGCTAAACTTGGCTTCATTTATTGTATGTCATTTTGATAAGTACAAAAGTAAGGAATTGCAGGGACTTTACACAGCATAAAAAAGCTGAAGAAGCAATCTTCCTCAGCTTTTAAAGTTAATAGGATCATTTATTCTGAAAAATCATACACTTTCAAGGATTTCCAGTATTTCTTCGCCATAATTTTCAATCTTATGCTTTCCGAATCCTTTGATCTCCAGCAGCTCTTCTTTTTTGGCTGGTTTATACTTGGCTACAGACATCAGCTCTTTGTTGCTGGCAATGAAGTAGCTTGGCAGATTTTGTTCTCTGGCTTTCTCTGATCTCCAAAGCTTCAGGGCATTGAGAATCTTTTCTTCATCAGGATTCAGGAAATCATCTTCTGCAGAATATTTAACAGCCTTTGGTTCTTTCACTGTATTTTTCACCAATTTTGGCTCTTCGAAATACAGAATTACAGACCAATAACATTCATCGTTTACAAAAGCAGTCTCTACTTTTATAATCTCATTACCTTCCAGAAAATCATCCAGCATTTTCTGATCTTTGTAGAGAAGTTCTTCCGGGAGTCTGATCTTAAAAACCTTTACTTTCATCATTTGAGTTTTTAGAATTATTTACCTCCTAACAACAGAATTTCATCTACACGAATTTCCGTAATGTAACGCTTTACGCCATCCTTATCGTCATAAGACCTGTACGTAAGTTTACCTTCAATCGCAATTTCTTTTCCTTTAGGGACATACTTTTCCATAATTTCTGCTACTTTCCCGAAAGCAATCAGATTATGCCATTGCGTCTCTTCTACCTTTTCGCCTTTAGCGTTTGTGTAATGATCGCTTGTAGCTAAGGATACATTTGCTTTTACATTTCCGTTTTCGAAGTTTACCATTTCAACTTCCTTACCTGTGTAACCAATTAATGTTACTTTGTTTCTTAGTGACATAACTTTTAGATTTTAATGATTAATATTTCAGATAAGAGACGTTCACTGTTTTCTCAAATCTCTGTGGCAAAGTTGCAGATCCCACCAAAGCTCAGTCGGTTATAAACTATTTAAATTCGTTTGTAGTCGTTTACGATCGGATAAAAACATAAAAAGAATATGGCACAAACTAGTATTTATTAAGATTAAAAGATAGTAAAGATTACTATCTTTTTGGAAAAATTTAACTCTTAAATTCTATCCAAATTAACTGTATATAATTAATGAGATTATAGTAGAATATTTCTTATATTTGAATAAAACTAATTAAACCCTGAAACTCAAAATTCTTTTATGTATAATAATAAAAAGAAAAGGTAACATGTTGTCAGGATAATGAGGGGAATCTTCTTTTGGGTTTGGTATAAAACCTATTACCATGGATAAATTCTTTGATTTACTTGAAAAACTGATAAATGCTATTAAAAGTAATGGATTATTTATTCTACTTGCAATTAGTATTTGGTGCGTTCCCACAGTTGCTATTTATCTCTTTATCTGGCTTCCCCGAAAGGCAAAAGAAAATAAAATAGTAATTTTAAATAAACTTTCGGATAACTACAATGCTAAACCGAAGAAAAGTAATATTTCGAAAAAAATTGGGATACAGTTAATTTGTAGTATTACAAATAATAGAAACAATCCCAATATCAAATATTTTTATTTTCTCTCTCTTTTATATTTTTCAATTTTATTCACCGATTGTGGTACAATGCATGAATCAAAACAGGATACTGACGGAGATGGCATTATTAATACTAATGATAAATGTCCAAATGTAACAGGTCCTATCGAAAATAACGGATGCCCATGGTCAGATAGTGATGGTGATAATATCTTTGATAAAGATGATATGTGTCCTACAATACCTGGATCTCCGGAAAACAATGGTTGTCCAAAAACAAGTAGCTCCATTGGTTATTATAATTTAAGAAGGTTTCCTGAAAAACCGCCTTATCCTTCAGATGTAGAAATCTTACCCAATACATATTTTAAAAGTGCAAAATTAATTGGGGATATTAACAGCAAACTTACAAACGCCTTGAGAATAAATAAATATACTCGAATTAGCTATTATTATGTAAGTGAAGGCTTTGCACTAGTAACACAGTTGGAACAGACAGATAAGGCAGGAAGACCTTTTCCGGAAGAATCACGTTGGAAATATAAAAATAATAAACAATACTTCTTCTCTCTTAAAGACTATATTAATTCACTTTTTATTGCCCAGCCAGGCTATTACAGATGTATAGTGTTTATAATTAATAGAAATCCCATATCTTTTTCCGATAGTGAAGCTTCACCAGAAATTATGAATATGATGATGAGCGAAGGTGCTACCTCTTTACCTGATGAAATTGGGCAGCAGAATTTCACTTCACAGCATAAAGTAACAGCATTAATTTATCAGTTTAAAAAATCTGAAAGTAGTGATACTGCTGAGCTATTATCACCAACACCAATACCAGGTAAGAATCTAACAGTTACTGGTATTATAAATACTTTGAAAAAATGAAAATATCTTTTGAAACAGCAAAAAGAAAGCTTTCAATACCTTGGTTTACAGCTTCTTCAATACTATTTATAATTATGTTTATGCAAACCATTGGAGGCAAATTTGAAGATAAAAATATTGAAGCTTGGGGCTGGTTTACCCAAAATTTGTTACCAACTCTTTCACTTATTATAACTGTTTTTGTAACCGACTTGAATACAGAAAATTCTGATAAGGAAGTAGAAAAATTTTATTTTAATTTGGCTTTTGGCCTTTCAATTTTTTACCTACTTGTTGTTTTAAGTGTGTTGCTAGCACAACCACTTTCTTCAAAAGGAATGATCCCCTGGCTACAATCATCAAGTATTTATCTCGGTCCTTTTCAGGGGCTTGTTGCAGCAACTGTAGGTATGTTCTTTTTAAAAAAAGTAAATAAAGATTAATGTAAAAAATTAATACTGGAACAATTTTAAAAATTTTCTCCAAATATATCTTTTAAATTTTTTATTATATTAGCGACACTAATAATTAAGAATGCTCTCCAAATTTAAATCTGGTCATCGTAAAGAGATAGAGAAAAAAATCAAACAAAATCACTTTGAATTATTTGAAAATTCAGATAACTATCTCATTAAATATTTCAACATTTTATCGAAACGCGAAAATTGGTGGTTAGTATTTCTAAATGTTGTTATTCTCTATATTTTAGTCGCAGCTATAAACCTTGATTTTACTTTTATTAAAATAGATAAAGACACCGCTAGTACGATAATTGATCAGCGAACTTCTAATGTAGCAACCATTATCAGCATGACACTAGCAGTGATAGGACTTTTATTAAGCAATCTTGCTGTAAAAAACGATCAAACCTATAAATTGCTTTTTGTAAACTCAAGATTATATTTAATTATATATTATACTTTGAGTGCCATTTTCTGTTTGATTATAGTATCAACATTACGAGATTCTATTGAACCGTACTTTGAGAGATTCGTGCTCGCAGGTACTTATTTGGCTTTAATTATATTAATTGGAATTGGATATTTATTTAGTACGATAATAAATTTCGCAAATGCTTCTAATATTCAAAAAATTCTAAAACAAAAGCTGATCGATGAAATAAAGATGAATGTCAAAATTTTTCTATTGTCGAAATATAGTGCGGCAGAATTTAAAAACTTGATGCATGATCACGGTATTGATCCAGTGGGACTAAGACAACGGCTTCTTTTACCTGATTTAGATCGACCACCTACCGAAGAATATTTAATATATGATATTGATTTTAAAGATTTACAGGATAGATTAAAGAATCGACATGCTTATGAAAAATATTACTATGTTGAAAGTCTATCATTAAATTTAGTTACTCAGAATCATTCAAATTTTATTTTTCCAGGTATTACAACATCTTATAATAGACAACTGGACTTATCAGGGTGTTTAACATTAAAAAAACCTTCGAAAATTATAAACCAATCAGATGAATATGTGCGTTACTTCGAGACTAAATTAGAAGAATATACCACAGAAGGAAAACAAAAAAATATAAATGAGATTTTATCGATTTATGATGAATTATTTGACTTATTATTAAAACACGATATTGTATGAATAATGTTCATATTGCAAACAGCTTGGCTACCAGTATTTGGTCTTCACTCAAGATTGCGATTGAGAATAATAGCCCCGAAACTGTAAACACTTTTGTAAATTTTTTAAGAAAAATTTTACGAAAAACATTAAAATATAAAAAGATTGAAACTTTTAATCAATTTATAATTTTTCCAGATACGATCTATACAACTATAAAACAACAACAGAGTAAATACCAATTAAAAGGAGAGAAAATATTTTTTGTAGCTGATGAAATGTCACGTCACATAAGTGAAATAATTACATTGATTAGAATTTTAACAAAAGATGAATCTAATAAATTATTAATCATTGATTTTTATTATGAGGCTTTTAGAAGTTTTAATGATCTATTATATAGACAGACTACATTTTATGACTGGGAAATGTTGGCCTCATCGATAAAAAAATATCGATATTTAACTGGTGATTTATTTGCTGATCCAAGTAGTAAATACCGCTTAAATATTTTAATTTCTGAAAGTTACGGAGATGAAAATACTGAAGAAATACAAAAAATTAAAGCTGATTTAGAGGTTCAATCTCGAGTCAGTAATTATGGGAGGCAAACCCTTTCTGGCCTTAAATATTGGCTCTATTTACTGTACGATGAGGGTATAATTGATACTGAGAATTTACTTAGACTATTGCAAGTAGTTAAAGAAGTTCAGATAAATGATTTAGACAAAGAGATTAAGGATCTCTTTTTTTTCAGAACTTCAAATCTATCACAGTACATGGGGTGGAAACACTGGGACTTCATGGGTCGGCCTGAAATGGAATCGTTTAGACCTCCGATGGTTTCAAACTGGATGACTACCGGATTTGTAATCGATAGAATAAGGACGAAGAACTATTATTTTGATATATCTGAAATTAGCTCAAATCAAAAAATGACACTTCCTTTTCTATATGACGCAGTGCAAGAAGATATTCAAAAATTCAGAAAAGACTATGAGAAATGGCAAAAAATATTGTTGGTGAGAAATATTGATGAATATGATAGGATAGCAAAAAACTTATTAGCTTCTATAGCATTTGCAAAGCGAGTGATCGTAAGTGAGGAAGAAAAATTATTAGCTGAAAAAGATCTTGATGATAGTAAAATAAGATGGTTTACAATACAAATGCAAGATGCGTGGAAAATCGAAACTAGGATTAGAAAAATTTTTAACATTTTAGGGGATATTATGGAGGTTTCCGAGGATTATCCGGGAATTAAAAAATTAGAACAGCACAACTTTATTGAAAATGGTAAAAAATTATTTAATAAAGATGATTATGTGAACGCAAAAAATGGATTGGATCATTTTGCTACGGGATTTGGAAAAATGGAAAATGACCTGTTTATTGAAATTGTCGAGAATTGTGATCCGGTGATTATCCATGAAACATCCCTATTACTTTTACTCGATTCCGCCCTTGCACAAATGCAAAGAAATTCAATTACAACTACTGCTATTATTTTGGAATCTGAATATCTCTATAAAGATGAAGAATTTTTCAGATCAGATAGGTATACTGGTTACTACAATCCTATATATCATGATGATACTATGAATTTTTTTGTATTAGGTGAATTTGACGGTATTCCCATATTTTTAGTAGATAGCCCATTGTTGAAAGATAAAGTAGTCATCAGCAATTTTAAGAAAGCTTTTCTGATGCACCATATTGTTAATGAAGCCTGGTTTGAGAATGAATTGTCTGTAGATGTAAATAAAATACCAGAAGAATTGGTTGAAGAAAAATACTTCGAAAATCCAAGTGTATGGCAACAGACTGATGAGGGTATTCTTTTATCCGAGGAGGACGCAAAAATTAAAATACGTAATTCAATTACAATAGACTTTGAAAGATTTGTAGATTTTGAGGTTAAGGATAAGACTCAATTCATTGTTGGTCATATTATAGAATCTAATAATATATAATATAAGACCATTAGCGATAAACAAAATATTATAAAGGTTAATTACACTTATATAACTTATTCTAATACAATGATTAACTTCAAAATTCACATTTTTTTACAGAAAAACCACATAAATACATTTAATTGTAATGTGATTAGTTAATCGTGATCAATCTGAACTCTATTTGAATAGATTAAAAAGCTTTTTTAAAGTGATATTTTATAGCTGATTTCTACATTTGTATCGATATAAGCTGTAAATTGTAACAAACTAATTTGTGAAAACTTGCCTTATTCTAATTATGATGTAGTCTTTCTTTATAATCCTAGAGACAAGACAGTGCCACATCAAATATAACCGGAGGTACTTAGCCACTGACCAACTTCCTCAATAGAGTATAAGAGCTCTATTGAGCGTAACGTAACGAAAAAAGTAATTCTTAATATATTATAGAACATTAACCAAATTTTAATTATGGAAGACAACTTAACTTATGAATTTTTTATACGCAGATGTTGGAACTGCGATAGATTTAAACATGGAGCCAATACTGATGACTGGGAACGTCTGACAATCAATCATTTTAATTACAAAAACCCTAAACCTGGTGTTAAGGAAGATCAGTTAGAGCGCACATATCATAAGAAACTAGATGAAATAAAAGAACATTTAGACAAAGCTTTTAACAAGCTTAGTTCAGTATTGGCTAAGAAAAAAATACCCGCGTCTGTAATTGACGATATTGCTAAATACAAGACACAAGTTGCTGATAGTACACAACCGCAAGAAATAATGGATTGCCTAAATAGTACAATTCCTATTCTGGACGAATACGACATTCGTCTTAAATAAATATTTGACGGCTGTCTTTTTGACAGCCGTTACTATTTTCAAAACTCTTCCTCTCACTACTACTCTGTATATCTGTAGTAGTCGGTTGAATATATTTTAAATTAAGTAATTCAAATATGAACATCAAATGTGAACAATAATTTCTTTTTTTGTATAAAAAATTATAACAAAAGCCATTCAATAAAAAGATTAAAAAACATCGATTACAAAAAATGAACATTCTACACTACATATTTTGCTACTTTGTTTCTTAGTGACATAACTTTTAGATTTTAATGATTAATATTTCAGATAAGAGACGTTCACTGTTTTCTCAAATCTCTGTGGCAAAGTTGTAGATCCCAACAAGGCTCAGTCGGTTATAAACTATTTAAATTCGTTTGTAGTCGTTTACGATCGGATAAACAAAACAAAAAATACACTATAGGAATTATTTTATAGAGTAAAAAAATGTTGATTTAATTTGAAAAACAAAAATTCACAAAGTAATTAGTCACTAATGCACGATTTTTTTTATTCGTGCATTAGTGGCTATTTAATTTAGATTTAAATTATTTTTGTATTGTGTTCTATACAAAAAGGTAGTACAAAGATTTTTGAATATAAAGAAATGAGTATATGAAGAAGCTGGAGATTAAAAAGAATATTCAAAAGGAAGAGGATAAAAATCTTTCTTTTCGGGTTTTTGATTTAACCAATGACTCTTTGAAAGAGTATGGTAAGCCACACAAAAAAGATCATTTTTTTATTATCGTTATTGAAAATGGGACTTTACAACTGCATATTGAGGATAAGATTCATTTTTTGAAGCCAGGGAAAATCTCTGTGGTATTTCCGGAGCAGGTGCATTTTATTTCTGATATAAGTAATGACCTGAAAGGAAAAATCATTCTGTTTGAAGAAATATTATTCTGTTCAGATATTTTGAAAAACGAACTGAGTACTTATAATGTCAACCTTTCCACGCAGCTTCATTGTACCGTTTTGTCATCAGAAGACTTTCAGCAAAGTTTATATACAATCTCCATCATCAAAGGAATTTATCAGCATCCAAGCCTTATCAAAAAGGAACAGGCAAGGTTTCATATCAAAATTTTTCTGTTGGGGTTAATTGAATCTGTTCATGGACTTCATCCTATCTTGCATAAAGAAACACCCGACAAACCAATATATGTTCGTTTTAAAAAATTGTTGAATGAACATTACAAACAATACAGAACGGTTCAATATTATGCAGATGAACTGGCTATTAGCCCAAAAAAATTAAACTCCATTACAAAAAAGCATTGTGGAGAAACGGCCATTCAAGCCATTCATAACCGAATTTTAATAGAGATCAAACGGCAATTGATGTTTTCAGATCTTTCTCATAAAGAAATCGCCTTTGATCTTGGTTTCAATTCACCTTCTGCTCTCAATAAGTTTGTAAAGGCAAAATTGAAGGAAACCCCCACTGCTCTTCAACAGGAATTGGCGCAAATGTATAACACATAATCCTGTTTGTATAACATGGTCCGTCTGGGCTTATCTAATTTTGTCTCATTAAAATCAAACAAAAAAAATGAGCAAATTATTCATTGCAGGAGAAGTTTTCCATGGTGCCGGAAGTCTTTCAGAATTAGCAAATATTAAAGGTAAAAAAGCGGTAATCGTAACAGGAGGAAGCTCAATGAGAAAAAGCGGAACTCTGGATAAGGCCATCACTTATCTTACTGAAGCAGGAATAGAAACACAAATTTTCGAAGGTGTAGAAGAAGATCCGTCATCAGCAACTTGTATGAAAGGAGCTGAAATCATGAAAACATTTGAGCCTGATTGGGTGATTGGTTTAGGAGGTTGTTCTGCCATTGATGCCGCAAAAATCATGTGGGTATTTTACGAATATCCTGATGCCGATTTTGATGCGATGATAAAACCTTTCACGGTTCCTGTTTTAAGAAATAAGGCAAAATTTATCGCCATTCCATCCACAAGTGGTACAGGAACTGAAACTACAGGTCTTGCTGTAATTACCGACAGAGAAAAAGGGGTAAAATATCCTATCGTTTCTTATGAATTAACACCGGATATTGCTATCGTAGATGGAGAAATCTGTGCTTCAATGCCTGCACATGTGACTTCCAATACGGGGCTTGATGCATTGACTCACTGTGTGGAAGCTTTTGTTTCCAATATTGATAATAATATCGCAGATGCGCTTTCAAAAGGAGGCCTTGATATTGTTTTTAACAATTTAAAAGAAGCGGTAGAAAATCCAAACAATATTACAGCCCGTCAGAATATGCATGATGCTTCTTTTATGGCAGGTTTAGCTTTCAATAATGCATGGTTAGGAATTGTTCACTCATTATCTCATCAAGTTGGAGCGTTGTATGGGATTCCTCACGGAGCATCTAATGCTATTTTCCTTCCTAATGTTATCCGTTATAACGCTCAAGCTACAGAACGCTATCCAGATTTAGCCAGAGTTATTGGTAAAGAAACAGCTGAAGACCTTGCGCAGGCCATCGAGGCATTACGTTTAGAGGTTAATAATCCATCAGCCATAAAAGAATTTGGAATTTCAAGAGAAGATTGGGACAAAAATATTGATTATATCACGGCTAATGCACTTGCAGATCCTTGTACAGGTTTCAATCCTAGAGTTCCTTCTTTGGATGAATTAAAGTCAATTTATAATGCTTGTTATGAAGGGCTTGTTTACACTGAAGAATTGGTGGCAGGATAATTAATTTTGGTAATTATATACAATTTTACATTAATGCGGTTATCTTATTACTATGACTCTGTCATTCTGAATACAGACTGAAGGTCTGTGAACGTAGTTCAAAAGTGAAATGAAGAATCTAAGCGATATTATGAGATTCTTCCTTCGTCAGAAATCAAAGATTCGGCGTAGCCAATGACAGTGATGTAAAATTGTATATAGACACTATAATTTTATATTTAAATTTTAGCATAAAAAACAGGAAGTCTGATAAACTTCCTGTTTTTGCTATCATTACGCTCTCAGTTTTAAATTTTCTCACATTCAATGATGCTTTTCGCTTCTGTACCAATCTGAACAAGCCTGCTGAATTGTAATCCTGATTTTTCCAAAAGAACTTTAAACTCGCTCAATGTTCTTTCTCTTCCGGTAAGACAAGCCAGCATTACAATATCCAAAAGTTTGGCAATATGAGGCTGATTTAGAGAATCATCAGGAATAACGGCATCTATAATCAATAGTTTTGCTCCTTTTGGCATTGCATCATAGCAAACTTTTAAAATCTGAATACATTCCTCATCATTCCAGTCATGGATAATCCATTTCATGGTATATAAATCTGCTCCTTCCGGAACTTTTTCAAAAAAACTACCGATGGCAACAGAACATCTTCTTTTTAAATTTTCGGGGATAAGTTCCACAGTCTTTTCGATTACATTTTCTTCATCAAAAATGACCCCTGAACTATCGGATGCAGCATCCAGGATAGTATACATCATCACTCCATTTCCTCCGCCTATATCTACTATTTTTTTATAGGGACTGAAATCATAATTTTCCATAATTCCTTTTAGCTCCGTTCCTGACATTCCGGTCATCCCTTTTCCGAAGTTCTCCCCTATTTCCGGATGCTTTTTATAGTAAGTCCAAAGAGGCATTCTGTGAATATGATCAAAAGGGATTTCACCTGTCTGAACAGCGTAGGTAAGCTCTCCATACGCAGGAAAATGTTCTTTCATTATCGTAAGTACAAAATTCTTTGCTGTTCCTGGCACATCAGTCTGCAATGCTGCCCCAAAATCATTTAATGCAAAGATTTGGTTCTCTGATTCTTCAAAAATACCCACACTGCTTAATGCTCTCATGATTCTATACAATGCTTTTTCATTGGACTGTATTTCTTTTGCCAGCGATGAAATTGTTTTCGGGCCAGCTGCCAAATGATCTGCAATGTTTAATTCTGCGGCTGTCTTTACACAGCCGGCAATCCACACACCGCCTAATACTTGAAACATCTTCAAGGTAAATTCAGGTTTTACGGGTTGTTTTTTCATAGGAATAGTTTTTAATTGAGATTAAAGTTTACAATATCATAATTCAACAATAAGTGAAATTATGTATTTTATTCATAACTTACTGACATTTAAATTAAAAAAACAATTATAACCACTAGCTTATGTAAAAATTTATCAAAGAAATTATTTAAATTAGTCTTCATTGTTCAATCAAAATTCCATTAGAGATGCAGAATCGTTTTAAAAACATTGCAAAAGCAGGACTGTTTGTCCTATGTTCAAATTTTTCATATGCTCAAAAAACATATATCCCTGTTCCCCAATCTCAATTTGATTTAAGTGACTTTAACCTTCAGCTTCCTATTGAGAAAAACAATTCTATAACCATAATTAAAGGAGCAGATATTCCTAAGTTTTCTTCCGAGAATTTTTATTTTTCACCAGAGGACACGAGCATCCGTCTTTTTTGTTCTTCTGATGGCAAAACTACTCAGGGATCTCACTACCCCAGAACAGAACTACGACAAATTAGCGAATGGCATTTTGAAAACCAACATCATTTACAGGTTAAAATGGCGGTATTAAAGCAGCCTGGTACGGGAAAGATAATCATTGGACAGATCCATGGTAATTCCAAGGGAACGGAAGCTGTAAAAATCTGGTGGAATAATGGTAACCTTCAGGTTGGTTTTAAAAAAGAAGTTGATGATAAAGAACAACGCATTACTCTTTTGAAAAACATTCCTTTGGGACAAGTATTTGAATACTCTATTGAACAAAACAACTTAAATATTCAGGTAAAAATAAACCAACAAACGACTGTATTTAGCCTTGGAAATAGCTGGAAACACGAATCAGTTTATTTTAAAGCCGGGAATTATCTGCAAGACAATAAATTTCCGGTAACCTCCGGTACTGTGGCTATTTATCAAATTAAAACAAACAGCTAATCTGAAAGACCGGTTAAAGGCTGGTAATAATTTTTACTCTTGAAGGCTGCAATCTCCATATTATCCATTTACAAACGGATAATTCTGTATCTTTGTACTATCATCAAAAAAGAAGACAACCTCAATGAAGAAGACGATAAAAAGAACATTCAGAGTTTCGAAATATGTGATCTATAAGGAAACACTGGTTGATTACAAGGAGCATTTCTGGTCATTCTTAGGTGCTTTTTTCGGAATTGGACTGATTGCTTTTATACAGTCTCATTCTTTGACACAGACAGAAAACATATTTCTGATCGGTTCTTTTGGGGCTTCCAGTGTTCTGATTTATGGAGCCATTCAAAGTCCGTTAGCACAACCTAGAAATTTGATAGGTGGGCATGTGCTTTCAGCATTAGTAGGGGTTACAGTGTATCAAATTGTACCGGATATTATATGGATTTCGGCTCCATTGGCTGTGGCTTTTTCTATTGTATTGATGCAATACACAAAAACCCTGCATCCGCCAGGTGGAGCAACAGCTCTTATTGCGGTAAGTTCAACCGGAAAAATTCCGGAATTAGGCTATTGGTATGTTATCTCTCCGGTTCTTTCGGGGTGTATTATCCTGTTGCTTGTGGCTTTGTTTTTTAACAATATAACGCCCAACAGAAGCTACCCTTCTCACAGCAGGTTTATAAGATTGTTACGAAAAAAACATGCTCACGGGCACAAAATGAAAAAGTAAAACATATGAATTGTCTGGAATGTGGCGAAAAAATCATTGGGAGGTCTGATAAAAAATTCTGCAACGACGCCTGCCGGAATGCCTATAACAACAAGCAGAATAAAGATTCTACAAATCTGATGCGGAATATCAATAATAAACTCCGCAAAAACTACCGTATTCTCGTAGAAGTCAATATAGATGGCAAAACAAAGATTGCTAAATCCAAATTGGAAAGTCTCGGTTTTGATTTTGACTATTTCACCAATCTAAAGGTTTATAAAAACGGTTCTGAGTACAAGTTTATTTACGATTATGGCTATAAACTTTTAGAAGAAGACTTTGTTTTGATTGTTAAAAATCAAGCATAATCAACACCCCACCACAAAATATATCATTATGAAAGAAATTGTTTTGATTACCGGAGCAAACGGTTTGATTGCAAAAGAACTGGCAAAAAAAATCAGCAATGATTATGAGGTAAGGTTTCTTACCCGGAAAAAAAGACAAGCAAATGAATATGAATGGGATCTTAAAAAAGGAACCATTGACGAATCTGCTTTGGAAAACGTTTCCCACATCATTCACCTCGCAGGCGCCAATATTTCAGAAAAGCGCTGGACAGCAGAAAGAAAAAAAGAGCTGATTGCCAGCAGAGTGGATTCTGCCACATTGCTAAGAAATGCTTTAAGAAAAAAAGAAATTAAACTTAAATCTTTTATTTCAGCTTCAGGAATCAATTTTTACGGAACCAAGACTACAGAAAAAATATTTTCGGAAAATGATCCGCCAGGACATGACTTCCTCAGTGAAGTTGTAGTGCTTTGGGAAAGAGCTGCCGATCATTTTAAAGAACACAACCTTACAGACAGAATTGTAAAAATCCGGACTGCTGTTGTTCTTTCTGAAAAGGAAGGAGCTTTAAAGAAAATGCTTCCTCCAATACAATATGGCATCGGCTCTGCTTTGGGGAACGGTAAACAATATATGCCATGGATTCATATTGAAGATATCTGTTCCGTTTATGAATTTGCATTAAAAAATACAGGTTTTCATGGTGCTTATAATGCTGTTTCACCTCAGCATGCTACCAATGCTGAGTTAACCCAAAAGATTGCCGAAGTTCTTAAGAAACCTCTGTTTATGCCCAATGTTCCAGCTTTTGTTTTGAAGATGTTATTTGGTGAACTGGCAAGCGCAATTTTGGAAGGTTCCAGAGCTTCTTCACAAAAAATACAGAATGCAGGGTTTCATTTTAAGTTTCCTGATCTGAAAGATGCTTTAAGAGATTTATTAAAAACTCAATAACTTTATATACCTAAAGAATTCAAACAACACTATGCAAAATCCTAATATTACTATTTTAAAAACAGATATTTTATCAGACAACTGGTATACTTTAAACAAAGTTACTTTTACGGTTCGCAAAAAAGACGGAACTACGGAAACTCAAAGCAGAGAAGCTTACGACCGTGGAAATGGAGCTGTTATTTTGCTTTATAACAAAATTTCTCATACGATTATCCTCACAAGGCAATTCAGGTTACCCACTTATATTAATGGAAATGCATCCGGAATGCTTATTGAAGCCTGTGCCGGGCTTTTAGACAATGATAATCCTGAAGATTGTATCAAAAGAGAAACGGAAGAGGAAACAGGATACAAGATTTCTAAAGTTGAAAAGGTATTTGAAGCCTATATGTCTCCCGGTTCCGTAACGGAAATTCTTCATTTTTTCATCGCTGAATATTCCAACGAAATGAAGATTAATGATGGTGGCGGTCTTGAAGAGGAAGGAGAAAATATTGAAGTGCTGGAATTATCTTTTGATGAGGCTATTACTATGATTGATACCGGAGAGATTAAAGATGCAAAGACAATGATGCTGTTGCAGCATTTGAGGATTAAGGGGATTTTGTAAAGCTTTTTCTACACAAAGTAAAGACACAATATACATTTCTGATAACCGTTTGATTTTTTTAATAACTATATTTAAATCATGAATAACTTATCAATTCTTGAGCATGTAAAACTTGCCATTAATCCTCAATTTCAGGATTGGGTTTTGTTTAAAAACGACACGTATATTATTTTTGATGATGTTAGTACTGTTGAAAATGTACGGGATGAAGCGATCAAACTAATGAAAGAATTCGGACCTGTATTTGCAGGAGGCCCTGCCGGAGACTTCAATGTTATTCATTTGAATTTTACAGAAGGCTGGCTTGTTTCCGGACATGGATATGGTATGTATACTTATGTACATCCATCAGAACTGGATCATGAAACACCTAATGATCTGGAAATAGGCTTATACGGAAGATCAAAACGAAATAGCGATGGTGAAAATCCTGAGATCGTGTATATAAACACCAGTAGGAACTCATTGTAAAACAAAAAATCAATTTATAACTAATAAATATGCTTCAGGACCAAATTACCCTAAAGAACCGCTATAAAGATTTTATTAAAAAAGTAATTGAAACAAAAGTAGTATATGGTTTAAAAGATGATAAAGGCTACGCAACCTCCTACTCCAACGATTTGGAATATGATGATGGTGAACCCGTAGAAATTATTTGCTTCTGGTCAGATGTAGCAAGGGCAAAATCTTGCGTAGACAAAGAATGGAATCGTTATGAAGCATCTTCTATTCCTATTAATGAGTTCCTGGAAAACTGGTGCCTGGGAATGAATAGTGATGGTTTGCTTGTAGGCGTTAATTTTGATATCAATCTATTTGGCTACGAAGCAGAGCCCTTAGAGCTAGCACTTGCCATTATTGAAGAGCTTACAAAAAACAATAAATCTGTGATCTTAAGAAAATTCAACGATCTTGAAGATATGGAAACCCAGATAAAAGAGGTATTAAAGGATTAAAAAACAGATTCATGATAAAATCATTGGGAATAAAGATTGCTAAAATTATAGCAGTATTTTCTGTTTTTATTTTCAGTATTCTGATGCTGAAAACAATCTCCCAATATACTTCTCTTGATAAAACGATAGGATTTCTTGCCTTTAAACAACAAGTAGTCAATAATCCGTATTGGATGGCTTTTTTCTATATCCATATCTTTTCAATAACACTTTGTCTTTTAGCTGGATTGACTCAATTTTCACCCCAATTCCTGAGAGAAAACAGAAACTTACACAAAATCATTGGAAAAGTTTACGTGTATAATATTCTTATTATCAACGTTCCGGCATGTTTTGTATTGGGATTATTTTCGAATGGCGGATTGATAGGAATTACAGGATTTCTGATTCAGGATATTCTTTGGGCTTATTTTACGGTAGCTGCTGTCCTTACTATTAAAAAAGGCAATATTATCAGGCATAAAAACTTTATGATTTTAAGCTATGCCGTGACAACAACGGCCATCACTTTCAGAATTATTAAGAATCTGTTTTATAATGAACAACAGCATGATTATGAGCTATTCTACGGCATCAATGTATGGCTTGCTCTTGCCATCAATCTGCTGATTGCGTATTATTTTCTTAGAAGAAATATCCACTATCGTCCTAAATAGACATTCGTAAAGAAAATATAAAGGCTAATACAGGATATCAGAGCAAATGCTCCTATAAAGATTAAAGTATTCAACAGTTTTCTGTATCTATAGTTTTGAGTCCAGCGGTTACAAAAACGTACAATTACCTGGGAAACTGCCGCAAAAATCACAATGACAAAGATTAAAAACAGAATGACAATAAGGTAAATCCAATCAAAATGCATAGAATGATATTTATATAAAATGGGTATTTAAAATTTAATTATTATCTGGATAGATCAAGATTTGCAATGAAAACATAAAGGCTAAGGAATGATATGAGAAGGAATGATCCGATAAAGATCAAGGTATTAAAAAGAACTTCATACTTGTGCTTTCGGGTCCATCGATTGCAGAAATGCATGATCAGATAAGAAATCCCACCCAATATGGCAACAATAAAAATGAGAAAAAAGTAGATCATAAGCCTATCATTAATTCATGTAAATCTATTATTTTAAAATTAAAAAAAGAACAGAAAGCACAAATATCCCCAATTCCAGCTATAAAATAGTACTAATTGATAACCTGCAAATCCTGATATTTGTAAAGTATTAGTGTTTCAAAACAAAAGTCATGAAGATTAAAAACATAGACCATATTGTATTAACTGTAGCAGATATCAGTAAAACCATAGAATTTTACACTGAGATCATGGGGTTTGAAGTGGTAACCTTTGGTGATCACCGAAAAGCACTCACTTTTGGAAATCAAAAGATCAATCTTCATCAAAAAGGACATGAGTTTGAGCCTAAAGCAAAAACTCCTACCTGTGGTTCTGCAGATCTTTGTTTTATTGCCCAAACGGATATTCATGAGGTGATGGCCGAATTGAAACAGAAAAATGTGGAGATTATTGAAGGCATTGTAGACAGAACGGGTGCTGTAGGAAAGATAAGATCTGTTTATTTTCGTGATCCGGATCAAAATCTCATCGAAGTGAGCAACTATTCTTAAGTTAATAACCGCGAATACACCAATAAAATAATTCTACGTTAGCCTATAAGCCTATGTCTTTATGTGGTAAAAATATTGAACCACATAGAGACATAGAATATCATTAGGAATGGTGTGATTTTAAAAAGTTGCTATCATACATCCATCTCGTTATCTTCACCAAATGCTTTCCAGAACTGATATTTTTCAGGATTGGCAAAGGCAGAATCGTCCTTATAGAAATATAAAAGCCTGCTCAATGCTGTAGTATAATAGCCATGTTCCAGAGATTTTTCATAGTATTTGATTGCTTTTTTAGGGCTTAGCTTCACCCCTAATCCTTCGTCATATATAATTCCGTAATAGATATCGGAATAAGTCCCTTCAGTATCTTTTTTTAAATAGCGTTGAAGATTGGCATAATCCCCTTTCTGATAGTAGATTTCAGTCAATTTCTCATCATTATAATAGAATTTCTTTTCTGCCTGTTTATAGTAGTCTAATGCAAGATCATAATCCAGTAACACATACTCTCCATAAAAATACAGAAGGCCCAGATTTTGCATTGCCAGACCATCTCCTAATTCTGCAGATTTTTTGAAGCACTTTAAGGCCTTTTTAATATCCTGAGGATAACCAACACCACTTTGATAATGATATCCCAGATTATTCCAGGCAATAGCATGATTCTTTGAAGCTGCTTTTTCATACAGGGTAAGTCCTTTCTCTAGATCATAATATTCAGGATACTCATTATGAACATAAATATATCCGAGTTCCACCATCATATCTGTATTTCCTCGGTTTATTCCTATTTCATATAATCTTACAGCGTCTTCAATCTTTCCTTCTTCAAGATATTTTTCAGCTTTTGACATCAAAGTATCATCGTCAAAATATTCCTCGTAGCCGGAACCTTTTCTTTCCGTCCATCCTTTATAAAAATCAAGAAAATACTTTTGATCTTTTCCCCGCAGGTTATATCTTTTTTCATATAAAGCTCCCAGCTGATGATCAGAAACCTGATGCAGCTTTCTTCCGATATCAAGAATAAACATTTCATTTCCTTTATAAAGGCAAAGCATCTGCTTATCATAATCTATCCCTTCACCGATATAATCGTAAATACCGCTTTGAATTTCTGTTTTCTGGTCAAAATAGAACATTCCGTTTGAGGTAGTAACCCGGAAAATCTCTTCTCTATAAGATTCTATTTTCTTATATTCTTTAGAGGAAGGAAGCAGCCAACGGTTTTCAGCAGCATTATACAACCCCCAGCCATTTACATCAGATATCAGGAACACATTCTTCATAAACTGAGTATACCAATCTCTGTGGATATTTTCAATGGTATGTTCTTTCAATCTGAATTCTTCTGATTTTATATCATATATGTACCATTCTTTAGCTTTTTTGTAGGCAAAAGAAGTATAATAATCATTCAAAATCATCAGGGTGTCTATATCAGTATCCAAAAGACTTCCATCTGATTTTATAATGCTGGCTTTTTTCTGAAATTTATTGGGTTTTACCCAATAATACCCTTCACCAATTTCACTTAATACCTCTTCGGGATGCTCTCCCAGGAAAACACCTTCAAAGGTATAAAAGGCTCTCTTGGAAGTTCCTTCCAGCCTGCGATAAAGCAATCCAGAATAATTAAATTCAAAAGGCTCATCAAAAGATTCTTCAATAACCGGTTTATTGGATGTATCAATGAGGCGATATTTCCCTGCTTTTTTAGCGTTAAAAAGGCAGACATGCCTTAACATCTCCAACTCATCGTATTCACAGGGGATCACAATCTCTCCGGTCGCAATATTAATTAATCCTGATTTCTGATCTACTTCTATCACTCCATAATTCTTATGGTCAACAAAAAGAGAATCATAAACTTCTTCGTAAATGCATTCAACAAGTACTTTCCCGTCATTTCTCAGATATCCGTACTTACCATTCTTCTGTACTACAGCAATCCCTTCTTCAGTAAAGGCAAATATTTCTTCATAAACTGCCGGAGTGATGATATTTCCTTTTTTATCCTTCAATCCCCAAAGACCATTGTCTTCAAAAGATTCCGAAATATCTTTATATAAATCTTCATTCCAATACCCAAGACCATAATCAATCCAGTCTGTTTCCAACATCTCTAAAAAGGATGTATAGCCACTTCTGGCTACAATTTCTTTTTCCAGCCATTCTAGATTCTGTTTAGAAATCGCTTTATCATATAGCCTGCTCTTCTCCTTAATTTGCAGGACCCAGTCTTTGGCCTGATCAGAATGTTTTTCTTCACTCATATTGAAGACGTCCCATCCATTGATCATAAAAGTATCATAAGGAAGATCATCCAACATTTCAAACATTTTGTTTACAGGCTCATAATATACCTTTTTGTAAAGCAGCTGATAGTGTTCCCCCACCAATTGATAGAATGATTTCAGCCTTTCCACTCCATTTATTTTATCAAAATATAGCAATTTTCCTTTTGACCTTGGATCGCAGGAAAACAGAGGAAAAAGCAAATCCGGGATCACATAATTCCATTCTCCCAAATGATGTGAATACTGATCTCCTGTTTTGGAATCCACATTATATACATAAAGGCGGTGTGCCATTTTTTATTCTTTAGTGATTAAAATCCGAATTTAGAGAACAGTCCTGGTTTTTTCCATGAAGCTTTATATTCATCAGCAACAGAATCATAATCTGCTACTGAACGTACCTGATCCAAAATCGCATGTGCTTCTTTTATATTTCCTGCCTGATACAATACCACTGCTTTCGCCAGTTCAACACTTTCAACAAGATCATCATATCCCCATTCTTCAGTATTATAGATTGTGGTGAATCTTTCCGCAAAAGCTAAGGTCTGGTCTTTATTATTCAGCTTTTCATAAACCCTCACCCCATAGCTTACCCAAAGCACATATTCTTCAGGATCCATTGCCGCTTCACAATCTGCATCATATTGACTGAACACAGAGGCCGCTTCCTGGTAATTTCCCTGAAGAAAATCACTTTTCACAATCATATAAATGGTCTTGGCTCTATCAAAAGCATCCAAAAGGAATTCTTTTTTATTCTCAAGATATCTTTTTGCTGCCAAAGCTACCCCTCCATAATTTCCCTCCTCGTTATAAATCTGCATCAGAGCAAACTGAGGATTGGCTTCCCCTGGAAAGCGCTCTGCTGCTTGTTCATAATATGATTTTCTGATATTTAAATCCTGATTATCCAGATGTTGAAATAAAATTCCTTCCAATATATTTTTACCAGCCTCCAGGTCTCTGTAATTGTCATCTTCAAGTTCCGGATTCTCTATGATGTACTGATAAATACAGGTAAGGATTTCTTCTGCTTCTCTTTGAACATCACTCGATCCCATAACTTCATAAAGCTGGATCTGCCGTGCTCTATAGTATAGAGTTTTAGAACAATAATCGTCTGATCTCCCATAAAGACTGAAATAGTTATTCAGTGCTTCTTCAGCCTGTTCATAATTCCCCCCATCCAGCAAAGCATCAATCAGGACAAGATGGAGCTCCATAAATTCTGAGTATTTAAGCCCTTCAGAAGCTATTTCAGCAGCTGCCTGATAATCTTCCAGTACCAAATGTTTAATCGCTAAATTATTACAGCACATTGCTCTGGTATGCAGATCATTATAATAATCACTTTCAAATTGGTCTTCTTCAAAATACTTTCGGAATGCTTCATGGGCCTGTTCATATACGATACGACCCATTTTATGCCATTTCAGTTTATCACTTTCATCCTCTAACGCATCTATACACTCATTCAGTAAAACCCCTTCGTTGTAAATATCTGCAGGGTAATCGGAAAATACAGGAATTTCAGATAATATCATTCCATTCAAAAGATATTCTGAGTCTGCTATTCTTCTCCAGGCCGTAGCGTTAGATGATAATTGCACGGCTTTTTCCAATAAAGGAATCGCTTCAGCATAGCGCTCGTTTTCATATAGGAATGTACCTGCAAAATGATATCCTGAGAACAGTTCCGGATGGGAATTGATAACTTCAAGGGCATGATGGTAGTAAAAATCCGTAGAAACGTTTAGCAGATCATTATAATTTCTTTCTATAATCAGTTGATAATAAAAAACATCAGGATTATGATATCCATTCTGAATCAGTTCTGCAAAACGCTGGTGCCATTCTACTAGTTTCTCATGGATATGAAGTGCTGAATTCTCCCCTTTTATGGCCTTCATCATCATCTTCAGTGAAAGGTCGGGCGCATTATTTTCAAACGCAATATCGGAAAGATTGATAAAATCATATTCATTCCGGCTCACGAAAGCAGTATGTTCCTTGTCAATAAGTACTGTAAGTTCCTCTCCTGAAACCATTTTTGTACGGTCTAGTAAATAGATCTTTTTGATCCAGTAAAGTGAGGTATTTTTGTCCCTGATCTCACGGTTGCCAGCATTTGCTTTTTTAGAATAATATATTCCTGCTTCCAGACTGTTCAAAAGTGCCTGATTCTCTTCCAGGGATTCATATATTTTAACCAAAAAATCATACCCATATCCTACATAATCCGGATCCTCCAGCATACGTTCCGCATAGCCTATAAACTCCTCCTTATTTTCCTGGGTGATATGTTTTTTACTTCTGGCGATCTGCATCAGAGCATATTCATTTCCTAAAGGGTAATCCAGAATGTTGTATAGTGCTTTCTGATTGCTTGGATTTAATTGAAGTATTCTTCTTAAGTAAGGAATAACATAATCCCTGATGGCATCATAAACCGCTTCATGCCCCTCATCATAAACTATATCGTGATAAGCTACTGCCATTAAAAATAAGACTTCTTCGTCTTCAGGATAAGATAATAGATATTGTTCTCCTTCTATGATACACTGGTCCAGATCTCCTCTGTAAAACAGCTGTTCTAAATTGTCGTACATTATTAATATTTTGTTCTATAATTCAATCATTACATTTCATTTATACCCTGACAGGATAAAGATTCATGATATGGGAGCTGCAAAATATAAAAAACAAAAGGAAAAACAAATGACAACCCTTATAAATCCCTGAAACCAGTGAGTAAATAATTTAATTCTGATTTATTGCCGGATTTGAAATTTTAAGCTTTAATTTTAAGCCAAAATAAAAAATACTGATTATTCAACTATAACAATATGAAAAGATTATTGACAGGACTTTCATTGGCTCTATCGGTGGTATTGATCGCTCAAAAGGCTCCTGCAAAGAAAAGTCCATTGGTTCTTTACAGCTATCAGACTTTTGGATGCGACGTTAAAGGATATTTCAACCCTTCCAAATATAAAAAAGAAGAAATAGATGGTACCTATAAACTTATATCACCCCTGACCCTGTCTCCCTTTTCTTCTCTAATTGTATTTAATCTTACCAAATTCGATTTGGTACGCAGCAATAGCACTCAGCTTTTGCAATAGGCTGAAAAAGAATATATTATGAGAAAAAAAGAGCTTGAAGAGCTTAAACTCATTGACCTTCCGATATGGAAAAATGAGCGTGAAGAAGCTATACAACTTCTGGAAAACGAATATCAGCTTTATAAAACTCTTCTTACAGGCTATGCTGATCCCCAATCTCTTCAAAACAGTAAGTTTTACAATACCTGTAAAGAATATGCAGATGCCATGACCATCAAGGATAAACAAAAAATGTATTCGGTATGGAAAAATTTATTTGAGGCCCAAAAAGGGGAAGAAACCTATTCCGGAACAATGGATGCTTTTAATGCCAAATGGAATGACCCAAGAAAGGATGATTATGCCCTTATTGATCTTATGAATGCTTTCAGCAATTGCGCAAATCATAGTTTCAGAACTAAAGCTGATGAGGATAATACTTTATTTAAAACATTTGAAAAGGTTTTCGTTACAGTAAAAAGGGATTGCGACGAACCTTAAACATTTCAGAAAACAGCCTGTTTAAAGTAAAAAATTAAAATTCTCATTAAATAATAAAAATAACTATATAAAATTGGTTAAATTCTTTAGTTTTCAAATTTAAAGCCTTAATTTTGCACTGAAATTTTAGAAAATTCGGATTCTTTCTACAACTATGCGCATGGAAAAAATGATGGTCGGGCTCTCCCTGACTTTATCTGTTATTGTTTTGGGTCAAAAGGGACCAGTAAAAACCAACAATCTGACACCGTACAGCTATCAGACATTCAATTGTGACAACAAGGGATATTTTGATGCTTCCAAATATGAAATAGAGGAAATAGACGGAGTCAATAAACTTTTATACAAGTTTAATGGGGTTCATTTTGATACGAATCCTATTTTTAAACTTTCCAGCCTGGAAGAAGTCCGTAGAAATAAAGAGCAACATCTTGAAAACCTGGAAAAACAGTACCAGGAAAAAAAACAGGAACTTTACAGCCTTAAAGTCATCAATCAGCCAGTTTGGAAGAAACTGTATGAAAATGCCATACAAACATTTGAGAATGAATATGAGCTGAACAAAGAAGAAATTATCGCTTTTTCCGATCCTACCACGCTTAAAAACAGTAGATTTTACGAAACCTGCAGAGAATCCATTGATGCGATCTCTTCTCCTGACAGAGAAAAAATGTTCGCCTCCTGGAAGGCCTACACTGAGCTTAAAAGTAAGAACAATGCAGATCCACAAGGGGTAATGAACCGTTTTAATGCCAAGTTAAATGATCCTCAAAGCGAAGATTATGCATTGATCGATATGATTGGACTTAGCTTTCATAACTGTGCCAACAGCAGCTTCAGACAAAAGCTTGATGAGGAAAGAAATATGTACAGGGATTTTGACAAAATCTTTACAAAATTGAAGAAAAATTGTGATGAACCTTAATATCAATTGAAAATTATAATGGCAGTACTCATTTTTGAGTACTGTTTTTATTCAATAACACCATAAGAATTCATTTTCAATCATTGTAATAAAATCCTTTATGAATTGGTCAAATTTATTAACTTTATCAGCTAGCTGATAACTATGAAAAAAGGAATATATTGTTTATTTATTCTTCTGTTTGCCCTCTCTTTAAAAGCCCAAATTGATATTCCTTTTAATTTGGTTACTCTGGTAAAGCAAACTTCCTCCCAAACCCCTCAAGACAGCATTCTTCCTACTTATCAAAATGGGGCTTTCGTTTATATGAATCTGAAGAACGGACAACCTGTCTTTAATAAAAAGTTTAGGGAAGCCTATCCTTTTTATGGTAAGTTTGCTCTGGTTTTTGATTCGGAAACAAAATCATATAATGTGATTGATCGTATGGGTTCTTTCATTTTAGATAAGGGAACATTTACTCAGATCAATAACCAAACGAGATGTGATCATTATTTTATAAGTTTTTTCATGAATGAAAATAGTACGGAATTCACTTTCAATAAGCTCAATGGAGAATTTGAACGATGCTCAGGAATTTCGTGTCCCTATCCCACATTAATCAAATTCCCTTTCCTTAAAAATCAGGTTGGACAATACACTTTAAAAACCAACTGTTTTGAAGTTGATAATGCAACACCTCTTGAAGATAATTCTTTTTTGGTATTAAAAGACAGGAAAATAGGCATTATTGATAAAACCGGAAAAATTCTGGTTCCAATTGAGTATGAAGAATCTACAGTCAATTTTATAGAAAACCGGATCAGTACTGTTAACACCATTCCCCTAAGAAAAGAGAATGTATGGTACTATTATCATCCTGCAGGAAAACTCATTACAAAAAGCAACGTGTTATGTGATACCTTCCTGTATGGACAAACTAAACTGGGTATTTATAAAAATGGACAGAAATATGGACTTCTCTATACCGATGGAACTACACTGCCACAAGAATACGACTGGATTTCTGAAGATGGCGTTTTAGCAAGGACAGGAAATGATTTCTATTTTATTTTTGAAAAAAGCATAATCCCATATTATGTAAAAAATTAATGAGTCATAACTTATAAAGAATTATAATGACGGCACTCAAATTGGGTACTGTTCCTTTATCTTGAGATATTATTTTTTTATATTGAAAACGGTTAAGGGAAAGTTAATGCACTGATATTCTTTTGCTGTAGTGGTCAATAGATTTATTTTCGTGAGACTAATACAACTCACATGAAATTCATTTATCTTTTTTTAACAGTATTCATCAGTACATTTATTTCGGCTCAGAAAGGCCCTACAGTAATTCCTTTTTCTTTGGAAAACAATTCTATTTATCTGCATTGTAAGGTAAACAAAACCGAAAACGTCAAATTTTTGTTTGATACCGGAGCAGATGGCTCTGTCATCAATATCAATTCAAAGAAAAAAGTAGATCTTAAAATTGACGGAAAGGCTCAAAATAAAGGCTCAAACGGAGTAAATACGGTTGATTATAGTAATCATAATACCGTTCAGTTCGGAGATATCCAGAAAACAGATGTTTTATTTACCCTTATTCCTTATGGAGATGTTAATTTTGATGGTGTTTTCGGAACAGATTTAATGACAGGAAAAATCATCGAGATTGATTACCACAAAAATGTTATCCGGTTTTATGATGAATATGATCCGTCTATTGATTTTTCTGGATATGAAAAAATGAAACTTCATCTCATAGATAATTATCCTTCTGTAGAAAGCTCTATAACAGTTAATGGTAAAGAATATTCCGGTTTTTTTGGTCTCGATAGCGGTGCCGATGACGCGCTTACCATTGCTTCTCCTTACGCCAGAAAGAATTCTTTAGCCAACACCATGAAAACGATAGGGAAAGCCACTGCACAAGGCTCAGATGGTTCTGTTTATGAAATGCCGGTAGTACTTTGCCCATCCATTACATTTGCTCATAAATTTCTTTACAATGTCCCGATTACGCTTTCAAGCTCTACGGAAGGGATTGATGCTTCAGAAAAAATGGCGGGCTTTTTTGGAAATGCGTTCTTGAAAAGATTCAATACGGTGATCGATTTTAAAAACGGGTTAATTTATTTTAAACTGAATAAACATCTGTATTCGGAGTTTAAATAACTGTGCAAGTTAATCCTACCAGTTCTATCTGTCTGAAATCATGATAACTTCCTCACTTTGCAATACCAAATAAATTAATAATGAATAAGTTATGATAATCTCAATTAAATTCCTTAATTTTGCACCCCGAAAATAAGAATTCAAAATATGAAACGAATAGGTGAACACAGAACCCTTCTTGGAGTTGATAAAAATGTAACTTTAAAAGAGTTAAAAACAATTTACAGGAATGCAATGAAAGATACGCACCCTGATAAATTTATCAACGATGAAGATGGAAAGCTGGAAGCAGAAGAAAAAAGTAAGTCTGTGATTGAAGCCTATCATTTCCTGGTAAGCATTAATCCTGAAACACAGGAAAAATATAAAGAAGAATATACGGAAACCGTTACCCAATCTAACATTCAGGATTTTTATCTTGAAAAATCAATTTTAACGGTTCAGCACTTGAATGGAAAAAGCTATGAGTATATGGGAGTTCCAAGAAACACCTATATCAAAATGGTGAATGCTGATTCTCCAAGCCGTTTTGCAAGAAGACATATCTACGGAAACTTTGTTTACAGAAAGTCTGGAGAGGCTATGGCTGACTAATTTTTTTCATTTACAATATAGGAAGGCTTTCAGTTTATACTGGGAGCCTTTTTTATTGCCTTAGATGGCCACTAATACACGAATAATCTGATGCATATCTAAAACCTCCTATGTGGTTTAATAATTTTGAACCACATAGCAACATAAATAAGAATAGAGCATCCTTCAAAAGAGTTAAGATCTTAAAAGGCAGAAAAGCATCTTATATAATCTCATTAATAAAAAGAAATTCTTCATGCATCCGTAGCAAAAAAAAGCGCCTCAGATTTTCTGAGGCGCTTTCGATTAATTAAAGGTATATGATATTTATTTGTCTAAATGTTTAGGGGTAAATCCGTCTTCATTTAATTCTCTGTGTACATATTCTGCCTTCATTTCAGCTTCGTAGTCTACTTTAGTATCTTTACCCATTCTTCTTAGAATAGAGTCAAATAAAGAGTATACTACCGGTACAATAATCAAGGTAAGGAATAGAGATGATGTCAAACCACCAATAACTACCCATGCAAGACCTTTGTTCATTTCCGCTCCAGCTCCTGTTGCCAATGCAATGGGTAACATACCGAAGATCATCGCGATGGTTGTCATTAAGATCGGACGAAGACGGGCGTGATTAGCCTGAATCAATGCATCATGAGTCGTTGCTCCGGCTGCCTTTCTTGCATTCGTAAAGTCAACGATCATAATCGCGTTTTTCGCTACCAATCCAATCAACATGATCATCCCTAGCATTGTGAAGATGTTTAGTGAATTAGCTGTCAAAGCAAGGATTACCATAACCCCAATCATCGCCAACGGAATAGAGAACAATACTACGAAAGGATATACGAAACTGTCATATAACGATACCATTACCAGGTATACCAGTACGATAGCCGCTAATAAAGCAATTCCTAACGTACCAAAACCTTCCTGCTGGTTTTCCATATCTCCACTCCAGATGTAATCTACACCAATAGGTCTTTTCTCATTCATGAACTTAGCAGCCCACTCGTTTGCAACATCCCCAACTGGTCTACCTACTGCTTTAGCTCTTACTTTTACAGAAGGAGATTTATCTCTACGCTCAAGCAAACTTGGCCCTGACCCCATTTTTACTTCAGCAAACTGGCTTAAACGAATCTGCTGACCCTGAGGGTTTGTAAACATTAGGTTTTTAACATCATCAATAGATTGTCTGTTCACATCTCCAAAACGGATGTTAATGTCATATTCATACTCTCCAGCTCTGAATTTCCCATCTGTATTCCCGTTAAATGCAGTCTGCATTGTTTGTCCTACACTTGAAAGATTTAAGCCTAGAGAAGCCATTTTATCTCTGTCAATATTTACCTGTACTTCCGGGTTACCAGAGTCGGTTGACAATTCTGCATCTACTGCTCCCGGAACTTTTTTCAATAATTCAAGGATTCTTGTAGCTTCTTTTACTGCTGTTGCATTATCAGGGGCTGTTACCACCATTTCAATTGGCGCATTTTCAGCACCCATGATCCCAATTGGAGCTGTTTTGAATTCAACACCGGTGAATTTCTCCTCCAGCTCTCTTTTTATTTTAGCAGCTTTGATATTCGTACTTTCAGAACGTTCAGATTTATCTGTTAGGTTTACCTGAACCTCAGATTGGTAAGTAGTTGCCTGAGCTCCTCCAAAACCTGTTGACTGCTGTCCAACCGTTGTAATTAAGTCTACAACATCTTTATCATTTCTTAAAAACTTCTCAACATCTAATGTTAATTGGTTTGTCTTTTCAACAGTTGCATCTTTTGAAAGCTCCATCTGTACTAAGAACTGACCACGGTCAATTGGCGGGAAGAATTCCCCTCCAATAAATCCAAAAATCACCAATGAGAATGAACTGATTAAAACAATAAAAGTAATAACTACTGTAGAAATTCTTCTCAATGTTGTTTTCAGACACCATTCAAGGATATCTGTAATCCAGTGGGTAAATTTGTCGATTAGCCCTTCAAACCAAAGAATGAATTTCTCGAACCAGTTTTTACCTGTTAAATGCTCTAGTTTACCGAATCTTGATGATAACCAAGGAATGATGGTAAAAGAAGCTAGCAAAGATAATAACGTCGCAATAACCACCGTGACGCAGAACTGTGCCAAGATATTGGCTACAAGACCTGAACTCATCGCAATCGGTAAGAATACCACCACAATTACCAGGGTAATCGCTGCAACGGTAAATCCAATTTCTGATGCTCCATCATAAGCTGCCCTGATCTTGCTTTTCCCCATTTCCATGTGACGGTAGATGTTTTCAAGTACCACAATCGCGTCATCCACAAGAATCCCTACCACAAGGGAAAGCCCTAGTAAACTCATTAAGTTCAAAGTATATCCCATCAGATTCATTCCGATGAACGCTGCCACCAATGAAGCAGGAATAGATACCATGACAATAAATGCATTTCTGATACTGTGAAGGAACAATAACATTACAATCGCCACAAGAATAATCGCTAAGAATAAGTCGAAAATTACATGGTTCGCTGATTCAAGGGTAAATTCTGTTGTATCATTTACGATTTTTACTTTTACACCCTGAACTTTGTAAGCTTCTTCTACAGTTTTAATTGTTTTCTGAACACTTTCAGATACTGCTACCGCATTCGCATCAGACTGTTTTTTCACCTGCATTAAGATCGTTGGAAACTGATTGAATCGTGCTACTTTTTCAACATCTTTCTGAGAGTCGAAAACCGTTGCAATATCAGACAAACGAACCTGTGCTCCATTTTTGTTGGAAACAACCAGGTTATTCATTTCCTCCGTAGACTTATACTTTCCAGATAATCTGATGGTAGATTTTGTTGTTCTCGTTTTCAAACTCCCTGTAGGGAAGTCTAAGTTTGAAGAAAGGATTGCCTGCTGAACGTCTCCAATAGAAAGTCCGTATCCCTGTAATTTCTTTTCGTCCAGATTCACCTGGATCTCTCTCTCCTGACCACCTACAAGGTCTACTTGTGCAACACCATTTACACGAGAGAAAATAGGCTCAATCTTTTTATCCAATAAGTCGTAAAGGTCCTTACTGTTTAGTTTATCAGATGAAATACTCATCGTGATAATTGGTAAGTCATCTAGTGAGAATTTATTCAGGGAAGGTGCTTTTACATCGTCCGGAAGATCTCCCAGAATTGCGTTTACCTTTCTCTGAGCATCATTCAAAGCAAAGTCTACATCTGCTCCATTGTTCAACTGAACCATGATAACAGATAAGCTTTCATAAGAAGAAGATTCTACTTTTTTTACGTTCTCCAAAGAACCTACGGCATCCTCAATCTTTCGGGTGACGGAGGTCTCCACCTCTGCGGGTGAAGCTCCCGGATATACCGTAGAAATGGTTACCATGTTGGTTTCAAACTTCGGAATCAATTCGTATCCCATGAGTGTATAACTCAGGATACCTCCCAACGTCAGAATTGTAAACAATACAATTACCAACGAGGGTCTTTTAATCGATATTTCTGCTAACTTCATAGATCCTCTACTTTATAATATTCACTTTAGACCCGTTGTCCAGATTGATCTGTCCGCTGGTTACTACCTGTTCACCACCATTCAGCCCGCTTAATACCTGTACTTTATCTCCGTAAACTTTTCCAACAGTTACTGTAATCAATTTTGCAACTCCATTCTGAACAACAAATAATTGTCCTGAACTTACTCCATTTACAAACGCTTCTGCAGGAACTGTCAACATATTCTGAGTTTCAGCACCGTGGTTTGTTTTAAATGTAGCTGTTGCATACATCCCTGCTTTAAGATTTCCTCTGTTCTGAACTTCAATTTCAACCGGGAAATTCAAAGAAGCATCACTTTTAGGAGCGATAAATGTAATTCTACCTACGAAAGAGTCTTCTGGCAATACGTTTACATTAATTGGAACTTCCTGACCTAACTGAATTTTTCCGACTTGGCTTTCATCTACTAAAACAGAAAGTTTTAAGCTGTTGATATTAACGATCTCAAACATTGCTGTTCCTGGAGAAACTACTGTTCCCGGCTCAACCATTTTTTTATTAACCGTACCGCTAATTCCTGCACGGATGCTTGTATCATTTACTTTAACTCCCTGAGCTTTCACTGCAGCCTGCATATTTTTCAATTGCAGTCTTGAATTATCAAGCTGTTGTTTGGTAACTCCACCTGTTTTGTATGCGTTTTCGTAACGTTGGTTATCAATAATAGCATTCTGTAGATTATTCTGAGCCTGAGTAACATCAACTTCGATAGCATCTCTTTTAATCGTTGCCAATACCTGCCCTGCCCCTACTCTTGAACCTTCTTTCACCAAAACACTCACAATACGTCCTGAAATTTCAGAAGACTGGTTCATTTCCTGCTTAGGAATAAAGGTACCGTTCGCAGAATAATCTGTATCGATATTTTCTCTTGCTACTGTTACGATATTAACATTGATTTTATCTACCTGTTTAGCAACCTCCTTTACTTCCTGAGTCTGCTTCTCTTTGTTACCTGCAATCTTGTAAGCTGCCAACCCAACCAGTACAGCTGCTACGATGATATATATTAAAGTTTTTTTCATTGCTTATTATGGGTTTTGTAGTGTGTTTAATTCTCCTTTTGCTTTAATTACCTTGATCTCAGCCTGCTTATAATCCAGCAATGCATTAGCATAGTTTTGTTTAGCCTGCGTAAGTGAATTTTCAGTATCTAGTACTTCAGTAAGTGTTGCTAAACCGTACTGGTAATTAGATTGTGTATTTTTTTGTACTTTTTCTGCAAGGTTCACATTATCTTTCATACTTTGAATGTTGATAATGGCATTTTCCATATTAGAAATCGCATTTTTATAATCTAAACTCAGGTTCAGCTTTTTGTTTTGAATATCCTGATCCAGATCTTGGATATCAATTTCCGACTGTTGGATTTGAGCCTTGGTAGCTCCTCCCATAAAGATCGGAATTTTAATTGCCAAACCGATAGAAGCATAATCTCCCCAGTTAGTTCCCTGGCTTGATCCTGTAGTATAAGGAAATTTATTTCCCAACCCTTGCCATCCATAGTTAGCAGTAAGTCCCACTGTAGGATATAAATTAGCTATTGTTGCTTTTTTGCTGTATTGTAAAAGTTCTTTTTGTTTATTTAAAACTTTTAATTCTGAACGGGTTTCCAGATTCACATTGGTTGCCAACAGTTCAGGATTAGGTACAATTTCTTTTTCCTCAAGTTCGATAGAGCTCTCAATAGGAACTCCCATATAAAACTTCAATGAGTTTTTTGAAACTTCTACCGCATTAATCAATTGTTGCTTATTAGAGCCTATATTGGTAAGCTGAACATTCGTTCTGTCAAGATCGATAGGCTTAGCTAAGCCATTATCTACCAAACTTTTGATTACATTTCTTACTCGTTCTGTATTGGCATAGCTTTCTTGTATCGTTTTCAGATTTTCCTCCTGAACAAATACCTGATAATATGCTGTAGCAACATTTTCAATGATCTGTTCATTCGTCAGCTCAGAGTTCAAAAGATAAAACTCACGGGTTGATTTAGCCGCTTTAAGACCAATAAAAACTCTTTGATCAAAAACATTCTGATTAAGAGTAACCACATTCACAGATTGCCATTTAGTTCCGAAAGCAACGGGAATAAGCTCTCCTGGTTTACCTACAATCTCCCCCGGAAGAACCGTTTTTTGTAAAATAGGATTGTACGTGTTATTGATCGTCGCACTTATCTGAGGTAAGGCCCCAGCTCTGGCCTCATCAATCTTATATTCGGCTTTTTTAACCTGTAAGGCGGCTTTTTTAGCTTCTGCCTTATTCTGGAGTGCCTGTTTTATTGCTTCTTGCAGAGAAACCTGCTGCTGGGCAGACACTGATGAAAAACCGAAAATCATAAATGCTGCAGCTATCCCAATCTTTAGCTTTATAGCAGTTATACGTTTTCTTTTCATAATTTTTATACTTCGTTTATTTTTTTAATTTTTATCCTTGTTTTATTTCTAAACTGACGAATCATTTTAAGAAATACTTTAGATTTTTTTAATTTTTAAATAACATATTGAGAATGATCTCTTTTCTCACGGAAATAATCTTATCATATTCTTCATCGCTAATCAATAAATTCTCCATGAATAAAGGCCTTACAGCACTTGGGAACACTAATAACGAAACCATATTCAGAATAAACTGAACCGGAGCCATTTTCTCAATATTTCCTAATTCCATTTCTTTTTCAATATCACTGTACATTTTTTCCAGGATATCTTCCTCAATTTCTCTGTGATGACAGGTTCCTTTATTGATCTGTGAAACGATGTAAGTTTCCAGGTATGGGTATTGAAGGCTCGTAGAAAGGCTGCTTTCTATAAACTTACTGATCTTCTCCTTAAATGGAAGATCCGAATTCTGAATGATCTTTGATTTTTCCTCTTCTACCTTCTGAGCTTCATCAAAGATGATCTGAATCAGTTTGTCTCTTGATCGGAAATAATAATTAATAAGGGTTCTATTCACTCCTGCTTCATCGGCAATCTCCTGCGTAGTAGCATCAAATTTTCCTTTCACAAAGAATAATTTCTTCGCTGTCTCCTTGATCAATTCCTGTGTTTGGTCTTTTTTTGCTTGATTTGACATTTTTGTTAAACAAATTTGTGCAAATGTATATCGAATTTTGTTTTTGACAAAATTGTTAAACAAAAAAATTAAACTAAATTGTTATGACATGCATCATGTTTTTGAAGCAAAGGTTGAGTTCTTAAGATTGCATAGTATTGTAGTGATTACTATAGAAATTCCAACCTAAAAGAGTTTTAGAAATAGGTATCAACAAAAAAGAGCAGAAAATTCTGCTCTTTTAATTTTATAGTAATTTGATTTTGTCGTCTAAAATATCGATGATCTTATCTTTATAAAGTCCTCCGATTGCTTTCTTAAAGTTCTTTTTACTCATCTGAAGCTCATCCTTGATTTCTTCAGGAGAAGATTTATCTGAAACATACAGAAGTCCATAATTTTCTTCTAATTTGTCCAAAATCTTTTGTCTGAATTCGTCAATATTTTCAAATCCTTCCGGCTGGAGGGAAATATCAATTTTCCCGTCTTCACGAATTACCTTGATAAATCCTTTCTCCTCTGACAATGGATATAATTTTTTGAAAACATCAGAAGTATATATCAAACCAATATACTGTTTATTAATGATGACATTCCAGCCCAGTTCACTTTCATTCATCATAATAAGGTCTACTTTATCTCCTTTTTTGAACGGAAGATCCTGATATTGAGGATTTCTTTTGAACTTTGTTGTTCCTGTAATCAGCTTCATATCCTCATCTACATAAAGATAAACAAGGTATCTTTTGCCTTCAATAATCTTAGTTTTCTGCTGTTTGTAAGGAATAAATAGGTCTTTAATAATTCCCCAATCCATAAAAGCACCACTTGGAAGACTTTGTACACAGCTCATTACTGCAAATTCCCCTACTTCTGCCAATGGAATTTCAGTGGTAGCCTTCAATTTATCATCATCCTGATATACAAAAACCTCTACATACTCTCCTACTTCCTGTTCTTCACGAATGAAGATTTTAGGAAGAAAAGCTTTTTCACCGGATTCTTCATCTATTAAGATCCATCCTGAATTGAGTTTTTCTGAAATTTGTAAAGTCTGAGTTTTTCCGAGTTGCATTGATGATAAAATTAGCTGACAAAGGTACGGAAATTTGAAGATTATAACCTAGTGAATACTTTTAAGAATCATTTTATCTTTCAGACAGCCTTCAAAACCCTTATATTTAAATAAAAAATCTAAAATCATGAAAAAGTATTTTGCTGTGACTTTTCTTCTTTCTATCATAACTATCAATGCACAAGTTCTGGATAGAGCAGCGGTTAACCTTGCCTACCGCTATTCCGGAAGAAATGTTTTACAAGCCGGGCTTGAATTCAGACTTGGAGATTCTAATCATCAATCTATCGTTTTGGGTCCCTCCATACTTTATACACGCATCAATCAAACTGATAAATTTATTCCGGAAGCCAACATTTATTACATCAATAATGGTTTGTTATATGGGACTTCGATAAACCAATATGCATTGGAACCAAGAATTGGCATCTCCCTGTTCAACGCTTTCTTTATTAATACCGGATATGCTTTTCCTATACACAAAGAAAAATATTTTAAAGGAATTACCTTTGGAATACAATTCAATATTGCACCCAACCATTCAAAATTTTATGATAAAATGAAGATTATGTAGGGCAACCTACTTTACTAGATTCCGAATAAAGTTTAACCATTATTTGAATTATAAAGAATATTAATAAAATTTAATACCCTTTACTCTAAAGAGGGCATCCATTTTTTCTAAAAAAAGAGGAGCAGTTTATACTGCTCCTCTTCTCTTATTATTTCAAAATTACCTTTCCACTTTTTACTTCTCCATTATTTAATATAATTTTATACATATAAACTCCAGGAAGGTAGCTATGAGGAACTTGCCAGTTGCTTATAAAATTATCACCATCAATGGTGGTTGTCATAACCTTCTCTGCTTTCATTCCGTTTAGACCTATTATATAGATCTGAGCATTTTCCTTATTGTAATTTTTAAAGTTAAATACTACTTCGCCCTTATTTTCCGTTACCAAAATTTTCTTTTCAGATTCATTTACAGCCATCTTTAAATTTCGGGACTGAAGAGCCTGCTTAAGAAGAACACCATTAGTATAAGAATATTTCAGGGTATTTGAGGCCTTCCACACCCCATCTGATATTACATAGCGGGTGAAATAATATTCATCATGAGTAATAGGATATCTGCTTGCCTGTTCCTCAATTGTACTATTCTGGGTATAGATCAATGTAGGCAAAGCTCCTATTGATTCCTCCTTATATATATCTACCACCCAATAGTATTGATAATTGCCGTCTCCTCCGGTAGGAATCGATCCAAGAATATTCTCAACATTTCCAGGATCAAACTGAATGGTATTATTTTCAATAGCCGGGAAATGAGAAATAGCAAAGCTGATGGCATTACTATAAGAATCTCCTAAATTCGGTGTATTGCACTTCACTCTGAATTCAGTCCCGTCATATACCGGAACATTAATATCATAATATCTCCCATTAGCTCCGGCAATATCTTCCCAAGCAGTGCTTTGTTCTTTTTTCTGCCATTGATAAGTCAGTGGTTTTTCTGTTGTATAAAATGTCTCACCAGTCGTTAACCTTCCTTCCATAGGAATTTGTCCTGGTAAGAGTTTATCCCCCTCGTAAAATACATCTAACATCGGATTCTTAGTTCTAATGATCGTATTGTTATGAATACCCGGTAAAATTTCAATTTCGTTACTTACACTATCCGGAAGTCCTGGTGATGAAATAAGTCTACGATAATATTTCGGAATTGCCGTAGAAGGAATAGGGAACATAAAATCATCTCCTGATGGAGCTGTAACGGTTGTCCATGTTGAATTTGATTTCTCTTGCCATTTATAAGTCATTAAAGCAACTCCATTGCCACCTTCTCCTTTCTGTCCTTTAATAAAAAGGGAGGCGTTAAAGCCATCTCTTCTTAACTCAAGTAAATTGTTACCTATATTCACTTTCACCTCTACTTCATTACTGAAATAGGTTCCAAACTGATCTGTTTCCACTGCCCTTCTCATGAAATAACGGCTCTGGTTCATAGCGGCCGTTGGAGTATAATGCTGTGCATTTACATTTATTTTCTGCCAGCTGCTGGCAAAGTTAGGATTAGCTGATGGTTCCCTTTTCTGCCAATAGTATTTAATATTCCCTCCTGAAGGCATTACACTAGGTACAGATCCTATAATAGTAGGACCGCTTTCCTTATAATTAGCATTACCACTTATACTGATCGTATTATTCAACACAGTAGGATCTGAAAAAGTTGTGTTAAACTTGCTTGAATAAGCAAGTACTCCATCTGAAGCAGAAAATAGCCTTAAGTATAAATTACCGGAGTTAAAAGATTTAATCAGCATTGATGCATTCTGTACTACTGTGTAGAATTCATAATCCTGCTTTTCCCCAGCTGAAACCGGAAATCCTGGCCCTGAATGGACATGAATCTGCAGTGGAGAACCTGTTGCCATATCAGCAACAAAATATACAGAGGACGCAATTTTAGTAAATGAAGGGGTTTGCTTCAATACAGAATACGATACCTTTATGGTGACCGGTGCATTTTTGTAAAGGGTTACATTAGAAGTATACTGCTGCCCGTAGACTTCAATTTTTTTAAGGGTTATCACATCCTGCAGCTGTGCATTTACAAAACTGCATGCCATGAGTGAGAGTACAAAGCTCAATACCCATAAAGATCTTCTCATAAAATAGAATTTTAGGTTATTAAATATTAAGCAATAAATTTATTTATATTTTTTCTAAATAAAAATAAATAAACACTCTTATTATTATGAGATAAATCACAAAAAAGAGAAGCAATCGCTTCTCTTACTTCTTATAAACTGGAGATATAATCTCTGAGCTCTCTTTTACTGTTTTCAAAATCAAAGGCTTCATACACCATGAAATATTTATTCTTATCTACACAACTTAAATACATTGATTTTGCTACAATTAGCTTATTCTTATCAAAGCTTAATGATTTTACCAGATCTCTTATCTGTGCAGCGGTAAACATAGAGTTTTTTACCTGTTGATTAATCAAGGCAACTTTTCCATCGTCAAATTTTTCGGTTCTCTGCAGCATTTCAAAAAATTGTCGGAAAGTAGCATTATCCATCACATTTCCTGAATTATTCCAATTTCCGGATTGATTTCCGTAAGGGTTGTTCCATAGATCGTTCCAATCATTAAATGCATATTGTCCCTGTATCGGATATGAATCCAGCAGATACAACCCTTCATTGATAAAAAAGTCTAACATCATTCTGTTATTATTTCGAAGCATCAATGAAGTTCTATAGATTAAGAAGCAATTTTCATAAATAGATATGGGTATTTTCCCGGATTGAAGATCAAAAAAACGATATTTACCGGAACCATTAGCGATCACCTGATCTCCAACCTCTACAGTGAAAAAACCTTGTTCAGGAATTCTCAAAAAAACTTCTGCATAGCCGTAGTTTTTCTGTATATACTTATAGTTTTTGACTCTATCCGGAATGATGGGTCCCCAGGTCTTATAATCAGGTGCTTTATTTTTATCATTCATTCCTTTCGCCTCCTTCATTTCGGCTTTAGAAGCTTCATTTTTTAATAATTCCCCCGCTTTCCCCGCCTCTTGAGCAAAAGAACTCATTCCAATCAAAATCATTAAGCTGATAAAAATTTTCTTCATATTTAATTTTTCAAAAATCAATCTCCATTTCTATGCCAAAAAAGGTTTATTATATCATCAAAACTGAAATTCTTACCCTTGGTTTCTATCTAATATGTAGGAATAAAAAGATGTTCTACTATTACAATTAATAAAGTGGTTGGAGCAACGTAAAGAGTTTAAATAATATAATGTTTCAAGACGCAAAAGAATCAAAGATTCCCTGCAAACGAGATGTATCCAAATTATCTTTCGTTATTTTATTTTTTTAATTAATCTGCTTAATCAGTAAAACCTGCGAGAACATCTATCTACATTCAATTTTATCTCAGATAAAATCCTTGCACCTTAAAGAAAACTTTGCAGCTTTGCGATTTCCAACACCTATATAAAATTGATATTGCTTCATTTTCGGTTCGCAATAACCAAACATTCCTTAACTATATAATACAAAAAAGAGGAGCCATTGCTCCTCTTTTACTATTGAAATGATTAAATCTTTAATCAGATATTACATATGAATAGGTCTTTTTGCTGTAGCATCCAATGCAGCTTCTTTGATCGCTTCTGCATATGTCGGGTGAGCGTGAGAACTTCTTGCGATATCTTCAGCACTTGCACGGAATTCCATAGCAATTACTCCTTCTGCAATAAGGTCAGCAGCTCTTGCACCAATGATGTGCATTCCTAAAACTTCATCCGTCTTTTCGTCTGCAATAATTTTCACAAGACCATCAGTATCACCACTTGCACGGCTTCTTCCTAAAGCTCTCATTGGGAAAGATCCTACTTTGTAAGCTACCCCTTCCTCTTTCAATTGCTCTTCAGTTTTACCAACTCCTGCAACTTCCGGCCAAGTATAAACAACACCTGGAATTAAGTTATAGTTGATGTGAGGTTTCTGACCTGCTAATATTTCAGCAACAAGAACTCCTTCTTCTTCAGCTTTGTGAGCAAGCATTGCTCCTTTGATAACGTCTCCGATTGCGTAAATGTTGGCAACATTAGTCTGTAGGTGATCGTTTGTTTTTACTCTTCCTCTTTCGTCAAGTTCTACTCCTGCTTTTTCAAGACCAAGACCTTCTGTATAAGGTCTTCTTCCTACAGAAACTAAACAATAATCTCCTTCTACAACTATCTCTTCTCCTTTTTTATCTTTAGCCGTAATTTTTACAGTATCTCCATTTCTTTCAACCGCAGAAACTGCAGTAGAAAGCATAAACTTCATTCCTTGTTTTTTAAGAACCTTAGTTAATTCCTTACTTAAAGCTCCATCCATTCCAGGGATGATCTTATCCATGAACTCAACTACAGTTACCTGAGCTCCTAATCTAAGGTATACAGATCCTAATTCCAGACCGATAACTCCTCCTCCGATTACTACTAAATGCTTAGGAATCTCTTTAAGATTTAAAGCTTCCGTAGAAGTAATTACTCTTTCTTTATCAAGAGTAATAAAAGGTAAAGAAGATGGTTTAGAACCTGTTGCAATGATGGTATATTTAGATTCAATTGTTTCAGAAGAACCGTCATTTTTAGTGATTTTGATCTGAGTAGCAGATTCAAAGCTTCCTAATCCTTCAAAAACAGTGATTTTGTTTTTGTCCATCAAAAAGTTGATTCCTTTAGTGGTTTGATCTACCACTTCGTTTTTACGCTCGATCATTCTTGCGATATCCGCTTGAGGCTCGTTGATGATGATTCCGTGGCCTGCAAAATTATGTTTTGCATTTTCGAAATGCTCAGAGCTGTCAAGAAGTGCTTTTGACGGAATACATCCAACGTTAAGACAAGTTCCGCCTAAAGTTGAATATTTTTCAATAATTGCTGTTTTGAAACCTAACTGTGCTGCACGGATCGCAGCTACATAACCTCCAGGACCAGAACCTATTACGGTAACATCGAATTGACTCATGTTATTTTATGAATTTGTTTATTATTATCTATCTTAAGTCTCACAAATTTACATATAAATTACCAAGCACCAAAGTGAGTTTTATCAATTTTGAGATCAAAAAATTTTAAATACCTTAACGCGGTTATCAATCCAGTTGTAGCTTATCTTTTCCGATCGTTCCTGTGCTTTCAAAAAACGAACCTCCATAAACATACCATTCCAGATTCTCAAGATATTCCACTGCGTTTTCAGGCGTTATCTGTGAACGGTCTTTTTTCGAAACAATTCCTTTGTACCATCTTCCTGATTTGGAATAATGCTCATATTCAACAAAATAATGAATCCATATTCTTTGGCATAACTTGCACTGTTGAATACTTACTTCCCCATATCTTCCGTTAGTATGGTCTACCCCTAATTCGGAACTTCTAAATTCAGTATAATTGTGGTCAGGTTTTTCACAAGCGCATCCTATTTTAGGAATCATTTTCATTCTATTTTTATTTGAAACGCAAAAATACTAAAAACGTATTAATATGAAGTTACGATCAATAGCATACAAAAATGATGTTCAGGAAAGGGGTTGATTAAAGGGGTCATTTGATTTTTAAACGTAAATAGATTTTAATATTAAAAAAGATCATGAGTAAAGTCATTAATAAAGAGGGAAGAATCTGACTGTAAGGTTTATAATCCGGAAAAAGAGTTCCTATAAATGCTGATAAAAGAGCTCCCATTGCACTTATCATTTTACTAGAATGTTCATATCGCCAAAGATTACCATAGCGGGATGCCGGAATACAATAACGGAATACATCATACGAAACCACCAGCAGCAAATATCCTACCCCTGAATAAATAACCACTGGATTCCAATAAAAGCCAATAAATTTGAGATAATACATAAACACCAAAGCAATAGTTAACGCTCCTAACATAGCCAAAACGTCTTTCCAATAAAAACGGTTTGTTTTTTCTTTTAAAATTCTGAATCCGGAATAAGTGTTGTAGGCAGCCAAAATTGTAATTAACAGGAGAAAAAGATTTCTTTTAAATACAATAACTCCGAAAGCTCCTGTGGTTACCACCACCATCATACAATAGATAAAAAGGTACCCGAGTTTTATGTGCATTGGTGTTCCTTTTGTTCTGAATAGGATTAAAAATCCAACAATCAATGCAATGGTTCCGCTGATAACATGTATAATGATATTGCTTACATGAAGAGGTGTGTCCATAGTTTTTTTGATGGCAAAAATCCTATAAAACATCAATGCTGATCGTCCTAAATGATCAGTTAGGACCCTTTTATGATAGATCCGGACTTCTTAAATTCAGATGGAGTCATCCCGGTTTCTTCTTTAAAGATCTTATTAAAAGTAGATTTTGAATTAAAACCTGATTCAAAAGCAATTCCCAGAATTGAATACTTTTCAAACTCAGGATCTCTCAATTTTTTCTTGACCTCTTCTATTCTGTAAGCGTTTACGAATTTGTAAAAGTTAGTATGAAGTGCCTGATTGATCGTTTGTGAGAGTTGATGAGTGGAAATATTCATTAACGAAGATAGTTTTTGCAGGCTCAGCTCCTCATCAAGGTAAGGTTTCTCTGTTTCCATAAACTTTAACAGCTTTTGAGATACACTATCAAAGCCCTTTTTATCCAGAATATTGATTTTCTCTTCTTTGGCAGCAACATTATTCATATCCAGCGTTCCCTGTTGATGAAACACAAGACTTTGTCGTAAACTAAAGAATACAATACAGAACAAATATCCGCTTTGCACCACCGCAACGATCCGAAAGATTTTATCAAAAGGAATGATATCCGTCCGTGTTCCTAAAGCAATCATACAGAAAACCCCAATAAAAAGGATAATTAATGAAACAATGATATACTTCAGCCAGTTAAGGTTGATCTTTTCAAGAGCAGAATAATATTCAGGAAGTATTTTCTGATATTTTCTTAAGGCCAGAAAACATAAAACAATATAAACCACAGGCACAACAGCCATTGGAAACGTCATCAGATTCAACATCCCATTTTGGTCTTTTTCAATAAAATAAGGAATACTGTTTTTAAAGCCTATCTGGCTATAAAACGTTGAAACAACAATAAAAAACAGACTATATCCCATAAAAAATACAGAGTGCTTAATCAAATACCCAAAACGAAATGGGATATTAAAGGTAATTGAAATAACATACAGATAAAGCATTCCCATACTTAGCACAGGAAGAGCAAAACCAAATGGTTGAAGCCTTTCAGAAAGTAAAAATGGAAATAAATAGTATATAAGGTTAGCTGCTCCAACCAACAGCCAAACGATAAGGTAATAATCGGAAGAAACATTTTTCTTTTTGTAAAACAGTAAAGCAATGCACATGAATGCAACAACAATCCCCGAAAAAGCAATGCTTTCCAATATCATGTTAAATAATTGATTTGAATTACAGGTGCTGTAACAATTCTAAATAAAAGAGCACCCACGCAAGCTGAATTAACAGTTAAAATGACCACCTTATTTCAATTATTTATTTAGAAACTGTATATTTTCTTCATGCCCTTTTTTCAGATACATTGCCGTAAAAACGAGTGCTTTTTCTTTTGAGGCATTATCAAAATGAAGAATGTTAACATTTTTAGGTTCATAGAAAGCATCTCCTTCATGAAGAATAATACTTTCTTCTCCTTCTATCTGAAAAATTACCTCTCCGGATTTGATAATTCCGATAACCGGACATGGGTGTAAATGTTTGGGAGCAGTCTCCCCTCCCGGCATTGTTATTTCCTGAACTTCAGCAGTAGTGACTTTTTGATTCATTGGAGCTTTCAATAATTCTTTTCTGGCTATCCGGCTTTTCTGAGCCATGACCGTTATAGAAAACAGCATGAAAGCAATACATGGAATTATTTTCTTCATAAGGCTTTGTGCTATTAATTATTTATAAATTAGATCCAATAATACCCTTTCATACTCATCTAGAATAATATTTTTGGAAAATCTGGATTTAATGGAGTTCTTTATCGCATCACGATTATAGTTCTCATGCATTACTTTTATGATTTGCTGCGCAAAATCCTCGTAATTTTCAATATTAGCAATCTCTCCATTCACATTATGCTGAATGATCTCATTGATTCCTCCCGGACAATTATTGGCTAAAGAATAGGTTCCACAGGCTCCTGCTTCCAGCAGTACATTGGGAAAACCTTCATACCTTGAAGAAAGAATAAACAGGTCTGCATACTTTAAGAACTGATAAGGATTTTCCTGTCTGCCATGGAAAATAACATTTTTTAATCCTAAAAATTCCTTCATCTGAAGCAGCACTTCTCTATCCTTTCCATCTCCCAGAATATGAAGCATGATATTTTCATTTTTCAGCCTTGAAAACACTTTCAATAAGTTATCAAATCCTTTTCTGGCTGATAGATTTCCAATGGCCACTACATTCTTATAATTGTATTTAAAACCTTCGGGCTTTAGGGATGTTCTCAGTTTTTCATCAATAAAATCAAAATCCACCGGATTGTTAATCTTAACGATTTTTTTCTTTTTAATATTAAAATTATCCACCAAATCCTTCATCATATCATCACTTTGCGCAATGATTTTCTGATAGTTATTATAAAAATGATAGAAGAATTTAATTTCTTTTCTTGTAACATGCTGGGTAACTACATTCGTTTCCCTTGCAATGAATTTCGTTCTTGGGAAAAGTTTGATAAACAACGATAAGTAAGCATTTACTTCTCCAAAACCGGAAAATACAATATCTGGTCTTCTTCGGTAAATTTCTCCCAAAATAGGTTTTAAAGAATGTCTGATCCTTTCAGTATTAATGTCAATAATTTCAACATCTTTTTTCAAAAAATCAAGATATCCGCCCTGTTTACGCAATAGCAAAATCTTAGGTTCAAAACGATCCCTGGAAAGATGATTTGCTATGGTGGTAACTATCCTTTCTGCGCCTCCGGTTTCTAAGTCCGGCAGAATAAATATGACAGATATTTTTTTCATCAGTTAAAGTTACTAAAAAGTTTAATTACAAGTCAAATATTCCTTTTAGCATTGCTGGTAAAACAATCTCAATTTTTAAATATATATTGGTTGGCATTCGCAAAGACGCGAAGATTATAGAATAGGTGAATGCTATAAGGCGCAAAGATTTTATCTCCGATAAAATTGTATACTGTTAAAATCTACTTTTATCTTTAAATATCATTAATCATCTTATTTGTAAAATCTATGTGCCTATGCGATTTAAAAAATTTCGAACCATATAGACACATAGAATATTATAATGTATATATAAACTTTCAAAAAAAATGAGTTAGAATGTAAAAAGAAATTCGTGCATTAGTGGCAAGAAAATTCACAATTTCATCATCCTAAAAATAGTTTTCAAAGAACCATCCAGTACACAGAATTGAATCCAGTTTAGATCTAGCTTCAGGATGTTCTGATACCCATTTCTCTAATTCAGCATTATTTTTTATACTATCATGTACAGGAATGCTGATATAAAGAGCATTATTATGAATATTATTCTTTAAATATAATACCAAAAATCTTTTATCGACATTTTGTGGTCCCCTTAGAAAAAGGCATCTCTCCATCACATCGTCCTTTATATTCTTTATTATCTACCTTAAATAGGTAAAGATAATTATAACCAGTACCTCTTCCATATGGTTTAATTTCATGAATTGTATACCCATAGCATATTCTCTGGTTTTCTGATAGTTTTTCCTGAAAAGTAGTCGTAAATAAATGATCCCTATTATGACAAAAAATAAAATTACAAGGTATTTTTAAAAAAAAATTGCATTCAGTATAATTATAATTGCATTCGTTTTTACTAAACTATAACAAAAAAGCTCTTCCATTGAAGAGCTTTTAATATTTTTTTCTTATTTCATTCCTTAGTTGGCAACGTCACTGATAAACTTAATTCTCAGCATTCTTACTTCTTCATCAGACAGTTCGTCTCCAAATTCGTCCAGCAAAATTTTCATGCTGTCACTTTCAGATTCGTTCATGAATTCCATAAAGCCGTCTACAATATCTTCGTCAAAATTATCTTCAATATAATAATCGATATTCAACTTGGTTCCCTGATAAACAATTCTTTCCATTTCTTTCAAAAGCTCATCCATAGAAAGATTTTTAGCTCTTGCAATATCTTCAAGATCAATCTTTTTATCAGTACTTTGGATAATGAAAACTTTGTGGCTGGATTTATTGGCCACCTGTTTCAATACCATATCCTGGGTACGTTCTATATTATTGTCCTCAACATAGGTTTTAATATAATCGGCGAATTCTTTACCATATTTTTTGGCTTTTCCTTCTCCTACTCCATAGATTTTGTTGATTTCATCTATCGTTATCGGATATTGAACGGTCATATCCTCCAAACTTGGATCCATAAATACCGTGTAAGGTGGAATTCCATGTTTTTTGGCTACTTTTTTTCTTAGTTCTTTTAAGAGGTTAAAAAGTTTTTGGTCTAAACCTCCTCCAGCTTGTTGCTGTAACTGATCGCTATCTGCCTTAGCTTGTGTAAGATCAAATTCTCTGTCTTCAGCAATTAAGAATGCTCCTTTGGATTTACCTGCTAACATCTGTCTTCCTTTTTCAGCAATCTTTAAAACACCATAAGTTTCAATATCTTTCTGTAAGAAATTTTGAACCGTTGCCTGTCTTAGGATGGTTTTCCAATAATTATCTTTTTCTTCTTTTCCAAAACCGAAATGAGGGTTCTGTTCCAGCTTATAAGACTTAGTAACCGCAGTTTCTTTACCTACAATAACAGAAATAAGATCTTTTGACTTGAATTTCTCTCCGGTATCATTAATCAGTTCAAGTGTCTTCATTAAGTCAGAAGTAGCATCTTTTAATTTGGGAGGATTGAATGAATTATCACACATTTGAGCTCCGTCACCTTTTACCGGATCGAAGATTTCTCCAAAATAATAAAGAATATACTGTCTTCGGCTCATGGATGTTTCAGCATAACCTACCACTTCATTCAAAAGCTGTAATCCGATTTCTCTTTCGGACACCGGTTTTTGAGCCAGAAACTTTTCCAGTTTTTCAATATCTTTAGGATCATAGAATGCCAGACAATGACCTTCGCCACCATCTCTTCCAGCCCTCCCTGTTTCCTGATAATAACTTTCCAGTGATTTAGGAAAGTCGTAGTGAATTACAAAACGTACATCCGGTTTGTCGATTCCCATCCCAAAAGCAATGGTTGCTACAATGACATCCACCTCTTCCATCAGGAATTTATCCTGATTGGCCACCCTCACTTTCTGATCAAGACCGGCATGATAAGGAAGGGCATTAATTCCGTTAACCTGCAAAAGCTGGGCAAATTCTTCCACTTTTCTTCTGCTCAGACAATAGACAATCCCTGATTTTCCTTTATGCTGATTGATAAATTTAACAATCTCCTTATCTATATTAATTTTAGGACATACCTCATAATATAGGTTTGGCCGGTTGAAACTTTCTTTAAAGACCAAAGCATTGGTCATCCCCAGCGTTTTCTGAATATCATCCTGAACCTTTGGCGTAGCTGTTGCCGTAAGGGCGATTACCGGTACATTGGCAATCTTATCAATAATCTGTTTAAGGTTCCTGTATTCCGGTCTAAAATCATGTCCCCACTCTGAAATACAGTGAGCCTCATCAATAGCAAAGAAAGAAATCTTAACTTCTTTTAAAAAGTCCAGATAATCATCTTTTATCAATGATTCAGGAGCGACATACAAAAGCTTGGTTTTCCCACTTTTAATATCGTCAAAAACCTGTTTTGTCTGTGTCTTGTTTAATGATGAATTTAATACATGCGCTACCCCGTCATCGGATGAAAGCCCGTTTACGGCATCCACCTGATTCTTCATTAGCGCTATTAAAGGTGAAACAACAATTGCTGTTCCCTCCGAAATAAGTGCCGGAAGCTGATAACATAATGATTTACCACCACCTGTAGGCATCAAAACAAATATATCCTTCCCATTCAATAGGTTTTCTATGATCTGTTCCTGTTGTCCCTTAAATGTAGAAAACCCAAAATACTTTTTCAATTCGCCTGATAAATTGGCTTTTTTTGCGCTCATCTAATTTTCTATTGCTAAATTTGCATCTCACCCAAAGTTATAAAAATTCTGCTTAAAATAAAAGCGAACGAATTTATAAAAAATAAAATTTATATTAAATATTGTTTTTAAAATATAACGTTTTTTAGAAACTTTTTTGTATACCTTATTGTCATAAAATGGATAGAACCAACATTATATCAATTGCTAAAAGCACGTTAGAAATTGAAATTTCAGAATTAGAAAAATTAAAAAACAGAATTGACGACCAATTTGCCCAGGCTGTAGAAATTATTCACTCTGCTAAAGGAAAATTAATTGTAGTAGGAATTGGGAAATCTGCTCATGTAGGTAATAAAATCGTTGCTACCCTGAACTCTACAGGAACTCCATCACAATTTTTACATGCTTCAGAAGCGATTCATGGTGATCTGGGAGTGATCCAGAAACAGGATGTGGTACTTTGTATCTCCAATTCCGGAAATTCTCCTGAAATAGCAAATCTGGTTCCTTATTTGAGGGATTATTCTTCAGCATTGATCGGAATGACCGGAAACAAAAGCAGTAAACTTGCTGAATTTTCACAAATTATTCTGGATACCCATGTTGATGTAGAAGCTTGTCCTAATAAACTTGCTCCTACAAGTTCTACTACAATTCAAATGGCATTAGGAGACGCGCTTGCTGTAGCTTTAATGGAATTGAATGATTTCAAGGCGAATGATTTTGCAAAGTTCCACCCTGGAGGGAGTCTGGGTAAAAATCTGACTTCAAAGGTTGAACAGTTTCTTTCTTCACAGAAGCCTCAGGTTTCGGAAGAAGCTACCATTAGAGATGTCATTATTTCCATCAGCGCATCAAGCCATGGAATTACCGTTGTTACTAATGAAGATCAGATTATAGGAGTGATTACCGACGGGGATTTGAGAAGAATGCTGATGAAAGGAGAAGACATCACTAAAGTGTTGGCGAAAGACATTATGTCTGCAAACCCAAGAACTATTGAGAAGGATGCCCTTGCAAAAGAAGCCATGAAAATTTTAAAAGGCAATAATATCGGTCAGCTTGTAGTGACTGAAAATGGAAAATATTTCGGGATTATTGATCTGCATAAGTTGCTTGATGAAGGAATCAATTAATCACTGATTGTTATGATGAACCCTTTTCTAAAAGAACATATCCAGGAAATTGCTAATCTCACAGATAATGATTTTGAGATCATTCAAAGCTTTTTTGTAAAAAAAAGATTTCGGAAAAGGCAGTTTCTGATACAGGAGCACCAATCTGTATACGAAATTTTTCTGATAGAAAAAGGTATTCTTAAAAGCAGCTTCATAGATCATACAGGAAAAGAACATATTCTTCAGTTTGCCACTGCTAACTGGTGGATTTCTGATTTCGCAGGCTTTTTTAAGCAGGAAACCTCATCATTGGCTGTTGATTGCATTGAAGATGCTGAAGTACATGCCCTATCATTTGAAGATTTAAATATCCTTTGTTCAAAAGTTCCGGTGATGGAACATTTTTTCAGAGTAAAGTCTAATTTCGGCTACGTTGCCTTACAACAGAGGATTCTTTCGTTAATGAGTAAATCTGCCAAAGAACGTTATGAAGATTTTATAAAACAGTATCCAGGCTTTATAGATCATATTCCGAAACAGCTTATTGCAAGCTATCTGGGAGTTTCAAGAGAAACATTAAGCCGGTTATATTTATAAAGATGTGATATGTGTCACATCTTTTTTTTGAGGTATATCCTTATCATTGTGTTGTAAAAAGTCCAATCTTTGTTCTATAATTTTAAACAACAATATCAATGAAAAAGAAAGCATTAATCGTAGTGACAAGTGTGGAAAAATATCCTAGTATGGAAAGAGCAACCGGTCTATGGCTGGGCGAAGCAGTTCATTTTTATGAAAAACTGGAAGAAAAAGGTTATGAAATTGATTTTGTAAGCCCGAAAGGAGGGTATACTCCACTCGATCCTATTTCACTCCAAATGTTTGTACAGCCTGTAGACTGGAAATATTACGCTGATGAAATATTTAGAAATAAATTAGGAAATACTTTAAAACCAAGTGATATTAACCCTAAAGATTATAGTGTTATTTATTATGCAGGTGGACATGGAGTAGTTTGGGATTTTCCTGATAATACAGAATTACAGCAAATAGCGCGTAGCATATATGAAGATGGAGGGATTGTATCCTCTGTATGCCATGGAGCTGTAGCTCTTTTTAATATTACCCTTTCCAATGGAGAACTTCTGATTAAAGGAAAAACGGTAACCGGCTTTTCAAATTCAGAAGAAATTGCAGCAGAACTGGCAGATCATATGCCCTATCTTACGGAAGATGTATTGAAAAGCAAAGGCACTCATTATGTAAAAGCAGACCAGGATTTTGTTCCTTTCGCGGTAGCAGATGGAAATCTGGTAACAGGGCAAAATCCTCAATCCGGAGCTGCTGTAGCAGAAAAAGTATTGGAAATTCTGGAAAAATAACCTTAACCGAAATAGAACATAGCAGACCTCTTGAAATAATTGTTTTAAGGGGTCTGTTTTTGCATTGGGTCCTATCTTTATAAATAGGTCAACAATCTGTAACATCATCCTTAACAAATTCATGACTAATAAATTCTAAATACTGATTATTATTTCATAATTTCGCAAACTTAAACTGCTTACCTTTCCAAGGTGGAGTTTTTACAGATTCTATTATATGGACAATAACAAAGACATGTCCTTTCTTGGGCATATTGGAGAATTAAGAGGACATTTGGTCCGTTCGATTATTGCTATCATCATTGCAGCCTTTGCGGTTGGTTTCAATATCAATTGGATTATGGACCATATCTTTTTTGGACCTACCAGAAATGATTTCCCAACTTTCAAAATCGTTAATCATTTTTCGAGGATGATTTTGGGAGAAGACAGTATTCATCTTCCGAAAGATTTCCCCGTACGTGTACAAAGGTTGTATCAGCAGTTTAATGTGATGATGGCCGTTTCCGTTTTCGGTGGAATGGTAGCGGCATTTCCTTATATCGTTTGGGAGTTATGGCGTTTCATCGGCCCGGCTTTACATCCAAGGGAGAGAAAAAATTCTATCTATATCATTAATGCGGTATGGATGCTTTTTATGACCGGAGTTTTATGTGGTTACTTTTTAATTCTTCCTTTTGCGGTTAACTTTGGGGTAATTTTTAAAATTTCAGATATTATTGTCCCTCTTTATGACTTGAGTGATTATACAACATTGTTTTTACAGGTTGTTTTAGGAATGGGAGTCATTTTTCTATTTCCTATTTTAATATATTTTCTGACCAGTATCGGAATTCTTACTCCTATATTTATGAAGACCTATCGTCGTCATGCTATTGTGTTGATTATGGTAGTTGCAGCTATTATAACTCCAGCGGATGTATTAAGTATGCTGATGGCCGCTTTCCCATTACTTATCTTATATGAATTCAGTATTATGATGTGTACTTTTACCTATAAAAGAGTACAGAAAAGCAATGGAAATCTTCCTGTAGTACAGAAATAATCAGGATAAAACATTATAACAAATCAGCATCCGGTTTTCAATTTTGAAGACCGGATGTTTTTTTTAACTCTTTTTAAATCATTACTCTACATGTATTTTTTTCTTATAATCATCCTTATTTAATAAAAAAAAGCAATCCAATTTAAATTTATTAAAGGTTTATTTCTTTCATTCTGTTAAATTTAAAAATACAAACATTTTAACTAAAAATAACTAATGAAATAAGAATTTTTATACTATTTTTATACGAATAAATCTTAATCACGTAAAATATTATGAAAAAGAAAATTATTCTTGTTTTAACATTAGCCTTAAGTCTGGCCAGTTTGCAAGCGCAACGCTGGCAGCCTGTCTCAGAAAGAGTGGAACCTATAAGGAAAGAAGTCAATATTTTATACGCTTATAAAATGGATCTTAATTCTTTAAGAACTATATTAAAAGATGCACCGGAAGCCGGAAAAGGCGGAGTTCCTGTAATTGTTTCTATTCCTACAACAGACGGGAAAGTTGAAAGATTTTCTGTTTTCAGCTCTCCCGTGGTTGAAAAATCTATGGCAGATAGATATCAATTAGGAGCGTATTCAGGAGTTGGAGTGGATAATCCTAATAAACAGATCAGGTTCAGTACGGCTCCTAATGATTTTCAATCAATGATTTTTGATGCTAATACCGGAAAATATGAATTCATTGAGCCTGTTACCAAAGAAAAAGACATCTACGGTGTATTTTTCAAATCCAACAAAACCCAAGACGGAAGTGCTTTTGAGTGTACAACATCTGAGTCTGCAGGGGCTAAAAAGGAGATGAAACAACTTTTACAATCAAAAAAAGGAATAAGCAGCGCAGGAAGTATTAATAAAAATAATGATCAAAAATACCGTACCTACAGACTTGCTGTTTCTGTAAATGGGGAATACACTCAATTGGCCGGAGGCGTTCCGGGCGCTGCTGCACGTATTAATGCCACTATAAACAGAGTAAATGGTGTCTATGAAAAAGATTTAGGCATTCATTTAATTGTTCAGGATTTCCCACAAGTTATTTTTACAGATCCTGCTACAGATCCTTATTCTAATGTTATTTCCAATGCTAATGGTACCTTTAGTGCTCCTGGTGCATGGAACCTACAGGTTCAGCAAACACTGACCAATACTCCCGGCATAGGGAATGCAGCTTATGATGTTGGTCACTTCTTTGGTCATAGAGGCGGCGGCGGAAGTGCTGGCCGTGTAGGAAACGTATGTATAAATCCTGCCAGTAATAATGATGCAACATCAAAGGGGGCGGGAATCACTTCTCCAGCAATAGTAGATCAACCTTTTGGAGATACTTTTGATATTGACTATGTAGCCCATGAGCTGGGACACCAGTTTGGAGGACGTCATACAATGTCTGTTAATCAAAATCAAACAGATGTCCCAATAGAGCCAGGATCAGGATCTACCATTATGGGATATGCAGGAATTACAGCGGCAAATGTACAGATGAATTCGGATGCTTATTTCCACACTATCAATATTGAGCAGATACAAGCTTACGTAAATGGTAAAAATTGTGATATTAATGTTCCGGTTACCAACACTCCTCCGGTTATACAGCCGCTTGTTAATAAAATCATTCCAAAAGGAACTGCTTTTGTATTAACAGCCAGTGCAACTGATGCTCAAAATGATCCTATGACTTACACATGGGAGCAGTATGATATTTCCAACACTTTATTTAATGCTTTAAATTCAACCCGTACCAGCGGGGCTACTTTCAGATCTTGGCCTCCAACAACTTCACCTTCGCGTTATTTTCCAAAACTTGAAACTGTACTTACCGGAAATCTTACCACAGTACAGAACTGGGAGCTTTTACCAAGTGTAGCAAGGGTAATGAACTTTAAGGTAACAGTAAGAGATAATAATCCTAATCCTGCCCAACAACAAACACAGAGCAGTCTGATAAAATTGGATGTTGGGAATGATGGACCATTTAAAGTAACTTCTACCACTGTTTATAACAATATCGCCGGGGCCATTACCTGGGATGTTGTGAATACAAACAGTTCGCCTTATAATGTGCAGAATGTGAAAATAGACTATACTACAGACAATGGGGTAACATGGACTGTCATTACTCCATCTACTCCAAATGATGGAGTTGAACCTTTTTCATTTTCTTCACTTGCCACTAATTCAAATGTAAAAATTAGAGTAAGCGCTATAGACAATGTATTTTATGCAATAGGCAATGCTACTGTTTCTGCCTCATCCAGTCCATGTTCTTCTGCAGCACCTAACGGAATTGCTGCCTCTGGGGTAACAAGATCATCTGCCAATGTAAATTGGGCAGCTCTTCAGGATGCAACATACTCTTTAATGTATAGAAAAGTAGGAACCCCTACCTGGACAACACTTCCGACAGCTACAAACTCCTCTTTTATTTCCGGATTAGATCCTGCTACACAATATGAAGTACAAATTGCTAATGTATGTAACGCTACAGTAGGTACTTATTCATCTTCAACCAACTTTACAACCCTTCCTTTTATTTGCTCAGTGAGCGCAAATCCTGAAGATGAATTTATTTCTAATGTAACGGTAACTCCTACAGGTATGAATCCTATCTCCAATAATAGTGTTGGTTCACCATATACAGATTACACAACAGATCCTACAAAATTAATCACGCTTTCTAAAGGTTCAACCGGTAATACACTGAGTATATCCAAACAATGGACAAGTACTACTACTTATAATGAAGGAGTAACAGCATGGATAGACTTTAATAAAGACGGATATTTTGCTGATTCTGAAATTATTTTAACAACCCTTCCTAACAAAATAACTCCGGTAACAGGTACTTTCTCTGTACCTATGGATGCTTATACAGGAGGGAATGTGATTATGAGAGTTGTAATGGCATATGGCAGTCAACCACAAAACGGATGCAGCAGTCAGGATTATGGTGAAATTGAAGATTATCCTGTATTGATCCAACAACAGCTTTCTACCAGTGATACGGTAAAAGACAAAGCTTCCATTCAGATTTTCCCTAACCCGGCCAGTGATGTATTGAATGTAACTCAGGTTTCTCCTAAGGCACAATTCTCTATCACCAATATGGCAGGACAGAAAGTAATGAGTGGTCAAATCTCAGACAATAAGATCTCCGTTTCAAGATTAAGTACTGGAGCTTATGTCATTTCAATTGAAGATAAGGGAACCACTTCAAACCTGAAATTCATTAAAAAATAAAATTCCCACATCTATTTATAGTATAGCCCGGCATTAGTCGGGCTTTTTTGTATGTTTCAATATAATTTAGACTGTATTTTCATCTCATCGTTATCCGGCTGTTAATTTAATTTTATACTTTTGAAAAGATTATTAATTTAATTTTACATGAAAAAGCTGTCATACACACTTTTATTGATTTCCGGATTTGCTTTTGGGCAACTCTTTGAAAGAGATAAAGTTTATACCAAACAAGATACATTAAAAGGTTCCAATACTCCATTCAGAGATTTTTGGGATGTAAAAAAATATAATTTTTCCGTAGAACCTGATTTCGAACAGAAAAGTATTAAAGGAACAAATAAAATAAGTTTTGAGATCATAAAGAATGTTGCTAATCCTATATTTCAAATTGACCTTCAACAGCCTATGAAAGCTGGAAAAATTACAGCAAGCTTTCCTATTGCCAGCTCTAAACAGGATGGAGATTTTATATTTATAACAGCTAAGAAAAATTTTAAAAAAGGCGAGAAATATACTATTGATATTGATTATTCCGGAAATCCTAGAATTGCAAAGAATGCTCCTTGGGATGGTGGATGGGTTTTTACTCAAGATAAAAACGGAAACCCATGGATGAGTCCTGCTGTTCAAGGGATCGGGTCTTCCATCTGGCTTCCGACTAAAGATATCTGGAGTGATGAACCAGACAATGGAATCATTATGAAGATTATTACCCCAAATGATTTGGTAGGAGTTGGAAATGGAAGATTAATTGATAAAAAAACCAATGGAAACAAGACGGCCTATACCTGGGAAGTGAAAAACCCCATCAATGACTACTCTATCATTCCGAACATTGGTAAATATGTCAATTTTAAAGATACGTTTGATGGAGAAAAAGGAAAACTGGATCTGGATTACTGGGTACTTGATTATAATTTAGAAAAAGCAAAAAAACAGTTTGAGCAGGTAAAACCAATGCTTTCTGCATTTGAACACTGGTTTGGCCCTTATCCTTTCTATGAAGATTCTTATAAACTGGTAGATTCTCCTTATCTGGGCATGGAGCACCAAAGTAATGTAGCCTATGGAAATGATTACCAAAATGGTTACCGAGGAAAAGATCTTTCAGGAACAGGAATTGGTCTGAAATGGGATTATATCATCATTCACGAAAGTGGACACGAATGGTTTGCTAATAATATTACCGCAAAAGATGAGGCAGACATGTGGATCCATGAAAGTTTTACTATGTATTCCGAAGTTCTTTTTACAGAAAACTATCTTGATAAAAAGTCTGCTGACATTTATATAATAGGACTTAGAGGAAAAATCGATAATGATGTTCCTATTATCGGAAAGTATGGCGTAAGAAATGAAGGCAGCGGTGATATGTATCCGAAAGGAGCCAACATGCTTCATACGATAAGACAGGTCATTAATAATGATGAAAAATTCAGACAAATTTTAAGAGGCCTAGGTAAAGAGTTCTATCATCAGACAGTTACCACAAAGCAAATTGAAGATTATATTTCATCAAAATCCGGTATTGATTTTTCCACTGTATTTGATCAGTATCTCAGAACCATTAAAATCCCGACTCTTGAATACACTCAAAACGAGGACAGTCTGAAATTCAGGTATACGAATGTAGTGAAAAACCTGAAGCTTCCGATCATTATCAATGGTGATCAGACGATAAATCCAACTGAAGAATGGCAGACGGTAAAGCTAAAGAAAAGCACTCCGGTTGAATTGAACAAGAATTATTATATCAACTATCTGAGTGTTCAATAAATAACAAAGGCAAATTTGCAGATCAGCAGGTTTGCCTTTTTGTTTTTCTTAATTTTTTTTAAGAAAAGTTTAATACTTGATTCAGTAACAAAATGGAAAAATAAACAACTATTTAACTATAAATTTAAACCTAATGAGAAAAACAGCACTTAGCTTAGGCCTGTTTGCCGCTTTTTTAGCGAATGCCCAATCTATAAAAACCACTATTGACCTCGTTAATGTAAAAGATGATAAAGTAGCCGTTACGATGGAATTCCCGAAAATGAAATCGGGAGATATTAAATTTCATTTTCCGAAAACAGTTCCGGGAACTTATTCTGTAGATGATTACGGACGATTTATAGAAGGGATCAAATTTTATGATAATAAAGGAAAGGAATTAGCCTTCACAAAAGTTAATGACAATAGCTATTCATTGAAAAACGCTCAAAACCTGAGCAAAATCTCCTATCTTGTAAATGATAGCTTTGATGAAGAAATGGATACTTCAAAACATAAAGCTGTATTTTCTCCTTCAGGAACTGATATTGAGGCAGGAAAAGTGTATATGATCAATACCCACGGTTTTATCGGATATATTGAAAATATGCAGGATGTACCGTATCAGCTTGTTGTTCAAAAACCAACTGATTTTTACGGAACCACAGCATTGGTAGATCAGGATAAATCTGAATCTACAGACACCTATACGCTTTCCAATTATGCCAAGGTGACAGATTCTCCATTAATGTATACCAAACCGGATTATATTACCTTCAATGCAGGTGGAATGGATCTTGTGTTGGGAGTTTACTCTCCTACCGGAAAATATAAAGCAGCAGATTTTAAGGATAACCTTGAAAAAATGGTGGTAGCCCAAAAGAAATTCCTTGGGGATATGAATACCAATAAAAAGTACGCCATTATGCTTTATCTATCTGGTGGCGATGGTCCTATGGTAAAAGGTTTTGGAGCATTGGAGCACCATGAATCTACCAGTGTAGTACTTCCTGAAGCTATGCCTAAGGAAGCTATTGACCAAACTATTACAGATGTGGTTTCCCACGAATTCTTCCATACTGTTAATCCTTTGAAAACGCATTCTGAAGAAATCCATTATTTTAATTATGCAGACCCGAAAATGTCTCAGCATCTCTGGATGTACGAAGGCGGAACTGAATATTTTGCGAATTTATTCCAAATTCAGGAAGGGCTTATCAACAAGGATGAGTTTCTTAAAAGAATCGGAGAAAAGATTACCAACTCTAAAAACTACAATGATACCATGCCGTTTACGGTAATGAGTAAAAACGTACTGCAGGATGCCTACAAAGATCAGTACAGAAATGTCTATGAAAAAGGAGCTCTTTTAGCCATGTGCATGGATATTGAACTGAGAAAATTGTCCAATGGAGAAATGGGATACCGTGATATGATCAGAAAATTATCTCAAAGATTCGGTGAAAACAAACCGTTCAAAGATGATAAGCTGATTGATGAACTGGTAACTGTAACAGGGTATCCTCAGATAAAGGATTTTTATAATAAATATATTGCAGGAAGCCAGCCTACACCTTATGCAGAATATCTGAAAATGGTAGGTGTAGATGTTCACAAACAGGAAACAGCTCCTATCTTTTGGCTTATTAAAGACCCTAATCAAACAGGATATGATGATAAAAATAAAGCCCTGGCTTTCGATGAAAATTCTACTTTATCTCCATTTGCCAAAAGTATAGGATTTAAAATTACCGACCAGGTGCTTGCATTGGATGGAAAGACCATTGATATTCAAAAAATCCAAGACTTTATTGGGTATACCAGAACGATCAAGGATGGACAAGAAGTTACGGTAACTATTTTAAGAGACAATGCTGGTAAAAAAGAAAAAATGACTCTTAAAGGGAAAGCAATTCTGGATAAACTAAGCGTGGAAACGCTTCAATTCAAAGCTAATCCAAGTCCGGAAGAACTGAAACTACAAACTCAGTGGCTTACAGGCAAAAAATAATATAAAAGCGAGGGGCATTTCCTCGCTTTTGTTTTTTATTAGCAGCTATCTTAAAAAAAGTTCTAATCCTATGATTTAGAATTCCCATTTACCCCTTTTTAATTGTAATTCTGAAAGTCGTTCCTTTTCCAATTTCGGTCTGGGAAATCTTAATATCTCCATTATGATATTCATGAATGACCCTCTGAGCCAATGACAATCCCAGTCCCCAGCCTCTTTTCTTGGTAGAATATCCAGGTTTAAAAGCATTTCTGGCCTGCTGATTCGTCATTCCGCTGCCAGTGTCTTTTACTTCAATGAGTATGTTTTTATTCCTTTCAAAAACTGACATTACAATGGCTCCTTCTCCCTTCATTGCATCCACAGCATTCTTCACAAGGTTTTCAATCACCCAGCTCATCAGAATCTTATTATGGGGAACCAAAACAATATATGCGGGAAGATGAAGGGTAAAATCAACCTTTCTTGAAATTCTTGTTTTTAAATAATCATAGTTCTCCTGGATCGTTTGGTTGAAATTCATATCGTTCAGCTCAGGAACTGAACCTATTTTTGAGAAACGTTCGGAAATGGTTCTTAGCCTTTCAATATCTTTTTCTATCTCTTTCACTCCTTCAGAATCCGGATTCTCCAATTTCATGATTTCCATCCAGCCAATCATGGAAGACAACGGTGTGCCAATCTGATGAGCGGTTTCTTTCGCCAGTCCAGCCCAAAGATAGCCTTCATCCGTTTTTTTTATCGTTTTAAAAAACCAAAACGTAAATCCGAAATACAATAGGATAAACAATCCTAAAATATAAGGTGAATACTGCAGATTATTAAGCAATCGTGAATTGTCATAATATACAAATTGGTTATTACCATCCGGAACCTTAATCTCTATCGGAGCATAATTTTTCTCCATATTCATGATCAGATCATGGAGTTTTACCGGATCTTTGATTGTACTTTCAGGAATATTACGGTAATACCCAAGATCAAGAATAGGATTTTTATATTTATCCGTCACAATGAACGGAATGGTATTGTTTATATTCAGGATTTCAGGCAATAAATCCAGAACATCAGTATCAGGACTTTTTACTTCCTGCTGAATTCTGATTGCTTTAGAGAGCAGATTAATCCTTTTAATTTCCTCTTTTCTAAGGAAATTAATCAATGCTGTAGAAGATACTACAATGGCGATTACCAAAGTAGTCATCACAACAAAAATAATCCAGTTATTTAATCTGGTTAATATGGATTTCCTCAAGGTTATTTATTTTAAAACATTAAGAATTTTCTGCAGCTCTGCACTTCCACTCCCCTGATAGTTATTGATAATAATGGAGAACACATACTTCTTTCCATCCTTTGCAGTATGATAACCTGCAAAAGATTTGGTATCTCTCATTGTTCCGCTCTTCATTTTCATGCCATTATCCTGAACCGGAAATCCATCATAATAAGAGTCAAACCAGGATTGTTTTTTTGAGTATAAAAGAGCTTGCACTTCAGCTTTTGCAGCAACATAATTCTGTGGTGAAAGGCCGCTGCCATCTGCAAAATTAATCATATTAGGGTTGATTCCTTTTGATTTCCAGAATTCCTTTAAATAAGCCACTCCGCTCTTAAAACTTGAGTTTCCTTTTTTCTCTTTTCCTAAAGTTTTAATTAGTGTTTCCCCATAAAGGTTGATACTTTTTCTCAAAAACCAATAGACGATTTTATCCAGTGTTGGAGACTGGTACGTTAGGATTACATTACTTTTAGGAGCATCCAAAACCTGCTTCCCTTCTAGCTCGAGCTGCGAATTAGTAAGAGCTTTTCCGGCAAGTTCAATCCCAGATTCTTTTAACCATTGCTTTACTTCTGCTGCTAGCTGTAAAGGTGGATTAGGAGTAGAACCGGAAACGGTTACCGTTTTTCCTCCGGGAAGCATTCCATTGATTAGAGCTACGTTGGAGTGAGGTGCTGTAAAAATTAAACTTTGATCGGAGCTACCACCCGCTTTCAGATCATTCAGCCATTTTACACCCTCCAGCGGATAGGAAAAGCTCTTAAAATCTGTCCCATTGATGTTGATATCAAACTGATTTTCTTTCCAGTTGATTCCCCAAACTCCCGCTCCATAGTAATTTCCAAGGTCATCCCACGGCCATCCTCCGGGAATGGTTTGATGGTCAAAATAAGAGTCATCAATCACCAGATCCCCGGAAATCTTTGTAATTCCGGAATTTTTAACAGCCTCTATCAGCTTCTTTTTAAAACTTTCAGGTTTGTATGCTTCATATCTCCAGCTTCCCAAGGTAGGATCACCATTGGAGCTGATGAAAAGGTTTCCGTTCAGATTTCCTCCGGATATACTTCCGGAATAACTTGAAGTGGTAGTATAGGTATAATTTTTCCCTAATGTTTCTAACGCAGCGCCTGCTGTAAATATTTTCTGGGTAGAAGCCGTTGAAAGCCCCTTATTCCCCTGGTATTCATATATAAAATTGCCATTATCATCTGACACATAAAATGATAAATTAGAAGCAACAGCCCCTGAAGAGTCCATAAGATCTTTGGTTGCTTTATCTAATTTCTGGACCATATTCTGGGCCGAAACAATCTGTACAGAAAGTGTGAGAACTGCAAGTGTTTTTTTCATTGCATTGTTGTTTTGTGCTAAAATTTTGCTGGTAAGCAAGCATTTACAAATTTTACATTGATCCTATTATCTTCATATTATAATGGTACCATTCTAATGTGAAATTGTATATCATTATCTTATTAAAAATTCTAAATCAAATATAGTTAAAATAATAACTTTTTGTATTTTTCAAGATCTTCAGGAGTGAAAAGAATCTGATGGTCAGGAATTTTCTCAAAAGAGCAATCATATTTAAAACATTCCTCATAACCATCTTCATCTATGAAAATATCCATTTGACATTCTTTTATATATTCTGACTTTCCCTCATAGTCTTCTTCATGATATTCGCTGGTACCCCAAGGTTCATTATGACAGCGTAAACAGGATTTATGATATACAGCTACATGCCCGCAGATCTCACAGTTCTGGAGATTCTGGAACAGATCTGAAATTCTGTTCCGTAGATCTTCCGGAAATAAGTGCTGCGGAATAGTCTTCAAAAGCAGATAATAATTCGGTTCATAGCAGGAAAAAGAGAAATATTCGTCGTTATTAATGTGATTTTTTGTGTAAAGTTTCAGTTTTTTCAAATCGAATTCCACTTCAGTCTGTATGATATCCTTCACATTCAGAATCGATTTATTCTTATAAGTAATATTCTGTTTTTCATCAATTTCCATGATGGGTTTCTGATCAAGAAAGTGATTAAGACATAAAGTTGTTTCCCACGAATCAATCGTCCTCAGTTTCCCTTCATTGCCACAAATCTCACAGACCTTTTGAGACAATTGGGAATATTTATTAGTGATTTTTCTCAGATTGGCATTCAGTTCTTCATTTTCAGAATAAATAGAGCATCGCAGCCCCCCGAATTTTTCTTTTCCAAAAACATCATGCTCTATATTCCATCCTGCATTAATCAACTCAGACAGCATTTCTCCGATCAGAGTATTCCAACCGGTACTGTTCACTGAAAAATTCTTCAGATTGCGTTCTATAAAACAATTGAGGTCTTCCTGCTTCATTATAATGAGCTTCCTGCTTCTATTTCGTAAGGTTCTTTTCCTTTTTCAAAAATTCTGGTCAGTTCTTTTCCTTCCACAGTAATGGTTTCATTGATTCTTCTTATCCAGTTTCCTTCCCTCAGGCCTACTACTTTAAGGTCATTTTGCGTAAGGAATTCCAGGATACGGGTTTCTCTGGTTTCTCCGTTATGCTTTAAATCCGGGTTAGGATCAAGATAATGCGGGTTAAGGTTGAAAGGAACCAGTCCCATACAGTCGAAACTTGGCGGATAAACAATCGGCATATCGTTCGTAGTCTTCATATTCTGTCCTCCGATATTGCTTCCTGCACTGCATCCCAGGTATGGTTTTCCATGGGTTACATTTTCTTTTAAAACAGACATCAATCCTTCTTCGTGCAATGTTTTCACCAATAAAAATGTATTTCCACCACCTGTAAAAAAAGCTTTTGCCTTGTTTAAAGCTTCAATTTTATCTTCAAATTCGTGAAGACCCTTTACTTTAATATTAATGGTTTCGAAAAATGAACGGGCTTTTGCCGTATACTCATCATGGGAAATGCCACCTGGTCGTGCGAAAGGGACAAAAACAATTTCATCAATTCCTGCATATAGTTGAATTAATTCTTCTCTTAAATATTCCAGATATTCTCCACCAAAAAGTGTGGATGTGGAAGCTAATATGATATTCATATGATATTTTGATTATAAAAATAGACTTACAAAGATAGCCTCAAACAGCAACGAATCAAAAATTAATCTAAAAAAAACGCGAATCCCGTTAATATTTTCTAAAAAAACTTAAAGCCTCTAAAATTTGAACTTTTATGGAATTATTATTGAATTTTAATTTTCAGAATTATTAAAATATAAGATTATGAAAATGCCGAAAGTAAATATCAAAAACCTATTTGCAGGTTTAATTCTTGTAGGAAGTGCTAGTTTTGTAAGTGCTCAAACCACTCAAACAGATAGTGCCAACAACACAGCAAATCAAACCGCTGTTGCCACTCAATCAACAAATCCTACTATAGAAGGTCTTAAAAAACAAATTGAAACCAATCCAAAAGATACGGAAGCCTTAGCTAAATTAGCAACTGTTTACCAGGAAGCATCCGATTGGACCAATGCAATTGATACCTGGAAAAAAATATCTGTTTTATTACCAGATTGGGCTCCATCTTATTACAGCCAGGCCTATGCTTATCAGTCGGCTAAAGATGATGCTAATGCAAAAATTGCTTATGAAAAGTATATCGCTGCAGTAAAACCTGAAGAAGTTGAACAAAATAAAAAGAATCTGGCCTATGCCTATTTCTATATTGCCTTCTCAGAGCAACAAAGTGATCCTAATAAAGCAAAAGAGCATATTGCAAAATCGTTGAAATACGATCCTAACAACCAGGACGCCATAAAATTGAGCAAAACTTTAAATTCATAGATAAAAAAGCAAAATCCGGAACATGTTCCGGATTTTGCTTTTTTATTTTATCATCACTTCTTCCATGAAATTTTGATGTTTGGTTCCTGACTTCCTATTCAATCTTCTTCCCAAAGAAATCTGTTTCACCATGCAAATGCCTGATGATTTTTTCAATATTACGCTGAATACTGGCTTCAGTTTTCAGATTGTTGATATAACGGATCAATTCATGTCGTCTTGAAGGAATCAGTTTTTCAAAGTTATTTCTAGCCAACGCACTCTCTTTTATTGCCTGTTCTAATTGAGGGTGTATGGAAATACTTCTGTCAGTATCATCATATTCCAACATCACCTCAATGGTTTCTCCAATTCTCTTTGGGGAGTTTTTCAACATGGTTAAATTGACATACAGTCTCCACTCTCCCAAGTATTTCATCAGATTTTGTTGAAACTCCTTTCCATTCACGGTTCCTTTTACCGGAATCGGACTTTTATTTCTTCCTGATGCTTCGAAAGTAGCTTCCAGAATTTTTTCGGGAACAAAGACAAAAGGATTGATTCCTATTATTTCCAAAGTCGCTGTAAAAGTGGCGTTTTTCATTGGGTATAAGTATTAAAGCAAAATTAACTATTAGATTTTATATTCAATGAATTTTGTTTTTGCTACCGTAATTATTACTTCTTCTTGAGTTTTTATCTTATACCCTATTTCGGACTTCCCACACAATCATGCTCGTATTCTATAACTCTTCCCCAATATGTACTCAAAAAAATCATATCCCAGAACTCAATTAAATGACTTATCTTTGTAACAATAAATCTATTTAACAAAATGAAATTTTTTATTGACACAGCTAATTTAGAGCAAATCAAGGAAGCTAAAGATCTTGGAATCTTAGATGGTGTAACGACCAACCCTTCATTAATGGCTAAAGAAGGTATTCAGGGAGCTGAAGCGATCAAAAACCATTATAAGACGATCTGCGAGCTTGTAGACGGAGATATTTCTGCTGAAGTACTTTCTACAACTTATGAGGAAATGATTAAGGAAGGAGACGAATTGGCTGCAATCCACCCAAATATCGTTGTAAAAATTCCAATGATTAAGGATGGTATCAAAGCATTAAAATATTTTTCTGATAAAGGAATCAGAACAAACTGTACATTGATCTTCTCTCCAGGACAAGCTCTTTTGGCAGCTAAAGCAGGAGCAACTTATGTTTCTCCATTCCTTGGAAGACTAGATGATATCTCTACAGACGGACTAAACCTTATCCAGGAGATCAGATTAATTTTCGATAACTATATGTTCGAAACTGAAATCCTTGCAGCTTCTATCCGTCACTCAATGCACATCATCGACTGTGCTAAAATTGGAGCTGATGTGATTACATCTCCACTTCCTCCAATCTTGAGCTTATTAAAGCACCCATTAACAGACAGCGGATTGGCTCAGTTTATTGCTGATTCTCAGAAGTTATCTTAATTCCTGACTGTTTTTTCAGATATAAATCCCGAAACTTTGTTCCGGGATTTTATTTTATTCATTTCCTTCAATATTTTTCACCACTTTACAAGGATTTCCTACGGCAACAACATTCTCCGGGATATCTTTAGTCACGATACTCCCTGCTCCTATTACCGTATTATTTCCGATGGTTACCCCAGGTAAGACCACTACATTTCCTCCCAACCATACATTATCTCCTACCGTAATCGGATGGGCATATTCCAACCCTGCATTTCTCTGTTTCACATCAAGCGGATGTCCTGCTGTATAAAAGCTGCAATTGGGTCCTATAAAGACATTATCACCAAACTTAACCTTAGCACAATCTAAAATCACAAGATTATGATTGGCATAAAAGTTATCACCCACTTCAATATTATACCCGTAGTCACACCAAAAGGAAGGTTCAATACATACATTTTCTTTTGTACTGCCCAGAATTCTTTTGAGCAACTGCCGTCTCCCTTCTGGATCAGAATTCTTCAATCCATTATATTCTAAGCACAAATCTTTACAAGCCACACGTTCCCCGATTAATTCTGTATCATAATTGGCATCATACAAAAGTCCAGCTTCACATTTTTCTTTTTCTGTCATAGAGGTTTAAGGTTTATGTGGTTTAAAAATAGAAATATTGAGCTATATAAACAAAAAACAGGATCATCTTTTGGATCATCCTGTTCAGTAGAAAATAATAATTTTAGTTCACCAGATCCGGTTGTATCGGATTGTTGTCTTTTTGAAGCATATCTTTTGTTCGCTTTTCCATTTCTTTGAATACCTGATTGGGGTCTGAGAATTCTTTACCGTCTGCCGTTTTTACTTTAAAGGCGACTTTTCCTCCTGCTTCACCACCATTTCTCATCATGAGCTCTCTCATATTCTTTGTAGGGTCATTCACATAGGCTTTCCAGGCTTTTTTAAACTGGTCTTTGGTCACTTCAATATCTTTACCATCCAATCCCAGTATTTTTACATTTCCCGGAAGCTCTAATCCTTCTTCTTTCTTTGGAGACTGTAGGTTTTTATTACCTACGAGCTGCATGCTGTGAGATCCTGTGGTATCTTCTATTTTTACAATAAGCCCCGGAAGCCCACAAAAAACATAGGGTCCGTCCTGAATAGGAATATCTGTTGTAAACCAAGCCGTCCAGTCTCTTCCGCCAAAACTTGTTGTAGCCTTCTGAGCATTGTACTCCCCTATTTTCTGCTTTTCAGGTAAAATTTTCCATTCAGGCTTTTTGTCTTCCTTAATTTTATATTTATCCATAGAAATACTTCTGAAAAGATAGGTTTTAAAATCAGGGTACTGTTTGGTTACTCTATAGGAGACCGTCCCAGGTTTGTCTCTTTTGTTTACACTTATGCTCCCGCTTCCGGATTTCAACTGTTTTTCAAGCTCGGCACGTCCGGTAGAATCTGCCACAAATTTATCACGGCTATAATAGTTGGACCCATCTTTATCAATATCCAGCAACATCATTTCTTTCTTCACATCATCTTTATTATTAGAATCCGGAATAAACGTGTATTCATAGAAAAACCTGTTGACCTGTGCATTGGTCAGGATTCCCAGGAATATAAAAAATAGAATTTTAGTTTTCATAATGGATGATAAAAAAGGCTTTGTCAATATGATATTGGCAAAGCCTGGTTGAACTTTATTTCTTTGTCTGAATTCTTATTTCATTCTGTGTTCCTCGTACTACATTTTCCTTAATAATATTAATCCTTTCAATATTTTCAGGTTTTATAGCAAGAGCTTCTTCCTTGGAAACTTCATTTCCATTCACAAAGTATTTAATATTATCCCAACCTTTCATATCATACTTCTTCACTCCATTCATGGTAATGTTCCCATTTCCGTCTTTTTTAATGAAGTCTGCCTGCATAACCATGATTTTAGGAGAGCCTGTTAGGGTTACAACTCTTGGGCTTGTCGTTGCATTTTCAGCTTCCTGTCTGGCCTTCTCCATTTGAATTTTTGCATTCTCACTTTCTATTTTTGCTTTGCTGATTTCAATTTTTGCCTGTTGTGCAGCTTCTTTTCCGATCTTTGCAGCTTCCCTGCCGATTTTTTCGGCCTCTCTTCCAATTTTCTCAGCTTCTATCGCTGCTTTACTGGCTTCTCTTGCTGCTTTTTGAGCATCTTTTTTAATTCTGCGAAGTTCTTTTTTATCAAGCGGATCCATATTTTCAAGATCCTTCATCTGCTTTTTCCATTCATCAGATTTGAAATATTTATCAACTTCCATATTGGCTGTAATATTACCAATCTCTCCGGCTAAAGAACTTATTTCCTCAATCTTCTGATCGAAAATTTTAGACTCTGGATCCAACCCTTCAAGTTCTTTTTCTTTTTCAGCCAGCTTTTTTTCAAGTTCAGCCAATTGAGGATCAGTACCAGGAGAGCCAGGTTCAGCTTCTTTTATTTTTTTCTGTTCTGTTTTTTCTTTTACCGTATCGTGTTTGATTTCTGAAACTACTTTTTTAATAGAGAGGTTCGTTTCCTCAATTTCCCTGTTCTTAGCATTTACCAGATAAGCAAAAGCTACGGTGAATAAAACCGGCAATGCAAGGATTCTTCGCGCATACCCGAATTTGGTTTTTGGTTTTTGTAACATCTTAAGTCTTTTTTTAAGGTTTGAACTTAGAAACGGACTGGCAGCAGGCAACTGTGTTCCGGAAAAGTGGCTTGCTAAAAGCATCTGCGCAAATGCTTTGGTGTCCGAATTCTTTACGGCTTTTTTATCAGCCAGATATTCATGGATTAAACTAATTTCTCTTTTAATGATATGAAAGAATGGGTTGAACCAGAAAATAGCTGTCATCACTTCAATAAGAATTTTATCGAATGAATGTTTCTGTTCAATATGTACCATCTCATGCTTTAAAATCTGTTTTCCGATATCAGAATCCAGGGTAATGGCATTCTTCCAGAAAAGGTTCTTAAAGTATGAAAACGGAGCTTCGGTTAAGTCTGTACGGTAAAAATTGATCCCGTCAAAACTTTCTTTGTGAAACTGTTCCTTAAACTGCTGGATCTTAACAATCCCGTAGATAAGCTTTCCTAAAAAGTAGAAAGAAACCAGTCCCAGAGCTGAAAAAATAATGTTAAAATAAAGGTTACCATTGTTTACGTTTTTTTGTGTGTTAAAATTCTGAATCTTATCCAACAACAAGTATACATCACTATTAACCTCTATCGTAAAATCATCCAGTTTGATAAGGGGCAGCAGCAGTGACACCACAATTGCCAACAAAAGATAGAATCTATTATAATGATGGAATGTCTTGTCTTTTAAAGACAATTGATAATACAAAAACATTACACCAGAACATAAAATTACTTTTCCAAAGTACAGAAGTAGAGTTTCCATGGTTATTAGTCTTTATTTTTAAGTTCATTTAACAGCATTTCAAGATCTTCTACAGTCATTTCATTCTTTTCTACCAGAAATGAAACGGCACTTTTATAAGATCCTTTGAAATAATTTTTCACAAGGCTTTTCATGGTTTTCCCTGAATACTGTTCTTTTGTTACCAATGGAAAATATTCATGTTGTCTTCCGTGTACGTTATAGTCTACGAACTCCTTTTCCTTCAATACTTTTAAAATAGTGGAAACGGTATTGGTATGTGGTTTGGGCTCAGGAAAGAGGTCAAGAATATCTTTAAGAAATCCTTTTTCCAATTTCCATACATACTGCATGACCTGTTCTTCTGCTTTTGTTAAAGTCTGGTTTTTCATATCCTTTCATTGATCATTAAAGTGACATACAAATGATGATTCCCATATCACTAAGAAATTAGTTATACAAATGTAGAAATAAAATTGAATCTAACAACTATTTTTTTAGTGATAAGTCATTGAAATAATATAATCAACTGTAAATCAATACAATAAAATTCAATCAAATATATTAATTTTAAAACAAAGTGAAACGATCACCCATTTATCAACATAAAAAGATAGGTTTCTGCCTGAAATTCTTAAAACATACTAAGAAAAAGTAGAGATTTAATGATTTTTTAAGAAACATTCAAAACTGATAACCTATACTCTATATAATCAATAAGCAGATGATTTTTTTCGTGTTAATACAGTCCGATAAACCTACACTTGAATAATTTGTATTTGATTATAAGATAGTTATAATTTATTATTGACTTCAATCATAAATCAAATTTAATTATAATTAGAATAATTAAAAATAAAGAAGCTGTTTTCTTTGACGATTCATTAGAACCCTTTAATTTTGCTATTTATAATAATTATAAATAATGAAATTATACCAGCGTATTTTTATCTTTCTCATTTTTACTCTTTCAATTTCCCAAATCCAAGCACAGGATACTGGATTTCCGGTTCAGGGAGTTGTACAAAATGACACAAAACAGGGATTAAGTGGCGTAACCATTTTTGTTGAAAACACAAAAATTAAAACACAAACCGATCAAAACGGAAATTTCAGGATCAGCTACAAAAAAGGAGATGCTACTTTGGTCTTTCATCTGGATGGTTATAAAAAGTTCAGAAGGAAAATCAACTTCGGCAACGAAGTATCTGCGGTAAATGTTCAGCTAACCGAAGATCAATCAGTAGTAAAAGAGGTTGTTGTACACGGAAAAGGTAAAGTAAAATCATTACAGGACGGTGCTTTCACCGTGAATGCTATAGATGTTGCAAAATTGGCCAATACCACAGCCGATCTAAACCAGGTATTGAACAGAACCACAGGGATTAAAGTTCGGCAGCAGGGAGGTATAGGTTCCGATTATAACTTCTCTATTAACGGAATGTCCGGTAAGGCTGTAAAATTCTTTATAGATGGAGTTCCTTTGGAAATGCTTGGAAAAGGCGTAGACCTGAGTACATTACCTGTAAATATGGCCGAGCGTGTAGAAATTTATAAGGGCGTTGTTCCTATCCACCTAAGTACCGATGCTATGGGTGGGGCTGTTAATATTATTACTCCCGGAAGCAGTAAAAACTATCTGGATGCCGGGATCAGTATAGGATCTTTTAATACACAGCGTATCAATCTGAATGGACAATTTAAAGATGATAAAACAGGAATTATCCTGCGCATCAACAGCTTTTATAACCATTCTGATAACAATTATCTGATGAAGGATATGAAAATCTGGAATCCTGCTAAAAACGAATACGAACCAAGAAATCTAAAACGTTTTAATGACCGATATCAATCTGTTTTTGGGATGGCTGAACTTGGAGTAGAAAACAAAAGCTGGGCAGATTCTTTCTTTGTAGGAGCATCACAATCCGTTTTTGACAAACAGATCCAGACCGGTTCCAACCAGGATGTAGTGTATGGTGGAGTAAAGCAAAGCGGAGAAGCTCATAATTATTTTATGAAGTATAAAAAAGCGAACCTCTTCAATAATCATCTGGATGTAAATGTCTATGCAGGTTTTTCCAGAAGTGTTCAGAAAGCAACCGATACCCTTATGCGCAAATATAGCTGGGATGGTACTTTTGAACCTTCTGCAACCAGTGAAAAAGGAGGTAAAAGTATAATTATGCAGCATGAAGACCGTCTCTATACGCAAATGGGAGCTACTTACAGAATAGTGGATCATCACAAATTGATCTTTAATTATGTAATAGATTATCTTAAAAATATCACGTTCAATAAACTGGAAGAGGAAAAAGATAATGTATTTCCTGCGAAAATGACCAAGCAAATACTGTCTATGGCCTATCAACAAGAGTTTTTCAATAGACATTGGACGAATATTTTCTTTGCTAAATATTACCAAGTAGGATTACAAAAAATGGTTTTTGATCAGGTGACCAGGACTGATAGTCCGGTAAAAGATCATTTCAGTAACTGGGGTTATGGTTTTGCAACAACGGTTAAAATCACGAATGAGCTGGGACTTAAAGGATCATTTGAACGCTCTTACCGCTTGGTAGAACCACAGGAAATCTTCGGAGATGGTGTTGCTGTAACCAGTAATATGGATCTGAAGCCTGAAACCAGTAATAATGTAAACGTGGGCTTATACTACAATCATCATTGGGGACAACATGCTTTCCGTATAGAAGCTGCAGGATACATCCGTGATACAAAAGACTTTATTTTCACCGTTCCTAATTTGTACAACAGTACTTTCAAATATGAAAACCTATCCAATATCTTTACACAAGGACTTGAAGGAGAGCTGAGTTACCAATACAAAAGGCTCCTGAATGTATTGATGAATGTAAGCTACAACAAAGCTTACGACAATACAAAGTTTGCCAACAACAGCGAAGATGTAATTTCAGCAACTTACAAAAAGGATGTTCCTAACCAGCCTTGGTTATTTGGAAATGTAAATGTAAGCATTGGTAAAGATGACTGGCTTCAGAAAGACAGCCGTTTAGAGTTTTACTATGGATTACAAATGACTGAGTGGTTCTACAAAAACTGGAAAACGTATGGAAATCCAAGAAATATTCCCATTATTCCAAGACAAACCCTGCACAACATTGGGATCAGCTACTCTATGAAGAACGGAAGGTACAATGTGGCGTTTGATGTCACCAACCTTAGTGATGCACTGGCCTATGACAATTTCAAACTTCAGAAGCAAGGACGTGCTTTCTATATAAAATTCAGATATCTACTTAAGTAAAAGACCATGACACAATATTTCAGAAACAGTATATTTTTAATACTTACATGTTTAACCATCATTGGTTGTGAACGCGAACCAGACTACGGAGATTCCGGAAGCGGCGAAAAAGACTATAAATATTTCCTGCTTTCCGCTTTAGGAAGCTGGCCCAATACCGTACATTATATGACGGCTACCAACGATCTTACCAAAGGGGCGATGGATATTACCAAGGAAGGTGACGAGATTAATTCTAAAGGAACCTACTCCTACATTGTAAAAAATGGTTTTATCTATAACTACAAAACTGATCAGGGTATATTTAAAAAATTCAAATATACTCAGGATAGACTGACTACGGCAAAAGAAGTCCCTTATACCTTTATCAGTGATATTTCCAGCTATGTTTGGATAGATGATAATACCTTGGTAATTGTTGGAGAAACCGGTGATGGCCAGCATATACGTTATTCGGTATTCAATGCTTCAGACCTTAGTATTATCCGTCAGGGTGAGATCGATGGATTTGAACCTTTCCCCAATGCTTATAATTTCTATACATTAGGCTCTATGACCTATATGGACGGACAGATCTATCTGCAGTATAGTTTCCGTAATGGCAAATGGATCACTCCGGAATATTATAACTTTGCGGTAATAGATTATAAAACCTTCAAAGTAAAACACTCGGCAAGCGATAGCCGAAGCTCTGGTGTGGCTAATGGTTCTCCCTATTTTAAAACCGCTTTCAGAAAAGATAATGAAGCTTTTTATTATACCTGTTTTCCACGTGTAGGAGCCGGATCAAATAAAATTTATCTTTTCAGAACTCTTAAAGGAGCAACTTCACCTGATACAGGGTATCAGATCAACCTTACAGATCTTGTAGGGGGCAAAACACTTGAAACAATGATCGATTATATTGGGAACAATAAAATGGTAGTTCTGTATCGTGATCCGGCATTGGGAAATACCTATAATGGACGTTATGCTATAATAGATATCGAAACCAAACAATTGGTTAGAGTATTGGATGAGCTGCCTGGAGATGAACCTTATGAACAAGGTCTATTTGTTCAGGATAAAAAGCTATATATTGCTGTAAATGCAAGTAAAGGGGGTAACTATGTATGGATCTATGATCTGCAGACAGACAAAATAATTAAAGGAATGAAACTTCCTGATAATATTTCCGGCTTTGCCCGCTTCGATAAGTTCTATGGTTAATCATAGCCTATTAATTTCGGATATCATACAGGATATTGACTTGATAAAAACTGCTCTCAATCATTTTGAGAGCAGTTTTTTATTTCTGCTTACATCCATGGCTTGTTTAGTCTAATGATGAAAAAACTACATCTTTTCGACTCTGTTTGGCAAGGCTATTCGGAGACTGATAATCTGCAACACGAAAAATGACCGAAAATTTTTTCCGGTCATTCTTGTATTCTAAGTTAATGATAACTTTCTTTCTAATTCTTTTAAAGCTTATAATTGAACGATAATGTTACCACACGACTATCCAGATTGTATTTCTGTCGGATCGTAGAACTGAAGTTATCACCTGTTACGCGGTAATTATTTGTTTTTAGTAAGTCTGTAACGGCCAGCTTTACGGTTGCTTTGTCTTTCCATAATGTTTTGGAAACACCCAATGTCAGGTCAAAATAAGCATCACGGATAAACAGACCAATGTTTGATTTTGAAAAATACTGTCCATTCATCTCTGCTTTTACTCCTTTTGCAATGCTGAAACTGTTTTGTGCATTGAGTGTGAATGCCAGCTGCGAACTATTTACTGAGTAATTCTGGTAATTCCCTTTATATTCATTATTAAAAACATTCAGCATAGAGGTAAGCGACCACCATTTGAAAAGCTTTGTCGTAGCCGTTATGTTGGCTCCGTATACATAAGACTTATTCAGATTGTCCTGGGTCTTTACCAAAATTCCTGTATCCGGCTGGTAATTGTAGACTTCCGTCATTACATCGTTCGTTACACTAAAGTAAGCTGATGCTATAATATATTTCCCCCAAGTGTATCCTAATTCTGTTGCATGGGTAAATTCGGGATTCAGATTGGGATTTCCTTGCCAATAATTGAATGGATCATCATAGAAACGGAACGGATTCAGATCAAAATGGCTCGGTCGGTTGATCCTTTTACTATACGATGCGTAGAATCCATGCTGATCGTTCATCTGGTATTTAACTGATGCACTCGGGAAAAGATTGGTATAATCTCTTTTTCTCTGTTCCTGAGACGTTTTTTGGTTGATATCCGTATGGGTAATTTCTGTTCTCAACCCTAGCTGGAAGGTCCATTTCGTCAGATTTAGCTTGTAGTTGGCATATAGTGCATGAATCTGCTCTTTGTATACATACTCATTACTTGCTTTATCATCATTGATCCATTCTTCACCCTGCTGTATTGAATATTCTGAAGGATTATTATTAGACTTTACGGTAGATTTAAGTCCTGTTTCCAGACTATGCATTTCGCTAAAAGGAAGAGTAAAATCTACTTTTGCATTGAAAACTTTCAGACGGGAAGCAATACTTCCTCTTCTGTTGTTGAATTTCTCTGTTCCCTGATTCACTAATGCATCTGAAAGTTGATTCTGACGGGAGGTGAACCGTGATGTTTCATATTCCAGATCCACGTCTACTTTATAATCTTTATCGTTGAAGATATGGGTACCCTTTAGATTATAGGTATAATCGTACCAGTTTTCTTTGCTTTGATTATCCGAAAGTACATGGGCAAACAGATTGCCCACAGGCTGAAATATTCTGTTCTCACCCTTTGAAAAATCTTCATACCGTCCTATTTTAGCATCGAATAACGCGCCAATACTTGTTTTATCATTGAAAGCATAATCCGCACCTACTTTAAAGTTATTAGAAGTCAAAGGCTCATTGGTTGTTGAATGCTGCTCTGTTCTGCGGGTCACCTGCTGAGGTTGTTTTTCGTCGAAGAAAACCTGACTGAAATTCCGTCTTTCTTCCTCTCCACGGAAGGTATAACTATAGTCTCCGTGCAAAGAGAGTTTCTTATGGGTATAGTTTAGGCTCATTCCGGTATTAATTCTATTTTTACGGCCTCTTCCGCCATTCAAATAATAGTTTCCGCTAAGTCCTTCCAATGAATTTTTTTTCAGCACAATATTAATGATCCCGGCATTTCCGGCAGCATCATATTTGGAAGAAGGATTGGCAATAATTTCAATATTCTTGACCAGTGTAGAATTGGTAGATCGCAAGAGGTTGGCCAGCTCTTTTGTGGATAGCGAGCTCAGCTTACCGTTTATCATTACACTTACTCCTTTCTTGCCGCGTAAGGATAGCTCACCATCCTGCGAGACCACTACCCCCGGTGTTTTTCCCAGTACTTCCAATACCGTAGTACCATCAGATAATACACTGTTTTCAACATTAAAAATCATTTTATCAGCTTTTTGCTGAAAAACCGCTTTGTTACCTTTTACTACGATGCCACTAATCTCTGAAACTTTATCTGTCTGCAAAGAATCGTTTTGGTTTTCTGTCTGTCCGTAGGCATTCAGGCTCGCCAATAAAGGTAGCCATATATAGTGTTTCTTCATGAATAATGGTTTTAGATTGTTGTTTTCTTTTTATTTCTTCGGCCCCACCAGATCATAAATCCGGTTACTGGCAATGAGGCACAGAATAAACTCATGATAAATGCCAGTATTTTTCCAGGCATTCCAAAAAAGGCTCCCACGTGCAAATCATAAGTAGCATCTGTCGCTCTTTCGGCCATAGCCTTATCTCCGTGTGAGCGGTTAAACAGAAGCTTCCCTGAATGTTCGTCAAAAATCATCATGGAAGATTCTCCATAAGTAAATTCCTTTTCTTTAATCCAGATGCTTAAGTTATCATGTTGATGATCTGCATCAGTATGATCTTCCAAATCAACTCCAAAGGAATAGGCTTCCGGATAATGAATTTTTACCTGTTCTATAATTCGATCTATGGTTGTTACTGTTTCTATGGATTCCGGAGCGGTTGTTTTGTACTGACTGAAGTCTGGTGTAGCAGAGGAAAAGCCATTAAGTAATACATAGACCCACATTTGGGTAATACGGAACGAATACATAATGCCGGTAATCGCTACAATCAGGGCCAAAAAGGAAGCATAAAACCCAAGAATGTTGTGTACATCATAATTCTTACGTCTCCAGCCTTTTACCTTCTCCCATTGAAACCACAGACGCTGTTTACGCATCTTTTTATTCTTAGGCCACCACAGAATAATCCCTGTTACCAGCATGATCACAAAGATAATAGTAGATACTCCCACAATAGTACCTCCCACTTTATTACTCAGCAGCAATGAACGATGCAGGGCCATGCAGACAAAGAAAGGGTTATTTTTTACATCATATATTGCGAGTACTTTTCCGGTATATTGGTTGACATAAACGTTTTTATAAACAATAATGCTATTAAAGTGATGCCAGCCATCAGGGTTCCCTTTAATCAGTCCGAATTGATAGGAACGGGCAGGATCTATAGGAATGGTGACTTCATCAGCTTTTACAATTTCATTTTTCAGCTGGGCATTAACCAGATCTTTCAACTCACGTAAAGGAATAGGCTTCTTATGCTCGATACCCTTTTCCCCGTGAAAAGTGTGTTCCTTACGCAAAACAGCCGTAATATCTTCATTAAAAACAAAAAATGCGCCTGACAAAGAAACAATTAAAACAATAATACCGGAAAGTAATCCGAGCCACAAATGAGCTTTCAGAATATATTTTTTGAAGGTACCTTGGGATTTCTTTTTAGTGATCTTCTGCATTTATTATTATTTAGTCTTATTAAAAATAAAGAAGCTACAAATATAACTTTATTTGTAATAATTCTAAACAGCGGGAAAGCTTATTTTACGTGAGAAACCTGATTTTTATTAGGTTTTATAAGAATAGATGTCATCTAAAGATAAAGAGAAGGCTTGTTTTACACAAAGCAAATGTAAATATCACACTTATAGAAATGAATATTCACTTTAAATAATAGTAAAATCCTTATAAATTTTCAAGAGAAGGATTTGAAATTCATTCAGCTTCAGAAATGAAAACCAATACATTTCAAAATATACTGCATTTAGATTTTGCAAATTAAATATGAACATCAGATATAGCAATGAATTTTATTTACTATTAAGAAATTTTATAAAAAAATCGCCAAAACAAATAACTCAAAACCATCATTTATACAACAATGAACAAATTACATTGTAGATTTGTTAAATTTTATTAAATAAAATGAAAATGAATTTGTTAAAACCGGGAAATTATATTTATTTTAGTGCCTTAAAAATTTCTCATGAAAAGATATAATTTATTGATTGTACTACTGCTGCTCATTTTTAACATTACTACAGCTCAAAAGAAAAAATCTCCTGCTGCTGATCTTAGCATACTAAAGGATACCAAATCTAAGATTGAAGCTACAGTACCATTGGTCATTCAACATCTTCAGGCCATTGCAACAAAAGAAGGGGACAATAATATTGTGATCAACGGAAAGACAGCACTGGGAAAAGAATATGGCATCTTAGAATCTGAATGGTTTTTATACAGAAACAATATGAAAAACTGTATTATGAACAATTCTTCCAAGAAAGCTAAAAAATGTATGGAATACCATACGCAATACCTTAGAAATACATTCATCAATTATGGTAACTACATTTCTAACCTTACCAGAAAAAATGGATATTTAGGAGTAGAAGGGGATACGAAATTTGATTTCAAACCGGCTGAAATTGCAACGAAACTTACTGAAGCTTATTTCAATGCCAATGATGCTGCAGGAAGAATGAAGGCTGACCAAAAGAGAGAGTTTTTGGGAACTACTATGAGTGACGAGAATAAACTTACTCCTTATGCTCAATTAGCCCAATAAAAAAATGATAAACGAACATATAAAAAGAGAACTGAATAACAGTTCTCTTTTTTGCTGCAAAAAATCCCCGCCAAAAAAGCAGTTTTGTGGTACTAATCATAAAACTTGGGGAAAAAGTAGAAATAAGGCGGAGAAAATTTGCATAAACTCTATAGAATCAATTGTCCTACCTCTGATCTATAAGAGCAGTACAAAAATAGGACTATGCCTCCTACTCATAAAAGAATAGCTGTAGAATTAAATGCCAGTAATTGTAGAAATAATACTACTCATCATTACGTATAAATAACTAATGGCAGAAAGAATTTTCATTTCAACCCTACATTCATTTATTCACTATTTCCACCACTGGTAGTAATTGTGTAATCCGTCATATTCAAACCCGCAACGCGGATACAGTACATTACCAATTTCGTTTGTTTTTTCTGTTTCAAGCATCAGTCCGCAGGCTCCTGTTTCTTCACACCATTGTTTACTGCGGTCAATCAACGCAACAGAAAGCCCTTTTCCCCTATAGTCAGGATGTACAAATAAATCACTTAGCAACCACTGTTTTTGTAATTTGGTATAATGGAATAATTTATAAAGCTGTACAAATCCTACAGCTCTGCCATCAGCCCAAGCAAGGAAAATATCAGACTCACTATTCAGGAATCTTTCTTTAAGAAATGCTTTTCCTTTTTCTACATCAGATTCCTGTCTGTAAAAAACACGGTAAAGATTAAATAATTCCGCCGTTTCATTAAGATCCTCAAGACTTGCTTTTTTAATTGTGTAATTCATTGTTATAGGTATTTTATTAACATAGCAAAAGTACCTTTAAACAGGACTGGATTTACCATCCAGATTAATGTTATAATGATAGTCCAGAAGGCTAAAAATACCGCATGTTCCGGATTTTATACGTCCTTACAACTTCAGATCTTTGTTCCATAAAAGCAAAAAAAATGACAGATCTACTCCAAAGAATTGAAAATACCGATTGGCAGCTCACGACAGAATCCATGCATCAGAACGGGTACGCCATTATTCCCAATCTATTATCAAAAGATGAATGTGATACACTCATTTCCAACTACGATCAAGCAGAACTATACCGAAAGACTGTGGTGATGGCAAGGCATCGTTTTGGCCTGGGTGAATATAAATATTTTAATTATCCATTACCGGAATTGCTTCAAACCATCCGCACTTACATCTATCCTCACCTATCATCTATTGCTAATGTTTGGTTTAAAGCTTTGAATATTGATATATCTTTTCCATCAGAACACAGTAATTTTTTGCAGCAATGCCACTCTAATAATCAACAAAAAGCTACTGCTTTGATTTTGAAATATGGTGAAGGTGGTTTTAATACTTTACACCAGGACTTATATGGAGATCTTTATTTTCCTATTCAGATTGTACTGATGCTGAGCGAACCAGAAAAGGATTTTACGGGTGGAGAATTCGTTCTTACCCAACAAGTGCCAAGAGCACAATCCAAGGCAATTGTTTTAAAACCTAAGAAAGGAGACATTCTCATCTTCACTACTCATTTCAAACCCGAGAAAGGAACAAAAGGGTATTACAGAGTGAATATGAAACATGGGGTAAGTGAAGTAAAAACCGGAAAACGTTATGCCCTTGGAATTATTTTCCATGATGCAGAGAAATGATAGCGGGCGGGAAATCAATAACGATCATTTAATACAATTGAGTACAATACAAAAATATTTAAACTTCAGGCTTTCAAGACACTCCTCTTCCAACCTCCAACTTCCTTACTAAAAATATGATCCTACATTCACAACTCTCAGATTCTGAACTAAGAAGTAAAATCCGGAAGAACGAAATTCTTCTGGGTGGAAATAAAAAACTAAAAATCTATGGATTACTTGGCTGTAAATCAGGAAAAAGAATAAAAAAAGAAAACCGGGTTTTCTTTACTGATGTTCAGGAGGCTTTTCAAAATGGGTATCGTCCCTGCGGCCATTGCATGAAAGAAGAATATCAACGATGGAAGTTGCAACAAATCCAACATTTAAAGTAAAAAAAAAGAGAAGTAATTTTATATTACTTCTCTCGTTGAGTAGCGGGAACCGGACTCGAACCGATGACCTTCGGGTTATGAGCCCGACGAGCTACCTACTGCTCCATCCCGCGGTGTATTTTTAGAGTGTTTACCGAAAACACTTGCTTAGTAGCGGGAACCGGACTCGAACCGATGACCTTCGGGTTATGAGCCCGACGAGCTACCTACTGCTCCATCCCGCGGTGTATTTTTAGAGTGTCTACCGAAAACACTTGCTTAGTAGCGGGAACCGGACTCGAACCGATGACCTTCGGGTTATGAGCCCGACGAGCTACCTACTGCTCCATCCCGCGGTGTATTTTTAGAGTGCTTACCGAAAGCACTTGCTTAGTAGCGGGAACCGGACTCGAACCGATGACCTTCGGGTTATGAGCCCGACGAGCTACCTACTGCTCCATCCCGCGGTGTATTTTTAGAGTGCTTACCGAAAACACTTGCTTAGTAGCGGGAACCGGACTCGAACCGATGACCTTCGGGTTATGAGCCCGACGAGCTACCTACTGCTCCATCCCGCGGTGTATTTTTAGAGTGTTTACCGAAAACACTTGCTTAGTAGCGGGAACCGGACTCGAACCGATGACCTTCGGGTTATGAGCCCGACGAGCTACCTACTGCTCCATCCCGCGATATTGGATTGCAAAGATACGGCTATTTTTTAAAAATCCTAATTTTTCTTTTAAATAAAGGACTTTTATGAAAACTATTTTATTATTTGTATCTTTGTTTTATGGCAAAGATATTAAAAATTTATCCCGACAACCCACAGGAAAACCTTGTGAATGAAGTTATTAAAACATTAAATAATGGTGGATTAATTATCTATCCCTCAGATACAATTTATGCGCTTGGCTGTAATATTTTTGATATAAAAGCCATGGAAAAGTTGGCCCAACTGAAAAAATTAAAGCTTGAAAAGTCAAAATTTTCAATAATCTGTAATGATTTGAGTCATCTTTCCGATTTTACAAGACCTATTGATACTTCGGTTTTCAGATTTTTGAAAAGTCATATTCCAGGGCCGTTTACATTTATTCTAGACGCTAACAAGAGTTTACCTTTAGCTTATAAAGGTCATAAAACAATTGGTATTCGTGTTCCCGATCATCCCATTCCACAGCTTATTGTTGAAAAACTAGGCCATCCTATTGCTTCAACCTCCATCAGAGATGATGATGAAATTATCGAATACTCTACAGACCCGGAACTGATTGCTGAAAAATACGATCACCTGGTAGATATTGTTATTGATTCAGGGTATGGAGATAATGTGGCTTCAACGATTGTGGATCTTACTTCAGGAGAACCTGAAATTATCCGTCAGGGGAAAGGGATCATTTAATTCAGAATTTTTTGACTTTTAAGATTCTGGTTTAGCGTAAGAATTACGGTTGATAGATTTATGGGGAATAACGGAAAATATTCTGTGGGAATTCTGCTCACATTTGTACTCTTAGGTACAACGATGCTCTATGTTTTCCCTGTTATCAGTATGATTACAGGAGTAAAGGCTGTTTCGGGAAACACTTTCTCTCTCAGCAGAATTGCTATATGGACCGTCTTACTTATTATATTTCTGTACAGTCTTTTGATTGAAAAGGGTTCTTTTTTACTTATAAAAGAAAAGAAGTATTCTATTATATTCAACATAAAAGCAATCGTCTTTTTATATCTGATCTGCGTATTCGGAGGAGCCATTTTGAACGGATTGATCCAGTTTTTAATCCATAAAGAAGAAAGTAACAAGATTCTGCAGTTCACCTCGCTCTTTAAAAATGATTATTTTTTAATTATTTTTACATGCCTTACAGCAGGAATTGTAGAGGAGCTTTTGATGCGAGGATATATACAGCCCAGAATTGAGAAAATATACAACAGTCCTCTTTTGGGGATTTTAGTTTCCGCGGCTTTATTCGGAATTCTTCACAGCACTTACGGAACCATTGGTCAGGTGGTAGTACCTTTCTTCATTGGAGCTGTTTTTGCTATGTTTTATAAAAAATATTCAAATATTAAAATTCTTATTGTCTGTCATTTTATGATTGATTTTATCACTCTGATGGTCATGAATTTTATTGATTTTAAACATTTATCTGTATTTTAACATTATGAAAATTGTAACATCACCTGCCAAATTAATGAACGTAGAAAATTCAACGGACCTGTTGAAAACCACTACACCTAAATTCATTGAAGAGGCAGCTTTTATACAAACTTATTTAAAAGAAAAATCACCAAAATATCTTTCCGAGCTTATGGAAATCTCGCCCAAACTGGCTGATGAAAACTGGGAAAGAAATCAAAAATGGAAAGCAAAACCTACAGCCAAAGAGTCCGCTCCTGCCATGTATGCTTTTACAGGCGAAGTGTACAGAGGGCTGGATGCCAAAACGCTTGACAAAGATGCAGTAGATTACCTTCAAAAAAACTACAGAATGCTTTCCGGATTGTATGGCCTTCTGAAACCTTCTGATAAAGTCATGCTTTACAGACTGGAAATGGGACGCCATTTTGAGTTCGATCAGTACAAAAATTTGTATGAATTCTGGAGAGAGAAAATCACCGAACAACTGAACACCGAAATGAAAAAAGGAGAAGTTCTTCTTCATCTGGCCAGTAATGAGTATGGAAAAGTAATTGACAGAAAAAAATTAAACCACCAGGTTATCGACTTTGATTTTTATGAATTAAGAGACGGTAAACTGAAAACGATTGTAGTCTATACAAAACATGCAAGAGGTCTTATGGTAAGATTCTGTGCCGAAACTCAGGCTAAAACCCTGGATGATGTAAAAACTTTCAATTATGAAGGGTATAGAATTGATGACGAAAAATCTACTGATACAAAACTGGTTTTTACGAGATAAATGACAATATCAACATTTAAAAAATATTTCAAAGCAGAACTTTCCGACCTTTATACTGAGTCGGAAAGTGCTTTTTTAACCTCCCTATTCCTCCAGAAAATAGTAGGCTTTGATTCTTTTGAGCAAAGAAGATTTTCTGAACAGGAACTTCTGACTGACGACGAACAGCAACTTCACGAGCTAGTTTCCGCTTTAAAAACTGGAAGACCTTATCAGCAGATTCTGGGAGAAACTGAATTTTACGGAATGACATTTCTCGTGGATGAACATGTTTTGATCCCACGCCCTGAAACAGAAGAATTGCTGGAAATAGCCATCCGGGAGATTCAAAATTTAGAAAATAATGATTCGGGACTGAAGATTCTGGATATCGGAACAGGAAGTGGTGTAATTCCTTTGGTTTTAAAAAAGCATTTTCCAGAGGCGGAGGTATCTTCTATCGATTTCTCTGAAAAGGCTCTGAAAACGGCAAATCGTAACGCAGCTTATCACCAGCTTGAGGTTAAGTTGATCCATGCAGATTATCTGAATACTCAGCTAGATGAAGAATATGACGTTATCATTTCAAACCCGCCATACATAGGTATTGAAGAAGAAACAGAGATCGAAGATTCCGTAAAAGGATTTGAACCTACCATGGCTCTTTTCTCTCCTACTTCTGATGCTTTAATTTTTTACAGAAAGATTGCAGAGGACTCCAGAGAGCATCTGAAAAACAATGGCCTTTTATTTTTAGAAATCAATCAAAAGTTAGGTCCTGAAACGCTGGAATTGTATCATTACTTTTCCAATGCACAGTTATTAAAAGACTTATCTGAAAATGACCGATTTATTTATGGAAGAAAATAAGTAATTTTATTGCTTATAAACATTACTATACAGTATAGAAATCATGGTCATCAAACCACATAATGTTGGAACTCTAAAAATTGCAGAAGTAAGTTCTGATACAATCATCATCCAATCTGCAGATGACGGACTCGATCTTATGGGAAATATTTATTATCAGGGATTTGATAAAGTAATTCTCTACGAAAAGAACATCACCCCTGATTTCTTTGACCTGAAAACCAAAATTGCCGGAGAAATTCTGCAAAAATTTTCTAACTATCGTATCGGATTGGCTATTGTTGGGGATTTCAGTAAGTATGAAAGCAAAAGCATGAGGGATTTTATCTTTGAAAGTAATAAGACTCAACACATCAACTTTGTTTCAATGCTTGAAGAAGCTCTTGAAAATTTTTCAAAATAACAAAAATTGCGATAAGATCTTTATTGATAAGTATACTTACATTTTATTCTGCCAAAAATCCCTTTGAAAATAATTGGATACCTATTATACCCTAAAATTCCCTGTAAGTTATCTTACAGGGTTTATTTTTTTATCTAATAAATTTGAAATCAAGATGTTCCCTATACCAAGCTGTACAAAAATAATCTATTATGATTATCATATATATAAAAATACTAATGAAAAATTAAATTTTAGTTTAAAAATTAAATTATAACAGAATTAATTATCACAAAACAAGCAATTAAAATAAATTATTTATATATTTGCATAAAACACAAGCATTATGAATTATACTTTTTTAGTAGCCATTCAACTGAGTATGGCTATTTAACACATTTCATTTTTTGATTTTTTTTGCAGAATAAAAGGTCATCCTCAGCTATGAGGCTTGTATTTATTATATCTGCTACTTGATCTTATCACAATCAAAGAATTTACATAGTCTAATCTTATTCAATAAGGTATCAACTCAAACAGGTTGATATAAATGAAATATTTTTTGATAGAACTAAAACTGTCAGAAAACTCTAATGCCATTGTCTTTTACCAAAAAACAACCATAAAAACACATTTAAAAGAGAGTATTAACATTAAAAACAAACAAGTTAACATACAATAAATACACTTAGGATGAAAAATTATTTCTTATCAATTGTTTTTTTTACAATGAGTTCATTTGCGCATGCACAGGTTGGGATTAACACACCAAATCCAGATGCCAGTGCAGCTTTAGAGGTTTACAGCCAAAACAAAGGAATGTTGATTCCAAGACTTACCACAGCTAAAAGGGATGCTATCGCCAATCCTGCCAATTCACTTCTTATTTATGACACGGATAAAAAGTGTTTAAGCCAGAATATAGGAACACCTTCCAGCCCGGATTGGCTATGTATCAGTGGAAATGCTGTCAAAATGTTTTATATGCCCAGCGTATCTTTCGATACTTCTCAAAATGCCACCGCTCAAACCAAAGATCTCTATACCTTATATAAAAATCAATTTGGAACTCCAAAAGCAAAAAGCACGAGTGCTCCTGCTTCCATCCCTTTCTTTCCTTCAAGCAAAGATCTTTATTATTATGTGACAGATGCTGATCCTAACGTATTCAGAAATATTTCTATTTCTGATACAGGAGTAATGACGTATGATGTAAGAGCTGCGGCCACAGACTGTTCTTTTATTAATATTGTTTTTGTTGTAAAATAATGGAGTTATGAACAGAAATATTTCAATCTTATATCTTCAAAAAACTCTGTTTATTATTTCCTTTTTCGTTTTCTCTCAAGACATTGTAGCCCAAAATCAACAAGGTACAGGGTTTCCTTATTTTGTTAATTTTACCCAGGGACTGCAACCCCAGGAAGCGTATAAGGTAACAACAAGCGGAATTCAGAATGATGCTACTTTTACAACGGACGGTTTAAGGCTAACCAGAAATGTGAATAATATATCCGGAGGTGTTATCCTTGCGGACAGAAAATTCACCAGTGATCAGGGAATTAAATTCGAATTTGAATATGTCATCTATGGTGGAAGTTCCAATGGAGGTGATGGAATCTCCATATTTTTAGTGGATGGATCTATTCCCAAAGACCAACTTAATCTTGGTTATTTTGGAGGAGGACTAGGCTATACTTTTGTGATGAGAAATTCAAGACAAGGAGGAAATCTGGAAGGTTTGAGGGGAGCTTATCTGGGAATCGGTCTCGATGAATTCGGAAATTTTAAAACCAGATTTCGTCAGGGGGACAGAACAAGAAACGGACTTACCGATGTGTCTATAGCTGATGGCCGAAGTAATGTAACTTTAAGAGGTAAACGTGGTAATCAGTATCTTTCATCTTCGGAACCTGCCGGATACAATGGTTATCCGTTGCTTTACAGTACAGCAACCAACGCAGCTCCTTCAAGCAACAACCGTTCGATATACTTAAATGTTCAGACCGGAAAGCATATGGCGACTCAAAATTCCACTTTTAGCAAGTTTACTATGGAAAACGGAGGAAATTCAATTCCCCAGGATGATTCTGATGCCAGATTCCGTAAGGCTTATATCAACTTAATTCCAAATCCTGCAGGAGGCTATAATATTACAGTAGAGATTCAGCATGGCAATGTTAAAGAAAAGATTATTGACAGCTACTATTATCCCACCTCTTTAAAATATACAGAGAATGCCATGCAAAATAATCAGGTAAGAACGCTGGACACTTCTCCTCCTTCCACTTTCAGGATTGGATTTGCCGCTTCAACCGGAGATGCTAAAAATATACACCTGCTAAAAAACCTGGGAGTTACCAGACCTTATGCCGCTGAAGTTACTGATGATCTGTTTGCAGGATGTCCGGGAATAAAATCCACATACTCTCCCCTTCTGAATGATGCCGCTTATACCTCAAAAAATGGTCAAAATCCACCTGTTTCTTCTTACGATAATATTGATTTTAATTCATTCCGGTTTTTAGATATTAATGGTGCCGTTATTCCTAATATAAGCGGAGGGGTCTACACCAATAGCGAAGGAACATGGACCTATTATCCAGCCACAGGAAAATTAGCTTTTAAACCTGCTAACGGATTTACCGGAGTAGCCAAAATAAGATATGACATCAAAGGCGGAGGAAGGGATGGCTCAGAAAGTCCTTATAATCATGAAGACTATCGATCTATGCCTGGATTAATACAAGTTAATATTTCCACTGCTAATAATTGTAGTAAAGCCTGTATAGTTTCCAATAAAAATATCACTCAAAAAATACAAAGCAATCCATAGGAAACAAAATACTAAAATTTAAAAACCGACTTTTGTCGGTTTTTTTGTATTTCCGGATGAATCGTATGAAAGGATATTATCCTCATAAAAGATCCATTTTATAAGAACGGACTGTTTGTTTAAATATCATGAAATCCACTCTTCATTTCTCTTTCGAATTAAAATAATTAATTGCATCTTCTATGGCCTTATTGATCGGTTGATATTGAATTTTCAACTCATCTACCGACTTTTGGTTAGTGTAATAGTTGTGAATCTGGAGTGCTTTCATATTTGAAGTGCAGAGATTGGTTTTTATTTCTAATCTCCTCAGAATATCCCCAACCCATCCTAAAATATTCAATAATATATTGGGAATAGGAATCATCATTGGGGTTTGATTGGCAGTTTCATTTATCTTTTCAAAAAACTGTTTGTAGCTTAAATTTTCGTTGGCTAATAAGTATTTTTCTCCATTCTTCCCCTTTTCCATAGCATTGATTATGCCATTGGCTGCATCTTCTGCATGAACAAAATTCTTCCCTCCTTTTGGGTAAAAGATCAGTTTCTTTTTCCACGCCCAAAAAATCAACTTTCCGGAACTTGGTTTTCTATCGTAAGCCCCAATCATGAAGGTGGGATTTAAAATGACCACTTTTGTATTTTTACAGTTCTCCAAAAGGTAAGTTTCAGCACTCAGTTTACTTTGTGCATAAAAAGAATCTGTGAAAGGGTATTTCTGATGCTGTTCTTCATTTCCGGGATATTCCTGGCTTCCATATCCAATCGTATTGGCCGAACTCACAAACAAAAATCGTTCTACCCCACAAACTTCCACCTGAGAGAACAAATTTGCCGTAATATCATAATTTACTTTTTTATACTTTTCATAACGGATCAGGTTCTGATTCGTTTCTGCAGCTATATGAATGATACAGTCAACATTGGCAAGATATAATGACAGATCAGAGCTTATACAACCTTCAATCAGTTTCAGGTTTTCATTTTCTTCACCCAGATATTTGCTTTTCTGGCGCACCAGAGCAATAACAGAATAACCATTTTGTAATAATTTAATGATAATATTGGTTCCCAGAAGCCCTGTAGCTCCGGTTACAAAAACTTTTTTCATGCCTCGATCTCTCTTTTTATCGCTTGAGTCATCAGGGGAAGCTTAATCCATATGGGAAGAATCTTCATCATCAGCCAGCTTATTGGATTGACCATAATTACGGAATCTTTTTTAAATAACTGCCGAATACACCGAGCCGCTACTTTATCAGGATTTAAAAGCGTCAGTCTTCCAAAGAAGCCTTGTTTTTCGATTCTTTTACAGACATCAGCATTGGTTTTCATAGCTCCGGGGTTCACCACGCTTACAAAAACATTTGTATCTTTTAATTCTTCATGCAGTCCTCTTGAAAAGGAATGAATAAAACTTTTGGAGGCCGGATATACCGTCTTAAAGCCTATAGGAGAGAATGCAGCCATACTTGAAACATTTAAAATATATGCTTTAGGCTGTTTCAAAAGATTAGGTAACAGCTGATGGGTAATAAGAGAAGTTGCGGTTACGTTGACCTGCAAAATGGTGTTGATATAATCGGATGTAGCTTCAGTGAACTTCTTTGTTCCCCCAAGACCTGCATTATTAATCAGGATATGGATATTAAAAGACGAATTAAGCCATTCTGTAAGCTTCATTACGTTTTCATTAATAGAAAGGTCAACTTCATAGCAATAAGCTTTTATAGGGTGCTTTTCTTCAAGATTCCGGGAAAGTTCTTTTAAATTCTGACCGGGAAGACTTACCAGAATAAGATTGATATTTTTTCTGGCCAGGTTTTCAGCGAAGGCCTTTCCCAGTCCCTGACTTGCTCCCGTCACCACAGCGTATGATTCTTTGGTATCCATAAGATTAAATTTTACGGTACAAAGCTATCATGGAAACCTCCTTTGAATGTTCCGGATTATCTGAACGAACCTATTTTCAACCTAAAAACAAATCAAAATCAAGCAGCTGATAATCAATAAATTAAATATGTTTACAAAGTAAAAGTTTATAAATCGGAACTTATTTTTTGAATTCGGAAGGAGTTTGCCCGGTCACTTTTTTGAAAGTAGTATTGAAGGAAGTCTTGGAATTGAAACCTGACTCATAAGCGATTCCCAGAATGGATAATTTACTTCCGGAATCTTTAAGAAGCTGTTTGGCATATTCAACCCTGAATTCATTCACATATTGGAAAAAATTCTTTTGAAAACCAGTATTGATAACATAAGATAAATGATGAGTAGTAACAGTAAGCATATCTGCCAGTTTGATGAGATTCAAGTCACTATCCAGATAAGGCTTCTTAGTTTCCATCATATGTTCAAGCTGCGTTTTGATTCTTATGAGTTCTTCATCCGGCATCAGTTTCCTTTTTACCTCTTCAGAGTCAACGTCATCCTGAATAGAGATTAATTCTTCACGTTGTTTTTCTTCTAACGGATAAATCTCTTTCTGTTTTAATGAATAATAACCAACGCAATAAATGACCACAAGGAATACTGCATTGATAAAGAAGTTTAAAGATTTAGGATCATAAAACAGATTGTATACTACATAAATAATATTCACTGCAAGAATGACGAGGATAATATATTCCAGCCAATTCAGATTGATTCCTTCGGTATTGGAAGAAAACTGCTGGATGTTTCGCTGATGTTTTCTGATGGTGATATAAGAAAGAACAGTATAAAACAATGCCTGAACCAAGATCAGGAGGATACTTAGAAACTCAAAAGGATGAGTATACCCCAGTTTAACCAATACAAGAAATACAAAAAATACCGCTGGCAATACCAGAAACTTTATATCTGTTATTTTAAATCTAAAAGAGGGATTGGTATGAAATAATACGCTGAAATAAAAAAAGACAGGGGTTAGATATTGTACAATCCGGATCGGAAATAAGGAGTGGAACTCTATAACTGAGCCAGTTATGAGGAAAAGAACTTCATCCAGCCAGAATGTAGACCAAAGAAAGAGAAAAATTCCGAACCAGAAATTGGCTTTCCGGTTAACCTTTAAAGGATTGGCAATGTTCAGCAGAGAAAGCAAAACCAATGAACCATAGATAAGTATCACGATGAAACTATTGAATTCTGATGTGTTCATTGGTTTTGATATTTTAGATTAAAAAAGCTTTTATCTTATTCGCTTCCTGATAAAAATCTGATATCCCAGGTAAATCAATGGTAGTGACATGACTCCAAGATATAAAATATTACTCATGGCCAGCTGCGGATGTAATACAATAGAATATACAAGCCCGAAAAATGCTCCTCCAAGATGGGCAGCATGTCCCAGGTTGTCCCATTGTTTAGGGTTCAGCATCATGTAAACAGAATATCCGAAATACAATGTCCCAAATAACCATCCCGGTAAAAAGTTTACACTGATCTCATTGGGAGCCATCGCAATGGACGCAAAAATAATCCCTGAAACAGCTCCTGAAGCTCCGATAGCGGAATACCAAGGCTGTTTCTGGTAAATCTGCAAGCTAAATAGGTTTCCAAGGATCATTGATCCGAAATAGATCATTAAGAATCCAACTTCTCCAAAAAAGTGAACCACCACTCCCTGAAAGAAGTATAGGGAAAGCATATTAAAAAACAGGTGCATAAAATCTGCATGCAAAAATGCAGAACTTATCAGCCTTATATATTCTTTACGGTTGGCAATTGCTCCAACATTGAATTTATATTTTTCAAATAAAACGGTATTATTGAACCCCATGTAACTGAATACACAAGTAACGGCAATAATAATCAAAACAAATATATCCATCTGATGTTTTTATTTACTGTTAAATAGAAGTTGTTATCTCCTACTCGGTTTCATTTTCTTCTTCGCCCTGGAATAGATCTCCGATGATTCCGCCATCTTCATCCATATCTCCGGCTGGCTCCGGTTCTTCATATACTTCCGGTTCTTCTTCTACAGGTTCTGGAATGGTAATATTAATGGCTTTTACCTTAAATTTCGTAAACTGATTTCCTATCGCTTTTATCCCTTTTATGGCAATAAATTCGTCGATATTAATGGTTTCCGGATCCCGTTCTTTCCCTTTATCTTTTGCAAAAATAATTTCTGCTGTTACATCATTGGCTACGATGACATTCTCTATAAATGAATTCGGATGTTCAGATGGCATAAAGGTCTGTACATTTACTGTATTTTCCAGCAGGAACCTTTTGATAAAATAGATCTGCTTTTCACCATCATAATAAATACAAGTAATGGGCTGCTCAGGCTTCCATTTTTCCAAGACCAGATATTCATCATCAAAACGGTTTCCTAAATCAAAAGAAACAAGCTTTACTTCTCCATTAGTATTGATTGTCAATATTTTATCATCTCCTTTAAAACTACCCAGCAAGGTACCTCTTACATCAGCATTCAACCTTCTTACTGTATCATCAAACCAAATCCTTCTTGGAGCCAGTGTAGAAACGCCCTCTTCTTTAAGGTCTACCTTCTTCACTGCATATTTGGTCACCAGGTTTCCTTTAGAATCACGTCCTTTAATAGCAAGATCAGAAAAATTGATCTCCATTTTATTCTTTCTGATTCTAGGATTTGGCTTTAAAAGAACCGTAACGGTTTCTGCTTCCCCATTCGGGTTGGCTGAAAAGTATAATGTTTCTGAACCTTTTTTATCTGAAGCTAACGGATAGTCTGTATTTCTGGTAACCCCGGTTACAGAGAAACGTTTCATATAATAAGGTCCTTCCCTGCCTTCACGGTAGATCATGTTGTACACGGTTCGCTTATCATTTTTCTTCCATATGGCCACATGGAGAATATCTTTTCCGATAAATGTTTTAGCTTCCACTTTTACCACCTTCATGCTACCATCTTTTCTGAAAGTAATGATATCATCAATATCTGAACAGTCAAACATATACTGATCTTTCTTCAATGATGTTCCGATAAAGCCTTCTTCAAAATTAGCATAGAACTTCTCATTGGCAACAGCTACTTTGGTTGCATCAATGGTATCAAAGATTCTAAGTTCTGTTTTTCTCTGTCTATCTTTTCCGTATTTCTTCTGAATATTCAGATAATACTCAATAGCATAGGCTATCAGATTGGCAAGATGATGTTTTACCTGCTCTATTTTACCTTCAAGAGAGGCTATATTTTCTTTAAATTTATCTAAATCAAATCTCGAAATTCTCTTGATCCTGATCTCGGTTAATTTTAAAATATCTTCTTCTGTTACTGCTCTTAAAAGATGCTTGGTATGAGGCTTCAATCCTTTGTCGATGGTTTTCAAAACATCTTCCCAGGTTTTCACTTCTTCAATATCGTGATAGATCCTGTTTTCGATGAAAATCCTTTCCAGTGAAGAGAAATGCCAGCTTTCCTGAAGCTCATGAAGTTCTATTTCAAGTTCTTTTTTCAGCAATGATACCGTATGATCCGTATTCATTTTCAGAATATCAGAAACATTCATAAACATTGGTTTATCACCCACAATCACACAGGCATTCGGCGAAATTGTTACCTGGCAGTCTGTAAAGGCATACAGGGCATCAATCGTTTTATCCGGAGATACGTCGTTGTGAATATGGATCAGGATCTCAACCTTATCGGAAGTGTTATCTTCAATTTTCTTGATCTTAATCTTTCCTTTCTCATTGGCTTTTAGGATAGAATCGATCAGGTCACTCGTTGTTTTGGAATAAGGAAGTTCAGAGATCACCAACAGGTGTTTGTCTGTTTGGGTGATTTTAGCTCTGGCTCTTACCTTTCCGCCTCTGTGACCGTCATTGTATTCTGATACATCCAGGTAACCGGCTGTTAAAAAGTCCGGATAAACCTCAAATTTCTTTCCTTTTAGATAAGCTACAGATGCATTGATAAGCTCATTAAAGTTATGCGGAAGAATCTTTGTGGAAAGTCCTACTCCAATTCCTTCCACCCCTTGTGCAAGAAGCAATGGAAATTTTACAGGAAGATCAACGGGCTCATTATTTCTACCGTCATAGGATTTTGTCCATTCCGTAGTTTTAGGATTAAAGACTACTTCCAGGGCGAAAGGAGTCAGCCTAGCTTCAATATACCTCGCTGCCGCAGCAGAATCTCCTGTGTAGATATTCCCCCAGTTTCCTTGAGTATCAATCAGTAATTCTTTCTGTCCTACCTGCACCATGGCATCCGTAATAGAGGCGTCCCCGTGAGGGTGATACTTCATGGTATTTCCCACGATATTGGCCACTTTATTGTAACGGCCATCTTCCAGTTCCCGCATAGAGTGCATAATTCTTCGCTGAACCGGTTTTAACCCGTCAAATACCGAAGGAATTGCCCTATCCAAAATTACATAGGAAGCATAATCCAGAAACCAATCTTTATATAGACCGGAAACTTTCTTTAAGCTTTCACCCTCATGCGAATATTCTTCTGTCGTCATCTGTTATATTAATCTTTTTTCTCTTTATTAGCTTTTACTACTTTATTCAGAGAGAGTTTTAAATCGTTTACTTCTTTTCTGGTCAGGTAAGAAATCTGGTACTTCAACATAGTGGAACCATTATTCTTACTTGAAACGGTAATGTATAATCTTTTGATAAAGAAAATACGAACTACGTCATATTTTATAAGTTTATATTTCGGAAACTCATCGTGAAGAGGTTTGCTTAAAAAAGGAATGATATTCCTATTCTTAAAATGCAGTGCTTCACCATCACTGTCATATTCAAAAATCTGTCGTCCGTTAAGGTGAAAGATAATCAACAGCATTATGGGAACAATTATCATCAGATAGCTTTCATTGCCTAGCGTATGAAATCTATATTTATTAACTAAAAATCCTGCAATTCCAAACACGACCATCATCATCAACAGCGTGCTTATAAAGTTATAAAATGATGCTTTACTACGGTTACTTAATCTCATTGTGATTCTTATATGGTGCTCATCAGGTATTAGCTGCTTACTTCATCAAGAATGTGTTTTTTATCAATATCAGAATCGTCTTCCACCACCAAGTTCTCAAGGATGAAAGTCTGTCTGTCTGGTGTATTTTTTCCCATGTAAAACTCTAGTAGCTGATCTATAGTTTGATCTTTTCCAATTACTACCGGTTCTAAACGGATATCTTTTCCGATGAAATGTTTAAATTCATCCGGAGAAATTTCCCCTAACCCTTTAAATCGTGTAATTTCAGGATTTTTCCCAAGTTCATTCAAGGCTTTTACTCGTTCTGCTTCTGTATAGCAATATCTTGTCTCCTTTTTATTTCTAACCCGGAATAGCGGGGTCTGAAGGATGTAAAGATGATTATTTTTAATCAGATCCGGGAAAAATTGCAGGAAGAATGTGATCATTAATAGACGAATGTGCATTCCATCAACATCGGCATCCGTTGCAATAATTACTTGATTGTATCTCAGGTCCTCCAAACTTTCTTCAATATTCAAAGCAGCCTGAAGAAGGTTAAACTCTTCATTTTCATACACCACTTTCTTCGTTAATCCGTAGCAGTTCAGAGGTTTTCCTTTTAACGAGAATACCGCCTGTGTTTCTACATCTCTTGATTTGGTGATAGATCCTGATGCAGAATCTCCCTCAGTAATAAAAATCTGTGAATCTCCTTTTCTCTCAGCTTTCTGATCGTTATAATGCTGCCTGCAGTCACGAAGTTTTTTATTATGCAGAGATACTTTTTTAGCTCTTTCTCTTGCCAGCTTCTGGATTCCGGAAAGTTCTTTTCTCTCTCTCTCAGAGATCAGAATTTTTCTTTGGATGGCCTCAGCTATTTCAGGATTTTTATGTAGGAAATTATCTAGTTTACTTTTAAGAAAATCAATAATAAAAGTCCTTACGGTAGGTCCGTTAGGCCCCATATCATTAGATCCCAGCTTTGTTTTGGTCTGGGATTCGAAAACCGGTTCTTCTACATTGATGGAAATAGCGGCAATGATTGATTTTCTAATATCGGAAGCATCAAAATTCTTATTGAAAAACTCACGGATGGTTTTCACATAGGCTTCACGGAAAGCATTAAGGTGAGTACCACCCTGCGTTGTATTCTGTCCGTTAACGAATGAAAAATAAGTTTCCGTTTGTGATTTATCAGAATGGGTAATTGCCAATTCAATATCCTCCCCTTTTAAATGAACGATCGGATAAAGAGTATCACTTTCCAGTTCTTCCTCTAAAAGGTCTTTCAGACCATTTTCAGAAAAATAGGTTTCCCCGTTGAATACTATTTTCAATCCTGGATTCAGATAGGCATAATTACGGAGCATTCTTTCGATATACTCTTTTCTGTATTTGAAATGCAGGAAGATGTCTCCATCCGGAATAAATGAAATTTCGGTTCCGTTTCTGTCCGAAGTTTCTTTTTCATCAAAGTTTTCTTTGATCATCCCTCGGGAGAATTCCGCCACCTTCATTTTCCCATCACGGAAAGAGCGTACTCTGAAATAATCTGAAAGGGCATTTACAGCTTTTGTACCGACCCCGTTCAGTCCGACAGATTTTTTAAATGCCTTACTGTCGTATTTACCTCCGGTATTCATTTTGGAAACGGCATCTACTACCTTTCCCAGCGGAATTCCACGGCCAAAGTCACGAATAGTGACCTTTCCGTCATCCAGCTTTATTTCAATTCTTTTACCGGATCTCATCCTGAACTCATCAATGGAGTTATCCAGAATTTCTTTAAGTAAAATGTAAATACCATCATCAGCAGAGGACCCGTCACCGAGCTTCCCGATGTACATTCCGGGACGCAGACGGATATGTTCCTGCCAATCGAGGGTTCTGATATTATCTTCCGAGTAGGTTGGATTTATTTCTTGTGACATATATGATTTCAGCAAACATACAAAAGTACGAAATTGTCCAAAATTATCCGAATTTTAATCTTCATTTTTTTATCAACATTCTTCCTGAAATCAAGATTAACATCACAAAAAAGTAGACTTAATTGAATGAAATATAAAAGGGTAAATGTCTGTGTTCCGACACTTACCCTCTGAAATTATTATGCCGCACTTTCCAGCTTGCCTATAATATTTTTAAGCATAGCCGGAACAATGAGCTTATGAAACGGCCGTACTGGTAAAAAGTACAATACTCCCAGCCAGTTATGGAACTTTACCGTAGTAGAGATTGTTAAAGAATTTTCATCCTGTCCACCTTGGTTCTTATCAAATAAAATAGAAATTCTGAAATCCAGATGTTTATCATCTTCACCAAGAATAATTTCATTGCTGGTTTTATCAAAAATCTTAAAAATACCGACACGCTCTCCTACCTCACAGGTAAAGCTATCAGCATCTTTCTCCGGATCATTTTCTGCACCGGTTTTCAAACCAAATAATCCTACCATCTTATTCCTGATAGCAAACATTTTCTTCCCCCATTTTGGTCCACTTGTAAAAAAAGCTTTCCCTATTTGTGTAATGTTAAAATTCTGCCCGTTTCCTACCAGTCCACCTTCAAAACTATCTACATAATCAAACTTTTCATTTCCTTGAGACAAAATGGATCTTGCCGGAAATTCAATCTTCTTAATTTTCATGATCATTGGTTTTAAAAAATTATTTTTAGCATAACAAATGTAAGCATCACCCAGCATATTTAAAAGCAAAAAAAAATATTTTTCAAACAAGTGTTTAAATTGTTTTTGTCGATAAAAGCCTTATAGATTTTGCTGATTACGCAGCTATTTAAATGCCACAAATAATGTCAACCTAAAAAAGCAGCTTTTACTGTATTCTAAACATTGATAAGAATAGAAGTATGTAAATGAACAGCGTTTTAAATAATTCATTAAATTCGGGATCAACAAAATCTGTTTATATGATACAACTTCCTTTATCTAAGCTTTCCAATGTAGGAACTACTATTTTCAGCCAAATGACCCAGCTTGCCAATGAAAATGAAGCGATTAATCTTTCTCAGGGATTTCCTGATTTCATGCCGGATTCCGAGTTATTAAACCATGTAGATCACTTTGTAAAAAAAGGGTTCAACCAATATGCTCCATTGGGAGGAATGATTGGTTTAAAGGAGGAAATTGCCAGAAAAATAGAAAACAGTCATCAAAGTACCTATCATCCGGATTCAGAAATTACGGTGACAGCAGGGGGAACTCAAGCTATTTTTACCGCTATTGCTGCTTTTATCAAAAAAGATGATGAAGTGATTATTTTTGAGCCTGCTTACGACTGTTATGAACCTACTGTAGAGCTTTTTGGAGGTATTGTAAAACGATTTGAAATGAAAGCTCCTGATTATCAAATCGACTGGGCTACTGTAAAGAGCCTGGTAAGTGATAAAACCAAAATGATTATCCTCAACAATCCGAATAATCCGTCAGGAAAAATCTTAAAAGAAGAAGATATCAATGCGCTGATTCAATTGGTCAAAGGGACTTCGATCCTTATTTTAAGCGATGAAGTGTATGAAAATATTGTTTTTGATGGAAAACAGCATTTAAGTATCTGTAAATACCCTGAGCTTAAAGAAAGAAGTCTTCTTGTAGCCTCATTTGGAAAACTATTTCATGTTACAGGCTGGAAAGTAGGATATTGTGCCGCTCCCAAAGCCTTAACAGATGAGTTCAGAAAAGTACATCAGTTCAATGTTTTTTGTGTGAACACTCCTATTCAACTTGCTTTAGCGGAGTATATGAAAAACGATGAACATTACCTTCATCTTAATCAATTCTTTCAGGAAAAAAGAGATTTCCTAAGACAAGGACTTTCTGGAACGTCCTTCGAGTTGCTAGATTGTGAAGGAACTTATTTCCAGGCAGTAAAATATTCTAAAATCTCAGATAAAAATGATTTTGATTTTGCCAGTGAATTAACTATTAATCATAAGGTAGCAAGTGTCCCATTTTCATCATTTTACAAAAATAAGCTGAATGAAAATGTAATCAGGTTATGTTTTGCAAAGAAACAGGAAACATTAGAAAGAGCACTAGAAAATCTTTCAAAAGTATAATTATTGTAAGATGTATTAGAAGTATTTTTAACCTGACATCAGGGAACTTATTTATTTCCAGAAACACACAATACAATATATTTTTTCTTCAATAGGTGATTTACTGTTAAAACTTTTCTTATATTCGTGTAACTAACTTACTAAAAATCAGAATCATGAAAAGCAAAACCGTATCAAAAGCAAAGAAACTGAATAAAAAAGAGCTGCAAACCATCCATGGAGGACTCTTGATGTGTCTGGATCCTTCATTACGATGCAGACAGTATCATCCTAAATGCGCGGAAGATCAATGTAAACCAGATCAACCCCAGGAGCCTTGGAATTAATTCTACAACAATAATCAAAATATCACTATTATGAAAAAACAAACTTCTCTACAAGCAAAAAAGCTTACTAAAAAGGAATTAAAAACCATTGCAGGAGGTCTACTGGACTGTATGCCTGCTCAGGAAATCTGCCTTCCTCATATGGAGCCGTGCCATTCCAATGTTGACGAGAATGGCTGTGCCATGATTTCTCCTTATTGTGGACAAAAAATATGCAGACCTTAATAACCATCAATTTATTACAATCTAAACTATGAAAAACAACATTCAGCTCAACGGAAGAAAATTGAACAAAAAACAATTGAGTACCCTCAAAGGAGGTCTAAGAATTTGCAGACCGGAAGGTTTTACAGAGTGTAAGCAATATGGAACATTCTGCGCTGAACAGGAATGCAAAGCCCCTCTTTAAATCTAGATTTATAAAGCTCTTTATTATATTTAAAAAGTCTATTTCTTTCTGAGATAGACTTTTTTTGCATGTTAGTATTTCCCTACAATACAACAACTGCAATAATTTGAAAAAATCACAAAATTCATTTTTTCTCCATTACGGGATTTATAATTAATGTTTTCCGTATATTCGTTGCATGTAACTCTCTAAATATCAAACCATGAACAATCAAAATTTAAACAAAGGAAAGAAATTAGCCAAGAAAGAGCTGAAAATGATTACAGGAGGAGGAGAAGTAAGATGTAAAATCTACGGAGACTATTGTTATTATCATGGGCCAGGATGCAAGGAACAAGAATGTCAACCTCCCATTCCTGTTGATCCGATTGACTAGTAGTCTAAAAAAATAAAAACCGGTATGCATGACCGGTTTTTTATTTGTCTTGTTTGAAAAATTCAGAGAAGTGAATAGGTAATCATTTTTTTCTTTATTAAAGAAACATTCCTCCTGAAGCTTCAATTCTTTGTCCATTGATCCAGCCAGCATCATCGGTACAAAGAAAAGCCACTACTCCACCAATATCATCAGGAAGTCCTACTCTGCCTAAAGCAGTAGAACCCGCTACCATATCATTGATTTCTTTATTGTCTCTTACTCTTCCGCCTCCGAAATCAGTTTCAATAGCTCCCGGAGCGATTACATTAGCCTTTATTTTTCTGGATCCCAATTCTTTGGCCATATATTTAGTCAGCATTTCCACTCCTGCTTTTATAGAGCCATAGACTGATGAGCCGGGTGTTGCAAATCTTGCCAGTCCTGAAGAGATATTAATAATCCCACCACCATCATTGATGAATGGCAATAATTTTTGAGTTAAGAAAAATACTCCTTTGAAATGAATATCCAGCATATCATCCATCTGCTCTTCCGTAACCTCTGTAATCGGAGCATATAAAGCTGTTCCTGCATTATTGACAAGATAATCAATATGGGAATTTCCCGTAGCCTCTTTTAAGTGGTCAGTCACTTCTTTCACAAATGCCTCAAAGCTTTTACGGTCTTTTGTATCCAGCTGAAATGCGGCTCCCTTTCTACCCAAAGCTTTTATTTCATTAACTACAGCTTCTGCTTCTTCTTTATTGCTTCTATACGTAATGATAACATCCAGTCCTTTTTGGGCAATTTTAAGGGCTGAATTTTTACCTAAGCCACGACTTCCCCCGGTTACCAATGCTATTTTTGTTTTTGCTTCCATATTTTTGGTTGTTTTAGTGATACAAAGTTGGAATATTTACATCAGAAAGAGTTTACCTGAATCAATCCGAAATTTGCAAAATTCAAATCATGAACGAAATTCTAAAGGAGTATATGACGTTTTTCTTTTAAAAAAGTTTGAAAAATGAGCTATTTCTTCAAAACCAAGCGTGTAAGAAATTTCAGATACATTCCATTGGGTTTGTCTTAATAGGATTTTTGCCTCCTGAATGATACGGTCACCGATAAATTCTGTAGTCGTTTTTCCGGTGCTTTCTTTTAGTCTTTTATTGAGATAATTAACGTGTACAGACAATCTTTCAGCATAGTCGTTGGCTGCTCTCAACTGTAACCGCTGTTCTCTTGATTCAATAGGAAACTGTCTTTCTAATAATTCTATAAATAAAGATACAACTCTCATAGAAGCATCTTTTGAAACTGAAATTTTTGTAGCAGGCTGTAGCTTTTGACCATAATGAATAAGCTCCCAAACGTAATTCCTAATCAGATCATATTTAAATAGATAATCTGAATCAATTTCCTTTTTTATTTTTTTAAAAAGAATTTCTATTTCATCAGCCAATTCATCCTCAATTTCAAATATAGGCACCGCTCCCGGTTGAAAAATTGGCAGACTTTCCAAGGAATTATAAGAAGCTTCTTTCATGAAAAAATCTTCAGTAAATACACAAAAACTTCCAGATTGCTGCCCATCTTCAGGAATCCAATGATAAGGAACTTTAGGAGTAGCAAACAGCAGCGCATTTTTTTCTATTGCAATGATCTTATCGGCATACTCAGCTCTGTTTTTTCCTCTAATCAAACTGATTTTGTAATATTTCCGTCTGTTATAAGGCATTTCGGAAGTACTTCTTACTTTTTCAAGGGTTTGAGCGATATCGAATACATTAAAATGTCCAATATCTTTATGGAGGCCTTTAGGAAAAATATCCTCAAGGCTTTTCCCCAGTTTGGCAGTCATTTCTCTATAAAAATCTTCTAACGAAGAGTGAGCTATTGTCTCCATAATCAACAAGTTGTAAAATTCAAATATACAAAGTTGATTTTTAATAAAAACAAAATATTTATTACATTTTTTCTACAGAAAGTGATATATGAATAAATATTTTCACTACATTAGTATGTAACTAACTCACTAAAAATCAAAACAATGAAAAATCAAATTTCACAATTCGGGAAAAAGCTGAATAAGAAAGAACTTACCACGATTAGAGGAGGGCTTCTTAATTGTATGGAACCAATACTTTGTCCAACTCCATATGAACCTTGTGAGTCACCATATCCCAATGGCTGTACCATTATTTCACCTGTCTGCGGGCAAAAAGAATGCAGACCAGCACCCATCACTATAGAGTAATCATCAAACTTCTTAAAATTAATACTATGAATAACGGAAAAAAACTGAACAAAAAGGAATTAAAATCCATCAAAGGTGGATTACAGATGTGTCTTGATCCAGAAACGGGACGTTGCATCGCTACCGGAATACGATGCGCAGAAAGAGAGTGCAGATATGCACCTGAACCTCCTTTTCCTTTTTAAAAGATAATAATCTAACATTTAAAAATCATAATCATGAAAAGTCAAAACTTAAACAACGGGAAAAAACTCAACAAAAGAGAATTAAGAAGTATTACAGGAGGATTAAGGCAATGTATAGACCCTATGACTGGTCAATGCAGAGCTTTTGGTCTGGGATGCGCAGAACCACAATGCAGACCTATATTGGAACCATAGGAACATATATCCTTAAGAAAACTATGGAAAACCCAACCTCAAACAATCCTAAAAACTAAGTAAAAGGGAATTACGAGTGATCATGGGAGGATTAATGGGATGTATTGCCCTATTTACCGGCCAATGCAAAACAGCAAGTAAAAGCTGTGGAGAAAGAGAATGCAGACCTAATCCAATTGTTCCTTAGTTTCATTAACGATTCACACAATTCAATGACTATGAATAAAGGAAAGAAATTAGATAAGAAAGTATTAAAAACCATTATCGGCGGATCATACTCTTGTATAGATTATAAAACCGGCCGGTGTATGATAACAGGAACAGGATGCACAGAAAGGGAGTGCTGGTATGTACCTGAACCACCATTTGACTAAACATCAACCTTTTGTTATTTTTATAATTTGAGCACTTTCACTTGTTGGAAAGTGCTTTTGTTTTTAATAAATGAAATATCAGATTATTTTAAATAACGTATCCACCAACCACTTTAAGCACCCACTTTCCGTTTTCATAATCTGCAGAATAATCATTTTTATAGAAAGCTCCTGCTTTATAAATATAAAAACTGTTCGGGTTCTTTTTATTTTTCTGTATTGGAGAAATTGTTTCTTCAATAATGTCAGCGACTTTGGTGTAATATGTTTGCTTCTTTTTGTCTTCAGGTACAAATAATATCTTTTGAGGAGGATTGATTTGATGAAAATATTCACAGTCTGTTTGATAGACCTGAAATTCATAATCCAACTTTTCAGCCCCTACAAAAGTATCAGAAACCAATTGATTATAAAGACGGGTGAATTTGTTATCTGATGATCTGAACATAGGGTTCTTATCCTCAAAATCATTGATTCCATCACCGTCTGTATCTTTTTCATGGGGATTGAGTCCAAAACTATTCTCAAAAATATCATTGTAACCATCCTGATCGGAATCCTGTATCAGATCTTTCAGTTTAATTTTAAACAATTTGCCATCTTCAATCACTGAATAGTTTTTGTACCCACCACGATCAATAGGATTATCAATTTTCACCAGACTTCCTTCAATATGGAGATAATCTCCTTCAACAATCGGATTCCGCTGAATTTTATTGAAATAATACAGGTTTGGACTAAGCCCTAAAAAATAGACAGAAGGTTTATTATTTTCAATTTTTAGCAACCAGTATCCAAGTCCGTTCATCCCAAGTCCATATAAGGTATCTCCAGAATTTTGTTTTGCAAAACATATAAACTGATCAGAAAACTTTTCATCAAATATTGTATTGCCAGTTTCAGTTGTTTTACCCTTTTCTCCAAACTCCGCTATTGGAAGGCGAAATTCGGTTCTGTCTGTTTTAAAGTCCCGGTATGTAGTAAGATTGGTAATTTCTAGATAATTGGGGTTTTCTGCAAGAATTTGTTTTAGCGTATAAGATTGGGAATCTTCAACCTGTATCACAACATCTTCAGTATTCATCTTATCTATGAAGCATTTATCTTCAATAGGCTTTGAACATGAAAAAAAGAAGACAATAATCGTAAAATAAATGATTTTCATAGTACAGTTTTTCTCACGAAAGCAAAAAACGCTCCCAAATTATAGTATGGAAACGCTTTTTTATAAAACTAACTTTAATATTTTTCTTATACGTTGAATCTAAAGTGCATGATGTCTCCATCCTGAACGATATATTCTTTACCTTCTACTGAAAGTTTTCCGGCTTCTTTTACTTTTACTTCTGAACCATACGTCATATAGTCATTATACTTAATAACTTCTGCACGAATGAATCCTTTTTCAAAGTCTGTGTGGATTACTCCAGCAGCCTGAGGAGCTGTCCATCCTTGTCCGATAGTCCATGCTCTTACTTCTTTTACTCCGGCAGTGAAATAGGTCTGAAGCTTTAAAAGGTCATAAGCTTTTCTAATCAAACGGTTTACTCCCGGTTCTGTAAGACCTAGCTCATCAAGGAAAATCTCTCTTTCTTCGAAAGTTTCCAGTTCGTTGATATCAGCTTCAATCTGAGCAGCTAATACAACTACTTCTGCCCCTTCATTTTTAGCCATCGTTTCAATCTTGCCAATCCATTCGTTTCCGTTTTTGATAGAATTTTCATCTACATTACAAACGTAAAGTACTGGTTTATTGGTTAAAAGCTGAACTTCAGCAATAATTGACTTTGTAAAATCATCCATTGCAAATTCTCTTGCATTTTTCCCATCTTCAAGAAATTTCTGTAAATTCTGAAGGGTTTCGTAAGTAAGGATATCTTCTTTCTTACCGGATTTGATGAATTTTTTAGCTTTTTCAACTGCTTTTCCTACTGTTTCAAGGTCTTTCAGTTGTAATTCTATATCAATAATTTCTTTATCTCTTAATGGATCTACTGAACCTTCTACGTGAATGATATTTCCATTATCAAAACATCTTAAAACGTGGATGATCGCCTCACACTCTCGAATATTAGCAAGAAATTGATTCCCTAGTCCTTCTCCTTTACTGGCACCTTTTACAAGACCTGCAATATCAACGATTTCAACTACAGCTGGTAAAACTCTTTCGGGTTTTACGATTTTCTCCAGTTCAAATAATCTCTGATCCGGCACTGAAACGGTTCCCAGATTCGGTTCAATAGTACAGAAAGGATAGTTTGCTGATTGAGCTTTTGCGTTGCTCAGACAGTTAAAAAGTGTTGATTTACCTACATTCGGAAGGCCTACGATTCCACATTTCATATTGTAAAATTCAAAGTTTAAGGTTTAGGGTTTGAAAGTTCAAAGTTGAGAGTATAAAGTTTTGGTTCCTTCTACCCTCGTTACTGATTCCTGAACTTTCAGCGTGCAAAGATAGTGAATTTTAAGGGAGTTTCATAATAAAAAAAATCTGCCAGCGTTCTGACAGATTTTCAAACAGTTTTATGCTACTGATTAATTTTTATGGGTTATTTCCTGTGGCTTCTTGAGCCAATGGTACATCATTCGGTGCTTCCTGTAAAGCTTTATCCAAAGTAAATAAAGATTCATCTGTAGCTCTGTCGCCCCCTGCAATTTTTAATTTATCGATAAGGTTTTGAGCTAATGTTTCTTCTTCAATCTGTTCCTGTACAAACCACTGCATAAAATTCCAGGTTGCCCAGTCTTTTTCTGCCATAGAAAGATCTACAATTTTGTAGATGGCAGTAGTATTGTCTACTTCATGTTTAAAAACGCCTTCAAAACAGGCTGTGAGTGTCTCCGGATCGGCTGGAGGGGCCGGAATAGCATTTACTTTGGGCTTTCCACCTCTATTTAAAATGTACTCCATGAACTTGATAGAATGGTTTCTTTCTTCCTGAGAATGACGGTAAAGAAAATTAGCAATCCCTTGATAGCCTTTATCATCGGCCCAAATTCCATACGATAGAAAAATGTGTGATGCATGAATTTCTTTGTTCATCTGGTCACTAAGTGCTTTTTCCACTTTTGCGGAAAGTCTGTTAGTATTCATAAATGTTATATTTTGGTGATTATGGAACTAATCATGCAAAAATGATTCCGCTAAGGTTCTTAATTTACTTAAAACCAACTCAAACCAATATATATCATATTGATTTTCTTTATTTTAAGCTAATAATTTATAGTTATTCTAAAATAAAACGGCATAAAATTTTTGAAATTTTCTTAATCAAAAGATGTTTAACACTGCTTTGCATCCAGGCTTTGAAACTGATTCACCTTTTCTGTACAAAGGTTCAAATAAAAAAATAAAAAGGGTTCAACTTTAAGTTAAACCCTTTTATATTTATTAAAACTTTAATGACCTTTACAATACGGTCTTTAGTTTTTCTTTATTTGACTTTTTTTGCCATGTAATCACTTTCGTTTCCTAATCTGTCAATAGCTTTGATCGCCACTCCATTCAACTTTTTACCATTTTTGAACTTAGGAACATCTTTAAAAAGGGTATCCAATGGTAAAATTTCGGTTTGCCATACTCCGTCATACTGGCTGAAAAGTACCCATTGGAAAACTTCTGAAGCATTTTTTGTACTCCATCTTGTCTGTGCAAAACTTCCGTTATCACTAATAAATAAGGTGGGAGTCTGCAAAGGAACGGTTTTGATCCATGGAGATTTCGGAATTAATGCTTTTTCACTGTAAGGTCCGTTTTTCAGGGTCGGCAGCATTCCCGGATTTTTAGTTAATCCTGCAATACTCCAATGAATTTCACCTGCATCATTTTTGAGGATCTTTCTGGAAATATCAATTTGGTTCTTGATTTCTGTTGGACGGTCATACGTTTTAATCTCAACGGTATTTAAACCAGGCCATAAGTGACGTTTCATTGTATTTTCGGACTGCCACCAATTTAGCAATGCTTCAAAGCCCTGCCCTTTTGAATCAATCGGCCAATACAATTGTGGAGAAAAATAGTCTACCCAACCTTTATTTAGCCATAATTTGGCATCCGCATACAGCTCATCAAACTGTGAAGATCCTACAATTCCTGCCGGATATCCTGGTTTCCAGATTCCAAATGGGCTGATTCCAAATCTTACATTATTTTTTTCTGCATGAATTTCTTTGTAGATACGTTCTACAAATTTATTTACATTATCTCTTCTCCAGTCTGCTCTTGATAAAGTTCCGCCATTGCTTTGATAAACATTCCATGAAGCATAGTCTGGAAAATCAGCTCCTTTGTTGTAAGTAGCATACGGATAAAAATAATCGTCAAAATGAATGGCATCAATGTCATATCTTTTTACGATATCCTTTACTACATTGGATACATGGTCCTGTGTTTTTGGGTTCGCTGGGTCAAACCAGTACATTCCATTTTTTAATCTTACGACAATGTCAGACATTCTGTTAGCCATGGACATTTTATTTACCGTACCACCATTGGTGTGATGAGCGCGGTAAGGATTTAACCAAACGTGTAATTCTAATCCTCTTTTGTGGGCTTCTTCGATCCAGAATAATAACGGATCATAGTTTGGATAAGGTGCTGCTCCTGTTTCTCCGGTTAAAAAGTAAGACCAGGGTTCTATATTACTTGTATATAAAGCATCTGCAGAAGGTCTGATCTGAAAAATAGCAGCATTAAAGTTATTATCTTTCAGCATATCCAGCATACTGATAGCTTCTGCTTTCTGCTGCTCCACCGTAAGATTGTTTTTAGATGGCCAGTTGATATTGGCAACACTGGCAATCCAAGCACCACGGAATTCTCTGTTAATTTCAGGAAGATTGGTTCTGAATGTTTCTTCTGTTGAAGTTCCCGGTGTAGGTTTTACTGCTACAGGAGGTTTTGGCTGATTGGTAGTATTATTGGTATTAGGTTTTGTTGTATTTTTAACAGGAGGGGTCTTTGTTACATTGTTCTGAGTAGAACATGAGGTGCTATAAGACGCTAGAACTCCCATTAAAACGATAAGTTTTAGTTTACTCATTTTCATAGCCGCAAAACTACTTTAAATTAAATTTTAATACTTTGGATATTGTTGTGAAAAAATAAACATTTTTTCCTATTCTTTAGAAAAAAAGCCTCGAAAAATTCGAGGCTTTTCTATATGATATTGATTGTAAATCGAAATGATTACGATTTCGCTGATCTTTCAACTCTTTTTCTTTCTTCTTCAGAAAGAAGTTTCTTACGCATTCTGATGAAATTCGGAGTTACCTCAATAGCTTCATCACCTTGGATATATTCCATACATTCTTCTAATGAGAATAAGATTTTTGGAGCAACACCAGTATCTTTATCTTTTCCTGAAGCTCTCATGTTGTTCAACTGTTTTGCTTCCACGATGTTTACCACTAAGTCTCCTGGTTTGTTTTGCTCCCCAATGATCATTCCTGCATAGATTTCCTCACCTGGATCAACGAAGAACTTTCCTCTGTCTTGTAATTTAGCAATAGAATATTCTGTAGCAGGCCCTTGAGTTTTGCTGATTAACACTCCATTATTTCTTCCAGGAATAGCTCCTTTGAAAGGCTTATATTCTGTGAAACGGTGTGCCATAATAGCTTCCCCAGCAGTTGCAGTCAACATTTGAGAACGTAATCCGATCAAACCTCTTGAAGGAATTTCGAATTCCATGTGCTGCATCTCTCCTTTAGTTTCCATGATATGAAGGTCACCTTTTCTTTGCGTTGCCAAGTCGATAACTCTTGAAGCGTATTCTTCAGGAACGTCAACAACTAAAGATTCATAAGGCTCACATTTTTCACCATCAATTTCTCTTAAGATAACCTGTGGCTGACCAATTGTCATCTCATATCCTTCTCTTCTCATTGTTTCGATCAAAACTGACAAGTGAAGAATACCTCTACCGAATACCAGGAACGTATTTGCATCATCAGTTTGTTGAACTCTTAATGCTAAGTTTTTCTCTAATTCTTTAGTTAATCTTTCTTTAAGGTGATTAGAGGTAACATATTTACCGTCTTTACCAAAGAAAGGTGAATTGTTGATAGAGAACGTCATGTTCAATGTAGGCTCATCAATAGCAGTTCTTTCCAATGGTTCAGGATTTTCAAGATCTACGAATGAATCACCGATCTGGAATGAATCAAAACCTACTACAGCACAGATATCTCCTGCTTTTACTTCAGTTACTTTTTTCTTTCCTAATCCTTCAAAAACGTAAAGTTCTTTTACTTTTCCTTTTACAACTTTACCATCTGCCTGAGCAAGACCGATCCATTGAGATTCTTTAAGCTCTCCTCTTGTTACTTTTCCGATTGCAATTCTTCCTAAGAAAGAAGAGAAATCTAAAGAAGTAATCTGCATCTGAAGATTACCTTCAGTTACTTTCGGTTCAGGAACATATTGTAAAATACCATCTAATAATGGTAAAATATCTTCAGTTTGTTCTAATGAAGTGTTGAACCAACCTTGCTTAGAAGAACCGTAGAATGTTGGGAAATCTAATTGCTCTTCAGTAGCTTCAAGGTTGAAGAATAAATCAAATACCTGGTCGTGAACTTCGTCCGGACGGCAGTTTGGTTTATCTACTTTATTGATAACCACTAATGGTCTCAATCCTAATTCTAAAGCTTTCTGAAGTACGAATCTTGTCTGTGGCATTGGTCCTTCGAACGCATCCACTAACAAAATAACCCCGTCAGCCATTTTTAATACTCTTTCTACTTCTCCACCGAAATCCGCGTGACCAGGAGTATCAATTACGTTAATTTTAGTGTCTTTATAAGTAACAGAAATATTCTTGGATAAGATGGTGATCCCTCTTTCTCTTTCAAGATCATTGTTATCCATAATTAATTCTCCACTCTCCTGATTTTCTCTGAAAATGTTAGTAGCGTGGATGATTTTGTCAACCAAAGTCGTCTTCCCGTGGTCAACGTGTGCGATAATCGCAATATTTCTAATGTTTTGCATATAGGATTTTTACGAGTGCAAAAATAGTGATTTTTAATGAAAAACAATTTTATTGGATAAATAATTAACATTCTGTTTAAAATACACGTTTACAGAGGTATAAAAAAAGAGTGTTGAAAAAACACTCTTAAATGGTTATGGACATAAAGACGAATCACATGGATCAACTGCTGGTGCATCTCCACAAATAATGGCCATTTCATCACAATTACTTGAAGATCCTGTAGGCCATCCCCATCTCAATATACAAGTATCGGGATCCTTACATCTTACCATTCCTTTTGCAATTCCTCCTGTCAGTGTTTTCATTTCACTTCTGGTAATTTTTCTTACATTTTTCATAGTTATATTGTTTTTGTTGTTGAATGATAAATGTAAGAAAAAACGGAATTCAAAAAATGTTTTTTAATCATAACTAAATTTAAAATCTAGCTCTTTCCACTATGCTATAATAAAATATTACACGTCAAGTTCTGTCGCTACTCCATTTTATCTTTGTCTCAATACATTCTTGCAAGAGTATTATCCTATTATTAATCACCAAAAACAAAAAAATGACAAACAATTTAAATCTTTTAACCATTGATTCTTTTTTTTCATCTTCAGATCCTGCTTCGGATCTTAACATTGTAAGTTTGATTGATCCTTTCAGTGGTGAAATTGCCAATTTTAAAAAACAAGATCTTCCTGTTCCTGATGGAAAATACCTATACCGCATTAAAAAAAACGGCAATGGTCCGGTTTCATACTATAAAAGAATTATTACTGATGATATTTCTATTACAATTGCAGATGTTCGTGGAGATGGCATGACCGATGATTCCGTTGAAATCCAAAAGCTGATTGATGAAATGGAAGCCGGACAGGTTCTGAAGCTTGATAACAGGAGATATATGCTTTATCAGCCTTTACAGATCAATAAAGCCATTAAAATTACAGGTTCCTCTACTAAAAGTACAATAGGTCTTCCCCCTTTTCTTATAACCAACAATAATCATGGTATTATCATTAACGCATACAAGACTGTTATTAATGGGAAAGAGATCACAACCAATGCTTCGGGTACTGTTTTGGAAGGATTCGGAATTTATAATGCGACTCTTTACACAACCACTCCTAATAATGTTACCGGTATTAAAATAATCGGAACACCGGAGGTTCATGCTTATGATATTATTTTAAAAAATCTTGCCATCAATGGTTATCAAACAGGACTGGAAGCAAATTATCTTTGGTCTTCCCAAATTCAGACTGTAAAAATTGGTAATTGTCAGATAGGAATGCATATCAAAAACAATTCCGTGAACAATGAAATTTCCAACAATACCAGCATTTCGATAGATGTCAAAGTAATAAACGAGGAGACAAATGAGGAAGAACTTATAGATATACCTGGCAGTAAAGGTATCTTTTTTGAAGGAAGCACTTCACAAGAAGGCTGGAGAATTATTGATACTTTTATCTTTAATGTTTATCAGGGAATTTACGCTGAAAAAACTTCTCACGTTAATGTACTCAACAGTATGATTGATTTCTGCAGACATATTGGAATTGTGATTGGAGCGGAGAGCCATAACTGGAATATTAACAGTAATTACATTGCACTTTCCCACCCCGGATACGGAATCTATTTAGCCAATAGCATCAAGAATTCGTCATTTACAAGAGGAAATAAAATTATTGACAATGATATATTAATTTACGACAATGCAATACCGGATGACACCTCCATTGGCGTTAATATTATGGGAAAGGAATCTCTTTATGATGATGTAAGGGGAAATTCAATTAAAAATTTCAAAGTATATGATATCAGAGCAGATTCCGGATTAAAGACAACCATTACCCACAATAAATGCTTATCTGGCATTAGTCCCAATATTATAGGTAATTTTATTACCAATGACAACCTGGGAACGGTTTACTATCAAAACTTGAATGATTCTCTTCATTTGGGAAAAGTAAAAATAACTTATGCAGATACTTTTCCTTCGGTTTCTTCTCCTGACTGGAAGCGAGGTGATATTATTCTGAATACCGGTCCTTCTGTTAATATGCCAATCGGGTGGGTCAACACAACTGATGGAACGAATACATGGAAGCCATTTGGTATTATTAACAATTAATAAAAAAACAGCCATTAAGGCTGTTTTTTATTTATCAATGTCTTATTAGCCTGTACAATAATACAACATCAATTAAAAGCACTATAAAAAACTTTACAAGAAAAGATTTTTTAGAAACTTTATGGTTGAAAATAATCATTCCTGCAGCAGCACCTATAATCCCTATCAATGAAAGACCTAAAAGAACATTCTCAGAAATCCGCCACTGATGTCTTTTGGCCTGCAGTTTATCAAATCCGAAAACGCCGAAGGTAATAAGGTTAGTAATTAACAGAAAAGGAATCATTATAAAATTAATTTGCTGCAAAAATAAGTTTAATTTATACATAGAGAAAACCATCTGGTTAATGTCTTTTTTCCAACGTAATATTTGTACGGTTTATCAGAGTAAGTTTCTTTAAATTTGACACCCATAAAAAATGAATCAATGACAGTACATGATTTGGCAGGCACCTATTCTATCAAAGGAAGCAATCAGGAGGCATCTGACCAGGTTTCTTATCAGGGTACCTTAATTTTATCCGTTGATGAAAATGCCCGCATCATTGCCCAATGGGTGATTGGTGACCATATCCAGAATGGAACCGGATTTTATAAAGACCATATTTTAGTGCTTAACTTTAATTATGAAGGTGATGACCACAAAATCTATAAAGGTGTTGCGGTATACCGTTGTTTGAGTCAGGACATACTGGATGGATTCTGGTCTGAAAAACATGGTAACCCTTTGTATTTGGGAAGTGAATATTGTGTACGGATTCAAAATTCATGGATTTTTAATTAACAGCATCATTCATAATCAAGGCCCGGAATTTGAATTTCCGGGCCTTATATCTTCATCTTTAGTGTGGCTATAAACCTTGACTTACATGCTTTCCTTCTTTAAATTCTTCTACCATTTTAGCATTAAAAGCAGGAAGATCTTTTGGTGTCCTGCTGGTCACCAGACCATTATCAACCACCACCTCACTATCTTCCCAATGGGCTCCGGCATTTATCAAATCTTTACTGATTGATTTTACGGAAGTCATCTTTCTTCCCTTAACAACCTTTGCATTGATTAAAATTTGTGGTCCGTGGCAAATGGCTGCAACAGGTTTATTTTGTATAAAAAAATCTCTTACAAATGACAATGCCTGCCCATTTGTTCTTAATTGATCGGGATTGATAACCCCGCCGGGTAAAACTAAAGCATCATATTCAGAAGCGGTTACCTCATTCAATGTTTTGTCAACATGGTAATCTTTCCCCCAATCTTTTTCTGCCCATGATCTGATTGTTTCTCCTTCAGGGCTTACCACATGAGCAGTCCATCCCTGTTGTTCCAAATACTCTTTAGGTGATTGAAGTTCGCTTTCTTCAAAGCCGTTAGTAGCTAGAATTGCAATTTTTTTTGACATGATATTATGATTTTGGATGTTATCTCTAATGGAAAGAAAAAATAATGCCGTCCATGCGTTATCAAGTCCTAAAATAAGGTTAAGATGATCTGTAAAAAAATAAATCACTCTTTTGGAAGGACTTTTAATGAAAAAAGGTTATGAAATATTATTCCTTACTTCATTACTCTCCTGTTCTACTAGGGAAAAGAAAAAGAGCTGCCTTTATCAGGCAGCTCTTGATTTATAGAAAGTTTATTTCTTTATTTCTTTGCTTTTACGTCAATCGCAATTTCGATATCTTTGCTAATCATCCATTCAGCAGGATCAGCTTCCGAAGTCCCGAATTTGATTCCCCAATCAGCTCTGTTTACAGTAAATTTAGCCTGAATAGCAGCCGTACCTTCAGCTACGTCTACTTTAGCCGGGAAAGTAACGTTCATAGTTTTTCCTGACAAAGTAAGGTTTCCACTTACTGTTTTATTAGCTCCTGCCACAGCGTCTTTCGGAGTTTCTTTTAAATCCGTAACACTTGTAATTTTGAAGTCTGAAGTAGGGTTTTTCGCTACATCAAAGAAATCAGGATTCTTTAAGTGAGCTTCAAGATCTGCCGGTTTTTTATCTTTTTCTGTAACAGAAGCAGGATCTACTTTAATAGAATTCATATCAATTACAAAGTTTCCTGCAGAAACCTGACCTCCATCAACGCTAAGATCTCCTGACTTTACAGTAAGAGTCCCCCAACGTGGAGCCATTCCTCCTTTGTGGAAAGCCTTCCAATTCACTAAAGAAGTTGCAGTATCTACTGCCAATACTTCACCTTTACTTTCTGCAACAGTCTGTTCTGTAGCTACTGCTGTATCTGTTTTTTCTTTACTGTTACATGATGCAGCTAACAATCCTACTGCTACTAATGCGATTACGCTAATTTTTTTCATATTATTGAACTGTTTAAAAAAGTTTATTGTTTTCGGGTACAAAAATAGAAAAACCTTATGGGTCTTCTCTTATCATACATCAAGAAATGTAAATTTCGCTACCCATGTTAGGAATTGTAACATGGTAAGAAATAAACGAAAATTGAAAATATTTATTTCATCAACCTATTTTGATTTTTATGCTACCCATAGGAAAATTGGTTGGTTTTAAAACTACATCCAGATATTCCCAAAAATATTTATATGTTAAATCCCTCAACCAAGAATAATTTATATATTTAGCGCTTACAAATTAAAATTATACTATGAAACAATTAAAAAAAATCACAAGAGAAAATCTAAAAGCTATTAAAGGAGGAATTGATTATTGTCCAGCCGGCTATTTGTATACTTGCGATGACATGGCTATATGTGATGCAGAGCTTGGTATACCTTGCTCTTGTAGATGTATTCCCTATGTACCATAAATAAGATCCCTCGCTAGAGGGATTTCTTTCTTTATTTATATTCATTTCATTGAGACCAAAGCGTACAAAAAAATCCCCGGATCTCTCCGAGGATTAAAACTAATCATAAACTCTATTTATTAGAGGAATTATAAAGTAAATATAATACTTACATGCATAAAATGCAATACTTTCATTTCCACACCATTCTAGCATTTGTCTGCAGGAACCAATCACTGCAATAATATAATAAATCGTTAAATTATTTCCACAAAAGTGAATGAATAAAAGAAAAAACCTCCCGTGTCAATAGGGAGGCAAAAGTTCAAAATGAATTATTAGTAAAGTGATGTGGTGTTAAACAAAGTTTTCTCTTCAAAACTTGCTTTAACATTAACAATGCGTGTGCCAATTACGTCACTGTTTAATGAAATCGTTCTTTTTGTGGTATGAAAAACCTCCCAAGACATTGAAGACATAAAAATGTTTGTTTAAAATATGAATTTTGAGCAATCAAAGGTAATAACTGTTTATATTTTTTTAATGATCACATTATTCTATTTTTTATTACTTCAATAGAGTCATTTACATGTGAATTGATTTCAAAATTATTGTCTTTGTAATTAGTCACAATAATTAGGTTAAAAGCTGAAAAGGAAAAGTAGTTGTGAATTGCTTTCAAAAATTATTATCTTCGTGATTAGTCACAACATGAATGTTTTAAGTCCCAACGTCTTTTATGTTGTGAATTGCTTTCAAAAATTATTATCTTCGTGATTAGTCACAACTGCTGAAGTCGTAGGTGAGTGGCAAGACATGTTGTGAATTGCTTTCAAAAATTATTATCTTCGTGATTAGTCACAACTATGGAAAACGTTATCGACGCAGCTCAAAGGTTGTGAATTGCTTTCAAAAATTATTATCTTCGTGATTAGTCACAACTTTAAGACGAATTATAAAAACTAATTTATAGTTGTGAATTGCTTTCAAAAATTATTATCTTCGTGATTAGTCACAACAGGCTAAAAGAAAAGAGGCTCTTAAGTGTAGTTGTGAATTGCTTTCAAAAATTATTATCTTCGTGATTAGTCACAACTGGTCAATCTGCTGAAAATGCACAGGGTCTGTTGTGAATTGCTTTCAAAAATTATTATCTTCGTGATTAGTCACAACTTCATTTGAAAAATCCTATCTGTTTTAATGGTTGTGAATTGCTTTCAAAAATTATTATCTTCGTGATTAGTCACAACTGATCGTCAAATTTCAAACAAGTTTACAGAGTTGTGAATTGCTTTCAAAAATTATTATCTTCGTGATTAGTCACAACTGTATTGTTTTTTAGTGGTTAATCAATCCGGTTGTGAATTGCTTTCAAAAATTATTATCTTCGTGATTAGTCACAACCGAGATCAGTCGCTTTATTATGGCGAGTCAGTTGTGAATTGCTTTCAAAAATTATTATCTTCGTGATTAGTCACAACGAATATTATTCGATCCGGCAATCCAATAATGTTGTGAATTGCTTTCAAAAATTATTATCTTCGTGATTAGTCACAACGAAAATAGTATTTGCAACCGTAGAAAGTATGTTGTGAATTGCTTTCAAAAATTATTATCTTCGTGATTAGTCACAACATGCAGATGTGAATTTGTACAGCATGTACCGTTGTGAATTGCTTTCAAAAATTATTATCTTCGTGATTAGTCACAACTAATATTGGGGTTTTTCTTCAATTGAAGGAGTTGTGAATTGCTTTCAAAAATTATTATCTTCGTGATTAGTCACAACATAGTACATTTTCGCAAGAACATATTATCAGTTGTGAATTGCTTTCAAAAATTATTATCTTCGTGATTAGTCACAACTGAACAGATAATTACCAATATTTCCCTTGAGTTGTGAATTGCTTTCAAAAATTATTATCTTCGTGATTAGTCACAACAAAAATAAAATATACTGTAAGCCTTACAAAGTTGTGAATTGCTTTCAAAAATTATTATCTTCGTGATTAGTCACAACCTCAAAAAACAATCTACTGAAAATCAATAGATTGTTTTTGTTTTTAGGATTCAAAATTTAGAATAATTCGAGCTGTTGAAAGGTTGGAGGAGGTTCTTCTTTATTTCTGGCGAAAAATATTTCAATGTCACCAAACTGTTTATCAGTAATGCACATAATGGCGACTTTACCTGCTTTTGGTAGCATAAACTTCACTCTTTTAATATGAACCTCAGCATTTTCACGACTTGGGCAATGCCTTACATACATTGAAAACTGAAATAATGTAAAACCATCATCAAGCAAAGATTTACGAAAACGATTCGCATCCTTCATATTGGCCTTAGTCTCTGTCGGAAGATCATATAATACTAAAACCCACATAATTCGGTAAGCGTTAAACCTTTCGGCATTCATATCAGTTCAGGATAAGAGATCAGACGTTTTTCTCCCGTATAACATTTATACAGTGATGTAGCTGTTGTTTTTATTGCAACTAGTAACGGTCTGGTTTTATCGTCTATTTTCACATCTTTGGTTGCAATCTGTAAGATAAAAGCTTTAAATTCTTTAGTTAATTCTTCCGTTTCTGAATGAATTGCAAGCCAGTGCATTATTAATATGTCAACAAAAGGGCGATAAGGTTCCATTAGGTCATCGGCCAAACAGTAAGGGTTGTATTTATTTTTATGGAAAATTCCGAGAACAGGAAGCAACCCGGTTTCAACAATTGCTCTTGCTACAATACTTCTGAGAACCGAATATCCGAAATTGAAAAACTGATTGGGTGAATCTCCAAAACGCTGCCTCAGAAAATCCAGACTGATAAGATATTTCCAGTAATGTTGTGCGGCAATGCCTTCCATATTGGTGATATCACCGCTTTTTACGTTGGCTTGATAATCTATCATCGGCTCGTAATAGCTTCCCAATATTCGGAGAACTTCTTTTTGGTTTTCAATTTTACATTCTACGGTTTGTTTCCAAAGCTGTTTCTTGAGGGGTTCGCTGGCTTCCAGCTGGTCTTTTACTCTATCAGAATGTTCGGTATGTCCATACATCGGAAGCATTATTCCATGTGGCAAATGATGCGAGTCACAACTTATCACTACTACATTATTGCCCATCATTTTTTGGATGAGCTGGTGTGAAACCGTGATCTGAAAATGATCCAGCATTAGTAATCCTAAATCCTCCACAGGTACACTTCCCTTCTCTGCTTTGGTTTCCGGGCAAAGAATCTTCATCTGCTCGTCTTTGAGCTTGAGATAAGCGGGATTGCCGATATAAATGGAACGGGTAATCATTTTTATACTAATTTATTATTCTCCAATTTTTATAATTTCCCCAAGATGACTAATTCTGATTTTTGTTAACCTTTCTAAATGTTTATTTGAGCCGTGTTCATCCCAAGTATATCCCTTTAAAGCTTTATCACTCCTATTAAGATTTGCCTCTAAATGATGCCTATATGTTATTTCAAAAGCTCCAGAACTTTTCTTTGTCATTTTCTGAACCCTAAACAATTTATCTGAAATCAACTTTCCGTTCTTCACATCAAAAAAGTCGATTTCATTTTCTTCCTGTGGATTTTCAGAATGCTTTAAATCAAATACAAATAAATCATTGATTTGCATAGAAAATTGGAAAATACCAAGTTCATCATGATCATTTCTATTTATAATCGGATAAGGATTATTGTGTTCTGATATGTTTAACAATCCAATTTCTACTGCTACCCAAAATGAAACTACTTTATCATTGTATTTTCCGTTTTCATCTTTATAGATTAAAGCGTGATGATTTCCGCCTGTTTTTGCATAACCATTTCTTACTCTCTCGACCTTGCTTTCATCATAAATTGTCACATTTTTAACGGTCATTCCATTTTTGGTAATGAAAGGATTTTCAAATAAATTTTTGAATGCCTCCTTATAATCTCCATTAAACTCTTTTAATCGTTTTTCTAATAAAATTCCTATTCCTCTATCCGATTTTAGAACATTTTCTATAAACTTATCCTTAGCAGACTTTGTTTTTTGATTATCGGTTAAAAAACTTTCAATATTTACTCTTTTCGTATTTACCCATTCATAAACACCAAATTCTTTTACTTCATTATCCTTATAAGAAATCGGTTCTCTTTTCAACGTTTTTTGATCAAAAGCAATTTTCAGATTATTGTCAAATTTCGCAAGATGCTGATAAAGCATTTCTTTGATTTCAGGATTTACAACCATTTCGATTTCTTCCATTAGAATTTTATCGTTGAGTTTTATTTTCTTTTCAGAAATACGTTTTACACGTCCCATAATAGTATCTTCGTGCAATCTTGCGCGGGGAACCCAGGTTGTTTTCTGTTCTATATTTTTAGGTGCATTAATATTTTTTGTAAGAACCTTGCTATTCTCTTTTTTAAAAGAAATCAAAATATTTTCAAGATGTTTTTGCACTTCTTTGCGAATGTTTGGTATAGAGCATTCTATGATATTTCCCTGTTGTGTCGAAAATTCTTTCAGAGAAAACTTTCCTTCTAAAAATTCTTCAATCTCCTCTATTTCTTTTTGGCTCAATGCATCTCTTTCATATTGATAAATTTTGTTGAGATTATTAAGCTTGAAAATAATTTTCTGATCGGTTAAAGCACAAATCAAAGCATCAACAGCGTGATGTCTATGGTCATCTCTTTTGCTCCAATCTGTTATAACTTCAAAAGTTTTGGTTTGTCCATTATTGGTTTTTATTGTTTTTTCTTCTATCTGACCAATTGCTTTATATTTATCGAAAGTTAATTCCTGCAAAAGATTTTTCAATTCCCATTCTTCACGCAAAAAATCAGTTACCTGCCCAGTCGTAGTATAAACATTCGGACAAATGGTTTTTAGCATTTTTACCGCTTCTTTGGAGATGTATTGGGAGTCCTTTTTCATTCTTTCCACAAAATCAGAAGGAATATCTTCACCTTTGCACAACAAATTATCAAATTTAGATTTTGAAATACTTCCTTTTCCATCATTATACAAAGCATTTACTTTTTCTATATATTGTCCTAATGCTTCTTCTCCTTTAGACTCCATAAAATCATAAGCGGTTTTCTGCCTTTTATTGGAATTACATTTTCTGTGAGCAATAATATAATTAGTCATCGCATTGTTAAATGAACGAGACTTTGGCAAAATATGCTCAATGTCCGCATTGCCCGTAAGCATATCTGTCCCATTAATAGGATTATTACAATACAAGCATTCGTGAGTAGTTTCTTCCCAAAGAATATAACGCTTTACATCTCGTCCATTAACTAACCTGAATCCATACTCTTCTATAAGTTTTTTTCTTATAACATCATTATTCCTCTTATTCTTTGAATTCCCCTGAGAAATATTTTTTCGAGTTTTCGCACTATTCCTTAGTTCTCTCGCTAACTCAACTCTTATTTCATCAATTTTACCATACTTCTCAATAACAAGGTTTATAACATTTACAACCTGATTTAGAATTTGTTCGACAACTGGATTTCTTAATTCATTCTTTTTAAGTTGCTTTAACTTTGGTTTAAGTCCTATTTCTGTTTTATATCCACTATGGTCATAGCCAACTTCATCACAAGCCTCACTGTAACCTAATCCTTTTTCCAAATGTGGCAGTAATTTTCGAATGGCACGAGTTGAAAGGCTTCCGTAATCAGAAGGATACCCAACTTTTTTAGCAATAATTTTCGATTGATTTTCTGAAAATCCGAAACGATTTTTTAATGCATTCACCACTTCTTTTTCTGTCGGTAACGAATAGGTAATATGCCACAATTCAAATAAACCTCCTTTTTCATCACTGATATCTAAATTAAATAATAGGTATTGTTCAGTATTTTCTATTCCTGCCTCTTCCAACGCATTTTTTAATATCGCACAGGTTCTGCTTCCATCTAATTCAGTAAAATTCAGATATATTTTTTCATTTTTTCCGTAACCTAAAAGTTTTTTGATTTCAGTTATTGATAATTTGTATTTTGCATTCAGATTTCCCCCATTCCATAAGGCATCTTTTAACTTTTGTTTTTGCTCTGGCGTTGGTTTAAAAGTCTCTCCATTTGTAGTCTTCCAAGATAAATCATTTACTTTCTGCCAAATCCTAAATAATTCAAAATAAGGGGAACTTTTTACAGCTGCTTTATGATATTTCTCAAACAAACATTCAGCGATTAAACCTTTCTGACTTTTCAAAGGACGTTGATAGTAAATGATTCTATTACGAATTAAATCATACAATGTTCCTTTGTTATTATCTTCATTTGGGCTTCCTGTTAAAATTTGGTAATACTTTTTTTGTTCATCCCAAATCCTATCAAATTCTTCTATATAAGAACTTCTTTGATAAGTCCGCTCTCGAATCAGAACCTCAAAAGTATTATTGCTTTCCTCTAATTCAGAATAAAGTTTTTGACCAATTGTTTTATTTTCTAATGCTTTTTCAAGTTCAGCAATCCGTTCTTTATATTCAGTTGAATTTTCTTCTTCCGAAACAGATTTTCTATTGCTTAAAAAACCTCTTCGCTGATTTATAAGAATTAGAACTCTTCCTAATTCTTGTAAAGAGATTTGTTCTGAAGCAGCTTTTGCTCTTAGCCCATAAAGTTCAGTTGCAGAAAGATGGAACAAATTATTAGCAGGAAACATATTGTTATTTTTCAAAGTTTGGCAAAGTTTATCTCGTCTTGCTTTATATCTTTGATTATTTTTCCTGATTCCTCTTTTTATAGTTCTCTCAAGGTTTTTACTTGCAGTATTACCAGAGTAAAACTTTCCATGAAAATCAGGATCTTCCGGAACAATTCTTACAGCTAAATTTTCTATTGTTTTTTTTTGATTTTCCTCTGACATAACTGCTATTCCAACAGATGAAACTCCAACATCTACCCCAACTATAATTTTCTTCATAATTATCTAGTTTTTCATAACTACATAAAAATAGAAATAAAAAAATCATTCGAATTACGGATTTCCATAATTACATTAAAGATTTTTTCTTCTATATTTGTCTTAATAATTTTGAAAAGCAATTCACAATAAGGATTATTCCGTTGTGAAAACATTTAAGCCCCCTCGTCTTCCAATACGGGGGATTTTTATTTTTAATACTATAGCTTCAGTTGTAACAGCTTTCAAAATTCACTACCTTCGTTTCAATCAAATCTAAAATATGAATCAGCAATTATTTGAAAAAGTAGATCAATATATCAGCAATCTGGTAGCCACTGAAGATAGTGTACTCCAGGAAACTATTCAATCTCTCGATGATGCTTCCATGCCTCAGATCAGCATCTCTCCTACACAGGGGAAGTTTCTTCAACTGATGCTTCTTACCTGCAAGGCTAAACGTGTATTAGAGTTGGGGACTTTAGGTGCTTACAGTACTATTTGGATGACCAGAGCACTTCCTGCAGACGGTAGAGTGATTACAGTAGAATTTGATCCTCATCACGCTGATATTGCCAGTCAAAACATTGCAAAAGCAGGCCTTTCTGACCAGATTGATTTACGAATCGGTAAAGCAATGGATGTATTGAATGAACTCATTGCTACAGGTGAAGAAGCTTTCGACTTTATTTTTATTGATGCAGATAAGCCCCCTTATACTGAATATTTTGAACTGGCATTACAACTGTCTCATCCGGGAACAATAATTATTTGTGATAATGTCATCCGGGAAGGCCAGATTTTGGATGAAAATAGCAATGATGAAAAAGTGAGAGGGGTACAGCGTTTTAATCAAATGCTGGCTGGCAACCCAAAAGTTACCGCCACAATTATGCAAACCGTAGGAGCAAAAGAATATGATGGAATGGCAATAGCAATTGTCAATTAAATTTTAATTCACAGGAAAAACTATTCAAGGTGGGGCAACTCGCCTTTTTTCGTTGTAAAACATTATTTTAGCCTTCCGAAAACAGAACAATGACGACCGTAGAATTTATACAGAAGCAGCTCGATATTTCTGAGAAGAGCATCAACAATACATTACAATTATTAGCAGAAGACTGTACCATTCCTTTTATTTCCCGTTACCGGAAAGATAAAACCGGAAACCTGGATGAAACGCAAATTGAGCAGATCGCCAAGATCAGCAAACAATTTGAGGAGATGATGAAGAGAAAGGAATCTATTTTAAAATCTATAGAAGAACAGGGTGCTTTAACTCCTGAACTGAGACAAAGAATTGAAGAAAGCTTTGATATTCAAGAACTGGAGGATTTATACTTGCCTTTTAAAAAGCGTAAAAAAACCAAGGCTGATGCTGCCAAGGAAAAAGGACTCGGACCTTTAGCCAAAATCATTATGAGTCAGAAGAACAATGATGTACAATTTTTGGCTTCAAAATATTTGAATAATGAGGTTCTTTCTGAAGCAGATGCCCTTCAGGGCGCCAGAGATATCATGGCAGAATGGATCAATGAAAATATGTATGTTCGTAAGAACCTGCGTCGTTTGTTCCAACGAAAAGCTGTTGTTACTTCCAAAGTTGTGAAGGCTAAAAAGGATGAAGAAGATGCTCAAAAGTTCTCCCAATATTTCGAATGGGAAGAAAACCTCAGCAGAATCCCTTCTCACAGGCTTTTAGCAATGTTAAGAGCGGAGACCGAAGGCTTTGTGAAAACCAACGTTGGGATTGATAAAGAAGAAGCTATCGATTTTATTGAAAAAGCGATTATCAAGTCTAATAATGAAAGTTCTGAACAGATTGCTCTAGCGATTAAAGACAGCTATAAAAGACTTCTGGAACCTGCTATTTCCAATGAAGCATTACAGGAAGCTAAAGAAAAAGCGGATAAAAAAGCGATTGAGATCTTCTCTGAAAATCTGAGTCAGTTACTGCTGGCTCCGCCATTGGGAGAAAAAAGAATTCTGGCGATTGATCCTGGTTACAGAAGCGGCTGTAAAGTGGTTTGTATCGATGAAAAGGGAGATCTTCTTCATAATGAAACCCTCTACCCTCACGCTCCTCAGAATGAATCCGGAATGGCTATGAAAAAGATCCGTTCTATGGTGAATGCCTATAATATTGAAGCTATTTCTATCGGAAACGGAACGGCAAGCCGTGAAACTGAATTTTTTATCAAGAAAATTGCTTTTGATAAGCCTTTACAGGTTTTTGTAGTTTCGGAAGCGGGTGCCTCGGTGTATTCTGCCAGCAAAATTGCAAGGGAAGAGTTTCCAACTTATGATGTAACTGTTCGTGGGGCGGTTTCTATTGGAAGAAGACTTTCTGATCCATTGGCTGAGTTGGTGAAAATTGATCCAAAATCTATTGGAGTTGGACAGTATCAGCATGATGTAGATCAGACTCAATTGAAAAATGAACTGGATTCTACCGTGATGAAATGTGTAAATTCTGTAGGAATTAATTTAAATACAGCTAGTAAATCTTTATTAAGTTATGTTTCCGGAATTGGAGAGAAAATGGCTGAAAATATTGTGAACTACAGAGCTGAAAACGGAGCCTTTGAAGATAGAAAACAGCTTAAGAAAGTTCCAAGGCTTGGAGAAAAAGCATTTCAGCAGGCTGCTGCGTTTGTACGAATTACCAATTCAAAAAATCCATTGGACAACTCTGCGGTACACCCTGAATCGTATGGAATCGTTGAAAAAATGGCTAAAGATCTGGGAATTAAAGCTGATGAACTGATTGGCAATAAGGAAAAAGTGGCCCTGATACAACCTGAAAATTACATTACCGGGGACATCGGAATTCTGGGAATCAAAGATATTTTAAAGGAGCTTGAAAAACCAGGCTTAGATCCGAGGAAAGCTGCCAAAGTATTTGAATTTGATCCTCATGTAAAAAGCATCAGAGACTTGAGAGCAGGTATGATCTTACCGGGAATCGTGAACAATATTACCGCTTTTGGATGTTTTGTGGATCTTGGAATTAAAGAAAGTGGTTTGGTTCATATTTCTCAGCTTAAAGACGGATTTGTTTCTGATGTAAATGAGGTCGTAAAACTGCATCAGCATGTAAGAGTAAAGGTAACGGAAGTGGATGAGGCAAGGAAAAGAGTGCAATTAAGCATGATTTTATAAGCAATATCTATTATTTCAACCATTAAATTCTTTTAAGAGGTTGAGCATATTAAGGTAAGTTTCGCTTTAATTTTTTTTACTCTCTGTACATGTTTTAATGGTCAAATAATTGCTTAATAAAATTAAAAAAATCGTAATTAAAAAGAAACACTTTGAATTATAAAAACTTAATTTTCGATCTGGACGGAACTTTATGGGATTCCAGAGCAACGATTATCAAAATATGGAATGATGTTTTAAGTAAGCGTCAACTGATACAACAGGAACTGAAACCTGATGATATGAATCAATATATGGGTTTACTGGCTCATGATATTCTGAAGGATATGCTTCCAGGAATTTCAGACCTTCAGATTGAGGAACTCCTTTCTGAAGTAGTAGCCCAGGAAAATAAGATATCACGTATACAAGGCGGCATTCTTTATCCAGGTGTTGAGGATACATTGAAAAGTCTGGCCAATACCCACAATCTTTTTATTGTAAGCAATTGCCAGGATGGATATATTGAATCTTTTTTAGAATATTACCAGTTTAACACTCTATTTGTAGACTTTGAATCTCATGGACGTACACAAAAGACAAAGTCAGAAAACATACATCTCCTTATGGAAAGAAATGGTCTATCCATTGAAAATTCTATATACATTGGGGATACGCAGACGGATTATAATTCTGCTGCTTCCAACGAATTGCCTTTTATTTTTTGTGACTATGGTTTTGGAAAACTTTCCAAACCGCATGAAGCCCAGGTTTCAACATTGTCTGATTTAAAGAATTATATTTAAATAAATGCCATCTCACAGTTTTGCGGGATGGCTTTATTTTTATTTGATTTTTTGTATCGGCATTTCAATAATTCCGTTATGAGGTGGAGAGGTCAAAAAACTTTCAATATAAAATTCATTTTTTTTATTGATTAAAGTGAAAACCGGATCCAACTCAGGAGATTCACCGTTTAATACTGTATTTTCTAAAAAAATAATTTTTAAATTTTTATCATCTGAAACATATATATGCCCTAACAGCTTTAAATACCCATTTTTATTGTATTGTTCATCATTTGGATCTTCAAACCAACTTTCAAAAACACAACTATCTGATTTTATTAAGTTAATTTTGGCTTTCAAATCAGATGAAATTCCCTTATGATCTATATATTGGAAAAAGTAATGATATTCATCTTTCCATTTTGAAAACTGTTTATCTTCTATAATTTCATCATTAGATTCCAGTTCATTATCATAATTATTTATATTATCCGCTCGCCTAGTATTTATTGTATCAACATTTATTTTCTGTTTAATATTTTTCTGTTTATGACTTCCATCACCAAAGCATGATATCAACAGTGTTCCAATAAAATAGAAAATGCTTAGTATAATTTTTTTCATCTGGTTAGTTTTTATTATTCTCCTGCCTATTTTTATTTGGAGTTTTTAGCCTTACATAAAATGCAGGGTTTTCTCTATTATTCAGACCGTCTCCTGTCGTTTTTGCATCAGTAATTTCAAAGTGTAAATGCCTTGCTTTGACATTTTGTTTAGATGCATTAGCTGTATTCCCACTTTTTACCTCTTTAATATCTTTAGATATATTTATTTTTTGAAGCAATTATTTTGCAACAATAGTTAATACAAAAGCTATCCTCACCTAAATATCTCTATTATCACCTATCCCGAAAGCTCCTTCTTTTTTAATGTAGAATTATTTTTCCCTCAGGATTGATTTTATACTTTTCTTTTTTTTCAGAAATGAGCTCATCATTAATATATTTTTCTGTTTTTAGCTCAATAACAAAATCTTCATTAATTTTATAAACTCTTGTTTCATAATTTTTCAAATTTCCATCAGGAGCTGTATTATAATAAATTTTTAATTTAGAATATTCCTTATTATCTTTTATGGTAATTAAATATTCCTCACAATATCCTGATTCATAACAATTCGACAAAATAATAGGTATAAAGCTTTTTGTTTTAGATAAATAGGTAATGAAATGATCATTGTTTGGATTGTCCATTTCTATATTGAAAAATGTATCTGATAATTTCACAGATAATAAATTGTTTTCTGAGGACCACTCAATTGGAAGCTTATGAGCTTTTATGGTATCATTTATAGCCTTATTTGCAGGTTCATTATCAAGAATTTCATTCTTAAAAGCTAAATACTTTTCTTTATTGAATGTTAATCCTTTAGGATTTTCCGGATTGATAGTAATATCATAGGCCTTATCACTTAAAAAATCAACTTTTATCCACCCTAGTGTTCCGGTACCTCCAGAGTTTTCAATATATATCTTTATTAGAGCGAAATTATTTGCTATATTATCTATATATGCCCCGACTTTTCCTAAAGAATATCCTTTAAAATCAAAGGATGTAGATTTTACAAAATTTAATAAAGCATTATTATTCTGTTCATTAACCTGAATATTATATGCTTCATTATTTTTATTCTTTGATGAAATCAATAATGCTTCACCTTTTTTACATGATACATTTAATAAGCTTACAACTATAATGCATAAAAACAATACTAAATTTTTCATTTTTAAAAATTATTTACTATGTGTGGTTTTATTCCTTTTAGTGACTCTATATACTTTTTCTGCCCCTCTTCAGAAGTGCTATACCATCTGGCATAATTTCCATTGTACCTGTCTATATAAGCGTTTAAATATAGCATACCTGCTTTAACAGATGGAAAAACAATAAATTGTTTATTATTTTTTGTATCTTGTTTATTGTAGCCAATTCCTATCCCTTCTTTAATTCCAGTTAATCCCATTGGAATATACTCTGGATTCTTTTCCCAGTACTTAGAATTCCATCCATAATAAGGAGCTTCTCCATGGGCTTCCATTCCAGGTGTACCTGTCTCCTTATATTGTAAAGATGTAAAATGTGATGTTTCGAGCCGATACATTTTCTCAATAACAACAGCTCTTTCTCGTCCGAAATTATCATTGATGTATTTTAATGCTTCTCTAGCATCTTCAATACCAAATTCTTTATCTATATGCTCTATTTTTTGTTCTTTATGGTCAGATGAAAAATCACCCCCACAACTACACATATTATTACTGAATTTCATTGCAATAGAAATAATATTACCTCCTTCTGCTGTTTGGGCAGAGCTTACAAAAAATTGATCTTTTAAGTAAATTAATTCAAACTCCCGAACATCAACATGTATCCAAGTGGGAGCAATATTAGCTGGTTCTAATGAAAATTCATTTTTGGTAGTCCAATTTATTCTAGCGTTTGAATATTTTGAAAAAAGGCTTCTACCTTCTTTCGCTCCCCTGTCTTTTCCATTTGCTCGTTTATTATCGTTTGTTTTATATACGTGTAAATCTAATGCCTTTCCCATATGATTAGTTGTACCCCGTTTATTAATAACATTATCTTCTTGGCATCTATATCCTGAAGAAATGTCACCTATTTTATATCCCAATGCACTTTCTAACGTTGCAAAATAATGCATGATTGCTTTAGTTGCCCAATATATTGAACGGTGTATTCCTGGATACTCATATTTCCTATATTTTTCAGAAATATTATTTTTTTGTGCCTGCTCAAAATATTTTCCATTTCCAAAACCAGAACATTTACCACATTTACATTTAATGCGCTTAAAAGGAATTGAATATTTATTTGAAAACTCATCAATTGCCTTTAAAACACTTCCACAAACTTTTCCAGTTTCAGGAACTTTCATATAATCTCTCTGAAACTGTTTAATCATTTTTTCGGTTCTGTCCGTAAATTTATCTGTTGGGACATTGCCTCCAAAACCGGCTAAACGAATATTAATTTCTCTTATAAGTTCGCTTGGAGGGGAGTTTTTGTCAATACAATATTTACCACCACAATTTTTAGTTTCTAATTTTGCTCCTTTAATAATCGAGGGAGAATCATTAGCCTCCACTTTCACCGGTTCAGCATCCGGGCTTACCGGAATCACCTGAGAGGTTACAGAGGTATTCAAGTGCTCAACTTCTATAAAATATTCCCGTTCGTTCCCTTCACCCCATTCGTAGCTTTTGGTATACATATCTTTTGTTAAGACAACCCCATTGATAAAGTTTGTCGTATTGTAAGCCAGCTTTGCGGATACTTCATATACCAGATCATTGCTATAGCGTGAGAAATCTTCTTCCCAGATCCTTACCTTTACATTTTTCCCACTCATATTCCGGGTGCTGATCTTAATAGATACAACATCGCCAGTTTTAGCATTTTTCAAAGGCTTTCCTGTAGCATCTGTAAATTCCACACTTATAATCTTTCCTTCAGGATCGGCCTGTTTCCAGGCCGCCGGAGTTTGCGGAAACTTTGGAGTATTCTCTTTAGGTTTGGGTTTAGCAGGCTTTGTGTCTTTCTTTTCAGGAGCCACCGGAGGTTTTCTGTGAGCGAGAAGCGTTTCTTTGGGCTTTTGCTTTTTAGGAGGCTCAGGAACATGAGTGGGATTAGCCACATTTACATTGGGACTGGCCTTCAGAATATGTTTGGAAGCCATTTCTGCCGTCACATAATACTCATGGGTTTTCCCTTCATTTTGATCTCCCCTGGCCACCTGGGCATTAGCGATCTGTACAGCCATGGTATAGCTGGGTAACCTGAAAATGACTTTAGCAATCCCTTCATGATCCACTTCCCCAACAAGAGGCACCGGATTGATCCTGTTCATCATATTAATAACCGGATCATGCCCCTCACCTATTGCATCGTCTTCCCATAAAGTAAAAGATACTTTATGTCCGAACATTCCCACACAATGGGCCTTAGCAATTAAAGTATCTGTATAATAAAGTAGTTTTCCTTTCTGCAGTCGCTGAGAATTAATATCTAATAGATCTACACGGAGTATTTTGGGTTCTTCAGCCGGCTGTGGTTGTATATACAATTCACCTTTGTCCTTCCCTCTTGTCACTTCAATTTTTAAAGCTTTGTATTTTAAGCTTTTATGGGTGAATTTATAGGTTATTTGTTCTCCATCTTTGACATTCCCATGAGTAATCCGCCATCCTTTCTGATCCTTTACATGAATATTCCATTGTACTTTGAGTGGTGGAAAAGAAAAAGAATTGGAAGACATCAGATTATCAAAGACTGAAAGTGAATATGCCTCCGTATTTCCAACAATAGGTTGGGTATTGCCTGTAATAGTCAATTTTGCCATACTTGTTAGTTTTGAAATGTTTTATTCATAAATCGGATCGGGTTCTTCCAGTTCTGCCTGAGATTCTTTTAAATCCATAAACGGATTAATAAGATGGTAACTTTGGGGATCAGCAAGTGTTATACCTTGCCTGTTCATAGTAGAAGTCTGGCCATGTTCCTTCACAGTAATCATTCCTCCAGTACTGCACATCAGTTCGGAGATTTCAGAAAGGCAGCTTTTCCCCATAATATTTACCTTTTCATAAGTCTTTTGCCATTTTCCGGCAGGGACATACGCACAGGGTAAATATCCGCCAGATGTGGGTTTTAATCTGCATTTTCCGAAGCTTGGCCCGGCAGGATTGAAGTGTATATCTTCTTCTGTTACCGCAAGATAATCTGCTGTAACGTCTTGTTGGTTCCAATAATGCTTTTGATGGGAATTTACCTTAAACTGAGGGAACACATCTCCCTGATTGCAGCTGGCTTTGCCTTTTTGGATGACAAAATGCTTTCCGTTGTGTGTTGATAAATTTTCTGACATTTTTTTGTGTTGTGTGGGTTCAATTGTGTTCTTTTAATTATCCTGCTAATTTTTCTAGCTCAAAAGTCATGGACTTTTCATAATCGGCCATCTGAATATGAAACCCTGCTTTTATTTTCTGTATAGAAAAATCAGCAGCCTTTAATGTATATATTGCCGAATGGCTGGCGATCAGTGATTTTGAATGAGGTTTTTCCAGCTCATCATATTCCCAATCCGTATCGTACAATTCTTCAACCGTCCGGTAATCCACAGATTTCCCTGTCTGTACTACTTCTATACATCCGGATTTTTCTTCTGATAAGGTTTGATTAATTATTTCCATTCTGATAGGAGAAGCTGGAGCCAGCCATGAAAATTCATCTGTATATGGAACTGAAAAGCCTTGTATATTATAATGAGCCTGATAAAAAGAACTGAAAATGAACTGTACGGGTACTATAGTTTTCAAACTGCTATAAATAACCTTTGGATGAGCCATTTTATCTTTCATCTGATTGATATGCAGCGATGCATAAGAGCCTTGATGATATTTTTTTAATGCTTCAATTTCATTTATTATATGCCGGATCTCTTTATGAGTTTCTGCAGCCACCAATTTTCCAGAACGATCTATAATGAATGTTACCGGATAAATAATTTTCACAAACGCTGAAGCCAGACTGTTGATCTTCTGTTCCAGTTCTTCACCATCTTTAGTGAAATCACTCATTGAAAAATGAATACGGTATCCCTTTTCCTCTTCTTTTATATAATTACAATAGATTGAATAAGCATATTCACTCTTCAGTATTCCATCATCACTTTCGGTTTGCCTGACCTTATATACTCCGGAAACCGCCTCAGCATTGAAGGGAATTTTTCCTTTAGAAAATGACTTATATACACTTTCTCCCCGTTCCTGTATAATTGTATTTATTTCCGAAATTTCTTCCGGAGCGGGAATACAAAGCTTTTGCATCAGCCTTAATCTTCCGTTCTCAGGAATTGTATCCAGGAAACTACAGCGCTGATTATGATATTCGAGAAGATACCGGGGATTTTCAAGCATAAGATCCAAAGCAATGCTTTCCAGCGTCTCTCCAGACTTTACGGCATAAAAGTTTTGCTTGTTTATAGGGTCAGTCGTATGAATCGGATCTTTCCGATCTGAAATATTTTTTTTCATAATGTTGTGTGTTTTTAATTCTAAAAATTTTTTAAAATTAAAAATCCACACTTTACATCTTCTTGTATTTACATGTTTTTTTATTGTATATTTTCATGTAAAATATGTACAAAAAACAAAAATATTGTACAAAACAAAGAAATCATCTGCTCTAAAATGGCAATATCTATTGTATTTCAAAAATGAACGAAGTGAAACAATAAAAAAGGTCACCTTTGCAGGCAACCTCTTTCATTCAAGTAATTCTATGGATATAGAATCTTTTATTATTTATAATCTTTAGAACTTCTTTTAGGTTCTTTTACTTCCGGCCATTGTACCAGGTTTCCTTTATCATCTTTAGGCATTACTCTTTTTTCTCTATTGGTGAATTCAGGATCTTCAGAAGCCATATAAGCTAATGCTGCTGTTAAGATCACATTATTCTTCACCTCATCAAAAACGATTTTGTCATAGGTATCTTTTGTCGTATGCCATGTATATCCGAAATAGCCCCAATTCAAGGAACTTAGCGAAAATCCAGGTACTCCAGCTGCCACGAATGAAGCATGGTCTGATCCACCACCGCCAGGCATTCCAGGGAAATCAGTCTTAATGTGGTTTCTTACTGCTTTTGGAACACCATCAAGCCATTTTCCGATATAATCATAAGCTTTCACAAATCCCTGGCCACTGATATTGATGACACGTCCGGTACCATTATCCTGATTAAATGCAGCCTGTGTTCCTTTTATAATCTGAGGATTATCTACTACAAAGCCTCTTGAACCATTCAATCCTTGTTCTTCGCTTCCCCAAAGTCCGATCACAATTGTTCTTTTATTATTAGGATAATATTTTTTAAGAATTCTCATGGTTTCCAGCATCGTCAGTGTTCCTGTTCCGTTGTCTGTGGCTCCCTGAGCTCCATCCCAAGAATCAAGGTGAGCAGATAAAATGACATACTCATCCGGTTTTTCTTTCCCTTTAATCATACCGATGGTATTAAAGCTTTTCGCATCGGGAAGAACTTTCGACTGAGCATCTATTTTAATTTTAGGCTGAGCTCCTTTCTCTGCCATTCTGTAAAGCATCCCATAATCTTCCACATCAATATCAATCATTGGAATTTTGGATGTTTTGGCTCCGAAGATCCTGTTTGCACCCATAATCCCGGTCCAGTTTGAAATGGCAATTCCAGCCGCACCTGCATTTTCTAATGCTTGAGGAAGAGTATTATTATCATATCCAATGTTCTTTACATAAGCTGCAAAGTCCTTGGTTGCCTGATCTTTTTCTGCCTTAAGTTTTTCATAAAGTTCCGGGGTTGCAAACTCCTTGATCTGCTCATCAGAACGTCCTATCTTCTGATATTGGGCCATCAGCACAATCTTTCCTTTTACAGCGGGAAGCCATTTGTCAAATTCTGCCTTAGAAGACACTCTTGGAAGAATGATTACCTCTGCTTCAACTGCTTTTTTAGTAGCAGGGCTCCACGCCAGCTGAGTAGCTGTCAAAGATTTAGTTCTTGGAAACACCATATCAACATGGGTAGTTCCTCTCTGCCACCCTTTCCAGGTTCCAAACTGCTGAAGGTTGGCATCAATTCCCCATGAGCGTAGCTTTTCAGCGCTCCACTCATTAGCAGCAAGCATTTCCGGAGTTCCCACAAGACGTGGTCCTATCCCATCCAGAAGCTCATACGCCATCCCTTCAAGCTGGGAATTGTTATTCACTTCATCTACAATGCTTTTTATGATTGGGTTAAGGTTTTCTTTTGGGTCTACCTTTACCTGAGCCCATGAAAATTGAGCAGCCAACATGACAGCCGGTACTGCAAAAAATCTATTTATCCTCATAATGTATATTGATTGCATTAAAGATAAAGGAAATTACGGAGATGATAAAAAAAATAGAATAAAAAAGTCTTTAGACATCAGCATTCAGACTCATTTTTGAAGAAAAATGAAATTTTCAATCTATTATATTAAGTTGGCAGCATGTCATTCCCATCTATTTTGATTCGAAATCCGGTAGCTTTTTGTTGATAAAAGCCTGTTCCTCGGTGGTCAATAAAATTGTATTATTTTTATTTTCTTTTACCAAAGTATTATCCCAAATGTCTTTAGCAAAATCTACTCTAGGAGTTAGTCCTTTTTCATCTGATTTCTTAAAAGTATTGTAAATAAGTTCTCTGCTGATTTTCCGCTCATGTTTAACCCCTTTATAATAAGCAACAAATTTATTACCTTCAATCTTGCTCATAGCAGGAACATATATTCCTTCTTTTTTGTAAAAATCAAAAACGAGCATTGCATTTCCTAACTGATAATCAAACTCTTCTCCTGCTCCAGTTCTTCTTTTAACCATTGGATATTGGTCCTGCAAATAATGAATTTCAAAATAAGTAATCACCTTATCAGCCTTATTATATTTCAATTCTCCTTTCATCTCAATCCCTAATCCTGACTTAATGTTAAATGTGATGAATTGCTCGTTACCTTGTTCGAAAAATATCCATCCGGAATATTTAGATGCCTTATTTTTTACATGGGCCAAAGCCCTGTTTAACTCAAAATTAAAGAAATAATTTCCCATATATTCATCAGAGAATTTCTTGATTCCCTTTACAAACATGCTGTCTGATTTTAGATCTTTAAAGTATTTTACATTATTCAGCTGCATTTGGAGATTATTATCAAAAGATTTGTTGTGATTATAAAAATTAGTTTTACTCCATAACTTTGTTTCTGCAATAACTAAAAAATGAATCTGGTTATTATCACTCCTTTTTTCTTTATAAGTAACATCATAAAGGGAAGGTTCATTATAGTATCTTTTTTTGTAATGGCTGGCAACATCTTCAAAGATATCTTTCAAATCTACTTTTATCAGTTTTACTTCATCAATCTTTTTATACCCTCTTTTTAGCTTTATGGGAGAGTAAAATTCTTGAATTATTGCTTTTTGAAATCCCGATGCTGAAATTTCAAAGTTTACCGAGCTTTGATCTACGGGCGCAAAACCCTCTTCATTAGTATAAACAATTTGATTATGCAAAAGAACTCTTGCATTAGGAATCGGTTTTCCATTTTCAGAATCTACAACCTGAAGCTTTTGGGCTGAAAAAAGATTAAAAAACAGAATAAACAGTAAATAAGAATGTTTCATCATATTTTGTGTAATTGATATTTCTAAAATACAAATTATACAGATGATAACCATTCTACAATGAAAAATTTAATATTTGAGGCTAAAAACGAAATCAATAGACATGAATTTATTTTCGGCTTTTCAAATTCATTTAAGATCGGAACTTTTGATGCTTTGAGAAATCATGGCAATCTTGAGAAACTGATTGCGCTATGGGTAAAAAAAAACCGGCTACAAAAGCCGGCTAAAGGTTGAATTACTTCTTAGATTCTTCTACAGAAACTTTTCTGAAATCCTTAAACAATTTGCTTAGTTCTAAAGCTGATTTACGAGCTCTTGTACCAGCTGCTTTGTTTCCTTTTTCCGCTTGTTGGTTTGCCTCAGTTGTGAACGCTTCAAATTCTGCGTTGATTTTTTCAATTAGTTCTTTCATTATATTTAAAAATTTAGGCTGCAAATATAGGTTTTATGGTGATTCCAGCCTAGTAGCAAAGAAAAAAGTTTGGGCAAAATCACTGAATTTTTAACATATTTCTACCCTTGAACCGATTTTTATCGATTTTAGCCCTTCACTTTTTACAAAAATCCTGTTGAAATCCTGGATAGATCAAATTTCTTCCACGATTCTCCCATTCATTTTTCTTCAAAATTTTCTTTATAATGGCTACAATATTTTTAAAAGGTTTAAGACCTTCTTTATTTTTTCAAAACACATCCAAGTTTATCTCCTATCTTGGATTTTTATATTACATTTGAGAAAAACGACTTAATCCATGTTCAGAAAATATTTTTCCTAACGTTTATATTGCCATTATTTGCCTTTTCACAAAACAAGATTAGCTATAAAGTTTATTATAATGAAAACCTTGCAAAGAACGGTTTAAAAGTACAGGTAGATTATAAGCTGAAAAAAGCCTCTGATACTTTATCCTTTTACTACGCTAATGAAAGCTGGGGCGAAAAAGACCTTTTTAAAAACCTGGCAATAGTAAAGCAAGAAAACCCTGATATTACTTTTGAAACTATTCCTGAAAGCAATACGATTAAGCTCCAAAAGAAAAAAGGAACTGAATTTTCCCTAATTTATCACGTCAAGCAAGATTTTACAGATCCTAATTATAAGATATTCAACCGCCCGAGAATCAATAACACATTCTTTCATGTTTTAGGAAAGAATCTTTTCATGGTTCCATTCTCTTTCACGAAAACGTCTGATGAGGTAGAATTTGAATTCTCTGTTGAATGGATCAATTTTCCGGAAAAGTTTAAACTTCATAATAATTTCGCCTCTCAACTTCACAAACAGAAAATCAAAACAACTCTTTGGGATGGCTTTTATAACTCTCTTTTTATAGGTGGTGATTACAGGTTTTACAATTTTAAAGTACATGATAAACCTATTTATTTTGCCTTGAGGGGCGAATGGAACAACGGTTTTACAGATGATTTTTTATTTTCCAATCTTAAGAAAGCCGTACAATCTCAAAGGGATTTCTGGCAAGATTACGATCAGGATTATTTTACCATTACCATGACTCCCACTGTTTCCCAAAAAGACAGCCTGTATAAAGGATACAGTACTACAGGTTCTGCTATTAAAAATGCATTTATGATCCAGGGAACCAATAATCCTTTCAATAACAAGAATTCATACCTGTACCTTTTTCATCATGAATTAATGCATGAATGGATTGGAAATAAAATTCAAAATAAGCATGAAGAGCTCAATTATTGGTTCAGTGAAGGTTTTACTGATTATTATACCTACAAAAACAGATTGAGAATAAAAGATATCTCAATGGAGGAATGGCAAAAGCTTTTTAACACCGAAATCATTAAAAGTCATTGGAAGAATCCTGAAAAAAACATTCCTAATTACAAAATAAAAGATGACTTCTGGAAAAGCAGAAATATAGAAAAGGTTCCCTATAGACGAGGGGCTATTTTTGCCTTCTGGCTGGATAATCAAATTATGTTGAAAACCAATTACCAAAAATCTCTAGACGACCTGATGCGGGAGCTTCTGAAAACCTGTACTGAGAAAAGTGTAAAGTTTACGGATGAGCTTTTCCTTGATCTTGTTCAGAAATATCTGGAACAGGATATCTCTTATTTCTTTCAGAAACATATAATAGGCGGTGAAGATATTGATCTTAAGAAAGAAAAATGGATAGATGGCTTTTCTTTTCCTACAACGGATACAATTCCCCAATTGGAAGTTGATAAGAGTAAGAATATCAAATATATGACTAAATAAAACATGGATCTCAATCTCCCTGAAAAATAGTTTTCTCTTTTAACAAATAGTCTCAGCCTTAGTTTCCATTTAAAATAAATTCACAAGCTTTCATTCCCGTTCTATTTAATAGATGAAGACTTTCAGGAGTTATTCTTTCTGCAAAAACAACTCTGAAGTGATGGTCGTATTTATCTGTAAGGAAAAATGTGCTTCCAGGTGTAAATAAAATGTTCTTTGATTCACAATACTTATAAAATTTCTTCATGTCCATATTTTCCGGCATTTGTGCCCAAATACTGTATCCACCTTGAGGTCTATGGAAATAAGCCCCTTCCGGAAATGACTTTCTCAGGACTTCAAGTAACTGGGTAGCCTGTTGATTGAGCTTTTTACGGAATGACCGTAAATGTCTTTCATAGCTATTTTTCTGTAAAAACTTAAGGATCAATTCCTGATAAATAGGAGATACTGATCGGCCCAGTGCAAACTTTGCTCTTTCTGCCTTGGCATAAAATGGTCCAGCATACAGCCAACCTAAACGAATTCCGGGAGCCAGAGTTTTTGAAAATGAAGAATAGGTTATTACCCATCCTTTTTCATCAAAGCTTTTAATGCTGGATGGTCTTTTTTCTTCAAAATAAAGATCAGAATACATATCATTTTCAATAATGCATATGTGATGGCTTTCTGCTATTTCCAAGACATCCTTTTTGGTTCTATCACTCATCAGGATTCCGGTTGGATTATGAAAATTAGGGGTAACAATAAGAGCCTTGATCTCATTTTCAGTGCACACATTTCGAAAATATTCAGTATCAAAGCCACTTCGGTAATGAACAGGGATTTCAATAACCTTCAAATCCAGATTGGCAATAACTTCCAAAATGGAAAATACACACGGACTATCTACTGCAACAACATCACCTGCCCTGGTTACAGAACTTAATGCAATCGTAAGCGCCTGCAAAGCACCGTCTGTAATAATCAGTTCATCAGGATTGAAGGAACAGCCATACATTGCCATTTGCTTTGCAATCTGCTTTCTCAATGCTTCAAGCCCATTGGAAGGATAATATCTCAGCAGAGAAGCTCCTTTTTCCCGGATCACTTCCTGCATGGTTCTTAGAATCAGTTTTTGAGGAATCAAGAGATCACCAGGAACTGCTGTATTAAAGGAACTTGATTCTGAAATTCTTTTGGAAGTAAGCCGTATATTCTTCATAAATTCCTCATCCCGAACAACAGAAGGAAGCTTTGCTCTGGCTTCTGGAATATTCTCTTCTCTTTTATCAGCTACAAAATATCCTGAGCGTGGACGACTTTCAATCAAATCTTTAATCATTAAATATTCGAAACCGCTCTGTACTGAACTTGTACTCAGAGTATATCTTTCTTTTATTTCCCGAATGGAGGGTAGCTTTTCACCAGCCTGTAAAATTCCGTTACGAATCTGTTCTTCAATAATCGTTGTAAAAGCTTCGTATTTATAAGTTTTCATCATCTCATCTCAATCTGTACTGAACAAATTTACAAAATTAGAACCTGTACCGGTTACATTTTAACCATCTGTATCCTTTCTGAATAAATTAATCTTATAATTTTGAAGAAAAAAGAATGAAAATCATTTCAAAATTTACCATAGGTTCTGACGAAGGCGTTGATGATCTTTTTACAATGATCAAATCTTATGTAAACACCACTTACAAAGAACATGTTTCAGAGGAAGAGATCGGGCACTATATAGAAGACTGGGACCCAAGGAAAATGATTAATGAGCTCAACAACCTGTCTAATCAGCTTATTATCACATATGCAGATGAGCGACCTGTAGGCTATGGTATTCTAAAAAGTGGTTCTGGATATCCGGGTTCAGACGGAGATAAAAGGCTTACAGAACTTAATTTTATTATTCTTCGGGAATATGATACCCAAGAAATTCGTGAATCTCTATGGAAGAAATGCAAAACGGCAGCTTCTTTTACCGATATTATCTGGGCCAACATCTTTGCAGAAGATCCTTTATTGGAGTTTTTAAAAGAGTGTGGCTTTATTATTAAAGAAAATGCAAAAACTCCTCCATTTCAGCTTCCGTCTTATATTGTAGAAATGAATATCAGTAAGAATTAATAGATCTTCGATCAATACCACTCATAAAAACTATTGAAGGCAAATCTTAAAAACCAAAGATTTGTCTATCTTTGATTTTTATAATTCTGATACAATGAGTGATCAACTGGAAACCATAAAAGACTACTACAAACGTACCCGTAGAAATATTCTCGAAATATCTGATGCAGATCTTGAGACCGGAAAAACCCATTTCAACATCATTCCGAGAAAATATTGCAGTTTTAAAAGCCCTTATAACCGACGTGATTATTACAAAATATGCTTTATCATAGGAAAAGGAACGGCCTATTATGGAACCCACACCCTATATGTTGACCGCCCGGCTCTATTTTTTCCATCACCCAATATTCCTTATACATGGGAATGTGAAGATGATTTTCAGGAAGGGTTTTCCTGTTTATTCAATCAGGAATTTTTTAATGTAAATTCAGAATTTAACTTGTTTAAAAAGACATCGTTATTTAAAGAATGGAGCAAACCGTTTATATTCCTGGATGAGGAACAGATCCAACTGGCTACCATGTATTTTGAGCAGATGTACAAACTGAACCATTCTACCTATCCTTTTCGCTGCAATGGTATTAAAAGTAACCTTGCCTCTGTTTTGCACCTTGCCCTGGAAAACCGTGTGGAGGATGTAAGTCTTAATGACCTTCCTGCCAATGTCCGACTGTACAGATTGTTTGATGAGCTCCTGAACAAACAGTTCCCTTTAGATTCTCCAGCCTACCCTTTAGCTTTAAAAACGGCTTCTGCTTTCGCAGATCATCTGAATGTACATGTCAACCATTTGAACTCATCTGTAAAATCGGTTACAAGCCTCACGACCACGCAAATTATAAAAGAAAAAATATTTGAGGAATCTAAAAATCTTCTGAAATACACGAACTGGGATATTGCCCAAGTTGGTTATACCCTTGGTTTTGAGCAGCCATCCCATTTTAATAATTTCTTTAAAAAGTATGCAGAGACTTCGCCATTAAAATTCAAGAACTCTTTTTAAATATTTGAATTTTGTAATTTTTACTTTGTCTTTTAAAACTCAATTTTCTATTCTTGAAGTATTTTTGCATGGTAAAAAATGAATGAATATGTTGAGAGAAGCATCTGAGAAACGCATCAGATTAATAACCATTATGGCCTTTGTGTCTATCCCGCTTTCGGGGTTTGTTACTGATATTTACCTGCCATCCTTCCCTTCTATGGCCAAGGAAATGATGGTTTCAGAAAAAGATATACAGATCACTTTAACTTCTTACCTGCTGAGCTACGGAATTTCTCAATTATTTGTGGGCGGAATTCTGGACAGTATCGGTCGTTACCGTCCTAAATTACTTGCTTTATTTATTTTGATCCTGAGCAGTATTTTCATTACTATGACCAATAGTATTTTATTAATATGCTTACTCCGCATCCTTCAGGGAGTTGCCGTTTCTGTACTTGTTGTGGCTACCCGTGCTATTTTTGTAGATCTTTATGATGCCGAACGGGTAAAGCATTACCTGAGTTATTTTACGATTGCCTGGTCTTGTGGTCCTATCTTGGCTCCTTTCCTCGGCGGTTACCTTGAAAAGCTTTTTAACTGGCATGCTAACTTTTATTTCCTTGCTTTTTATGCAGGATTTTTATTTCTGTTCGAGTGGTTCTTCAGCGGTGAAAGTCTTCCGCAAAAAAAGAAACTGGATCTTTCAGAGAATATTAACCTGTATTCCATGATGCTTAAAAACAAAATCTTCATGCTCGGAATCATTATTCTGGGATTAAGCTACTCTATTGTGATGCTATTCAATATTACCGGCCCTTTCATTATTGAAAACACCTTCCACTTTACTCCTGTAGTGATTGGATATTGTACCCTGATTTTAGGGTTTTCATGGATGATAGGAGGCTTTATAGGAAAACGCAGACTTGGTTTGGATTTTAAATCGAGAATTTTATTGCCTATTATCCTTCAACTGATATTAATTGCAGGATTAATAACCACCAGCTACTTTGCAGAGAGTCTTTATATAATGATTCCTTTTGCCTTTTTTATTCATATCTGTTCGGGCGTTTTATTTACTTCGTTTTTTACAACGAGTATGCTGTATTTTCCTAAAAATGCAGGAACAGCCGGCGGATTGATGGGCGGACTGGTTTATGTTATCACTTCAATCACCAGCTTTATTATTTCCGTAAGTGGAACAGTAACGGAACAAAAGGATCTTTCCTGGCGATACCTTATCATTGCTATTTTTCTATTGGGAATAATTCTTATTATGAATCGGGCCGTAAAAAAAGAAAAAGCAGAGAATTGATCTCTGCTTTTTTATTTATTGCTTGTTATTTTATTTTTCAAACAGGAATTTCGAAGTTATGCTCTTGAAAATGTTATAAAGGATGGCAGAGGCGTTTCACTCAGGATAAAGCAACGTTAATTTACTTCAGGCTTTCTAAATAACTTTTTAAAATAAGGGGATGACAATGTTCTTCGTCTTTTGCAGCATATACCAATGTGATCTTTTCCTGGCCTTTATGTTGGTCCAGAAACTCCTTTCCAGGCTTATTTTCATGGAGCTCTTTCAGATATTTTTCTGAAAATTCTTTCCATCGTTCAGGATCATGATGAAACCATTTTCTCAATTCTGAAGAAGGCGCAAGATCTTTGTTCCATTCATCAATATCTGCTGCTTCTTTAGTCAGTCCACGAGGCCATAAACGGTCTACAAGAACCCGATAACCATCATGAGGAGAAGGCGTTTCATAGACTCTTTTTAATACAATTTCAGGCATCATATAAAAGTTAATTAAACGTTATAAAATGAGTATTACAACAGCAAAATCTATTTCTCATTATTGAATTTCATCACTTTGAATTTCAACCTATTCGATATTAGTATTTTCTGATCTGAACGGTAGAAACACCGTTTAATTTCACTTCTCTGCCTACTTTTTTCAGCAATCCTGTTTCTGAATTCCGCTTAAAGACAACGGCAGTTCCGCTTACAGGATGAGCTACAATTAAAAACTTTCCGGTGCTGTCAATCGTAAAGGTTCTTGGATGATTTCCTTTTGTAGATTGATATCCTACCGTTTTCAATGTCCCGTCATTCAAAATTGAAAATATAGCAATGTTATTTTCCTTTCCTCGGTTTGAAGCATACAGATAGCGTCCATCCGGAGAAATATGAATATCTGAACTTTCAAAGTCATTTTTAAACTGATCGGAATGGGTATTGATTCTCTGAATAGGTTCCAGTTTTCCATTATCATACTGGTAAACACTTACAGCACCGCCCATTTCTTCAATACAATAGCCAAATTTTCCATTGGGATGAAAAGTAAAATGCCTTGGTCCACTACCTAAAGGAGTTGGAGTGAAAGACTTTTCGGCTTCTGTCAATGGTTCTTTTTTATCCGCTTCAAATTTATAGGTTCTTATTTTATCGGCTCCAAGATCCGGTAAAAACACATATTTAAAATCAGGAGAAAAAACGGTTGAATGAATATGAGCCCGATCCTGCCTGTCCTGATTTATACTTCCTTCTGAAAATTGAAAATTCTGAACCCTCGGTTGTATCACTCCATTTTGTGAAATGGGATAAACAGAAGTACTTCCTTCGGTATAATTTCCATTAATCAACCATTTTCCGCTCTTATGAGCTGCAAGATAAACAGGATTCTCCCCACCACTTTTCTGGCTATTGATATAAGTAAGAGACTTTTTTTCAGCATTAAACTCAAAACTACTTACACTTCCTGCATTTTTGGTTTTACTTTCTGTACAGACAAAAACATATTTTCCATCTGGTGACAGTGTCAGAAATGATGGATTTAAAACTCCTTTAGCAGAAGTTACTTTCGATAGTCTTCCTTTGAGGGTATCTAATTCATAGACGTAAATTCCTTCGGTTTCTTTATTATGATTAAATGAACCAAAAAACACATAGGTATTCTGTGCACATAATTTTAAGCCTGCTAAAATAATAAGCATTGTACATAACGTTTTTTTCAATTTTTATTAGTTTTTTTCGAATGTTTTGAGAATATAGTGAGAAGTTTAAAGTTAGATATTTTGTATGAGTTGAAATATTTAAATCCTAAAAATATTTTCAAATGACCTTACAGTAACCTATTTCATAACTTCATTACCTCCAACATGTCATCATAAATCCATTATATTTAATCTTCCCATACTTTTTTATCAATAAAAAACTTTATCTTTACTCATTAATTCCTGTATCAGAAAATATGTTATCATGATTATGGGAATGATCTATTAACAAGGCTTTATTATTGATATAATTAAGGCTAATCTTTACTAAAATTTAAATTATAATGAATTATAAGCTCGAGCTCAATACTCAAGAGCCTAACTCTAAAATTGTTTTTCACAACATCATATTTGATACATTCAAAATCAATATTGTTGAAAGATATATCGGGGCAATGAATTTCCGTCCGAAATTATCTAACGTTTTATTTAAAGTAAGAACATTAGATAATCAACTCATTAACAGGAAAGATGGCAATATAAGGGTAAAAATTAAAGATGACAATTTTGAAACCTATCAGAAATTAACGCAGGCATTAAATTCTTACGAATATAAAAACAAGCTGATTAACAGACAGGAAACAGATCAGAATTATGTACATTTTATATTGAGCCTGGTCATTACAAACTATAATCTTAATTAATATTTTTTGCAATTGATTCTTCATTGACTCTCTATTTCTTTGAGTCGGTCTTATCAATTTATATTCTTCATGGAGGTTTACGATCCTTCCCAATGCTGAAGAATTTTCATCGTAGAATTCACTGAATTTTACCACTGAATCATTTGAAACTATTATATAATAAGCCTGGAAGTTTATAAATCTTCCAGGCCATATTGTTACTTGGCGAGTCGTTTTAAAGTCAATATGCTGTTGGCTATCTATATAATTTCACAAGATTTTTTCAAAAGTGAAAACAAACCCGGTTTTATAACTATTTTTTGGGTTGATTCCTTCTTTTTATATCACTTTTTCTTCCTCAACCTAGTTTCTTCAAAAGCAAACGAAATTCACAATATAACTTATTGATAACTCCAATTGCCCAATAACTTATTTTGTCTTAAATTTGCACCCGATTCTCATGTTTAATTTGAGTTTTCATGGTTATTAGTTTTTATCCTCGAAGTCATTCGAGGATTTTTTATTTCTCTACACTTCTTAATGTATAATTGATCATATTATTTTATTCAAATAAAAACACCGCGAAGATTCTTATTAAACAGAAATTTTCAACTGTTCGACAAATATAATAGCGTAGACGTAAATCCTTTTTCTTTTTTAAATGCATTCACAAATGCCCGTGGGATACATATCCGCATTCTTAAGCAAGGGAAGCAATCTTATACTCAGCAACTTCACTCCTACAATAAATCAGATATTCTGCGCATCTTGATTATCAAAAAAATCATAGGATGAATAATCTTCAGTTAGCAGTGTACTTTGGATTAAGCAGAAATACAATGACCAAATGTCGCAGAATGTTTCAATAATTATTTCAGCAAAGATATCTGAAATACATGTTACATTGCTATCACTTAAGAGTGTACCAAAAGAGTGAAATTTAAAAATTTCATCCTTTTTTTTAAAATATTATCTGTTCTTTATCAAGAGAATTTTCTATCTCATTTTATCCAACTTCCTGCTAATTGAGACAGAACGCCTGCTTTTTGTGCAATTCCCAAAGTATTTGGAAAATCTTTGTAATAAACAATACCACTTACATCAAATTTAATAAGCGCAATAGAAGATTGTATTTCAAAAGGTTCATTCGTTGCTAATGATTTTCCTTCCGTGAAATACTCAACAGTAGCTGTTTGGGTATCTATACAATGGTATATTTTTGTATAAACATCCTCTATTTCAATCAACTGGGCAAGTGGGTTTTGCTGTACATTCTCAAAGTGCTTTTTTATATTTTCTTTTCCATTAATCACAATCTTACCATTCACTGTAAATGGTATTTCAAAAATTGCACTCTCTGTAAAATAGCTAACAAATTTATCATAACTCCTTGTCTGCAAAGAATCTGATAGGCCTTGAATAATTGTATTTATTTTTAACTCGTCCATTGTATTTATTAAATATATGATTACTTATTTCAAAACATGGGCTTGATTTGAATCAAAATCCAACTTACCATAAAGTACAAACATCTATTTTCAACAAACCTAAGATAAACAAAAATGAGGAATGGCAAAACACTGAAAACTAAAGAAATAAAACTGCTAAAAATATGATGTAAATTTCATATTTCACCAATACTAAAGTTCTTACTCCTCCATTTCATAAGTACGGTCTTATTGTATCTAACTATTAATTATACATTTCACAATAAAATAGCACATTATATACATTCCAATTTACAATCTACCCTAAAAAATATTGCTACACTTCTAATATCATTCATTCAAGTCGGAATTTCTTTTATAAAATGCAGTATTTATACTTAATCATAAAACGAAAAATTAAAATAAGTTTGCGCAACTGATTTACAATATCTACTCAATATTTTTATCACGAAACAATGAAATACATTGAGTAGATATTAAAATCACAACTATAAAAAAAGAAAAACTAATAACCGAAAACATGAAAGGTAAGCAATTCTATTCCCTGATCGCTTTATGCATAGCTGTTATATTAAATGCACAGGTAGGGATAAATACAGAAAATCCACATGCAACATTAGATGTTGCAGGAACTACAGACCCTAATATGAAAGATGGTCTTTTGCCACCAAGGGTTTCTAAACAGCAATTAGCAGCAAAAGAATCTGGAACTTACGGAAGCGATCAGATAGGGGCTATTGTTTATATCACAGATATCATTTCACCATTTGGATTAACACCAAGCATAGCACAGGTAGGCAGTATTCATAATACTGGATATCACTATTTCACAGGACTGCAATGGGTAGCCATCTCAGCAAATATTTACAATTCTGATGGATATATCATAGGAAACAGGGTGGTAACCCAAGAAGCCAATACATTAGCATTTACTTCTACCATCGTTAATGGTTTTTCTGTTGATGGAACTACTTTTTCAATAGATGCAGCCAATCATAGAATCGGATTGGGGACAGCATCTCCTGAAACACGATTTCATGTAGTCTCTACCACTCCATCTTCAAACAGATTTAATTTGATTGATGCTACCGCCGGAACCAATCAATACGGAATTGTGGCTTTAAGAAATACTTCTGCTTTAGCTACGGGAAACTATTCATTACTTGGTTTCACCAATAATGGGCCTTCTTCAGGAGGCGCTAATTGGGCATTAGGATCTCTTCGTACAGGATCAACATTAATTAATGGCTCAGAAGAAGATTTCTATATTGGAAACTCTGTTGGCGGAGGCTTAATTGAAAGAATGAGAATCAACCCGATTACAGGAAATATAGGTATAGGAACTTCCACTGCTACCAATAAGCTTCATATCAATGCTACAAACCCTTTAAGACTGGAAGGATTGCAGGGTGCATCAGGTCCAGTAGGAAGCTTAACTGTAAACAGTACAGGTGTTGTACAATTACGCAATTCATCCAATGTAAGTACCGCAAGAGGGACTGGCGTAGTGACAATAACATTAAACAATACATTTACGAATGCTATAATTTCTGCAAAGACTTTTGATAATCTGAATGAACTGACTGGAAATACTTTTACAGCAAATGCAGCTGGATTATATAAGGTTGATTTTATGGTTAACTATCCTCAAAGGGATACAAATGAAGACGACGGAGATGGATATATGGGATATGCCCAAATCAGTTTAAATGGAATTCAGCAATCCTTTACAAGTAATAAAGTTACATTACCAGAAAAAAACGGAGCCCCATCGTTCGTCACATGTACCAATTCAACTCTGTTAAAAATGAACGCAGGTCAGATTCTTACATTCCAGGCACTTACTTTTGGATCAACCCCGAGTTCAACGAATATCGTAGCTCCTTTCATCATTAACGTAGTTCGATTAGAGTAATCATTAAAATTAAATACAATAGGTAAAAATTCCCATTTACCTTATCAGGCAAATTCTATCAACACAAAAAAACACCACTTATTCAAAGTGGTGTTTTTTTATGTATCAACTCATCATTAGGATTACGCAAAATCACCAACAAGTATTTTCATAACTTCCTCAAAATAATATTAACTGTACCAATACAATAAAGTTAATTATTCAAATATATTTTCAACTCTAATGATAAAACCTTGTCACGCTTAAATCACCAAATTTTGATTTACTTATCAAAAAATCAATAAAATTGAAACAATACAATGAATTTTTCATTTATAATACATACATATTTCATTTAATTCAGCACACAATGACGTTAATAGGAAACCTAATAAAATTAAAATATCTCAATTTCACATCGACCACATCCCTTTATAGAAAGGAATTTTAGCCAAGTGTAGTATCTGTGTAGACCTACTCAAATCTTATTTTACAAAATAAAAAGAGAAGGAATATTGTTTTTTATCATAGATTTAATTCCCAATGATATGATTTCTTTTTCATATCGTTAAAAAAATTAACCAAAATTAAAAATAAAAATATTATGGAACTACACAAGAAACTTTTATTAGGATCTGTTATTTCAATGGCAATGGTATCTTGTAATACTACAAATGATAATGTAGACGAAAAAGTAACACAAGAACAAGGAATTTCCATGCTCCAAGCAATACCTCCAGCAGATATTCCTGTTGGTTTCGAAAATACACAAATGTGTAAAGATGTTTATCTTCCCGGAGAGGGATATTCCCCAGGAACAGCCTCAAAAGGAGCTGTTGTTACTAGTAAAAAATGGCCGAATGGTAGTGTAATCACTGTAAGTCTTAATGGGGGAACCACTAAAGTACGTAATAAAGTGATGCAATATGCAAATGAATGGTCTCAATATGCCAATATCAAATTTAATTTTATCACCAGTGGAACAGCACAGATCCGCGTTACTTTTACCGCCAACGCAGGGTCTTATTCATATATAGGAAAAGATGCTCTTAGTATAGCTTCCAATAAGGAAACAATGAACTTCGGTTGGTTTAATGACTCAACAAGTGATTCAGAATTCAGTAGAACAACCATTCACGAATTCGGACATGCATTGGGAATGATCCATGAGCACCAACATCCTTTAGCTGCTATTCCATGGGATAAGCCAAAAGTATATGCCTATTATGCAGGGGCTCCAAACTATTGGACTCAAGCTCAAGTAGATAATAACCTTTTCGCAAAATATTCAACATCACAAACTCAATATAGTGCTTACGACAAGTTATCAATTATGCACTATAGCATCAGTTCAACGCTAACCACAAACGGTTTCAGTGTTGGGAATAACACTGTTTTATCTGCTACTGATAAGCAATTTATCGCAACGGTATATCCAAAATAAGAAATCTACTTATCTCATATATATAAAAGTCTACCTTGTATAAAACCAGGGTAGACTTTATTTGTTTATAATGGAGGTAAATGAATAGTTTTTAAATTTTTCAAATCATTTCCGGTTTAGAATAATCTTTTGTATTTTTAAGTAAAAAGCACATATGAAAAATTTCAAAAAAAATTATCTAATCAATAGAATAACAAATGTTAGATACTCTGCTGATAGTTTAAGTGGATTAACAAAGAAAGATAATCTAAATATTTTAGAGGATTTCTTAAGTCTAACTGAATGTATTGTTGAACATTTTGGTATACCTGAACAATCAAAAGATTATATTCAAAAACACATAGTAAGTATGAAAACTTTAGATTGGGCCTCTACCAGCTTTTTTATAAAGGTTAAGTCTTATTATGATCATCTTGAAATAAATGATTTCTTTGAACTTGATTTACCATTAAGAAGCATTGAAGTAATTATTAATCAATCTAATGATAATTTGTATGATACTTTAGACTCCGAGTTATATTTTAGAATTGATCTATTAATTTCTAAAATTCATACCAGTATAGCTACAAAACTAACCCCATAAAAAACAATTTTTAAATAATAAAAAAGCTGTTGAGAAATATAATTTAAAGTCTTTCAATATCTGAGCCCTCTTAGTTTCTCATAATAAAACCAAAAGCCACCTATAGAAGGTGGCTTAATGGTATCTTATAATCAGATCTCCTGAAAAAAATTTCAATTACACTGGTTTAGTGACAGGAACACATCCGCAAACACAATCCCAAATATCCATATCCGGATTACATTCATAAATAGAATCACATCTGTAGATATATCCCACTCTGCAATAAGTTGGACCTGCACCCTTGATTGATTTCATACTGTCTCTTGTGATTTTCTTAAGGTTTTTCATAGTTATTTATTAGTTTGTTAGTTTTATAGAACATCTAGTTCTTATTTCCAAATATAACTAAATAAAACTAATTTCAAAATATTAATATATTTTATTACTAACAAAGATGGCTTTTGTATTATTGAGCAACTGGTGTTTTTGTTGGTATTGGCATTTCTTTCTTTAAATGACTTAAAAAACTTTATTCCAGATACGAGCGAGATGTCTAGTTTTTCTTTCCAATATTTTCGGCTAGTAAAGTACCTCTTTATTGCATCTGCATTTTATTATTAGGCTTACTAATGCTATAGGCATCAACTATTTCCGTTTTCCATGCTTCTATAGTATCTGCGATGGCACGGTCGGCAAGGTCAAAGAAAAAATGCTGTTTGATGTCGAAACCGCAATACGCATAGATACCTGTGTCTGAGGTGAGCTTTAAAGCGTTATCCATTCCTATTTCCTGATATTCCGTTTTTGATTTACCATGCGAATTGATAATGTAAGCTGTCTTGCCAGCCAGCAGTCCTTTTTGCACACCGTTGTCATAACGATAGGCAAACCCATAGCTAAATACCCGGTCAATATATCCTTTCATAATACCCGGCATACCTGTCCACCATATCGGATAAATAAATGTTACCACTTCCGCCCAGGCAATATATTCCTGCTCAGTTCTGATGGCTTCATTAACGATGCCTTTGCGTTGCCCGGCAATATCTTCAAGGGATAACACCGGATCAAAATTAAGCTGGTACAAATCCCTGACTACAACCTCATGCTTTTGTTGCAGTAACGTTTCTTCAACCGTTTGTTTGAATAATTGATTTAAACTTGCCTTATTAGGATGGGCATAAATAATAAGATGTTTCATTTTGTTTGTTTTAAGTAATTGAACAAAACAAAAGTAGGATGATCCCAAACGGGAAAATTGTAAGAAAACGAAACGGCTATTCAGCTGAGGCTTGACAAATATCTTGTTGGAACCTTACAAAACGTTTAGGAGAAAGATTGATGAAATGTTTAAAATCGTGAATAAGCTGGCTTTGGTCATAATATCCACATGCATCTACAACCTCAAACCAATCTACATTTTTCGATGACAAAAGAACTTGTTCTATTTTTCTGATTGCATTTACAAAACGCTTATATCGGTTGATTTCTTTGGCACTATATCCAAAATACTTTTTGTGCATCAATTGTACATTCCTTTCAGTCTGTCCGGTTTCTTCTGCAATAGCTTTGATTGGATTTAGGGTGTCGTCTTTAAAATTACTCAGTAATGTAGCAGTAGAGTCCTGCAATTTTAAATAGGGTCTGCAAAAATCGAGAATATGATCTACCTTATCTGAAATGTTTGGTATACCATTTAATTGATGCCATAAATAGGTAAAACAATTCTCTTCCATTGCTTCATCAGGATGTATTGGCAAATGGTCAGAAAGAAATGCTTTGTCAAAAAAACGATAAAAAGCATCATCTTTGAAATTTGCAACTAAAATTTGCGATCCGGGGGTAAGGATATACTCAAAAGCAGACTTTATGGGACCAAGTACGATAAATTTATCTACTTCAATTTCGCTTTGTGCACCGGAAACTAACCGGGCTTTAGCACCGAAATTGAATACCATAATCGTCTGAAAAGATGGCAGCAAAGTTTTGGTTATTGAACCTGTTGAATTGTTCTCTGCAAAATAGAAATGAGAAAATACTGTCTCAAATTCGTTGGGAACAGACAGTCTATAATGGTGATATTTCTGGTCGTCCGATTTCATAATTTATAGGACATTAATTTAGGAAAAATAAACAAAACTAAATTAGGAGTTTTTATCTTCTTGTTCTATTTTTTTGATGGATTAGATTTCCACATGTATAATCGAACGCTCCATATGAAAAAGTCAGATATATTTTGTATCGATTAAAGTTTATTCTGAAACCAACACTTCATCAGAGATAAATAAATATGGAATAAATAAAACATGCATCACACGACAGAATCTGACGCATTAAAAATATGTACAACAAATTTTCAGGCTAATAATAAAGCCTCCCCTATCAATAGGGAGGCAAAATTTCAAAAACGAAATATAAGTTATGCGAGTGGTGTTAAACAAGTTTTCTTCTTCAAAACTCTTTTATACATTAACAATGGGCGTGCCAATTAGATCACTGTTTAAGGAAATCTTTCTTTTTGTGGTATAAAAAAAACTCCAAGAGCATTAGGAGGTTGAATATCAAAATGGTATTTTAAACTAGTTTAATTAAAGGTACATATTAATTGTAATAGGCTATAAAAAAATAAATACCACATTTAATTATGGGCGTGTATTATGGCATACTGCTTGTTAGTTCATCAAAAAATAAAACTAGCAATGGAGCTGTCTCAGCAAGAATTAAGCAATAACGAAATTACCGTAACACTTGCGCTTTTAAATAATGATTTACAAGAAATGATGAATCATTGTCTATTATATAAGTGGAAATATGAATTGATCAATTCATATAATTTACAGCTTCATATTCCAAAAGACTCAGTTCACCTACTATTCTATTTAGGACACAAGATCTTATCAGGTATAAATGTTCCTGGAGGTAATCAGAATTATATAAATTATATTAACCAAGATCTCACTTAATTTCTATAGTAATAATAATACAGGAACCTGTGAGGTATGAATTTGAATTTTTTGTATACTGGAAACCTTAATTTTTAACCATGAATACATTTTATTCTAAGAAATTTTAAATGTATACTCGTCATACACAGTATTGATAAGCTGTTCAGAATTGATGTTTCGTGAAAAAATCGGATAATGGAAACGATCCAGCTTATTAAGGATTCGTATGAGTTCCATCTTTTCTGTGTAGGTAAGATTTCCTGCAACAATATGGGTATCCTGGCGGATCTTTTCCATTTGGTTTTCCAGGATCAGCACCCCTCTTTCTGTAATACGGATCAGCTTACTTCTTTTATCCAGATCAGAGTATGCCAGTTCAATAAGTCCCTGATGCAGCAGTCTGGTAATGACCAGCATTTCTACAGGCATATTCTTTTTGATAAGGGTCATCTAGTGTTCAAATGTTATCTACGGCATAAAAATTGTTTAAAAATAAACAATTAAAATATTTGTCATGGACCGAATCAAAACCGAACCATTACATTTAAACAACGATAAAAAATTAATTGATGAATACTTCAATTTTTTTATTAAAAAGGAGCTGAATATTGATATCAATGTCAAAAATGAATATGTGGTTGTACAGAATGTTGTTTCAAAAAAATTAATACTTGTCAAAACATTTTCGGATACTATCTTGGTAAATCCATCACTATACCTTTTATTATCTTCTTTAATTCAGGAAATCAATACACTTTCATTACCGAAAGAACAAATTATAACATTCCTCGAAGAAAAATAAAAAAATCTCTCAATTGCTTGAGAGATTTTATCGCAGAACTATTTGATATCTATCAGACTTGTTCTTTTATGTGCTTTGCTACCATTGTTTCAAGATCATCCAAATTAAATGGTTTTGAAACATAATCATCTGCCTGTGCTTCTGCTGCTAAGGCAACAATATCATTATTGGCTGTAACATAAATTACAGGAATGTGTCTAAATGCTTCTTTGCTTTTAAGAAGTTTTGTAGCTTCTACTCCCCCGATTTTTGGGATCCAGTTATCCATCAAAATAACATCCGGCTCATAGTCTGCTACTTTCTCAATAATATCGTGTGATGTTTCTGAGATTTTTACATCATATCCATTTTCTTCAAATATGATGGTGATCACTTCTAAAATAGCTGTATCATCATCAAAAATTAAAATTTTCTTTTTACTCATATTATTTAGATTATTTATATTCTTAAATATTATAATTGTTTTATATAACTTGCTAAAGTACCAGGTGTGATAATTAAATCATAATCAATTTCTTCTATAGCATGTCTTGGCATATATTCCACTTCTGCTGTTTCAGGATCCTGAATCCAGACTTTTCCATTGTGCTTTTTAATATAATTTAGCCCTTCTACTCCATCAGCATTAGCCCCAGATAAAAGAACACCAATTACATATTCTCCATAAATCTCTGCTGCAGATCTGAATGTCACATCTATGGAAGGACGCGAATAATTCATTTTCTCAGAACTGTCTAATGACATATTTTTATTATTCTCAAACAATAAGTGATAATCGGCAGGAACAATATATATCATATTCTCTTCAAGCTGTGTTTTATCCTCAACCTCTACAACAGGTATTCTTGTAAACTGCTGAAGTAAAGTCCTAAGAATATCTCCTGATTGTGCTTTACGGTGAATTACCAGCAAAATGGGAATATTAATTTTATCATCCAGATTTTTAATCATTTCAATAATAACCTGAAGACTTCCTGCTGATCCTCCGATAACAATTAATCTCGTATTGCTTTGTGACTTCATAATATCAAATATTAATGATGATCAATTTTTTTCCAGATCTTCTGATCTTCGATCTGATGATAATTCTTGTCAATAGTAGAAAATCGCAAGGTTTCTTTTGCTCCCAGTGCCAGAAAGCCTAAATTCTCCAAGCTGTTATCAAAAAGCCTGAAAACTCTTTCCTGAAGATCCCTGTCAAAATAAATCAGTACATTTCTGCATATAATCAGTTGAAAACTATTAAAAGAGCTGTCTGATACAAGATTGTGAGTTGATAAAATCAGTTTTTCCTGCAAGCTTTTATCAAATCTTACGCTGTCATAGTTAGCAGTATAATAATCAGAAAAATCTTTTACTCCACCGGAAAGCATATAATTTTCTGAATAAAGCTTCATCTGCTGTAGAGGAAAAATACCTGCTCTTGCCGTTTCAAGAACAGCAGGGTTTAAATCAGTACCATAAATCAGAGACTTATTATAAAGGCCAGCTTCTTTCAGCAGAATCGCAATAGAATAAGCCTCCTCTCCCGTTGAACAGCCTGCAATCCAGATCCTGATTAATGGATAGGTACCTAACTGAGGCAATATTTTCTCCCGTAATGTTTTAAAAAAAGAGGGATCTCTGAACATTTCCGTAACATTCACTGTAACTTCCTCTACAAAACGTTTTAGATATTCAATATCATTTATAATGGTATATCTAAGCTCTGCAAAGCTCGTAAACCTATCTAAAAGACATATACGATTTACTCTTCTTTTAAATGAAGCTCTGCTATAGCCAGAAAAGTCATAGCCATAAAGATCATAAACATCTCGGATGAGATATTCTATTTCTTCATCTTTTACGATACTTGGTTCCAGCATCTATGAAATTTTTTCTATTGCTACTATTAAAAGATCAACATCAATCGGTTTTGATACATAATCATCTGCTCCTGCTTCTATACATTTCTGACGGTCTTCAGGCATTGCTTGTGCCGTTACGGCAATTACAGGAACACGTTTGATTTCGGGAGTACTCCTTATCATCCTGACCGCCTCATAACCATCTATTCCCGGCATCATCATATCCATCAGAACAATATAAGACTGGGCGTTAGATTTTAGTATCTCTAAAGCTTCTTGAGCCATTGTACAGGATTCAACTGCATATCCACGCGCTTTAAGAGTTAATTTTAATGCAAATATATTGCGTGGGTCATCATCCACAATTAAGATTTTCTTATCCATCAGAATTTATCTGTTTAACTTTCATACATCCAAACACGAAGGAGCGATAATAACTGATCAATATCTACTGGTTTCGAGATATAGTCAGAAGCTCCTGCCGTAATACATTTTTCACGCTCTCCAATCATAGATTTGGCAGTAATAGCTATAATAGGCAGCTTTTTAAATGCCGGCATTTTCCTTATTACCTTAATGGTTTCATAACCATCCATTTCCGGCATCATCATATCCATTAAAACAACATCTACATCGGGATTTTGGCTAATCTGCTCAAGAGCATGTTTTCCATCCATGGCCACAATTACTTCAACTTTATATTTTTCTAGTGCTTTAGTTAAAGAAAAAATATTGCGTACATCATCATCAGTAATAAGTATTTTTTTTCCACTAAGAACTTCCGTTAAGGAACCTAGCATCCTACCTCTGTTATTTTCAGTTGAACCATTTTTTTCTTCTACCAGATGTAAGAATAAACCAACCTCATCCAAAACTCTTTGATAAGAATGTGCCGTTTTTACAACAATAGAATCTGCATATTGTTTTATTTTAAGCTCTTCTTCTTTAGATAAATGATGTTCAGTAAAAATAATGATCGGAAGATTCTCCAGCCCCTCATAACTTTTTATTGATTCAATAATATGGTAATCATTTCCTTTTGCAGCCCCAACATCCAGGATTACACAATCAACAACATTTGAAGTAAGTGCTTTGACACTATCTTCAACATTATGTTCTACCGATAAGGAAATATTAAAATTACTCAGAAAATAGGACAATGCATTGGCATGTTTTGCATTTTCCTCAACAATTAAAACTTTTTGAGGCCCCTTTTGTAATGCTTCTTCAATTTTCCTGAATACGTCAGTCATTTTATCGAGGGCTACCGGCTTATTAATAAAATCAACTGCACCTTTCATAAGACTTTCTTTTTTCACATGCAGAGCAGACATCATATGGACAGGAATATGCTTTACATTAGGGTCCGACTTCAACTCATCCATCACTTCCCATCCATCTTTTACAGGAAGCTGGACATCCAGTAAAATTGCATGAGGATGATATTGCTGAGCTGCTGAAAGAGCATAATCTCCTCTTACCACCACAATACCTTTATAGTCTTGCAAATGGGCATATTTTAATAAAGCTTTTGCAAAATTAGTATCATCTTCAATAATGAGAATGATCTTGTCCCCTTCCTGGATACTCTCTCTGTCATCCTCCACATCTTCAGGTATCTCTAAGGTATTTACCTGAACAGCATCTCCTTTATCAAGGATGTGCTGGATTTCTTCAACATCTTCGCGAATGATCTCCACCAGGTCACGATCGCTCTCGGAATGAACGATTTCAGTTACCGGATGTATAGGAATAATGAAAATGAATTCACTTCCTTTGTTCACCTCACTTTCCAGAGCTAATTCACCACCTAAAAGTCTTGCAATCTCACGGCTTATTGAAAGTCCCAGACCGGTACCTCCGAATTTTCTTTTTGTAGATCCATCAGCCTGCTGGAATGCTTCAAAGATAATTTTCTGTTTATCTTCCGCAATGCCAATACCTGTATCTTTTACTGAAAATATAATAAATTCAGGCTTTTCAGAATGTTTTTTGATATGTAAATCAATGCTTCCTTTTGTAGTAAATTTTAAAGCATTAGACAACAGGTTTCTTAAGACCTGATCAATTTTGAGACGGTCACTTTCAATAACTTTCTGAACGTCTGAATCAATCTGAATATTAAATGGAAGTGTTTTCTCCTGAAATACAGGATTGAAAAGGCTTTTCAGATCTTTTACGATATCTTCAACTGCCACCTTCTGGTATTCCAGAGTCATTTTGCCGGATTCTATTTTTGCAAGGTCAAGAATTTCATCTATTAGGGTTAATAAACTGGTTCCTGAACTTTGAATAACTCTGGCAGATTCTACCTGATCTTCATTAAGGTTTTCATCTGGATTTTCTGCCATTAATCTTGATAAAAGAAGGATTGAATTAAGAGGTGTCCGCAATTCGTGAGACATATTGGCTAAAAATTCAGACTTATATTTTGTGCTGAGCGCCAGTTCCTCTACCTTTTTCTGAATCTCATTATTGCGTTCGGCAATTAAATGATTTTTCTCTTCCAGTAATCTTGAGCGTTCTTCCAGCTCTGCATTGGCCTGCATCAATTCTTCCTGCTGTACTTTTAGCTCTTCTTCTGAGGCCTGAAGCTTTTGTGTCTGAGCTTCCAATTCAGTATTAAGATTTTCAAGCTCAGAGTGCTGTACTTGTAATTCTTCAGACTGAGCCTGTGTCTCCTCCAGGAGTTGTTGCTCTTTTTCTCTTCCTTTGGCAGCATTCAGGGCTATTCCTATATTCACACAACACTCCTCAAAATAACTGATTCGGTCTTCCTCAAAATTGGAGGTAGAGCCCAATTCAAGAACTCCTATTGCATGTCCATCTGCGAAAATCGGTATCAGAATTATTCCATAGATCTTAATGGTACTACTGGCAAAGGTTACTACAAAATCATCTTCATGAAGATTATTATATACCTGTGTTTTAGAATTCAGGAAGGCCTGTCCTACCATTCCTTCTCCAGGATCAAAAGTTCTTTTCATATTGGTTTCCAATCCAAATGCTTTATTAAGCTTTAGAATACCCTCATCAAAAAGATATAATGAACCGTTGATACAATTTCCATATTCAATCAACTGATGTAAAGCCTTATTGGAGACTTCCTGTACTGATTTATTCCCAACCAGAGATTCATTCAGTAAAGCAAGGCCTTTCTGACGCCAGTCGCTTTTATTAATCTTATCAAAAGAGATTTTGAGAGATTCCGTCATGTGATTCAGGGATTCTACAAGGTCTCCAAGATCATCCTCCGAGTTATCCACTGCTTTCTCACTGTAATCACCATTGGCTACTCTGTTCGCAATTTTCTGAATGGCACTTACACGGCGTGTCATTTCCTGATCTTTATCTCTCAGCATTTTCTCAAGCTCATCTCTTCTGATAAGATCTGCGCGCATTTTAAAATAGAAAAATGCAGTTACCACTACTGCAGCCAGCGCGGAAAAAACAATAAATATAACTGTTGTTTCTGATGAACGTGTTAAATCTTTATTTTTAATTTCAACCTGATTCTCTTCATACTGTACAAAATCTCTTACAATCTTCCGGCATTCGTCCATATAAGCTTTGCTGGTTACAATCTGCTGCTGGGTCATTACGATTCCTCTTCGTCTGCTTTCCACCAGATTTTTCAGATTATCCATCACCTGGCTGACTGCTATTTTCAATCCTGCCAGTCTTTCCTGCTGGTTATTATCCTTTACTCCTAATGACTCCGCAAGCACTAAAGCTTTGGAATACTCTCTTATACCACGTTTATAAGGTTCCAGAAAATCTTCTCTACCGGTAAGCTGAAAGCCTCTGTTTCCCGTTTCAGCATCCAAAAGTGCAACCAGAATATCTTTCACTGCTGTCACAGAACGTCTGCTTTGGGAAAGACTTTCGCGGTGGTTCATCTGATTCTGGATACTCCAATATGATGCGACTGAACTGGCTATTAAAATCAGAAGAGACAATCCTATTCCAAACTGAAGATTTCGTATAATTTTTTTCGGCATGAAGTTTAATTTAATGGCAGAGTAAAATAAAATGTAGAGCCTTCATCTACAATACTGGAAACGCCAACGTTTCCATGATGCTGTTTGATGATTTCAGAGCATATAAACAATCCGATTCCCATTCCCTGGAATTGAAGTGAAGATTCTTCTACACGATAGAATTTTTTAAATACCGCATCCTGTTTAAAATCAGGAATTCCGATCCCGAAATCGGTAACATTAACTCTTACCTCCTGCGCTTCTTCATCTACAAAAGTGGTAACGATTACCTGATTGTTATTGGGTGAATATTTGATAGCATTCGTCAGAAAGTTAATGAGCACTTGCTCGATACGGATTTCATCCAAAGGAATTAAAATATCCGGTTTTATTCCGTGGCGCAAAATCTCTACTTTACGGTCATCATGAGTTTGTTGTATGGTTTCAACAGCATTACTGATTACACTTTCCAGGTTTATCGGTTTTCTGTTAATTTTCAGCTTTCCATTTTCAATTTTTGAAACATCCAGAAGATCTGTAATGAGTGTATTCAGCTTATCAATCTGCCCCTGAACTTTTGTAACAAATCCTGCTTCGGGACTCTCCTTATCTAATTTTAGCTTTCTCTCCAATAACTGAACATATGCTTTAATACTGGTTAAAGGAGTTTTTAATTCATGGCTTGCAATGCTTAAGAATTCATCTTTTTCCTTTTCTACTTTTTTCTGATCGTCAATATCAGTAAATGTCCCAACCCAGTTTTTAATACGATCTTCATCATATACCGGGGTTATCCTTAGTAAATGATAACGGTAATTACCTGAAATGATATTTTTAATTCTGACTTCTAATTCCAGTGCTTTTCCCTTTTTTCTGCATCGTTCCAATTCTTCCTTGATATCATGATCATCGGGATGTGTTTCAGGGAAACTTTGTTCTGTGTCGGAATATTGATACCATTTACCATTCACAAAATCGACAGTTCCGTCTTCATTAAGCGTAAATGCTATCTGAGGAAGAGATTCTAACATCAGATGAAAATGATCTAGCTGAGATTTCATCGTAACCTGAGATTCCCGTCTTCCTTTTACTTCAAGTTCAAGATTCTGCTGTGTTTTTTTCATGGCAATATTCTGCTCATGAAGACTATAGAATGTTTTCACCTTAAGCAAAAGAATTTCAGGATCTACCGGCTTCGTTACATAGTCTTTACCACCGGAAGCATACCCTTGAGTGATGAATCTTTTATCTGTATTAACAGCTGATAAAAATATAATAGGTACATCTTTCGTTTTACTGTAATCGGCAAGTGTTTCTGCAACTTCAAAGCCGTCAATATCAGGCATCTGAACATCTAGAATAATTAAGGCATAGTCATTTTTCAGAGCTTTCCCCAAGGCCTCTTCACCAGAGCCGGCCGTTTCAACCTGGAAGTCCTTAGATTCAAGTAATTTTTGAAGTGAATAAAGGTTACTTTGGTTGTCATCAACAATTAAAATCATAGAAGTTAAAATCAATAATTAGTTACGGATACTTTAGCTTCAAAAATACTCACAATATTTCGAAAAACAGTAATTTTTAAAGGATAATCCTTAAGAATTCCGTACCACATTTTACGTAAAAAAAATCAATGGCATAAGGATTGAAACTGTTTATAATATTTTAAGAAAAGCGCTCTAATTTATAAAAAAGCAAACTATGAAAAAAACAATAAGCTGCATGAATATTGATGTGCAAATTCTTTATTCATTCGGAGGTGAGACTGTTATGTACAAGCCTAAAGAGTTTATTTTCAAAGAAGGTGAACATTCTCAATATTATTTTCAGATTATAAGTGGGAAAGTAAAGCTAAACACCTTTACTGAAAACGGGAAAGAATTTATTCATAACATCCTGGGCAACAATCAAAGTTTTGGAGACCCGTTACTATTTATCGAAAAACTTTATCCCACCAATGCTGTAAGTTTACAAGCCACAGAAGTAGTGAGGGTGCCTAAAAAAAATTTCATAGAAATGCTTAAAACCCACCCTGATCTTTCTTTAGAAGTGAATATGTGTTTATCACAAAGATTATATTATAACAGTCTAATGGTGCGCAATATAGCTTCAGCAGATCCTATCCAGCGCCTTAAAGGATTATTGGATTATCTTAAAAGTTATCATGATGGAGACTGCCAGCAGTGTTTTCCTGTGGAACTTACCCGCCAACAAATTGCCGACCTTACCGGATTGAGGGTAGAAACTGTAATCAGAACCATAAAAAAAATGGTTAATCAGGAAATAATAAAAATGGAAGGCCGCAGAATTTTGTACTAAATCTTGATTTTTCCATTTTCCTATCATTTGATTGACAACTGAGTTATCCATTAAAAAAGTAGAATACAAATATACCATTAAAATAAAAATCAATGACCGGAGCCTCCCGGCACCGGTCATTGATTTTTAAACTAACTTAATTCATTAATTGGTTTTCTTTCTCCATTCTGCCTTTACATCTTCAGCGGCATCTTTAGTCTTTTCCCATGCTTCATCAGCTTTATCCTTAATATCATCCCACGCATCAGAAACATTTGCCTTTACTCTATCCAGCCAGTCTTCCTGAGTAGCTTCCTGATCATTATCTCTTTTTTCGCTGATATAATCTTTAGCTTTATCCGCTAATTCACTGATTTTCCATTTTGCATTATCAGCTGTATTTTTTAAAGAGTTTTCTGTTTCATTAACTGCATTTTCCGCTTTGTTGTAATCTGAATTGTTCATAATATAATATTTTAGTAATTGGTATATAAATAAACAATGTTTATGCCTAAAAGAATATTTACAATGTTAAAAATTCTTAAAATATAAATTACCATTTACAAATTTTATTTTACATCAAACTATTCATCTCATATTCAAAGCTATAACATTATTTTTTAATTATTAATACTGCTTTTACTATTAATAACAGTCTATTTACCACTGTTAAGCTTTTTAATCATTCCTTTAAAAAATATATCAAGAAGTGGCTCAAAGGGAAATGCCACAGCTAAGCTAAATACTTTTGAAAATGGAATTACAAAATCAGAAGTTGAAAAGATTTTAGAAGTCGTACCAAACTTTTCAACACTCTATTTACAAGAAGATAGAGAAACTAAACGATTCATTTTGTGTTCGGTTGCAGCAGAAAAATTTGAGTTTGAAGGTAAAAATTGTGTGGATATAAAATACAACGGTGCATACAGCCGCCTATACTCCAATAAAAAAGCCCCTAAAAAAGGAGCTTTTGTGACCCCAGAGGTACAATTTTCGAACACTTTTGTAGAAGATTTGAATGAAATTGCAAAATTATCATCAATCAATTATTTGGAAAAAGAATCTGATTACACAAATTAACAAAATGGATAAAAAATAAATTTCAACATGTAGTAAATTGATATATATGGCATTAAAATGAATTCATTCCAGGTGGTCAATTTAAACCGAAATTACCTGGTCACTTTGAATTGAAATTGGGTGGTCAATATCACTGGAATTTACAGTCGGTGCAATGAATTCTTTTAAAGATAGCTTAATTGAAATCGATACACATTTGTTAGGTGCGTGCCTAAAACCGGCAACTTTTGCTAATTTCTATACCCACGCTTCACAAAATGAGTTGACAAATAATACTATCGCATTAGAAAAAGCGAATTCATTTAGTGTCGATAAAACACTTGAAAATCCATTCTCTTATTTTAACCATTTTTATTCGGATCGGATCAAAAGCAAAAATTGCCTGCTACAATCCGAACTCAATGATATACATTCAACAAACGGAACCATCAGCATTTATGATCTGGCAAAAAAGAATTTTACAACCGTAAGACAGCTGGAGCGGAATTTTAAAAAGCTAATTGGGTTATCGCCAAAAGAATATTCGAACATTATCCGTTTTCAGAATGCTCTGAATTTAATCAAAAATCCGAAGCTAAACCGCAGTTTATTAGATATTGCATTTGAATGTGGATACTACGATCATTCACATCTTAGCAATGAGTTCAAACGCAATACGGGGCTTTCACCATCATCATTTTAATTTTGTCGCATTTTTACAAAGTGTAGTTCGCAACGTAAAAGTAATTTTGCTGAAACATTAAAATTCAAAACAAATGCGAAAAATATCACTTTTTATTGCAATGAGTTTGGACGGATACATTGCAAAATCAAACGATGATCTGAGTTTCTTGAAACTTGTAGAAAAAGCAGGAGAAGATTATGGGTATGAGGAATTTACCTCCCAAATTGACACCATAATTATCGGAAGGAAGACATATGATTATGTCCTTAGCGAAATTGGGGCGTCTCATTATGACAACGGACAACGAGATGTATATGTCATAACAAGAACTGAGAGACCGCAAGTAGGTAGAACGATTTTCTATACAGGCAGCTTAACAGAATTAATTGACCGTTTGAAATCAGAAAATGGTAAAAATATCTATTGTGATGGTGGCGCAGAAGTAATCAATGACCTATTGAAGCAGGGCTTAATAGATGAATTTACAATCTCGGTAATTCCAGTTTTGTTGGGTGACGGAAAAAGGCTTTTTAAAGATGGAAGACCCGAACAGGCACTTAAATTCATTACAGCAAAAACATTTGAAACTGGTTTGACGCAACTACATTATAAGCGCAATAGCAAACAATAAGCAACAGGTTATATTTACGCTGCTTTATTATAAAAAATTCACTTTAACAGAATTAAAAAATTCATCTATTCTAAATTTGACGATCTAGTAATGCAATCTATACGACGCTAATATTACGAATCGAAGACACAGCTATAATTTATAAAACCACGCTTTAATTAAAATTATTTATTCTCATACGGTTGGAAAAATACAGATAATTTCCTACTATCGCTCATATTTTGAATGCATAATTATTTTCAAAGTCATAACAAATAACAAATTAATATCATTAAGTCCAGATATTTTTTCCTAATTTCCTTGAGAAGCCGCATTCAAATAATCATCACTGATATCTTTTTCCTTTTTAAAATCTTTTCCAAACTTATAACTGAAACTGATCCCGAAAGAACGGAGTGGTAAATAACGGACAGAAGATGAGCTGTAATCACCTGTCTCAACAGTTGTCGCCTGTTTGATATACTTGTTGAAAGGATTGGTTGTTGTAATTCCAATACTTGCTTTTTTATTCCAGAACTGTTTTCTCGCCGCAATACTATAAGTGATCGACTGTGGATTTTTACCCTGAATATTTTTCGCCGCAGAATTAAAATTCCCAAATGCTTCTACGATAAAATCTGTTGGAAATAAGTAATTCAGATTTAAATTCAGGCGGTAACGCATTCCCATATCAACGTTCCCAAAATAATTACTGACAATATATCGGTGAAAAACCATCATATTACCACGAAGATTTAATTTATTATTTAAAAAAGCAACAGAACCTGACAATATTCCACCAGAATTATATTCCTTGCCGATGTTATCTCTTCTGGTTACTGAAACATTTGTATAATCTGTCCCGCTTACCGTATAAATTGGGTAAAAAGTAGTGATTTGTTTCAGATCCTGACTGTTGATCCTTTCTGTAAGGGTGAATGAAAGGTTAGCGCCGTTTTCAAAATTCTTATTGTAACCTAATTCCATATTATCCCCTATTTCCGGCTTTAGTGCAGGATTTCCTGTTGTGATATTATGAGGATCGCTGAAATTTAAGAATGGGTTCAATTCAGCATATTCCGGTCTTTCAACTCTTCTTGTATAGGCTAATTTTATCGTTTCGCCACTGTCAAATTTATGAGACAAAATGAATGACGGCACCAGCAAACTGTATGATGGAATATTGGTATTCTGATAATCTATTTTTACCGTCGTATATTCGTAACGTGCCCCTGCTCTTACATCCAGCCAGTTATTAAATAATTTTAATGAAGAGGAAACATATGCGGCATAAACTCCCATATCATATTTCAAACGGTAAGACTGGAAAGGATCAAATTCATATTGTCTTGAAAAAGCATCCAAAACATTCACATCCGTATTTGTTGTAATGTGCTGGAAAATTGCTTTTGTACCCATTTCCAATGTAATTTGGTCATTGATCGGCTGCACATAATCGACCGACAAATTATGACTGGTATCCGTTCCCGGATTTCTCCCCGAAATACCATCATAAGGAGATAAAGCTGCTGCAAGACTTTGAGTTTGTAAATAATTACTTTTAGGTGATCCGTAGCTTACAACGAAATCTGCTGTCAATTCCTGTCCTTCTCTTTGGAATATTTTTCGATAGCTCAAATTTCCATCAATAGAATTTACCGAAGAACGGTTGTCTGAAGCTCTGTAACCAATGATCGACTGGTCAGTTGAATTAGAAAAATCAGCAATATATTGTTGCTGATTAATGAAACCGATGCTTTTGTTGGCAAAATCGTTGTAAGAAATGGAACCGCTTAATGTGTTCGTTTTGTTGATTGTCCAGTCAAAGCCCAATCCTGTACGATAACCGTGTCTCTGAAAATCGGTGTAGCCGTCCTGCAATAATCGGGTTTGAGTGGTAGCTGTATGAGAAATCCTGTCTTGTGAAAAAGGTGTTCTGGATTTCAACTGTGCATTTCCGCTGAAAAAGGTATTTAAGCTGAAATTATTATTTCTGAAGTTCAGATTTAATGAGCCCGTTTCAAAACGTGTTCCCGCAGACGCAGTGATCAATCCGTTGATGCCTTTTACTTTGCTTTCGTTCAGAACAATATTGATGATTCCGCCAGTTCCCTGCGCATCGTATTTTGATCCGGGACTAGTTATTGCTTCAATACTTTTGATCTGACTTGCAGGAATAGAAGCCAGCGCATCGGCAAGACTATTCCCAAATATGCTTGAAGGTTTTCCGTTGATCAGGAATCTGACATTCGGATTTCCCTGTAACTCCACAATTCCGTCTGCATCCACCGTTACCTGTGGAACCTTTCTCAAAACATCAATTGCAGCTCCACTTTGTGAGGTTACGTCATTGGCAACATTGTAGACTATTTTATCAACTTTATTTTCGACAATAGGTTTTTTTCCATTGATAATAACTTCCTGAATGGTTTTAACCTGATGGTCTTTTAAAGTGTCAGATGATTTTTTGTCTATAGTTTGAGCACAGACTAACGTTGTCGATATTAAAGCGAAAAGAATTGATAGTTTTTTCAAAGCGATGTTTATGATGAGGCAAAAATGAAATTCAATTCTGAAAACATTTTGAATTCGACTAAAAAATCAAAATATTTTATAGATGACCGGATCTTTATTATTTAAACGCAAGTAAAATAGTTCCGCCGATAATCAACAAAGCCCCGATCGCAGTTTTCAATGTTAATGTTTCTTTAAAAAAGAAGATTGATAAAATAATAGCAATAGCTACACTTAATTTATCTACCGCCGCGACTTGCGAAACTTTGCCTATCTGTAAAGCCTTAAAATAAAACAGCCAGGATAACCCAGTTGCGACACCGGAAAGGACAAGAAAAATAAGATTGAATTTTGATAATGATCCAATATCGTTAGACTCGCCTTTTATAAAAACAATGCTCCAGACCAATACCAAAATAATTACTGTTCTAATTCCAGTTGCTAAATTAGAATTGATATTGGATACTCCCATTTTTGCAAAAATTGCTGTGAATGCAGCAAAAACAGCTGAAAGCAAGGCATAATAGAACCACATATTTTTATTTTTTGACATCAATTAAAAGGTTTTAACAAAACCAATCCCTACACTTTTATTCTGATAAAAAGGCATTACCATAGTGGCTGAATTTTGATTTTTCCCTCCTATCAAATGATTGATTTTAGGATATAACCAATAAGCCAGTTCCGTGGAAAGAATACCGAATCCGGCTCCGCCAACGACATCTCCAACCCAATGCTTATCATTCAACATTCTGTAAACTCCCGTAAAAACAGCGATTGAATATCCAGAAATTCCGAGCCAGAAATTGGTGTCCTTGTACTCTCGGAACATAAACTGTGCAGAGGCAAACGCAATCGCTGTATGACCTGAAGGGAAAGAAAGATTATTGGATTGATCCGGTCTTTCTTCCTTTACCATATGCTTTAATGGAACTACAAACGCTGATGTAATCAACATCGAAGTTCCGTAAATGATACTTCTGTCACGGAAATTATGTTTTCCTTCTACCCCAAAAGCATTTAATCCATAGACCAAAGCGGCAGGTGCGAATTGGGTGTAATTATCCAGTCTGATGTGATCCGGTTTGTGTTCATTGATCTCATCTCTAGTAGAGAAATTCAATTGTTTAATCCCTTTTACTGACAAACTTGCAACGCCGTAGCCTATTAAGGCCGCAGGAACAATCAATCTTTTATAATTAAGATGATCTGTTTCTGTATTCAGTTCAACGATGCTATCTTGCTTTGTTTCCTGAACCTGAATGGTATCATTACTTTGGGCAGAAATTTTTCCAAATGTTGAAAATAATATGAAAATGCTAAAAACTGTTTTTTGAGTGAATTTTGACATCTTATGTTTATTAATTTGATTTAAAATTTATTTAGGACAATGCATCTGAATGTTGGTCTCTTTAAACTTCGAAAGAACTTCTTGACCAAAATCTGTGTAATAGGTATGTTCTGAGAGAAACCAACAGTTCTTTTTGAGCCATTCCTCGTCAGTGTAGATCAGTTTTAGAAATATTTCAAATTCCCTTCTCAATGCCTTTTCATACTTTGGATAATTCGCTCTTGTCAAATGATACAGATCAGCATCACATAACACTTTTTCGATTAGTGAAGAAGGTTTGGGCGGATATTTTGTGGATTCAATGCAGTTTAAAACTGAACTGATAAAACCGTTCTCGCATCCATAGTTTTCTAAAAAATCCTTGGCTATTTTCTTACTTTCGTTTTCGTGACCGAGATATGTGTTTGCATACCCACAATCGTGGAACCAGGCAGCAACTTCTAAAGCAAGAGTTTCATTGTCAGAAAGATCGCATTGAGAGCCAATTTCTCTCGCCGCAGCAACAACTTCATAGGTATGGTTGATGTTATGAAAAACAAGCTCATTCGAAAGATTTTCTGAAAGAAACAATATCACATAATCACGTACAGCTTCTACTAAACTATTCATTAGCGGTTTTCATTATATATTTACAAAAGATGTTTTGTTGATTGGCAAAAGATGAGTTCTGATTTTGTAGAAATTTTGAATCATTTCATCTCTAGCTTTGTCACTAGATTATTTCTGAAACAATAGAATTCGTAACTCGGCTCTTTTCTAAAAACAAAAACCTTCTCAATATGAATCGTGTCAAACTTGTTTTTAAGCTGGTTGTATTTTTCCATAAGTCGATCCGGTAACTCTTCGGGAAGAATAGGCCTTTCTATTTCTAAACCTTCGTCATAAGTATATTCCAAAACCAAGTCAGTATTCCTCCAGGAAATGATAGATTCTTTTTGGTTATTTTTTTGAACAGCCGCAAAAGTAATTTTGTCTTGTTTGATAATTCTATTGGAGGTCCCAGCAAATAATGTCACTCCCGCAATAACCATTGCACTGTAACCAATTTTTCTGAAAATGTTTTCGCTTAAATACGGAAGGATATATTTTACGGTATATGAAGAAATTATTGTAGCTACAGCAATCGTCAAACCCAACCACAACGCCGTATTTGAATATAATCCCAGTTCTATATAAATTATCAACTTGATTAGATGCATAAAGATTTCATTGGCCGCTCTCGTTGCAACTATTTCTTCTTTTTTGAGTCCAAATTTTAAATAAAACCGATTAAACAAAAGTCCGATTGCACCAGTCATTCCGGATACAAAACCTGCCAGAAAGCCAACAATTGCCAAAACATATTCCGGATATGGCTTTTCCTCTTTCTCAGCAGTATTTTTAGATTTGAACAATTGAGGTAAATTGGCGATAAGAAACATAGCAACAATGAGCTGTAAATAATTGGGATTTATATATTTAATGAGATAAGCTCCGATTAAAACCGCAGGGATTGAAAATGGAACAAACCAGAAAAATATCTTCCAGTTGATGTGCTTTTTGAACACCGCAATTCTTGATGCAGAACTTGTAAAAGTCCCAATTGTTAATGAAAAAGGTACGACAGAGGTGGGAAGCAACAGGTTTAGAATCGGAACTAATATGAGACTTGCTCCGCCACCACATATAGCGCTCAGCCAAAAAGCGAGAATAGTTCCCGAAAATAAAAGGACAATTTTTAAAATCATATTTCTAAATAAAAGATTACACTACGTCGTATTTTAAGTACAAAAATGCAATCTGATTTAGAATAAATTTTGAATTTTAGTTACGCTTTTGGAATGTTTTTGTCATTTTTGACGTAGAAATATCCAATAATCAAGACGCAAAAAACGCCTAGTATAAATCCACCCAAAACATCTGTAAACCAATGCGCGCCGAGATAAACCCGAGAAACCGCTCCCAAGAAAATCATCGAAAGACAAATGATAATCAGAAATAATTTGACCTTATACTTAATCTTTTTTAAATGAAGAATGATCAATATCAATGCACCGAAAAAAACTGTGTAAAACAAAACGTGACCGCTAGGGAAGCTCTGATATTTTGTTTCTTCCAAAAGGACAACCAGATCTTTGGAAGGACGTGGTCTGTTGATCAGCATTTTTAGTCCTAACCCTAAAATTCCGGAAAAAAGTGTAGAAACCATCAAAACAGCTTCTTTTTTTAATCTTAAAATAAAAAAGATAAGTGAAGTTATACCGACCATTACAACCGAAACTGATGTTCTGCCAAACCAGCTCAGCCAAATCATCAGTGTATTAAGGTTAGGAGTTTGTTTTTCCTGTATTTCTTCTGAAATATGGATGTCCAAATATTCCAATGGCAGAAAGAAAACAATACAGCTTAATATTACAAATGCAATCAAAAGCGAACCAGCCGTGGCTCGAAATAAAAGCCTTTTGTTGTTTTGCAGAAAAGTTATCAATCTCATAATTCTGGAATTATCTGACACAAATTAATATCCTAATTCTGAATTAATTTTGAATCTCAGGTTTTAAAAATTGATTAAAATCCAAATATTGTACCCTATTAAAAATCAAAAGATCGATGATATCACCAATCTTTTGGAAGGTTTTACATCTCAGAATATTCTATTTTACTTTCATCTTTCCATTTTTGAATCTTACACTTGCTGTCTGATAATAAGAAATGGTTTGAGAGGCCAATTCCTGATTTTCTGCTTTTATTTCTGATAAAGTCTGTTTTTCATTTCCTGAAACCCCAAACTGTTTTAACCTTTTTCTATCGTCAATCTGTGTGAAAATATTTCCTTTCAGCATTCCCAATGTTCTGTAATTGCCTATAAAAGCTCTTTCATCTCCAACTTTTGTTTGATTGATGTCTTTTCCATACAAACTTGTGTTGTAATTCCAATCGAGATATCCGAATAAAGTCGGCATCAAATCGATCTGTGAAGTTAAACGATCAATTCTTGTTGGTTGTTGCTGTGGAAGATTATAAATAATTGCAGGAATGTGATGTCTGTCGATATTGATCTCCCACTTCCCGGCACTGCTTGCACAATGGTCTGCAACTATAACGAATACGGTATTTTTAAACCAGGGTTTTGTCTTCGCATCCGCAATGAACTTTCCTAAAGCATAATCTGTATATTTCACGGCAGCATTTCTATCACCTTGCGGAAGGTCGATCTTTCCTGCTGGGAAAGTGTAAGGTTTGTGGTTGGAAGTGGTCATTACAAACTGAAAAAACGGTTTGTTTGCTTTAGCGCTTTTATCAGCGTATTTGATAGATTGATTATAAAGATCTTCATCACAGATTCCCCAGGCATTTTCAAATTTCACTTCGTTATCAGGAATTGCAAATCTTTGTGTTTTAATCTCGTCCGCTAAAGGATTACCTCTGTTTCTGTCAACAATATCAAATCCCTGTCCACCAAAAAAGGTATTCATATTATCAAAATAACCATCGCCCCCATAAATAAAATAGGGCTGATAATCTTTTGATTTTACAATTGTAGAAATGGAAAATAAATTCTGATTATTAGGTCTTCTTACGATGCTATTTCCCGGTGTTGGCGGAACAGATAATGTTAAAGCTTCCATCCCGCGAACGGTTCTTGTTCCTGTTGCATACAGGTTTGTAAAGAAAATACTTTCATTCGACAACTTTTCATAGTTGGGCGTAAGATGATCTTTATTGCCAAATTCTGTCAGAAAATCTGCGCTGAAACTTTCTATGGCAATAAGGATGATATTAGGTTTTTGTTCATTATTTCCTGTGGTAAGCCTTGATATATCATCATATTTTGCGGTTGTATATTTTTGATTTTCCTGTAAAAGATTCTTCTTAACTATTGAATAAGCTTCTTTTTCCGGAAGTTTCGGGTAGAAGGTTTCATAATCAAGCTCGTTTGATTTGAAGGCAGTTACAAAAGAAAAAGCACCGTTTTTCCCCAATTCATTTACCACCAAATTATTACTGAAATCCGCCTGCTTGTTTTTCATCACCAAGCCTAAAATAATGGCAATTGCCAAAACCGGAAGTGAATAAAATAAACGATTACTGATAGAATTCTTATCAGAAAAAGTCTTTTTGAAGATATTCAGTTTTTTAAATAAAACAAATGTAAGGACGATCAATCCTACCAAAACAACTCCAATCACAGGTAAAGGATAAGACTGATTGATATTTTCGACAACTTCATAAGTGTAAATAAGATAATCTACAGCAATGAAATTGAACCTCACGCCAAACTCATCCCAAAAAGGTATTTCTGCCAAAAGGCTAAAATAAATAATATTGAAAATCAAGCTAAGATAAAAATAGGTGAAGATTTTATCGAACAAAGATCCAATCCATCTTTTCGTAAAGATCAAAAGATAAAAGGCGTAAAATGCCAAAAATAAGGAACCCATCGTCAGGTCAAAAACGAACCCTGTGAAAAAAGCCCGCAAAATATGTAGGAAATTAAGCTCAAGATCTTTTAAAGACCAGATCAGTAGTATTATCCTAATTACAAATGCTAAAAAAACATATAAACTCAGAACGCCAAACAGTGTTGAAAATCTGCCATTGAATAACTTTTTCATAAGTAAGGATAATAGATAAGAGTGAGTAATATTAAAACTGAGATCACAGCAAATGTCATCGCTCCGGAAGCAATGTCTTTTATAAAACCAATTTTTTTATGGTATTCAGGATGAACGAAATCGCAGAGTTTTTCCACTGCAGTATTAAGGCTTTCTGCCGTGAGAATAAGTCCAAAGCCAAATATCTGAAACATCCACTCAACTTTTGTGATTTTAAAATAGAAGCCTAAAGCGACGAAAATAACCCCGATGAAAGACTGTGTCATTATCGAATGTTCTGTTTTCAGCAACAGAAATGCGCCGTTAAATGTGTATTTAAGGCTTTTTGCTCTTCCTTTCAAAAAACTGTCATTAATATTTTTCATATCAATGATTTGAATTTAAAAGGCTTATTCTATGGAATTTAGCTTTTAGGCTATAGAAATAAAAGGACGATTGCATAAATTGAATTATGCAGCAAAACTAAAATTGAATTTTGAAGAAATTTTGAATTTTATAGTTTTACAGAAAAAATGTGCAAATTATTTTCAAATTTATAATTGATTGTCCAGTGGTGGAATTTGCAAATCTCACTGATGATGGCTAGTCCTAAACCACTTCCGCTATTGTCAGCAGAAAGCTTCGAAAATCTTTTGAATAATAGATCTGTATTTAATTTTTCAGTTCCGGAATTGGCAACTTCAAATACTGAATTTGTCAACTTCACCGATATTGCTCCGTCACGTGAAGTATGACGGATAGCATTCAAAATTAGGTTATTGATAAGAACTTCAGTCAGCCCGCTGTTTCCATTTACTTTAATGCCTGAAGAAATATTTTCTGTAACAGAAATATTCTTTTGTTCAAAATGTTCATTAAAGACATCAAGACTTTGGTGCAATAGATCGTCCAGCTTAATGATTTCAGAATTATCGAATTGGCTGTTATCTATTTTTGCTAATAACAAAAGGTTCTTATTAATTCTTGAACTTCTTGTTAGAGCCCGGTTCATTTCTTCTGCAATATCATATTGCCTTTCGGTAAGGTTTACATCTTGTAACAAAAGATCAAGCTTATTTTTCAAGATGGCCAACGGAGTCTGCAACTCGTGAGACGCGTTTTCTGTAAACTCTTTCTGCGATTTATAAACGGATACGTTATGAGTAATTAATTTTCGTAATGACTGATTTAATTCTTCAAATTCTGTAGTGTCTGTCTTGTCAAATTCAATCTGCGTCTGTGTGTTTAAATTAAAATTCTTCAGTTTGTCAAGTGTGTTTCTAAAAGGTTTCCAGATTGTTTTGGACAATCTCCTGTTAAGTATAAACAACCCTGTCACGATCAAAAGAAAAAAGAAAAATGTAATGAGACCAATGATCATTACAGTGCCTTCCGTTTCCTCAATATTGGTCTCTATGGTAAAAAGATAAGGTTGTTTTTTTATATAAATGACCTTTTTAAGACATCTGTAGCGTTCGATCGTCGGATCCGCAGAAAAAGGTTTGTATTTTTCAGCTGTAAAAAGTGAGTCTTTCCTTAAATGATTGGAAGTTATTTTTTCAATATTGGTTCCTGGTTGGATATGATTCCACAAGGTAATACTGCTTTGTATTTCTTCTATGGAAGCATTCATTTTGTTAAATTCATAGCCTGTTTTTTCTGCAACGATCTCGTTGTGCTCGTCAAGTTCATCCTGCCATATTGCATCGACTACGAAATAATATACTGGGATACTGAAAACCAGAACAATCATAACAAAAATTAAAAACGGTCTGGTAGTTTTACTTAATAGTGGCTTCATAATTAATTACATATTTTCCCATCTATATCCCGTTCCATAAACTGTTTTCAGATAATGATCACAGCCAGCTTCATATAATTTCTTTTTAAGATTTTTGACGTGCGCATAGACAAAGTCGTGGTTATCCAGCATATCCGCAAAATCACCGGAAAGATGTTCTGCTAAGGTGCTTTTAGAAATAACTTTATTCTTGTTTCCAATAAAGTAAATAAGAAGGTCAAATTCTTTTTTTGTAAGGATAATCGTTTGATTATTAATAGTAACAGTTTTGGCTAAAAGATCGATCTCTAATTCATTCTGCTTTACAACATTCGAATTATTAAATTGTTTTCTTCTTATAATTGAATAGATCCTTGCCATTAATTCTGAAAGATGAAAAGGTTTTGTAAGATAATCGTCTGCCCCTAGCTTCAATCCTTTTATTTTATCATCCAGAGCATTCTTCGCCGAAATAATAATGACCCCATCCTGTTTATTCTGTCTTTTTAATTCTTCTAAAATTGACAGACCACTACCGTCTGGAAGCATAATATCTAATAAGATACAGTCATACTGGAAAGTTTCAACCTTATCCATTGCTTCACTGAAAGTAGGTGCAAATTCACAGACATAATTTTCTCCCGAAAGATATTCGGAAATACTTTTTGCAAGCTCTGTTTCGTCTTCTATGATCAGGATTTTCATTTTGCTAATTTATAATTGCAATTTTGAATAAATTTCGAATTTATACAATTTTCTATATGTAGATATTGAGGAATTTTTGAAATCATAAAAATAATATTCGTAATCAATGTTAAGATTTTAAAACTCTATATGAAGATAGTAATCTCAAAAGCGAAAATTTTAAAACAGATAGCAATCAACGATATTGGAAATAAAAAAATCAAGGATAATAAATTTTGTAGATCAAGGTAATATAAAAATGTAAAAATATTTAATATTTCATTCTTGATAATTCTGTGATTCTTTCTAAATCTTCCACCAAATATTTCGATATTTATTCGGTTATGGGTACAAGACCGGAAAGAGGTGATAATTCACTATTTTTCCGGTTTTTTTTAGCTCGTAAATCATTGTTAATCTGATAGATATAGGACAACAAAACGTTAGGTCGCATAGTTCGATAATGATTTTCAAAAAATTCCAATTTTTCAGGGAATATCGAACTAATTATTTGACGTTTCAATGTGATATCCCCACTACTAAAGACTTTAGCAAGATCTACAACGTTCGATAATGCATGGTCAAGTAGTTTCGGAAAATCTATTTTGTTTTTATCTTTTACTTTGGTCAGGTTGCTTTCTAACTTTTCAATTTTGTCCTTGCAATCAGTTTTAATTTCCAAATAATCCTCATTATCAATGATCTCTTCCAGTAATTTGTTTCGTGCCGACTTTAACCTGTTATTCAATCCATCTATTTCCATTAATATCTTTTTTCTTTGATGTTGAGGATTATCGATAAACTTCTCAAAATTTTGTTTCAAGACCTTTCTCAAATATTTTTTAATGGACTCCCTCATTTCTAAAGCTTGTAGTAATTCCAGGAATTTATTGTTAATAATTTCTGCTTTATAACGATATCCGCATGGTGACTGACAATGGTAGTAATAATATTTCTTAGAGTATCCTGTAGATGCACTACCGGTTATTAAATGACCACATTCCGGACAGACTAGAAATCCTCTCAGGGGAAGATTATCGTCAGACAAGATTTTTACATTGGGTCTTGCAAGGTTTGCATTGCCATCCATTATATTTTGGACTTTTTCGAATAACTCCTCACTGATCAAAGGTTCATGAATACTTGGAACAAAATGAGCCTCCTCGTCATTATATTGTTCTACATAAATTTTTCCGCAATATGCAGTATTCCTTAAGCCGGCAAGAAAAGCACTGACTTTTACAGTTTTCCCTTCCCGCATATTCATCATATCCATGATCTGGCTGGCTGAATAAACACCTTTTGCCATCTCATTAAATGCCCATTTCATATTTGAAGCTTCCGGTTCTTTTTGAGTGACCTACTTCTTCCCATTCTCAGTGATCTTATTGACATATCCATAAGGCGCCCTTCCCATCAATCTTCCTTCTTTTCTTGCACGACGCATTCCATAGTAGGTATTCAGGGCACGTCTGTCGTTTTCAACTTCCGGTGCAGCAAGATAGATTGCCAACATCATCTTATTCTCGGGAATTGAAAGATCCAAAGGTTGTTCAATGGCTTGCGGATCAACGTGGAGCTTTTTGAGCATATTGATCATTTGATAGGCATCACCTGCGTTTCTGCTAAAACGATCCCATTTTGTAAACAACAATAAGTTGGTTCTGGAGCTCTTTTTCTTAAGTGTATCTAGCAGTTTGATCCATTCAGGCCTGTTAAAGGTTTTGGCTGAATAATCTTCATAAATGACCTGTCCAACTACGATACTGTTATTTTCACAGTATCGTCTCAGTCTTTCTTCCTGATCTCTTTGGGAATATCCTTTATCTGCCTGCTCATCGGTTGAAACACGAATGTATAAATCGGCTTTTTTCATCTCTACAATCTTAAAATATTATTCATCTAAAAACTCCCTTATTGTGACTGTCAATAGCATTTTTAGAAATTCTACAATTTGTTCAGCTTCCTCAATAGTTAACTCAATTTCCTCCTCTTCTTTGAGAATTTTGATAATCTCTTCAGTGCTTATATTTTTAATTTCAATGTTCTTTTCCATATAACCGAAATCTTTTAAATAAAAATATTCGGCTAATCCAACAACTATTAATTAATGTATTTAATTGATACACTTGGCTTAGATGTGCTTTTACTCTTGAATTTCAAAATATTTCAGAATGGCATTGTAGTTATCTTGGGCAGTTAGGCAGGTATCAAGAAGATAACCTCTAATATTTTCCCATTCCTGTAATCCTCTGTAATAAAATAGCTTTAGCTCTTCATCAATAATAAATGGAATAACGTTGTTAGCTAAGCATTCTTTAAACATAATCAATCTGCCAACACGACCATTTCCGTCTTGAAAAGGGTGAATAATTTCGAACTGATAGTGAAAGGCAATAATGTCCTCAATGGTTTTATTTTCAATATCGTTGTATTCAGATAAAATCTCTTTCATTCTAGTTGCTACTTTGCCCGGTGCTGTAGTTTCATTACCTCCAACTTCATTCGGCAATTTCTTGTATTCCCCAACATTAAACCAGTCTTTAGCACTATCAGATGTTCCGGACTTTAGTAAGAAATGAAGCTCTTTTATTAATGATTCAGTTAATTTTGATTTAGCCTTATCAATTATGAGATCAATAGCTCTAAAGTGATTTGTAGTTTCTATTATGTCATCTACATTGATACTTTCCTTCGAAACCCCGACCGTATTTGTTTCAAAAATATATCTTGTCTGATCTAATGTTAGCCTACTTCCTTCTATTCTATTTGAGTTGTACGTCAGATCGATCTGGGTTCTGTGATAAATGCCGCCCTTGAGCTTCATTTCTTTCTCTTCCTTCAGTTTGTTCAGCAAAGGATTTTTACTAAACTTCTTTTTACTTTCTTTTGAAGGAGGAAGCGCATCCTCTGGAATATTATAGGTTTTACCAGTTAAGAACGAACCGTTAATCCTGCCATGCGCACAGTAATTCCTGACAGTTCTTTCAGGTATGTTCCATTTTTTGGAAAATTCTGCTACTGATATATATTTCATAAGATTCTAGATAGCCTTCATCGGCAAAAATTACACAATTTTCACGATGCAAATATAAGTTTTTTTGCCGTTATTGGCATAATAAATAATAAATAGCACAACCCCTAATTAAAAAATCCAGATATATTTACGGGAAACCTTACACACAATTTAATTTTTGTTCTTAGTCTAGAACACTAAAAGAATTATTTCTACTATATGATATTTAAATTTTCTGTCATTAAAAATATTAAAACCTGTAAAAATTTTATACTATATTTATCAACATAAAAATGCAGAGGCCACGCTAAAAAATAGGATTATACAACCCATGATAATTGAAGAAAATTTACATTTAGATTATGACGCATTCTTGCGATCAATTAAAAGAAATATTGATGTCCCCCACTCCTTTCTTCTTGGCGCTGGAGCTTCAATAAGCTCAGGCATACAATCTGCGTACGACTGCATTTGGGAGTGGAAGCGTGATATTTATATTTCAAAAAATATAAATGCAGCTGAATACTACAAAAATCACAAGAATGAAAATGTACGGATAAGTATACAAAAATGGATCGATAACCATGGAGGCTTTCCGAAGATTGATGCTTCGGAAGAGTATTCTTACTATGCAGAAAAGGCCTATCCTATTGCTGAAGATCGAAGAAAGTATTTTTTTAGCCTCATTGAAAACAAACAACCATATATTGGTTATAAACTATTATGTTTCTTAGCAGGACAAGGCATCGTGAAGTCAGTGTGGACGACGAATTTTGACGGTCTTATGGTAAAAGCCGCACACCAAAATAATCTAACACCGATCGAAATCACGCTTGATAATGCTGAACGCATATTTAGAAACCAAAGTACAAAGGAATTAATGTGTATCGCATTACATGGTGACTATAAATACTCAACATTAAAAAACACTGATAATGAACTTGACTCACAGCACGAAATTTTCCAAGAACAACTTGCAAACTACCATTCGGATAAAAATCTTATTGTCGCTGGATATAGTGGCCGTGATGTCTCACTAATGAATGCTTTGAAGTCTGCATTCTCCAAAAGAGGCACTGGCAGATTATACTGGTGCGGGCATGGTGACAATATGAATATTGAAGTACAAGAACTTATCGAACATGTGAGAAAATCTGGCAGAGAAGCATTTTACATTTCTACAGATGGATTCGACAAAACCTTAATTCACCTTACTAAGACAATTTTTGAAGACAATAAGGAAATCTCTGACAAAATTCAAAAAGTCCTTGAAATATCTGACGATCAGGAAACGGTAAATACAGATTTCAAACTAAATTTCACCAAAACCGATAAATACATAAAAAGCAATCTTCACCCTGTTGTGTTTCCCCGGGAAGTATTTCAATTTGAAATAGATTATAAAAACGAAAGACCGTGGGCTTTCTTAAGAAAAATTACAGAAAACACAAGTATTTCAGCAGTTCCATTTAAAGGTAAAGTTTTTGCACTGGGTACATTAAGTGAGATTAATTCTGTATTTAGAGCTTACCTTAAAACTGATATTAAAAGGGAACAGATTTCACGTCAAGATGTAGAGAACGTCACTGTTTTTAAAAACCTGATGCTAAATGCCATCTTAAAATTCTTCTGCTCTACTACGCAGGTAAACTCAAATTACAGAGATAAAATTTGGATGAAGACTCACATCAGCCAACAAGGTGACATAACTGTTCATAAAGCGATTTACATCTCGCTCTATTTTGACAAGAACTCTGGCTTCGGTTATTTAGCTATTGCACCGACAGTTTATTTAAACTCCACCAAAGAAATTTCAAAATCTCTAAAACAGCAGATCAGTAAGAACATTCTAGAAAAGCTTTACAATCATAAATATGACGAGGAACTGCAACTGTGGAACGGACTATTATTTAACAATAGAAAACTGATTTTTGAATATCCACCAAATTCAGGAACAGGTTTTGAATTTCAGATCAGCTCAAATACAGCGTATGGAGAAATCGACGTCATCGACAACAAATATCGTTCATATGCTCCACAGAATTATAATGGAAAGCAGACTCAATTTCGAGGAGTACAATTCTTGGAACCGCAGTTGATCTTTAAAAATACCTCTAGCGACAATGATTTCAAGGACTATCATCCAATGCGGGGACTTATTAATAATCGTCCGTATGATGTGAACCTTAATGGAATTATTCATTCAAATGAAATTAACCTTTCAGTTGTATGCGGAGGTAAATACTCAGAAAGATTTTTCAGCTTCCTTTCAGCCATTAATTCACGACATTCCACACAAAACATTAATACGGACTACCTGATAGATTATCCAGGGTTTGTATCGGCGTTTAATATTCCCATTAATATTCCGGCAACCAATGATAACACCATGTGGATGAACATTGAGTTTGTAGCGGAGAACTCAAAGCAGACTCATGAAAACGCAATCGCTTTGGCCAGACTTATAACAGACAGAATCCAAAAGATTTCTGCTATTCAAAGTTCGAGTACAGTTGTAATATTCATACCTTTAGAATGGCAGCCATTTGAAACATATATAAATGAAACAGAGAGTTTTGATCTTCATGATTATATCAAGGCTTTTGCAGCATCAAAAGGAATATCAACCCAACTTATTAGAGAAGATACGCTTGATGACAAACTGAAATGTCAAATATATTGGTGGCTTTCACTTTCATTTTATGTAAAATCACTAAGAACGCCTTGGATCTTAAATAATCAAGAAAGAAAAACTGCTTATGCGGGCATAGGTTACAGTGTTTCAAAAATCAAAAACAAACACGAAATTGTAATCGGCTGCAGTCACATATATGATTCTAATGGTCAGGGATTGAAATATAGACTTTCAAAAATCGATAATTATTTTTTGGATAAACAAAATAACCCTTATCTTTCTTATAAAGACGCATTTCAGTTTGGAGTATCAATTAGGGAACTTTTTTACGAGTCTTTAGATTCACTTCCTGAAAGGGTAGTTATTCATAAGCGCACACGATTTACCGAAGATGAAATTAATGGTATAAAGGCAAGTCTTAATCAGGCTGGTATCAAAAAGATTGATCTGATAGAAATTAATTATGATACTGACGCAAAATTTCTTGCGATGAGTGTTTATCAGAATAATCTTCAAATTGATAAGTTTCCAATATCAAGAGGTACTTGCATTGTCACTAATAAAAAGACGGCATTGTTATGGACACATGGAATAGTTCCTTCTGTAAAACAGCCAAATTACAAATTTTATCTTGGTGGCCGAAGCATTCCTGCGCCTGTTAAAATTACTAAACACTACGGAGAATCGAATATAGATGTAATCGCTACAGAGATTCTTGGTCTAACAAAAATGAATTGGAACTCACTAGATCTCTATTCTAAGTTGCCCTCTACAATCGACTCGTCTAACCAAATTGCTAAGATTGGTAAGCTACTGTCTAGATTTGAGGGTCGAAGTTATGATTATAGATTATTTATTTAAAGATATACAGAGGCTAAGCATTTTGCCAACTTAAAAATCAGTGGAAGTGCGGACTTGCATTCATAAAATAAATAGAAGTTTCGATCGATACAATTATTCTGCTAGATCAAAAAATGCGTTGTTTTATGGTTATTGTTTTGTTTAAAAAGCATTGCTGCAGATTTATTATAGCCGTATATTCTGTTAATTCTTCTTTAAATATTGCCAGGCAGGAAGTATAAATAATTCAAAGGAATGATATACCTATCCGAGGTTGTATTAGCGAGGTAAGGCGAACCAAAATGTACTGCCTTTACCCAGAGTACTGTCTGCCCATATTCTTCCATTATGTCTGCTTACGATCTCATGGCAGATATAAAGACCGATACCCAAACCTGAAACTTTACCGTTGCTGCCTTCAACACGGTAATATCTGGAAAAAATATTTTGCAATTTTTCTTGCGCAATGCCAATCCCATAATCTTCGACACCTAATTTTATTTCATTAGATGCTTCAATCAAATATATTTTTAAACTATTGCTATTGGGTGAATAACGTATGGCATTGGTCATAAGATTTATTACGACCTGCTCAATTCGGTGCGAATCGCCGTTGACGATACATTTGGGACTTGCATTCTCAAAAGTTATACTATAGCCAGGATTTGCGTGGATAATCATATCGATAGCTTCTTCAATAACCTCCTTAAGATCAAAATCCTCTTTTTCGAAACGCATCTTACCTGCTTCAATCTTAGAAACATCCAGAAGATCATCCACAAGTGAAGAAAGTTTCTTTAACTGATGTTGCAACTTATCTACAAATGTTTTATTTTTTACATCCTGTTCCAGTCTTGCGAGAATTTGCAAATAAGCGCTCATGCTGGTGAGAGGCGTTTTGAGCTCATGGCTCGCAAGCGCTATAAAATCATCTTTTTTTGCATTCAGCACTTTCAGATGCTCATACAATCTAGCAGTTTCCTGCTGTGACGCCTGCTCCGCACTAATGTCTCTAGCTATCTTAGAAGCCCCAATGATATTGCCACTTTCATTGATAACCGGGGACACCGTTAAAGAGAGCGGCACCAATTTCCCATCTTTCGTTTTACGGATCGTTTGAAAGTGGTCGACTTTTATACCTTTGCTAACTTCTCCAATAATGTAGGTCTCTTCATCTAACCTGTCATCAGGAATAATGAGCGAAATATGTTTACCGATGGCTTCATCTTCTGTATAACCAAACATCTTTATAGCAGCAGGATTCCAACTGGTAATAATTCCTTGTAACGTTTTACTAATGATTGCATCATCTGAGGCGGAAACAATGGATGCAAGCATTGCCTGTTTCTCACGGGCTTTTTTGCGCTCCGAGATATCACGTGCAATTTTTGATGCACCTATAACCTTCCCGTCTCCATCTAGAATTGGAGATATAGTCAGTGACAAGGAAATAAATTTGCCATCCTTCGCCATTCTGACAGTTTCAAAATGTTCGACTTTTTCTCCCGCTTTTATCTGGCTGATAATAAAAGCTTCTTCATCTAATCGATCATCAGGAATAATTAGGGAAATATGTTTACCAATTGCTTCATCTTCTGTATAACCAAACATCTTTATGGCAGCAGGATTCCAACTGCTAATAATTCCATCAAGTGTTTTACTAATAATTGCATCATCCGTAGATGCGACAATTGCAGCCAGAATCGCCTGCTTTTGTTCCATAGGACTAAAATCAGACAATCGTAATTTCGGTAATTGAGCGTCTCCCTCCATAGCCGCAAATTTAGATATTTGTATATTATCATACAACTTGGCACTGTTTGAAATGCGTTATCGCGAGTATTTGCCACGTTAAATTGCCGGCAAGTTCTCAATCCTCAAACTGTTTTGAGCTGCCTCTATTTCATAGAAATTCTCTCATACTCATCTTAATTTTTCATCACACGAATACAGTAGGAATACAACATCGCCAATACAGAATTACGAGACAGTGTCTAGTATTTTCCGAAAGTTCCAGTTATTTCTTAAGAAATTCTCTTTTTGGAGATCAAATAAACTTCCTAATATATTATAATAATCGACAAAAAAACCTTCCTAGCCTTTCTACGATTTGCTTATTTAGATTTTAAAGCCTCTCTTTCGAATAACACATATCTTGTTTCGGAATCAATGATTTTTTCATTAATATCCATCATTTCATATCCTTGCCTTTTTAGCTTAGAATGAGAACTTTGGGGCAAACATTGAAATCCCAAACGAGCATGAAGAACTTTTGGAAACCCGGAGGCGAATTACTTTCGCTAAAAAATTCCTAGAAAATGAGAAATCATGATAATAGATGCATAATTACAATTAACATTATTTCGTTTATAACAGCCTATAAGTCATTTGGGAAAGAAAATAACTTTTAAGTACTTGAATTTTTTACAAGCAACCGGTAAAAAGGCAGCTAAGGTATATCGGTCATCCAATTCTTAATCCAGCAAAAAGACTACGGCATAAACGGTTTCCTCCCTAAAGGTACCCTCCAATTATTCCGTTTCCTTTTGGCTTCCCTCTTTGTCCGCTAAGATTATCTGCTTTCTTTTTTCCGGTTTTTCTTTTGAAAAATATTCAGCGAAGCCTGAAAGGCTTTTTGGGGACGGGTCGGAGAAAAGATTGAAAACAGATCAAAATGTACAATCTTAAAAAACCTAGGGTTATGAACATTATCGGAAGACTGACAAGGGATGCGGAAGTGCGCAACTTGTCCAATGAAAAACAGGTAGTTAATTTTTCAATTGCTACGAATGACAATTATCGCAACAAACAGGGCGAACGGATCGAACAGACCACCTATTTTGAGTGCGCCTATTGGATCTCTCCAAAAGTGGCCGATCTTTTAACAAAAGGCACTTTGGTAGAGTTAAGCGGAAGAGCCTACACCTCTGCATGGTTGGGAAAAGACGGAGAACCTCACGCAGGTCTGAATTTCCACACCTCACAGATCAAAGTTCACAGTAGTGGTAAAAGAACCGAAAACATCTCTACTAAGGCGAACAAAACAGATAGGAAGGAAATTTCCAATTCTAAATCCAACGACACTGACAAGGATGATGACCTACCATTTTAAAACAATCAACCAAAATTCTCTAACAATCAAAATATCAAAATCATGGCACATAATTTAAATTTCAACAACAGAACAGGAAAATATTCATTTTTCAGTGTAAGGGAAAAAGCATGGCACAACTTGGGGCAGGTCGTAGAAGAATACCCAACAAGTGAAGAAGCCATCAAATTTGCAGGACTTGACTACGAGGTAGAAAAGTCTCCCCTATTTACAAAAGGTGCAGGCATTATAGAAAATAGCAACGGAATAGAAATGATCGATTCAGAATTGGAAGTTTCTAACTATTTTGCTAATATCCGCACCGATAACAACACCGTTTTAGGCGTGGTCGGTAGAGACTACCATATCGTACAAAACCGTGAAGCCTTTTCATTTTTTGATGCTATTGTAGGCGGTGGAAAAGGAATCTTGTACGAGACCGCAGGAGCTTTAGGAAATGGTGAACGCATTTTTATCACCGCCAAATTACCCGATTACATAAGAGTTGGTAACGGTGACGATATTACAGAGAAATATATATTCCTTACCACCTCGCACGATGGGAGCGGAAGCATCACCGCCGCATTTACCCCTGTCCGCATTGTCTGTCAAAATACCTTGAATGCTTCTCTAAAAAATATAAGCAATGTGGTACGAATCAGACATACAGCAGGAGCAAAACAACGCTTGGAAGATGCCCACAAAGTCATGGGATTAGCGAATAAATTGAGTAATGAATTAGAAAGTACCTTTAACCATTGGGCAAAAATTACGGTCGGTGATGATGAAATGAAAAAGTTGATCCAATTGGCACTGTGTCCTAATAAAGTAATGCTGAACCATTTACAAAAAGGAAATTTTGATGATCTGTCAACCATATTTAAAAATACCGTTGAAGATGCATTTGCCTATGCGATGATCAGCGAAAGCCAACAAATGGAGACAACGAAAGGAACTTTGTTTGGTGCTTACAATGCTGTTACAGGTTACTTTCAGAATGTCAGAAATTACAAGGATAACGAAGCCAAACTTCAATCCATAGTCTTAGGAGGAACCGCACAGTTGAAGTCTCAAAAGGCTTTTGATCTTTGCGACAAGTTTGCCCGATCTGGCGCAGAAACTTTAATTATGAATTAACTATCAGTTTTAAAATTTAAGTACGGGAAATTCAAGTCTCTGCCGTACAAGAGCAACACCTATGAAATTCAATATTGTCAACGAGATAAAATTAAGTTATTCCAGAAAAGGAAATTCTGAGAAATTGGTCGGTAGTTCAAGAGATGCCGTTGAGGTATTCCGCGAGTACTTTGACCGTGATGAAATGGATTACAGAGAATCTTTTTTTGCGCTGTATCTCAATCAGGCTCACAAGGTTTTGGGAATTAGAAAAATTTCTGAATCAGGAATTTCTTCCACTGTTGTCGATGTCCGTATTATTATGCAGGCGGCACTGCTTTGCAACGCTTCAGCTGTGATACTGGCACATAATCACCCCTCCGGAAATTTAAAACCTTCTGCCGAGGATCTGAAAATTACGCAGAGCATTAAGAGCGCATCAGAATTTTTAAACCTTAAATTACTCGATCATTTCATTCTGACATCAACCGATCATTTATCATTTGCCGACGAAGGTCATTTATAAATGGATTCTGTAATTAATAAAATACACGGCAATATTTGAATTGTCGTGTATTTTCAAACACGGCGAAAAGACAATTCCTTCCGCTGGTCGGAAACGTCTTTTCGCATTAATAATGATACAACCCTTTTGATACGCCTTCTTTGTCCTTCTTTATCAAAACAGTTGCGGAAAGTTTTTTATGTCTTTCTTGAAAGACGGAGAAAAGATTATTTCTTTCTGCGGGCGAAAACATCTTTTTCAACCAATCGAAGCAACACATTTGAATTTCCAAAACAAAGATCTTCACTATTCAAAAAAGTTGCTGATTAGAATATCCATTTAATATTTCATTAAATGATGTAAAGATTCCTCAGTATAGGACTTTCTATCATCTGTATGACTTTTAAACCTTGGGTATTTTATAGATGAGCATTGATAGTACCCCAAACCCGTCATCATCTCTTTTATTCGGGATGATGAAATGAAACCCTCATTATTGTAGCTAAGAAATATATGCTTAAAATCAGCAGTATTGAGTATTTCCAGAAGCGCTTTATCCGCTTCTTTTTTCAGGCAGAATCTAGATGTTTCATAAGATCTTATTCCGGTCTTGCCTTTGGGTTTAAATTTGGTATCATAAATTGAAATGGTATTGAGCAAATGATAGTATGATCCGTATTCTCTAGCATTGTAAGGCGGATCCAAATATAATATGTCTCCTTTGATATTTTTAATCAGCATATTGCTATCATCTTTGTGGACTTTATATTCTATTAATCTCACAGCCCTTTTAATGGGATTTAGTTCAATAGTAAACGTCGCTGTTTTTTTCAACTTTTTTAAGTAAGCGCAATAAACAGATGCAGTGTTAGCAATCTTATCTGCGGCGACAAGAAGTGTCGCTATCAACAAAATATACAAGTCCTCATTTATTTCAGAACATTGAAACAGTTGTTCAATGTTCAGCCTCATCGCATCAATTTTCTTTCCATTGTTTGCGGAGAAATATAATCTCCCTGCCGTTCCTGATTCCGAGTATTCCTGAAATATAAATCCTTCCACCCCTTCTAATTGATTGAGTTCGTCAAGTACCAACTGGTATTGCCGCCCGCCTACTTCACTGTAAAATGCGGAATTGAGAACATAGCTGTAATATTCACGGTCATTGTACCCAATACTCTTAACTTTATTATAAAAACAATTCCCCACTGCTCCTGTTCCTGCGAACAGATCGAAGAAACTGCAATCAGACAGTTTCTGATCTACAGAGTTTGATATGACATTGTAGATAAAACTTGACAGTCTTATTTTAGATCCCAGATAATTCATTTTTTATTTGCAATCTCCTAAATGAAGAGGCTGAAACTTTATTCAGTCTGTTATTGACCTGATTTTGCTCTGAATGTCATTATGATTTTAGTTATGAAAAAACGGCTTGGTTTTACACCAAGCCATCTACAAGTTAACGTTATTTTTTACGACGCATTGTCAAATTCAAAATCAACCTTCCGTTCGTTTCCAAAACTATCTTTGATCCAAATACTGAACTGATGGGATTCCGAAGCTTGAGAGGTGTAGTAAAGCCTGAACTGCTTTTGCTTTAATGGATATTCGTCATTAGGCAGGTAGGGCTCATCGTTGTAATAGCGAAGTTGACCGGAGCCTTCAAACTGAAAATAACGGATTCGGTACGAGGTTCCATCAAAATTGGAAGAAGTGAGGAGCGAAATACGAATTTCTACGGTTTCCTTCTCTACTATTTTCGATGGAACAGGCAATATTTCAACCTCGAATGGGAAGTCCTGCTGGATTTCCAGATCGTTGTCTTGACAAGAATTCATTAGCAAACTGACGATAAACATGAGCAACGAATACCTGAACAATATTGATAATTTACGTTTGATGACATTTTTCATTTTGTAACATTTTAAAAATTAAATCGCAGTCCAAAACCAAACAAAGCGTGAAGCTGTCCAAGCTGACTATTCTGCAAATAGCGCAATTGACCATTGACCAGAAAAACCAGTTGTTCCGTCAGGTAGCTTTCCAAGGACAGCTTACCATTGGCACCGTAAATAAAATTCCCGGTAGAATTAATAATAGAGCCATCATAGATCATTTCATTTCCCTTATTGATTTGTTCATAACCTGCGAGCCCGCCTATGCCTAGATTTAAATTGACATTTCGCATCAGGTCTCCCCACAGATAAAGGCTATATCCTCCATTGAACAAAAACGTATCAATCGGAATATCGTAATGGGTATATTCGCTATATTGTCTGTTGTATTCCGCATATCCGAAAAGATAATTACCGTTTTTAGCATAGGAAATTAGACCTGCACTTAATGCATAATTGTATTTCTCAGGAGACTGCGGAAATACGGAATACGACACTTCTAAACCCTTTTGCTTCAGGATCATTTGCTGAGCATAAGTCATAATATTCATCAGCAGTGCTATTATTATTAAAAATATCTTTTTCATCATACCTCTATTTTATAGTTAAACCGCTAATCAATCTTGCATTGATGAGATCTTTATTTTCAAGTTCTACTTTCTGATGCCGTCCACCATTTTTTTCCAGAATTTCGATTTCTAAAACCTGATCTTTCAAAAGCGTAAACTGATCCAATAAATAAATTCCCATCAGGTCGGAATGGTGAGAAGCTGAAGTAAGCGGCATATTGACCCGAATCGGCACTAATAATTTGTCCTGAACAACGGTTCTTTTTAAAATCTTCTTGTCGACAATTTTGAAAGTGACCCATTCGATTTCATAGGCTACATTACTGCTGTTGTTAAGCTGTAAAGTAAAATAGTATTTGTTGTCATTGACATGGAGTGCTCTCACTGAGAACTGAATTCCAAAGCTCTTAGAAGCAATGTGTTTGATCGTTCTATGGCTTTTTTCATACAGATTTTCCATGATCAGTTCTGTTAGGGAAGACGAACTTCCCTTGAGGTCTTCAAACAAAACATCCGTAGAATATTGTTGTTCCATGCTTCTTTGCTGCTTTAACAAATCATAACTGAGCACGTCCGGAAAAGAACTGTAATAGACATCAAAGTTGTAAAACTTCCCATCCTCTGTGATTACCGAAAAATTCGTTTCTTCTTCAAAATCCCTGACGGCAGATTTGACACGAAGAACATTTCCGATAGGATCAGCCTTACTGGCGATCAACAGATCACTTCCGAGGTCAACGTAGCGGATTCGTGAAGGAAACAGCAGATGGGAAGTCTTGTTGTACGTGACCTGCATTTTGAAGGATTTTAATTTTGCCTCTTCCAATGGCAGATGACTTGATATAGAATCCTGAGCGGACGATCTGCTCGCAAAGAGCAGAAACAGAATTATCAAGAGATAATGACTTTTATTTTTGTTCATTTTTCTTTAATTTTTGTTGTTATTTTTTAGATATCAGAAATACCTGGTGACCAGACTTTACAGTGACTTTGGGCTGTCTGACTCGTTTTTGGAAATAGCCCGACAAGCCTTGCAACACGCCCCTGCTCATGTCTGCAGCGATCTGTTGACCTGCTGATTGGGTCATCATAATGTTGGTGCCCGAAGTTTGCCCCATACTGCCCACAATGTCGGTTACGGCATTTTGTTCCGGTGAATATGGAACATACAAACCTGGCTGACCATCATTGTCATAAACATTGATTTCTACTGGGTAGATACTGCCCTGATATTCGATGGATGAAATGATAAGCTGCAGTCTCCCACCTTGAAACTTTCCTGTAGCTTTAAGTGAGATTCCGGCGAGAATCTCCTTGCGGCCGAGGCGCATATTTTCCACAAGTCTTATGGATAAAGTACTTTCAGAAGTCACTGTCTTTGTTTCCTGTATAGTGCCTTTAATCGCATTACCGACTTGCCTGTCATCCTTAATATCATGGCCAGATCCAAAAAAACGATCATTCAAACTTGTTATAAATGCACTGTCTGACGGTTCCCTGTACAAGGATGAGACAACATTTTGACGGACTGGTTTTGCTGCTGTGAAAAGCGGATCCTTTTGAGTAGATGGTTTCACATCATCTGTTCCAGATACTGATCCCTCCTCCTTATTATTGACAGGGAGATACTTGGCAGCCATCTGGTAGGATTTCTCCATCAGTTCCAGCTGGTCATTGACGCCCATACCTGCAGGGACAGCATTGTTCTGAAGAGCCTCATTCTTTAATCTGGAGATTTCATTTCTGAGGTTATTTACTTCACGATCGTCACGACTGTAGAAGGAACTCAATGTTTGCTGCGCATTGCGATAACTTTTGACAGCATTCTGATCAGACGGTGGAAGGCCGTCCGAACTGCCTGTCAGTGGATTTCCGTCGGGATTACTGCCTTTATTGTTTTCGTCAGACCAGTAATCCGATAAAGTGGTGATCGCATTTCTTTTCGCTTCATCTTTTTGCTCGAGGAGCTGCTGTTCATACGCTTTTTGTTTATCAGATTGCAGCTGATCATCTTTGGCCTGCGGGATACCCGCATTAAAACCGGAATCATCAACAATTGTATTCTCCTTAGGCTTAAAAATGAGGTAAAAACAACCTGCACAAACCGCTGCCATCAAAAAATAAATGACCGGCTTCTTTAGTCGCTCCCACTGTGAATTCTGAAAGTTTTTTGGTTCTTGCTCAGATTGCGGTGAATCACCTTCAGTGATCTTAATTGTATTTGAATCTTTCATAAGTTTATCTTTTAATCGGGGCATTCGTGCGGTTATCATTTGCAGTATTTCCCACATCAACGCGGTCTGAAAAGGTGGTGATGTGACTGATCGAGATGGTGTTATTCTTATTTCCAGTCGAAATGGCTATGCTTACCAGCACAGCAACTGTAAGAACGACATAACATCCAAAAAAAAGCTTAGTCATTAACCGCTGCTGCACCGTGGGTAGCGCTTTCCATTTTTGATCTGCCTTTAAGACATGGCGTTCTATTATATCTCTTATTTTTTTCATTGTTCTTATTGTTAACGTTCAACAGTTTCAACATCTTTGTTTTCAACGACATTGAATTTTTCAATGGTAAATCCCTGGGGATTGCTGTCTGACCGCACGGAGTTCACTAATGAACAGTTGGTGATTAGACTTCGTATCGTCAGATTACTGGACCTGATAATGAACTGTCTTGCATACGTCTTGACCGAATATGGATAATTGTTAAAATCAGCCACCACACTGTCAACCTCGACCCTCTGCTGGATGTTCCCTGAGATGATCCTATTATAATAGCCCTTCTCCTGAAGGTCTTTATAATAATCGAATGCAGACTGGTCTGCCAGATTGAAAGCTCTTTTGACATTGCTTTCAATGGCATTTTTATCCGGTGCAACAGTGAAGAACAATTCATGGAATCGTCTTACATGCTCTCTCGCTTCAACGGGTCTGTTGATCGACATATCCTGCGAGAGTGCTACCATCAGCGACTTGCCGTTATCCAATACATAGATCTTCTGACGTTGCTCTTCAGCAAATTGGTAGGACTTGATAACAACAACGCCCACTACTGCAAAGCAGAGTACCGCAAAAACAAAGGTGAATAAGCGGATCTGCTTGAAGCTGCTCTCTATATTTCTTAAAGTTTTAAATTCCATTGGATCGTATTTTTATTTTAATAGTCTGCCTGAAATATTCCCTGTTGCCGAACCCGCTGCCGCTCCTGCAATGTTGCCTGATTTTGTAGCGGTCTGGTTGACATTGCGCATAAAGTTTCCGGCACCACCTGCCTGAATGATCCATCCTGTGACAGTTGGCACCGTAAAATATCCGACAACACCGATGACCATATAGATGATGTAGACGGTATTAGAAGTATCAGGAATGAAGTTCGGGTCTGCCAGCATTTCAATATCTTTCTCAATGATGAGTGTTTGAATTTTGGCCAGTATGGCACTGAAAATATCAGCAACCGGCAACCATAGATAAACACTGATATATCGCGTCAGCCATTGCGTCAGTGTGGTCTGAAAACCATCCCATACAGAGATGGCAAATGCAATGGGTCCCAAAATAGAAAGTACAATGAGGAAAAAGGTCCGGATTGTATCAATCACCAACGCTGCGGACTGGAAGAGGATTTCTAAGAACTCTCGAAAACCGTCCCTGATCTGCTTCTTAATATCAAACATTTCTCTCTCAATGTACATTCCTGACATCGTGACCAGATCAGATGGCGACCAGCCTAGCTCGTCAAGCTTTTTGTCAAATTCCTCATCCGAGATCAGATACGCCATTTCGGGATTCCTGAGCATGGCCTCTCGTTCGAGAAGATCTTTTTTTTGCTGCAATTCGTTCAGATCCAACACCTGATTCTCCAACATTGAATGGCTACCCTGAACGATCGGGCTTAAAACACCGTTAATACTTCCCAGTACCAATGTTGAAAAGAACATAATGCAGATGCCGATGGCAAATGGTCTTAGCATTGGAAACAGGTCGATCGGTTCGGCACGGCTGAGTGACTGCCATACCTTGATGGCCACATAGAACAAGGCGCCCAGGCCAGCCACGCCCTTTGCGACCGCGGCCATATCGGCACACAATGGCATCATCTCATCATAGACCGAACGAAGGACTTCGTGTAAATTGCTAGGTTCCATCTTACCAGTATTTTTGATTTGATGTACCGTAAAGATCCAATACCCTTTGGGTATTGTTCTGTTTTTTTGCTCTCAGATAGCTGACAGAAATATTCTTATTTGTGTAGTATCTTACAAGATTATGGTACTCTTTGACCTCTTTGTACACTCGGTCGATCACATCCATTCTTTCTTTATCATTGAGCGAAAGGCCATTTGCCGTAATGATCTCTTTTAGCTCTTTCAGCAGTTCTGTACTTTCGGTCAGTAATGCTGAGTAGCCGTTTGCGATCGCCGTCAGCTCCTGGGCATTGAAGTTGGGATCATTGAGCATCTTGCTGAAATTGGTGACGTATATTTCTGATACGTCTCCTACCATCAGAACGGTCTGCTGAACTTTTCGGGCATCTTTGACCAGATTATTGATGGCTTTCAACTTATCATAATATTCCTTACCCTGCTCATATACTTTCTTAACTTCGTTGAAGTTCTTGACGACATTGGAAACGGTTGATGAGGTCTGCACAATTTCATTGGCGGAGTTCAGAATTCCTGATGCGAGGTTAGCCGGATCGGTCACTACGAATTGTGCTTTTGCGTAAGTTGCGGTTGCGAAAATGGCTACCATTGCTGTTTTAATAATCAAATTTTTCATTGTTCTTAAATTTTAAATGATTGAATTAATTGTCTTTGTTAGGTTTGATCTTCCTAAGGGAGATCCTCTTGATGGCATGTTCTACATTACCATCAAGTTCAGAGGCGAGATTCATCACCTCCATCTTTTCTGTTTCCTCAGTAGTGTAAGCGTAGGATAAGAACCCGGCGCCTTGCCATATTGACTATGGTAGGTTTCCAAGAACTCTCCCCCGAACCGTACGTACCTGTCTCCAGGTATACGGCTCTCCATCAATTTATTCAGTCTAACTTGCCTGCGTGTATCTTATCGTGGCATTTTGAGCATAATGCCAAGGTTTTTCTTCTCCTTGCACTCATTCGTTTTTCCCAGTCTTGCTTACCTTTCAGGTCTTTCAATTTGCGTATATGGTGCATTTCCAATTTCTCGTTGGCACCGCATAATTCGCATTTCTGGTTTTGCAACCTTGTTATAAGGCTGTTTCTTCCTCCTGTAATGGTAACTGTGACAGGTAAACTATCCACGTAAGCACCACGGGCAGCTTTTTGGCGTTTGAAACCCTCTTTGTAAAAGCGTCTGTACATTATATCTCCTTTCCTGTTTTTGTAGGGAATGGAAAATACTCCGTTGATACATCTTTTAGTCTTTTCCTGACTGATTGAAGTTTGGTATTTCAGTGCATACGTTTTGTACATACTGTACTCCAAGATGTAAGAAAATGACTGGACAAACGAGCTGTTGTTGGCAATTGAGTAATAATTGTAAAAGCCCCGTATTTCAGCGTTGTACTGACTGATGATTTCTAAGTCATCCAAGTCTTTCATGTAATAGCGTGAGCGTGGTTTCCAAACTTCTGTGCCTTTTTTATTTACCAGTTTCATGGCATTATAGCTCAGTAGCTTTTTCTTCATCACGTCTACTGTGACACGGAGTACAATCTTATCTCCGAAACATCTTACGGTTCTACCGTGCTTATCTCTCTTGGATTCATCGGAGTTTCGCACGGAGACATCAAAGCCTAAGAATTTGGCTGGTTTCTTAGCATTAGTCACCAAGGTTTTTTCATCAGACAGTTCAAGTTTCAGTTTTTCATCAAGGTAAACCTTGATGTCTTCCTTTATCTTTTTGCAGTCTTCTTTGCTACCTATGACCCCGATAAGAAAATCGTCCGCATACCTAACGTATTTTAACTTTCTGAAACTGCCATCCATCTTGTCATAAGCTGGATATTTGTTTCTTTCCTGTCTCAACTCTTTGATGTCCTTAATCATCTGCTCTCTGACAGTTTCGTCTGTCTCACATTTGAGTTTCTTGGCCAAGCGGTATCGTCTCTGTTCGTGTAGCCTGTACTGGCGTGTTGCCGTAGTTCTTTTACCCTTATCGAAGTCCTTGATATAATCCTTGACATATTTATCGAGTTTATCAAGGTAAATGTTGGCAAGGATGGGGCTTACAATCCCACCTTGCGGTGTGCCACTGTATGTTTTGTGGTACACCCAATCTTCAATATACCCTGCATTGAGGAACTTTCGTATCAACCGAATGAACCTGTCGTCAGCGATACGCTCCTTTAGGATACCAATCAATATTTCGTGATTGATATTGTCGAAGAAGCCTTTTATATCGCCCTCGATGAACCACCGTACAGCAGTGAATGACTGTTGGACGCTTAATAGGGCTGTGTGACAGCTTCTATTGGGTCGGAACCCATGTGAAGTATGCTCAAAGCTACCCTCATAAATTGCTTCCAATATCATTCTGATAACCTCCTGCACTAATTTGTCATCAAAAGATGGTATACCAAGCGGACGTTTCTTCCCGTTCTTTTTCGGAATGTATGTCCTCTTGGATGGGTTTGGCTGATAGGTCTCGTTTCGCAACGATGCAATCAGCCTTTCAATGCGGGATATACTCATTCCGTCGATGGTCTTTCCATCAACTCCTGCCGTCATATTGCCTACTTTACTGTAGATTTTCTGATAGGCGATAAAGTACATCTCTTCATTGAACAGAACCTTGTATAGCCTTTCGAACTTATAGTCCGTGTTTCCGCTGTGCCTTATTAGACTGTTCAATACTTTTTCTGGATTTCTCATAATGTCTCTCACATTTTCCGTTAATCGTATTAAACTAAATTGACTGTCTCCCTTCGCCATGTACAGGGCTTTCCCCTGCTCGGACTACTACGGAGACTCCGTTGCCGTATCGGATATTCAGGAGCTTTTTCCATAGCCACGCCTGTGGCATTCCGACTTAGGCAATCCCCATTTAGACATATAGCAACTATTGGCACGTTAGATTGTCGGATGCGATGTTCGCCCTTTTCTGCTTATTGCAGTTACGTTGTGGTCTGTTTATGCTATCACTACTACCTGTCATTAGGATATTACCACAAAGTGACGTTGGTAACTGTCTTCCGTCACTGCCTAAGAACTGACCGTTCGGACTGTCGTTCAATCAATCAAGACTTCATCCTTATATCTAACTTTTCAACTCGCCATTCAGTCGCAACACGACAATTAGTTGACTTATGGCTTTTCCGACATGCTACACTCCCCGTCGGGTTTCCCGTTCGGATAAGTCGGCTGTTGATGGGCGTTATAAACACTTGCCCAGTGGTTGCCAAACCACATTCACTATATGCCCTTATGGGCGCACCAGATATTCTTCGGTGGAAACCTCCGTAGCATACACCGCAGAATGAGTTCCGCCCAGTCCGATCCAGACTTCCTTGTAGAGTCTTTTCGGATCGTTGTTCATATTGATAGAGAGTACCTGAGATTTTTCTTTGTCAGTCAATCCCAACATTGCCTGGATATCATCGAACTTGTTCATATACTTGCGCTGATCCAATAGGATCTTGCAGTCTGAATTATTGATAATACTCTCCTTGACGATCGGTGACTGGATGATGTCATCCACTTCCTGGGTCACCACAATGGCTTCTCCGAAAAATTTCCTGACCGTTTTGAAAAGGTATTTGATGTACTCCGCCATCCCTTCTTTGGCAATCGCTTTCCAGGCTTCTTCAATGAGGATGAGTTTTCTGATCCCCTTGAGCCTTCGCATCTTGTTGATGAAGACCTCCATAATGATGATGGTCACGATCGGGAACAGGATCTTGTGGTCTTTGATCGCATCGATCTCAAAAACGATGAATCGCTTGGACAAGAGATCAAGTTGTTTTTCTGAATTCAACAGGTAATCGTATTCACCGCCTTTGTAATAAGGCTCCAACACGTTGAGAAAGTTGGCGATATCAAAGTCCTTTTCCCTGACCTTCTTTTGTTCCAGAACTTTCTGGTAGTCATCTTTCACATACTCGTAGAATCCATTGAATGAGGGATGGGAATTTTTGCTCCTGATCTGTTCAATGTATCCGCTAACAGCATTGGACAAAGCAACCTCTTCTGAACGGGTGGGTGGTTCATCATCCCTTTTCCATAGTGTGAGGATCAAGGTTTTGATGCTTTCTCTTTTTTCAATATCAAAAACGCCGTCATCGGTATAGAATGGATTGAAAGCAATCGGATTGTCTTCTGTATAGGTAAAATATACGCCGTCCTCCCCTTTTGTCTTGCCCTTGATCAGCTCGCACAAGCCTTGGTAAGAATTTCCGGTATCGACCAGTAATACGTGAGCTCCTTGTTCATAATACTGTCTGACCATATGGTTGGTGAAAAAGGATTTACCGCTTCCTGAAGGTCCCAAAATAAACTTGTTCCGGTTGGTAATAATGCCCTGCTTCATGGGTAGGTCTGATATATCCAGATGAATAGGCTTTCCTGTCAGACGGTCAGCCATCTTGATCCCGAACGGTGAGGGTGAATCCTGATAATTGGTTTCTTCGGTGAAAAAGCACAAGGCTGGTTCAATGAACGTGTAAAAGCTTTCTTCGCTTGGGAAATCACCAGCGTTTCCGGGAATACCTGCCCAGTACAAGGTTGCCGTGTCTGTCGTATTGTGACGGGGCTTGCATTCCATCAGTGCCAATGCACTTCCGGTGTCATTTTTCAGTTGTTTCAATTCTGAAGGATTATCAGACCAAGACATCACGTTGAAATGTGCCCGGATGGATTGGAGACCATATGAATGAGCTTCATTGAGGTATTTCTCTATCCATTCCTTGTTGATCTGATTCGCCCTGCTGTATCTTGCCAATGAATGCATGTTTCTGGCAGACTTTTCGAATTTGTTCAGGTTTTCATCGCTGTTGTCAATGAACAGATATTGGTTATAAATGTGATTGCAGCTTAATAAAAGTCCTACCGGAGATGCGAAAGACAATAGGCAGCCACTCCTGTCGGTACTTAACTTTTCATATCGACTATGTGATGAGACCGTCCCGGGCAGGTCATCGGTATCGGATAAAGTATGCATACTGATCCGGTTGTTGCCGATGCGCATTTCTTCTGATCCGAGTTTGATATCCTGCAAAGAAGGATTGGTTTCTCTCGACAGGGTCAGGTACTGCTCCAATATTCCTGACTGGCTTTCGGTTCCTGAGATCTCATCTTCGGTCATTCTTTCCAGATGAATATAACCGCTGTCATTCATGATCCTTTCAAACTGGTCGACAGCTTCCATAAAGCGACTGATTACCTCTTTGTCTTTGATCTCCTTTGGGATCAGTTTGCCTTTGCACAGCGAGGAAAAGTTGCTCTGCATCCGCATTCTCTCCTTACTGGTTTTCGTAATGAACAGATAGCAATAGTGGTTTAAGAATGGTCTCTCATTGAAATGTCTTTCAAAAGATTTTGAAAGAAAGCTCTGGTTTTCTCTGGACAGATCCGGGCTATAGTTTTCTTTGATAAACCAGTCCTGTTTGTGGACGACCGTAAAATCAGGCATGATCTTGATGGCCTTGAACCAGGCTGAATGGATCGCTTCATATTCCACAGATGCCACCGTAAAGAGTTCAGGTAGCCTGACCTTGAAACAAACCGTGACATCCGCATCTTTTGAAATAATGCAGTCGTTCTCTATCGCAAGCAGTGGAAATTTACTCTCCAGCGTTGCGGCTTTGGAGGTATTTCTCATGCTGAAGTTTTTTGACGGTTGCTTTTCAGGTAGCGGTAGATGCATTTTCGACTGATGATATACTTGGGATGCTTTTTTTGTGCTCCCAATTTCATCAGTCCGTGCTCGCCGTATTTTCCGTTGAGTGAGAAGGTCTGCCAGATGAGAATAGCACTACTTGCTCCGCCAATCGTAAGGCAGAGATAGGTATTGACGCCAGCCATGTACATGACCATCACGCATACGAGTATCCCCAATAATCCTCCTGCAAAAATGAACAGGTATTGGGCTTTTAGCCCTTTGAACTCTACCGTCCTTCCGATGCCTTTGTTGATATGATAGGTATTCATAGTAACAAAATTTAAAGGAAGAATGAACGGAGGATCGTTGCAGCTACAATCAGAAATATACACGCGCCGAACCAGCTGGCAGCGGTCTTGCTGGTGTCGGGGTCACCACTGCTGAACTTGTTGTAAACTTTCACTCCGCCTATCAGTCCGACGACCGCCCCAATGGCATAAATGAGTTGGGTTGCCGGTTCAAAATAAGAAGTGACCATCTGGGTCGCCTCATTGATTCCTGCGGTACCATTGCCTTGGGCAAAGGCACCTGTTACTGCTAAAAAGCTTAGACCTAATAGCAGTAATTTTTTTCTTTGTTTTCTCATAATTGAAACACATCAATTTGTTATGGTGTGCCGCACTTTGCGGAACTATGGGACAAAGATGACTGAGCTTAGGAATTATTTTAACTGTGTGGCGCTTTAGGGAATCTTTTGGCAGTTGAACAGCGCTAAACTTTCCGGCAATCGTTTATAATTACTTGCAAATTTGTGGGGAATTTTAAAGAATGAAATCATCGATTAGAGTGTTAACTTTTAATAAGTTTCAACACTTTTAGGAAAATTACTTTAAAAGTTTTTTAACTTTATCCAGTAAAAACGATCAAGTCAGGGGTCAGTCGACGAAACGGAAAATATAACTCGCTTAGGCTATAATCTATTAAATAATTCGTTTTTTATAGATCAAATAAATTACTTCCAATTGTAAGCTGTACTTTCTACATTTCATTCTCTAGAATACTTATACAATGTCATTTTCGAAATCTTCAAGTCAGTGGCAATTTCGTTGAAGCTTTTTATCCCCCTCATATAATAACTTTCTGCAATAATAGCTTTTTGCTGCTTCCTTACTTAATGCTTTCCTGCCACCTATTTTCTTACCTCTTTTCCGTGCTTCGTCCAAGCCTGCTTTTGTTCTTTCACTGATTTAATACAAGGGCTATCAACGTAGCAGTAAGAGATGCAACCTATGTTTTTAGATGGGCTTCTCTATCATAACTCTCATTTACAGTAGAAGAATATTATACTGATACTTCGGAGTTTACCGATCAGGTACTTGCTTTGGATGTAGTTAGTGGGGTTCAAATTTGCCCAAAAAATCAGAGATTTGAATGATAAGAAGCTATTTATTATTTTAGTATCTACGGGGTATTTTGCGTTATCAGAACATATAGGAGGAACAATCAAAAGCAAAAAGATTATTGAAAACTAGGCCTAAATATGAAGGTTTGCAGCTTCTATAAAAAATGAAACTGTTACAGCTTCACTGATTGCCAAAAAGATTGGAAGTTATCCAAGGCAAAAACGGACTTGTTGTAGCATTATGGGAATTGGATAAAATTGAAAGAATCTTATGCTCGACTGGAGAATGAGTACGGAACTTAGATGGAGAGTTACTTCGGAACTTAATAAGGGGGAAGCTAATAATGCCTCGGCAAGAGCTTTATAAGAATTACTTAAGCATCTTTCTCCATTAAGATGGTAAGCATATTCAATTTACCTTAGACTATGTCTGAGAAGATCGTAATAAGCTTAAAAAAAGAGAAGTTTAGATTGTTAAGAAAAGTTTTAATCATTTAGTCAATCTATTTAAATTGCAAATATTAATAGATCTTATCATTAACGTACGAAATTTTACTTTTTCGTAGACTGCCTCTTACTATAGATATCCGTTTTTTGAATGTCAAAAATCAATAAGAATTTAGTCTAAGTATTATTTTTGTCATTCTGAAAGAATTTAAACACACTGAAATAAAACCGTTTAGACTCCTACGGAATGACAAAAGAGTGCTGATTTTGAGTATTCTGACTGAAAACGGACATTTAATTCCGTTTTTAATCTAAAATAAACTTAATTGAAAAAATTTATAAAAGTTTATTTTTTACTTCGTTACAATTTTGTTCAATCGTAATACAGATTTCATTAATTGTTACAGATGTTTTATTTTCAGAAAATGGTTCTCCGAATAAATTTGCCAATTTATTGATGGTTAAAAAAGAAGAACTAATGATAACCATAATTGGAATTGCTAATAACTCAAAACGGCTTTCTTCTCCGCCCAAATCGATATCGCCAATAAATAATGGAATAAGAATGACGTAGAAACTCACAATAATTTTTGTAAAAGCACTGTAAATCATTAAAAAAGGAGTATTCTTTATTCTTTCTGCTTTACCTTGAATGTCGTAGAAACGATTAATATGCTGCATTAAGTCATTTTTTTCAAAATTAGCTTTTGATGCAAAATCTGTTTCAAAGCTTTCTGCGAGTGCTAATAAAATTTCATTTGAAATTTTATTGCTGCTATTTACTTTAAAGCGTTTTAATAGTTGTGTTTCTTCTTCATTAAATTTTGGCTTAAAGTTGTTATGCATTTCATTTTTAAGCTGGCGAATGTATAAAATACTCAACTCTATTAATTTTTGAGCTTCTATTTTTACATCTGATTCCCCAGATCCCTTGAAATTCTCTTTATTTCCATAGTAAGCATATATTTTTGTTACAAAACTTCTTGTATTGTTTGTAAGTTCACCAAATATTTTTCTTGCTTCCCACCATCTGTCGTAGGCAGAATTCATTCTAAAACCCAAGAAAAATGCAACCGCAAGTCCAAATACAGAACCGATTTGTCCTGATATTTTATAAATATGATCACCAAAATATTCTTCAAGTCCAAGTACCAATATTGTATAAATTGTAGTGATTACAATAAACGGAGATGAAATTTTCAGCAATTGCAATAAACCTTGCTTTTCAGTTTTTATCATTCTTTAATCTTGTTAATTAAACTTGACTATTAATTTTTAATTATACTTTAACACCAAAGATATAACCCACTAAAGCTGATAAAACCATTGCAATAGTTCCCCAAATGGTAATTCTTAAAATAGCTTTTGGAATATTAGAACCACCTGTTTTTGCTGCCATTGTCCCTAAAATAACAAGGAAAATTATGGTAGAACCATAAAGCCAATATTCCATTCCCTTTACAGGAGCAAAAAGTATGATCAAAAGCGGCAAAACACCGCCCACTGTAAAAGCTGCACCCGATGCTAACGCAGCCTGAATAGGATTTGCCTGGCTGATTTCATTAATGCCCAATTCATCTCTAATGTGTGCTGCTAATGCATCTTTTTCTGTAAGTTCTATTGCTACTTGCAATGCGGTTTCTTTTTTAAGACCTCGCTTTTCATAAATTTGAGCCAATATTTGCAATTCTTGTTCGGGCATTTCTTTTAGCTCTATAATTTCTCTTTCAATATCAGCTTTTTCTGTGTCGGTTTGTGAACTTACCGAAACGTATTCTCCTGCTGCCATAGACAAAGCTCCTGCAACTAAACCGGCAATTGTGGCTAAAAGGATTGGCTCTCTTGTGGAACTTGCTGCTGCAACACCTATTGCAAGGCTGGAAATGGAGATTATTCCGTCATTTGCTCCCAAAACAGCTGCTCGCAGCCAATTGCTTCGGTGAATGTAATGATTATCTAAATAGTTGTCGATTGTTATCATTTTTTGAGTTTTTCGGATTGTTGTGATTGGTAAATATAATTACAAAATAAAGAGTGGAGATAATGTTGATCAATTTTAATAAAAAAAGAACGATTCTTTTTGAATCGCTCTGATATTTAAATAGATTTCCTTGCGATAAATAATGTATTTTTAGTCATCATCTTGTTTTTCACCTTGTTCATTGTTCTTTTCATTACCGTTTTGAATAGTGGTGCTTGATGAAATTTCGGTATGTCTTATTTGACCTCCAAGATAGCCAGTTCGAGCCACTAAAGCAAAACTGATTATTGCTAAAAAAAGAGTTACCAATGTTAATGATTTTGCCAACGAATTTTTAATAAATTCAAGATATATTGTAATGAGCGATGCAACTCCTACAGAGATAAATGCTGTAAGTGCATACGCTGCAAAATCAGCGTGCTGTTCTATTATATTTTCTGAAACACCCCGTATATTTTCTACCGTTTCTTCTGCACCTTCTCCTGTTATGTAGGCAATGACAGCCCCTAAAGCAGAAATAATAAAGATATAATGTGCTGCCGTTTTCGTTGTATTGCTTTTTTTCCAGATACCATATCCTAAAACTAAAGTTCCCAAAAGCGAACCAAATATAGGCAGATGAGTAATGAGCAAATGTATGTGTGCTTGATCCATTATTTCTACGTTTTAAAGTGAATTGATTTTAATAAATTTCTCGCCACTTGTCATAGAAATTCCGCAGCGTTTTGGTGCTGTTGTTTCATACGTATTACCACAAGTAGGGCAAACAAAATAAGTAGAAGCCAAAGTGTTTGTTTTATTGCCGTTTAGTGCAGCCAATGCAAGTACATAAAATTCTTTATGTTTTTTCTCGGTTTTATAAGCATAATTCAAGCTCATTAAAGCCAATTGATTTCCCGCTGCATTTGCTTCTTTAAGAAATGTGGGGTACATCGTCGCTGCTTCATAAGCTTCTCCTTTTATGGCAAATTCTAAGTTTTCTTTGGTAGATTGTACCTTTACGTCAATAGTTGGTGTTTTTACTACAACTCCCATCTCTTCTAATACCGCTTTGTGATTGTTAGCGTGTATTTTTTCAGCCAAAGATGCTGCTTTGAATAGTAATGCAATTTCTTTAAATCCTTCTTCTTCCGCTTTTTTAGAAAAAGCAGCATATCGAGCGGTTGCATTTGATTCACCATTAAATGCTTCTTGCATATTGGCGACTGTTTTTACCTTTGCCCGTTCTACAGAAATTGCTTTTTGCTCTGAGGATTCTTTATTTGTGGTACCTGCTTCAGCTGGAGGTTTCATTTCGTTGCTATTCTCATTTGATTTTTTACAAGAATTCAAAAAAAGAGAGGCAACTAGAACAAGACTTGCTAGGATAGCAAATTTATTATTTATAATAATAGATCTACCTTTTTGAGTTTTAAAAATAATAGTTTTCATATTTTTTTATCATTGATCAGTTTACTTGTTCTCATTTTTTTCGTTAGCTTCATTTTTTTCACCTGCTTCACTATTTTCTTTTCTTTCGCTGACTTCGCCGGTTTCTTTTTTTTCGTAAGTTTCGTTCCCTTCTTTTTCAGAAGTTGCAGCTCTTGTATTTTGGAAATGTTTAGTGGTATCTACTTTTGTACTAGATGCTTCTGACTCTAATTTTTCATTTTTTTTACAAGAAAAAAAACTTAATGTTACAAGAAGTAATGCAAGGGTGATTGTTTGCGCTTTCATAATTTAATTGATTTTAAGATTATTTATAAAGCAAAGGTAACACTGGCTATCTTTTACTTTTCTAAGTGAATTCTTAAAATCAACTAAAGTTTTTTAGGAAATAAATTGTAAACAGAATGAGGTGCCCTGATCTTTGACGCTGTTTACGGTAAGTATGATGTTTTGTACTTCACACAATCTTTTTACAATGGAAAGACCTATTCCGTTTCCAGGTATTTGAGAATTTCTGGAGTCATCAACTCTATAAAATCTATTGAATAGTAAGGGTAATTTATCCGCTTCTATTCCAATACCATCATCTTCTACGCACAAAATTTGATCAGAAGAATTATAGGAAATGTAAATATTCCCATCTGTTTTGTTGTATTTTACGGCATTAGAAATGAGGTTATCAAGAATCATTTCCAATAAAAGAATATCTGCAGAAACGATAGCTTCTTGCGGAAGATTATTATGGATATGTATGCTATTTTTTGTGAGGAGTGATTCGTTATTTTCGATGCTTTTTCCAATGGCTGTATGTAGAATTACAGGTTCTTTATTCGCAATAAGAACGCTGGATTCTAAACGGGCAAGTTGCAACAATTGATTGTGTAATTGTGATAACCTATTGGTTTGATGCAGTACTTCTTGCATTTTTACTTCATAGTGTTCGGCAGTTCGTGGCTTTCTTAGAAGTACTTCTATAATTCCTTTTATTGCAGCCAAAGGGGTTTGCATCTCGTGAGAAGCATCTGATGTAAATTGTTTTTGCTGGTAAAAACTATTTTCTAACCTGTTCAAAAGTTGATTTATGGTAGTTGCTAATTGGTGTATTTCATCTTGATTTTCGGGTAATGGCAATCGGGAATTAATATTGGTATAATCAATTTGTGAAGCTGAATCAACCAATTGATGTATGGGTGCAATAGCTTTGGAAGCTACAAAAGACATAATAAAATATAAAATGGATAGAATAACACAATATGTTAAAATTAAAACTATCAATAAGTTATGTAAAACATTGTAGGATTCCTGCTGTGAAACGCCAATTGTTAATTGTCCTATTATTTTATGATTATTATTAAATACAGGAAATTGACCTTGTCTTATTTTTTGATTATTAATAGTTTCGTTATAAAAGACCGTTGATTTATTTTTTGGATTAAAAAGAAAGTGACTGTCTTGTAAATTGATAGATTTGAAAATAGTGTTCCCTTTCAAATCCACTATTTGTATAAATGTAGGGTTTACTTCGATTTGACTGTGTTCTGCCTCTTCCCATTCTGGCATTTTATTCATGATGATTTGGTCATCGTCCCAATCTAAATTAGCAAAAATTTCGTTTTTTTCTGTAATAATATCCTCATCTAAATGCTTGTAAGAAGTATAATAAACTACACCATAAATAACGACAAAAGCAATCGCGGTCAAGACAGCAATTGCGATCAAATTATAAGTCGCTATTCTTTTTTTGAAACTTAACCTCATTCGTTGTCATTAATTCTATATCCAACCCCTCTAATAGTTTGAATGATAGATTCTTTACCATCAGTATCTAATTTTTTTCGTAATCCATTGATGAAAACATCGATAACTGCAGTGTCTTTATCAAAATGAATGTCCCATATTTTTTCCATAATCCTGGAGCGGCGGCATACTTTTCCCTTGTTACGCAGCAATAATTCTAATAACCCAAATTCTTTTTGGGTGAGTATAACTTCTTTTCCGTCTTTAGTTACTTGATGTGCATCAATATCCATCGCAATATCTCGAAATGTAAATTGGGATTGTTCACCTGTACTATTTCGCATCAATACCCTTATTCTTGCAAGTAATTCTTCAAAAGCAAAAGGCTTTTTCAAATAATCATTAGCACCTGTTTCTAAACCAAAAACAGTATCATCTACAGTATCCTTTGCGGTCAAAAAAATAATGGGCACTCGCTTGTTTACTTTTCTAACATTCCTACAAATTTCTATTCCACTTATACCAGGAAGCATCCAATCTAGCAATAGAATATCATATTCATTTACCAAATCTAGGGCTAATTCTAAACCCACTCTTCCGTTATCAGCAACATCTACTGCAAAACCTTCTTCTTCTAGTCCTTCTTTTAAAAAGCCAGAGATTGAAGGTTCATCTTCCACTAGTAAAATTCTCATAATTTTAAATAATTATTCTGGATTAGAATTGCTCTCATTTTCATTAAAATTAGGTAATGCCAGTTCTACGCCTGCACCGTGATTGTAAACTAGCTGTCCTCCTAAATAAGCGGTACGACAAACAGATCCAATTAAAATGGCAAATACTAGAAAACGGATGAGTTTTATCCATTTGTTAGTAAATCTGAATACATCAACAGCAGTATATAAAATAGCTGTGGTAATAGCAAGCCATAATGTTAAAAGTGCTGCTTCTGCGTGCATTTCAATTGCTTTGCCTAATATGCCACTTTCCATACCTTCACCTGCAGAATCACCCGAAAAATAAGAAATTATTGTACCAAATGTACCCAAAATTAATAAGTAAAAGGCAGTATGCTTAAAAAATATTTTCTTAAATATAATACCAATTAAATCACTAAAAAAGCCAATAAGAAGTAATGCAATGGGAAAATGGATGACCATAGCATGTAAATGTGTTGAACTAATCATAATATACTTTTGAACAAAGATTATAAAAGTAGTATTTGAATTTTCTTAGCGTACTCTTAAGTTTTTCTAAAGATATTTTAGTACAGATAAAATAGCAGTGAGATGTTTTTTGTTTCGTTGGTCCATTGGTTGAAGTCCTGGCACTTACACTGTTTGTGAAAGTAAGTCTATGGCTTAAGAAAAAATACTATGGTAAGACTAATTTAACTGAGCTTTTAAAGACATAAGGGGAATTTGCCTAAACAAACTCCCCAATGTCGAAACCCTCTGCATTATCTTGACGCTTCTTGACAGAAATGTCCTCAACTTTATTCGAAATACTCTGGCTAAGCAAAGCGACAATTCGCTTTGATGCATCACCCAATGAATTTTCTAAAAGATCAAAAAGCTCGGTTTCCTGAATTTTTTGAATGATGTTGACCGCTTGCTTTTCTAAGTCAGTCTCCAGCACCTCTTGCTGAAGCAACTGTCCCGCAGTACTCAATTCCTGAAAGGTAACCCCTGTAGCAAACCCGCTTTCTATTTTAGAATCATCCTGGTACTGCCAGTCTTCTTCCTCGTATTCCCAATCATTATTTTTGACCAGTATCTCGTCAAGTTCTTTCTTTGAAGCCGTATTTTCAAATACCTCCTCCTTGGTTTCTGAATCAAAATTATTTACATTAATGACACTAGATTCGCCTTGTCCTTGATCAGCATCAGATGGCTGTAACTTTCTTTCTTCTATCTTTGTTTTTCCCATAATAGAGGGCACAGTTAGGTGAGCTTCGGCACTTTTTTCCTTTGGATGCTGATTTGTAAATTTCCTATCACAAAGTAGTAGGATGATAACTAATAATAGCCCTATGATGATTAATTGTTCCATAAGATGATAGATTAAAAGATTGGACGGTATTTGTTGTTGAAATCATCAGTGATCTCTTTTTCAAACGTTTCAAAATGGTACGCCAAAATATTATCGAGATAAGCATATAAAGGGATCTGATCTTCGGCAATGATCTGGATGATCCGTGAAAGTCTTTCATGATATTCAGGTCGAATATAAATACTTTTATCACCACGCTTGGTCATCGTGTGATGCGTGAGAAACTGCTCAGCGTAGGTGATTTCAAGACTTTTTTTGCTTTTTATTTTTTGCTTCGTCGCCGGCTTCTCCTTTAAGGAATCAAGTTCCTGGCTCTGCGATTCATTCTTTGTGTTGCCCGCCATGATGGACATCAGATATTGTTCATCGATATTGTTGTCTTCATTGTTCTTTTTATCACTGTCCATCTTTTCACAATTTTACAATTCTTAAAAACTCCTCCATAAATTGGTCTAGCCTGCATAATATCATCAACTTAGGATCTGCTGGCAGTAATGTCGAACGGAAAACGGTTTTGGCGACCGTCTCCCCTTCTTTGCGAAATCTCTTACTGTCTGTGATCGATGTTTCCATCAATTGAAGTCCCAGATCTTTGATCACATTATTGTAATTTTCATACAGCGGTGTTTTCTCCCTACCATCGACCTGATTCCAGAACAGCTGTATGCTTTTGATCTCAGTGTGCTTTTTCTTCATCAGGATATTGGTCAGGACATCAGTAAAACTAAGGGTACTTTCAAGGACAACCCTATCCGCGGTTATGGGTGAAAAGATATAGTGGACATTGGCGAGTGTACTCAAAATGCCAGCCGTATTGACTGTTCCGGGTAGATCCAGAAAAACGATATCCGGCACAACTTCGGAATTATCAACATACGCTTCAAACTCTTGCAAAACCGTATCGGTCTTGCTCTGGAAAACAGGATAGGCTTTTTTATTGATGGTTGTAAATTGCTTATGAGCCATTTTTTTTAGTATCTCATTCTGCATCACTGTTTTAAGGTCCCTCTCCCTCATCTGTATTAAACTGTACTGTGGGAAGTCACAGTCGAACACAGCGACTTGATATCCTAATCGGTAATGAAGGATACTTGCCAACAGTGCCGTGAAGGTACTTTTTCCCACTCCTCCCTTTTGAGTGGAAAAGGCGATAATGACTGGTTGTTTTTTTGTTTCCATTTTTTTTGATTTTATAGTTAACATTAGTTAACGATACTTCTAGAGTGATAGCTGGCTGGCTCAAATCATATCCGGCTTTCCTGCAATCTTAGGCAATTGAAAGCATATCTGACTTCCAACTGTAGGATCAGAATTCAATCAGTCAGTGGGTCTTTCCTGAAAGGATCCTGTACTTCCGTCAGGTTGGAATGCCTGACTGATCTTTATCTTGTGCTATTGCTTTCCGGATATCCTGACTAACGTCTGGAAAGTTGGTATGCCTGCCTTCAAGAACTCAAACGATTTTGCCATACATCAGTCCTGCCGACATTCTGGTACAAATAAATAACATCCGGCTGCACTCAGCTTCTAAGTGGTTGTCTTTGACTCGCAATGGATTTGTTTGGCCTTATGAACTTCAGAGAGTCTGTGAAGCATTGTCGTTTACTTTGTCAAAGCTTAGTTGACTGGTTTAAAGCTATCAACCTTTAAACAGAAGAAGAGTCTGTACTACTGGATTAAATCTATTGTATTGTGGGTCTAGCCTTTCACCCGAAAGGGGCAAGTTGTGTTTTGAGCATCTCGAAACGATTTCGGATGCGCAAAACAACTTGCCCTTGCAGGGAGCAGAAACAATCTCCGAAGTCGATGTTTTTTAAATTTAATTGGATAAATGATGAGTGAACATAATGGTAAACCAAAGAAAAAGACAGGACGCCATCCGAAGGCAGATCCCGCCAAGATTCGATATACGATCTCATTTAATGAGGTGGAACATTCCCGCTTTCTTGAACTTTTTGACCAGTCAGGAATGAACGTAAAAGCGCATTTTATCACTTCGTGCATTTTTGAAAAGACGATCAAGACCGTGAAAGTCGACAAAGGAACAACTGATTTCTATATGCGATTGACCTCGTTTCACAGTCAATTTCGGGCTGTTGGAGTCAATTATAATCAGATGGTTAAACTGTTATACACTAATTTTTCAGAGAAAAAAGCAGCCGCTCTTCTTTATAAATTGGAGAAACAAACTATAGAAATGGTGGAGATTTTCAAAAAAGTGATGCAGTTGATAGAAGAATTTGATCAAAAACATTTGAAAAATCTAGAATAAGATGATCGCAAAAATTGGAAGAAGCAGTAATCTTTTTGGCACATTGTCGTATAATAATTCAAAAATTGAACAGGATAAGGGAGAAATTCTGATGACCAATAAAATGATTGAAACAGCTGACGGGAAGTATTCTGTTGCTCAATTAGCGAGATCATTTGAACCTTACCTACTGGCAAACCGAAATACCGAAAAACATACGCTGCATATTTCCCTTAATCCTGATCCTAAAGACAAGGTCTCTGATGAAAAATTTCGAGAAATAGCTGAGCAGTATATGAATGAAATGGGTTATGGCGATCAGCCTTTCATCGTGTTCAAGCATACCGATATCGACCGCAGCCACATCCATATTGTTTCAGTTTGCGTTGATGAAGATGGAAAAAAGATATCCGATCAATTTGAAAAGATCCGTTCGATGAAAGTCTGCCGGGAACTGGAAAAAAAATTCGGTCTGATATCCGCAGTTGAGAAACAGTCTCAGGAAAATCAAAAGATCTTTCGACCGATTAATTTTAAATCTGGAGATATCAAAAGCCAGATTGCATCGGTAATACGACACCTATCCTCCTACTACCAATTTCAATCGTTAGGGGAATTTAATGCGCTGCTTTCACTATTTAATATTACTGTGGAGAAAGTGGAGGGAGAATTACAAGGCCAATTAAAAAGAGGATTGCTTTATTTTCCTTTAGATGACCAAGGAAAAAAAGCAGGAAATCCTTTTAAAGCATCTTTGTTCGGGAAAAATGCAGGAATCGATGCTCTCGAAAAACACTTCACTGCTTGTAAAAACAAAAGCAATAATCAACCGCTCAAACAAAATTTGAAAAGATCGATTATTGAAGCACATCATTCTTCGAAAGATGAGCAAGCATTTAAAAAGAAATTGAAAAAAGAGGGAATTGATACTGTTGTCCGTAAAAATGACAACGGCAGGATCTATGGAATAACTTTTATCGATCATCATTCTAAAAGCGTTTGGAACGGGTCACGCTTAGGCAAAGAGTTTTCTGCTAACACCTTTAATGATTATTGGAACGATAACATCAAAGCCGACCTTACAAAAGATGACCAGTCACCAAAAGCTTCACAGTCCAACAGTAAGGAGAATTTGCCTGCTGAAGAAACGCATCATTTATTTGACTTCTTACATACTGAAAAACACGGAGATAGCATATTTGAAGCATTAGGTGGTTTACTTCCAGAAACACAAGGCGAAGATTATGAAGAACAGGATTTTGCAAACCAATTGAAGAAAAAAAGAAAGAAAAACAGATCAAGGTGAGCGAATAATATGAGTATTTCTAAGATGGGATGACAATTGATGTATATAGACTACAAACTTTCCACCCTAACGATTGATAAAGTGATCTGCCTTGCTCTGTTGCTACCAAAAAATTTTCATGAACATTTTGTGATACCGCAATTTTCTCAAGCTCCGCAATCAAATACGTTGCCAGACCTTTTCGCTTGTGATTTTCTTCAGTAGAAATTCTATCGTATATAGCTAAATCCTCTACTATTGTAATACGACCTATCGATGCCAATTCCCCTTCTTTCGTCAGCACTTTTATTAGGGTAGTTGAATTATAATTTTTAACATCAGCCTTGTAGTTAGCAGGCAGGGTAATTTTTTGAATATTCATTGGTGAGGAACAGTTCATCATGTACCCTTGTGGTTGAATCACCCATTGATCAGAGATTACATTTATAAGATCCTCAGGAGCAGCGCAGACTTTGAGGAACACCCAGGTTTCTTTTATAGTTTTTGTAAGTTGTATAAAATCGTCATTAAGCTCTGCAAATATATACCGCGTCTTTTGCTTCTCATAACCGACATCAACTTTAAAACCTGATTTAAATTTTGTTGGTAGTGGCAATTGACGTGACAAGGTCCAGGCGCGAAGCCACTTTTCTAAAATATGTGAAGAAATACCGTTTATCATTGATCAGCCTTTATTTTATAACAATTTTTAAAGATAGAAATTTGAAATAACATTACCTGTTACTCAACGCCAAATGTATGCATACAATGCCACAGGCTGCCACATTTCCGGTACCTGATCAAGGCACAATACATTGATTGTCTAAAATTAAACTTTACAGTTATGCAGGGAGAAGATGATTTAAGAGGACTTGCCAAAATAATGGCATTTATGAGAACGGTCAGTGTTATTTTGGTTGTGATGCATTTGTATTGGTATTGCTATGGCTTTTTTGAAGAACGCGGCTGGACTTTAAATCTTGTCAATAAGATCCTTCAAAACTTTGATCGGGCAGCAGGATTATTTAGCAAACCACTGTATTCAAAACTTTTTGCAGTGCTTTTGTTGAGCCTGAGTTGCCTTGGCACCAAAGGGGTGAAAAATGAAAAGATCACCTGGAACAAAATATATGTTGCTTTGGGTTTGGGTGTATTATTATTCTTTTTTAGCATACCCCTTTTAAAACTGTCATCGGACTTTGTGGTTCCCTTATATATGCTGTCAACTGGTTCGGGTTATATTTTCTTGATGATGGCTGGTGTGTGGATGAGCAGACTTCTGAAACATCATCTAATGGATGATGTATTCAACAGCGAAAATGAAAGCTTCCAACAGGAAATAAAACTTCTTTATAACGAATACTCTGTCAATCTACCAACTAAGTTTTATTATCAAGGGAAATGGCATCCTGGTTGGATCAATGTCGTGAATCCTTTTCGCGCTACCATTGTTCTGGGTACGCCTGGATCGGGAAAATCATTCGCTGTAGTCAACAACTATATAAAACAGCATATTGAAAAAGGATTTTCCATGTATATCTATGATTTTAAGTTCGATGACCTTTCTACCATTGCTTACAACCATCTGTTAAATCATTCAGAGGGATATTCGGTAAAACCTAAATTCTATATCATCAACTTTGACGATCCTAGAAAAAGCCATCGTTGCAATCCCCTAAACCCGAACTTTATGACGGATATTTCTGATGCTTATGAAGCAGCCTATACCATTATGCTGAATCTCAACAGAAGCTGGATACAAAAGCAGGGCGACTTTTTCGTGGAAAGCCCTATTATCCTTTTAGCTGCGATCATTTGGTTTCTGAAAATCTACAAAGGTGGGATATACTGTACGTTTCCACACGCCATTGAATTGCTGAACAAAAAATACGAGGATGTCTTTACGATTCTCACTTCTTACTCCGAATTGGAGAACTACCTCTCCCCTTTTATGGATGCCTGGCAGGGCGGTGCACAGGATCAGTTGCAGGGGCAGATCGCTTCGGCAAAAATCCCTTTGTCGCGGATGATCTCTCCGCAACTCTATTGGGTAATGACAGGGGATGACTTTGCGTTGGATATCAATAATCCGAAGGAACCGAAGATTTTGTGTGTAGGAAATAATCCTGACCGGCAGAATATATATTCAGCAGCTCTGGGACTTTACAACTCAAGGATTGTCAAACTGATCAATAAGAAAGGACAGCTAAAAAGCTCGGTCATAATTGATGAGCTCCCTACGATTTATTTCAGAGGATTGGATAATCTGATCGCAACCGCCAGAAGCAACAAGGTTTCTGTTTGTCTGGGATTTCAGGATTTTTCACAGTTGACCAGGGATTACGGCGATAAGGAAAGCAAAGTGATCCAAAACACCGTTGGGAATATTTTCAGCGGACAGGTGGTTGGAGAAACTGCAAAAGCCCTGTCAGAGAGATTTGGCAAGGTTTTGCAGAAAAGGCAAAGCATCTCCATCAATAGAAATGATACTTCAACATCCATTTCAACACAATTGGACAGCCTGATCCCGGCCTCTAAGATCTCGACTTTGACACAGGGATTTTTTGTCGGTGCCGTCTCAGATAATTTCGATGAAAGGATCGAACAGAAAATATTCCATTCAGAAATCGTCGTTGACACCGTTAAACTTTCTGAACTGGAAAAGAATTACCAACCCATACCTCAGATCCGCTCATTTGTCGACGAGCAGGGAAAAGACAGCATGCAGGCAGAAATTACATCAAACTATAAAAGTGTCAAAGCAGATATCGTGATGATCATCGGTAATGAAATGGAACGGATTTCAAATGACCCCGATCTGCAGCACCTCATTAATAAAAACTAAAGCAAACCTCAAATGGAAATTTTAAACCATTCGAGGTTTTCGCAGGAGAATTATTCTCCTTCTGAATTCTTGAAGTGCTGATCGAGATGTTCACAGACCAGATGCAAAAACTTCGTTGGACCTTGTTTTCGGTTTCGGATCTCAAATATCGTTTTGTGGAAGTTGCCTAAATCTGTGTCCAAGGATTTTTCTGCAAATTTAATGACCTCACTGAGCTCGATGTTGCCTCCGTTGAAACAACGCATCTGATAAAGAGCATAGATGAGTTCGATCAAACCAACCTTGGAGGCAGACCATACCAGGGGTGACAAGGTTTTAGTGTTGTCATTATTACTTAATTTCTCGAGCTGCTTTTTGAGGTATTTGTCCATTTGTTGGCTGGCAATGAATCTGGCTACCAGATGATCGTGAGAAGTGGTAAAGCTGCTGTCAAAATTGTAGAAGCCTGACGATAATTTCATTTTCAGGTCGTATGAATTTCTGATAAAGACTTTATGGTCGAGATAGGTAGCCTCTCTTCGATGATAGCCATAAAATTCCGCATGTTCCATGTAAAAACTTTTGAGTTTTTCCTGTTCTGCCTCGTAGTATTTTTTCATTGCCTTGTTCCCTGCATTCGGTTTATGGGATTCCAGTTCTAAAATTGCAGATAAATAGATAAACTTTGAGATAAATTGTGGTTTTAGTTTCTTGAAAAAGTAAACCTCTTCAGCGATATTCTCAAAATCGTGCGCTGAGATCATTTCTTTTAACTTTCTGATGGATTCATCGATCAGCAGTAAGGATTTCTCTGCGACTTTCACAATATCGTCATCGTCGTCATATACTTCATTGATCTTCAGCTCTAAATCGTCATGTAATTTTGTGATCTTTCTAAAAATTGCTTTTGTTACCATGTCCTTTTTTCAGAAATTTACAAAAATTCGTGTATTCATGCGACAATCAACTGATCCCAAGGTCCTTTTTTCGATTCTTGATGTAGTCTGTAGGTCGGATTCCATTGATCTCGAAGAATAGGCTGGAAAAATTTTGCCTTGCTGCAATACCGCATTCTTCTGCCAATGCTGTGATGCTGTAATTAAGATATTTCGTATCGGTATTCAGAAGGTGCGTGATATGGTTGATCCGCAGCTCGGCCATATATTTGTTGAAGTTCATTCCCTTGTTTTCGTTGATGTACACCGAGAGGTAATGTGAATTTGTTCCCAATTTGACAGCAACACTTTTTTCGGTCAGGCCTTTCTTGGTGAACATCAGCTCTTTCTCGAATTTATTAAGTTTCTGCCTGATTTCTTCGGTCATTGCTGCAGTAAGGCTGGTCTTTCTCGAAGGACCTTTTGGGGACATCTCGCCATCAACGTCAGCAATGACGTTGGGCTGGTTTTCTAATTTTTTCTGCAGTAGCTCATACTGCTTTCTGATCTTGCGTTCCCTGTAGTAACGGTAGATAAAAAATCCGAGTAGCATTGATCCGGATGCAATTAAAATCTGTCCTATCATTATTTTCTTTCTGCTGGCTTTCTCAAGGCGTTGCTTCTCATCAAGTAAACTGCTCCGGTCATAATCCCTGTGAAGCTTCGATGACAGATAAGGATAGTCATTGCTGATCAGACTGTCGGCTTTAAGCAACTGATTGGTGTAATACAGTTGTCTTTTAATATTTTTTTTCGACCTGTAGAAACCGATCAGAAAATTATAGCTGGGTGAAACTTCGGGAATGACAAATCCTTGTTTGTTAAAGATCGAATCGACCTTGTAGAAATACATTATACCCTGCTCAGGTTTCCTTTGTGCAATATCAATTCTGCCCAAATAAAAATAGACCACAGAGGCCCATGCGAAATCATTTCGCTTAACAATGGCAGGCAACGACCTTTTAAGATAAGCGCTTGCTGACGTATACGCTCCGTCGTTGTATTTTGATATAGCTATGCACTTCAGAAAATAACTGTTCTCCAGAACAAAGTCTATGTTATTACGGGTAAGCTTATCCCCTAATAAGCTCAAACTGTCGCTTTTTTTAAAATTCTTAAGATAGCGGTTGATGACCGTCAGCTGGTGAAGACTGTTGAAATAGGCCTTTTTGTAATTATAGGTCTCATTGTTGTGAAGATCTTCGGTGATATGCTGACCGTAAAATCGTATGCATTTCTCAAAATGGGACAACGCATCTTCATAATACCCCAAATGACCTTTGACGATACCGAGATGATAGACCACTTTATATTTTTGGTATTGGTCATCGGAACCTTTAGAATAGTTGTAGGCAAGAACATATTGATTAAGTGCCTGCCTGTAATTTTTTTGATAGAAATAGTAGATAATGCCCTTGCTGAGATGATCCCTGCTCAGATCATCACTCGTTCCGTACTGACGACTTGCCAATATTGCACTGTCCGCGTACTGCATTTTATGGGCATAGTCAAACTGACGTCCGTCGCGGTATCCTTGAATTAGCTTATTAAAACTGGACTCTGATTTTGCTTTCTGGATGTATCGTCGTACCTGAGGCATGGCACTGCTGTCGTCAATGTCTTTTTTCTCATATGAACTTCTTATCTCACTGAATGTTGTCTGATGACCCTGTGAAAACAGGAGCTGTGAAAAAACAGAAATGAATACAAGAAAGTATGCAACCCTTTCCATATCACTTATTTTAGAAACTCACCATATCAAATTTAGACATTTTTTTTAGTGAAATTATGAGATCACATAGATTTCATACTATCAAAAAGCATAGGAGGCTTTATTTTATTGATAAACAACTACATAGTCACTAAAATCAATGGGATCAATTTTAAAATTGTGACGTATTAATTTTAAAATCACGCCGAACAACACTTTTTTTGAGGCTTTTTGACCGATACCTTTGGCTTAGAATTCTATCTTAATCCGGCCGGGATAACCCAATTAAAAAAATTAAAATGAAAAAGCTTATCCCAATTTTTAGTATAGCGATAGCGTCAGTTTTATTGCAAAACTGTACCGATCGAGATGAAGATGTCAGTGCAGATCATAGTCGATCAAATGACACACAACCAGAGTTCATGATGCGTGGAGATTCGACCAGATCGTCAGGAGAAATTGTAGATCCCGATCCGCCGGTAAGAGATGGCGATAATTGGCGGTCTGTCCCAAAAAAGTAATCACACCTTATGACCTATGATTCCCCATACCTCCATATCAGTTGTCACAGGCTTACCATGTCCGGAAAGCGGCATCTGGGAAAGTATGGGGAATTTCAGAACGACAGTCACTTTATTTAAAGGTGAGAGAATGCCGGACTATTGTGGAAGGAAGATCAAATGGAAATTAATTATAGCCTGTTAAAATTTACAAGTATTTACCATGAGAAAGACATATTCTATAATTGTTAAAGTGATCACCTACTTTTTTATACTGCTTTTTTGCTATGCTGCAATCAGCAAAATACTGGATTTTGAAAACTTTCAGGTTCAGATTGGGCAATCACCTTTGTTAAGTGCTTATGCAGGATTTGTATCATATGCAGTAATTATTGCAGAACTGCTCATCGTACTGATGCTGATTTTTCCAAAAACATTTCTCTTGGGATTATATTCATCAACTGCAATGATGACAGCGTTTACGGTCTACATCTATTTAATTTTAAATTATAGTGATTTCGTACCATGTTCATGCGGAGGGATCCTGGAGAAGATGGGATGGACAGAACATTTGATTTTCAATATCACAAGTGTAGTGCTGGGAATTGTAGCTGTCTTTTTATATTCAAAGAACGAATATCCACGCAAAACTGTTATTCTATCACTCGTCATTTCCAATATTCTAAGTGCGATCATTATTCTTTTTTTATTTTTAAGATCAGACTATGTGATTAAGCAGGAAAATAATTTTACACGAAGGTTTTTAATGCATCCTGTTCTAAAAACAAAAAGTATTGCTCTCGAAAACAACACGTACTATTTTGCAGGATCTGATAATCAAAAGGTATATCTTGGAAACAGGACCATGCCACAAAATCTACTGACTGTCGACTCATTGCTTCAAAAACGACCCAATTTAAAAATGGATCTGGATCTTAAAAAATATCCATATAGAAAGATTGAGGTTAAAGTCTATGGTAACAATTATTTTATCTACGACGGTACAGTGCCTGTAATATCTAGAGGGCAGTTAAGCCGTCCTGAAACGGAGGTCATCAGTTACAAGGATGCTTTTTTCAGTCAGATAGAAATTATCAACAGTAATAGAATGGCCATTAGAGCACTGTCATCAACAACTAAAAATCTTACACTTGGTTTATTAACGATTGAAAAAAATGGAAAAAATGGAAAAAATAAAGTCCAGTTATTTCCGCAACTTCTGGAAAAACAATCTGATGGGGTATTTGATTCGGACGGTAATCTGTCTTCAGATCCTAAATCATCAAAAGTAACTTACATTCATGCTTACCGTAATCAGTTTATTGTGATGGATTCAACAATGAAACTTCAACGGAGGTTATCAACTATTGATACAACAACTATTGCCCAGATCAAGGTAACTTCCCTATCCGACGGAAGATTTAAAATGTCTAAACCAGCATTGCTTGTCAATGGGAATGCAAAAATTTTCAACGGACTTTTATTTAATCCTGCCTACTTAAGAGGCCAGCATGAACCCGTCAAAAGATGGAAGGAAAGCAGAACAATTGATGTTTACAATATCAATAAGCAGGAATATATCGGAAGTATTTACATTGATCATTACAAAGATTCTGAGATGTCAGATTTTATAGTTACCGATAAGCACTTGTACGTCATTGCAGGAAATCAGCTCATTCAGTACCGTTTGACAAATTCTTTGACAAAATATTTTAAAAACGGGGTAGCCGAAAACCGTATCCAAGAGTAGGCACAATCAAATTTCTTTATTATGAAAAAATTTCTTTTTCCTGTTGTCCTAGTATTAGTGGGCACAGGGTCAGCACTTGCTACCAACGTAGCAAAAAAGAGTAACAAAGCTTTAGTACCTGCTTACAGAATTGTGAGCGTAGGAGGAGGACAGTTCCAATGTCAAAATGCTGAGCAACAGTGTAGTGATGTTAATAATGGTATTGTCTGTAAATGGGAAGTTGACGGCACTACCGATCTTCATGATGAAGGCTCAGGAACCATGTGTGGAAGCGAACTTTTTCAAATTCCATAATAGAAAGATGAGGGACGCTATTGAGCGTCCCTTTTCATTTCCTGATTAATCCAGTCAATATTTTCCTCTTTTTTTAAAAAATAATTCCACCAATCCATTACCTTATTATTAAGGTCTTTGATTTCCTCAGAATCATCCTTTAAAGAGTGCTCCTGCTTGTCATACAGTAAAGCCACAGCCTTCTTATCATTTCGCAGCAATCCCATAAAGAAACTCATAGGCTGATCCAAAGGAGTATTAGTATCTTTTTTTCCTGCCCATATCAAGACCGGTGCACTCACATTTTCCACATAATTGATTGGATTATTACGAAAATACACGTCTTTATTATCAGAGTATGGTTCTCCCATCTCAAACTGACCGTTTTCAAACCGCATATAATTGGCAACATTAAAAAGATCGCTGAACGAAAAATAAAAGTGAGGAATATCACCTAATGATCCACCTGTAACGTATGCTGCAAAGCGTTTGGAATGAGTAGAGATGAAATTGGTTTCGTATCCTCCTAAAGAATGACCAATCAATCCCAACCGAGATGCATCAATATTCGGATGATTTACAATTACATCCAAACCGCTGTTCACGCAATCCAAAGCGGAAAGACCTGTTCCTCTCTTATCGAATAGTATATCCGGTTGGAAAACAAAATAACCATTCTCTATAAGCGTACGTTTGTTAAAGCCAGTATTACCCCAGTCAGGGTAAAGGTACTTGTCTGCACTGCCGGAAAGTAAACTGTAGACCTGAACCACCACGGGATATTTTTTCGAGGAATCAAAATCTACAGGATAGGTAAGAACTCCTTTTAAAGCGGTCCCCACACTGTTTTTATAGGACAGAATATCCTGTTTCATAAACTTTGATTTCTGATCATGCAAATTTGAATGGTATAATAATTTCTTTTCGGCATCACCTTTTTCAGTTAAATACAAACTGGCGGCTACATTAAAATTTTCCTCTACAGTAAATATTATGTTTTTCTTTTTGTCGTATTTAAAGTCTTTTATTTTGTTGGGAGTATAAGGAATTAGATTTCGTATCTCTCCGTTCAAAAATGTAAAATAGCCGTTATCATTATAATCTGTTCTTTTTACATTTAATACTAGAGGTTTCTTTGCATCGGCACTTCTTTCGACAAATTTAAAATTACTTATATGATGGATCAGGTTTCCGAGTAAGTTATGAAAGGTCACTTTTGAATTGTTTGCAACAATAATTTTTTTTGAGCTACCTTTTATCAGATCATATCTGAACAAACCATCTGCACATTCAAATAAGGCTGTCTGATCAGACATCATTACTGGATTGGTAAGCTTTTCGGTAGTCATAATATCTTTTATCTTGTTGAGAAAATGGTCATATAAGATCCACATTTTTTTATCAATACGGTACGCAAGTGTAAATCTGCGATTCTCACTCATGACCAATTCTTCGACATTTTCAAAGATACGTTCAGCCTTATCGGTATAAGTATCATATCTGAATACATTAAAACTGCGATAGCCAGTATAATTGAATTCTTCGTCTGTATGATATGCCCAAAGATAGTGGGCATCATTCATCCCGATAAAATCAGAAAAATGACCTGTCGGTATTTCTATGATCTCATCTTTTGAAATGTTCCAGTGTAGGTACCGATGATGCTTTGTTCCGTCTTTTTTGTCCCGCAGGCGTTTATCTCCACTATACCATACCTCTACCATTTTATCTTTCTGTGGTTGCTGGATATGCTGAAAATCAATCAGGAAAGTATCGGAATCATGAATCTCAGATATTTTAACGGATTCAAATCCACTAGAACTGATTTCCTTATTCTTATATAAATAATTATCTGATGTTCTGATTAAAAAAACACTTAATTCTAAATCATCTGCTTTCCGATATTCTTCTGTCAATGAAATGAAATTTTTTGATGGCAGGTACTTTATTGATTTAATACCATTGCTCGTTGTATGTATCGTTTTTACAGTTTTACCATTCCATACAGCAATTTCAGAGGTGCTACCATTTTTATAAACCAGATATACTCTGCCGTCCCCATCCGAAATAAAATCCTGCACTCCTTTTGAAGAATGCAGAAGTTTCCCTTTATAGTCATAGATATTGATATTCTTAGCATGATCAAGGAGAACCACCTGTTTTGACACTGACAGAATTTCTCCACTAATTATTTGATCAAACTTCTTTCTCTTTTTTGACGGCAGATCGATCAGTTCTGCTGTACCATTACCTACGGCAAATGCGAGATTGTTATTCAGGAATGCAACTTTATTTTTTTTTAGCAAAGTATCTAAAATTATGTTCTCTGATTTTGTATCAAAAATCAAAATTGTATCTGAATTCTTCCTGTAATATTTCGTTACTAAGGCAAACCGTTGATCATCCGTTACCTGCAAGCCACCTATTGCTGTTGAAAAACGAGACATCCATTGATCCATTTCGGCATCAGTTTTCTGTGCTTTAATCAGGATACCTGAGCAAAGCCATAATAAAAGACAAACGGTTTTCATTAGTATCCTGAATTTTGAGGGTTCATATTGGGGTTCATTAACAGTTCCTTCTGCGGCAGAGGCCAAACTTTATGAAAATCCTTCCAATTTGTCTTAGTCGTTTGTAAGGTATTCAACTGCCCTGCTCTTTTCAGATCTATAAAGCGGTGACCCATTTCCGTAAAAAACTCTTTTCTATTTTCTTTCAGAATTTCATCCAAAAGAGTGTTCTGTGAAACTGAACTTGCCAAAAGGGGTTCAGCTGCCCTCTGTCTTATAGGATTGATGTAAGGAAGCGCTTCCGCAGTCTTATTTTGTTTAGCCAAAGATTCAGCTAAAAGAAGATAAGCCTCTTCCAGTCGGAAAACGATAGAGTTTTCCATTGTATTAGCAGATCTTGCTTTATATTTTTCTGCACGGTACCAGGTCGTTCCTGCTACGGTAACAGCCGCCATCCAATGCTGTTTACGGAGATCACCGGTCTGGAATGAACTGACAAGAGCCGGAGACAGGGACATAGAATAAGGTGCTACATTGGCGAAATAATAGAGGGTAGCTTCTCTGACAGGATCACCACTGTTCTTTGGTTTAAGTTGCCAGATAATATGCGTTCCTGATTTTAGAAAAACTTTTGTAATATCATTCTGAAATTGGTACAGAGGACTTTGAATGACGGCTTTTAAAGTACTTTCAGCTTCAGCATATTTTGATCTTTGCATCTGAACTTTTGCCAGCATCAGTTGAGCCGTTTTTTTGTTAATAAAAATCCTTTCTGCAGAACGGTATTGATCCGGTAATAGTTCTACTGCCTCTGTAAGATCTGATTCAATGCGCTGTAAAACCTCCTCAGAATTTGTCTTGGTAATGGATTGATTGATCTGATAATTAGTTGTAACTGGATACGGGATATCACCATAGATTTGCTGCAGATAAAAAAAGAGCAAAGAACGAATGGTCAAAGCTTCCCCTGTCATTCTGTTTTTTTCAGCAGCTGATATAGAACTTGAGCTATTCAGTCCTTCAATTATTGAATTGCTGACATATATTTTCTGATAGGCTGCAGACCATACTGAACTTACAAATTGATTGGTGTCTATCAAAGTATTATTGGAAATCTCGGGAAGCCCGTTGGTAGCGTTGACTGCGTAGTACGTCAAATCATCGGTGTAAAGACTCAGTATTCTGCCACTCTGATCTCCTGCAATCGGCGAAGCTTCCCAAAGTCCGGCGTATAAACCCGAAAGTACCGAATTAGCAGTTTGGGCATCCTGAAACACTGTTTCAGACAGCATCTGATTTTCCGGAAGATCTACTTCCAGCATTTTTTCGCACGATATCAGTGTAGTCAGAATACAAAGCACTGCTATTGCTGTTATTTTATTAATATTTGTTGCCATTTTCTTTTTGTTTTAATAATTCAAAATCAAAATCATTTAATTAAAGGGTCAGCTGTACTCCCAATGAGTAAGTCCGTAAAGGGGGTAAGAAACCTACAGATGTAAATTCAGGATCAATTCCGAAATATTTCGTCCATGTCAGAAGATTCTGTCCCTGAAAGTAGACTTTAGCTTCCCGAAATACTGATGAGCGCATCGGAATGGTATAATTGATCTGAACATTTTTCAAGCGTATAAACGATCCGTCAGACACACTGGCTGTACTGGTCTGAAAAAGACTGTTAGAAGATGAATTCACAGATCGGTACGGCATATAAAGTCCGTTTGGATTTTGAGGAGACCAGACATTGAGCGCTTCCACCGGAAGATTGGTCATAATGCCCGGTGAGGTTATAATTGAGTTGTAATTTCGGCTCTGTTGTTTTACAAACTGTAAAAGGAAAGATAAGTTCCAGTTTTTGTATCTCAGCTCATTGCTTAATCCTCCAAAAAACCGTTGCCCTATATTTTCCACAATCTGGCGGTCGTCCGGTGATGAGATTCTTCCGTCACCGTTGAAATCCGTAAAGCTGTATAATCCGGTAGCGGGATTTACGCCCGTTAACTGATACAGTTTAATGATTGAAATGGGTTCTCCAACAATATAGTTGTTCGCATAGGTAGAACCTTCAAGACCCGGAAATGAAATCAGTTTGTTCTGAGGAAATGTTATATTAAAAGAACTATTCCATGAGAAGTTTTCAGATTTCAGAACATCTGCTCTCAATTCAAATTCAAAGCCTGTATTCTTAATAACTGCATCCAAGTTCGCTAAAACCGAACTGAACCCTGTTACTGCTGGAAGCTGGTAGCCTACCAACTGATTTCCGGAGCGGTTTCTGTAATATGCTGCCGTCATGTTCAGTCTGTTTTTGAACAATCCCAGTTCAAGAGCCGCCTCCATTTTCACTGTTCTTTCCCAACTGAAATCAGGATTGAATAATTTGGTTGGGCTGAGTCCTGATGTCCCATTATAAATCAGCGTTGATGTTGCGAATGTATTCAGATACTGATAATCTCCGATATTATCACTACCTGAGGAACCAAAACTTCCTCGCAGTTTTCCGAAACTCAACCATGAACTATCTTTCAGGAAATTCTCTTCCGAAAACAGCCATGCTGCTCCTACCGCACCGAAATTGGCAAACTTGTTATTGCTTCCGAATCTGCTGCTTCCATCCCGTCTACCGGTAATGTTGACAATATATTTTTTATCAAACTGATAATTAACCCTTCCGAAAAATGCTGCATATCGGTATTCTGTGGTGATATGATCCAGAATGACCTTGGTCTGTGCCGCTCCGATATTATTAATAAAGGCATTGCTTTCATAACCGGTTCCCTGAATAGCACCTGATCCGTTGGTATCTCTCTGATAAGTTCCTCCCACCAAAATATCCAGCTGATGTTTTCCTTTTTTAAACAGCCAGGTGATCTGTGGTTCGACGACCATAGAAAAACGGTTCATATTACTTTTGGAAGACTGTGAATTAAGTGAAGTTGCTCCGGTGGAAGGATTAAAAGCTGTACTTGGGCGTAAAGACCATTCTTCAAGGGTATTATAGTTAAATCCTCCGTTAACCTTAATTCTGAAATTCTCAAATGCTTCATATTCTGCACTCATATTATTCATGAACTGAAGATTATCGTTGGAATATGAATTCTCATAAGCGGCAACAGGATTGGTAAACGTATTATTTTCCCAATTCAGATTTCCGTTAGCATCATATAAAGCGGGTGCATTAGGAGAAAGACTGTACGCATTCCTTGTGATATCAGAATTGATCAGATTATTATCTAATGATGAAAATAAACTGGATGAGTTAAAACTGAATTTCCTGTCCTGAGAGCGGTGGCTGATATTTCCGGAAATCGTATTCGTTCTATACCTGAAATCCTGCCCGAATACCATGGTCTGTTCCATATGTCCCAGACTTACCAGAAAACTGGTGGTTTCACTTCCTCCGCTTAATGAAAGCTGTGTGTTGGACAAAGTGGCAAAATTCCCGATCAGTTCTTTTCTCCAGTCCGTGTAACGGTTGCTGTCCCAAACACCGTTCACATCGTAGGCATTGACAGGATACACAGAAATATTGTCATTGGCAAAAGCTTGTTTTCTCATGGCAATATACTGTTCTGTGTTCATCATCTTAAGGTTAGATAAAGTCTGACTCAGAGCATAAGAAGAATTCAGGGAAAGTTTAACATTTCCTCTCTTTCCTCTTTTGGTGGTAATGAGTACTACTCCATTTGCTCCCCGCGAACCGTAGATGGCAGTGGCATCGGCATCCTTGAGAATTTCAAAACTTTCAATATCGTTGGGGCTGATTGCATTTAAAGGATTGATATCGGCATTCGGTAAAATTCCGGCTCCGTATCTTGAAGTAACGCTCCCTCCGATAGGAACACCATCCACTATATACAGGGGTTGGTTTCCGTCGGTATCCGAATTCAAACGGGTGCGGAGACTGTTTCGCCCACGAATCTGAATATCAAAACCTGCTCCGGGAGTTCCTGAGTTTTGGGTAATGCTTACTCCTGCCATTCTACCCTGCGCACTGGCAAGTACATTGGTCACGGGTTGATTTTCTATGTCTTTTGCTGAAACTTTGGCGATGCTACCGGTTCTTTCTTTGTCTTTGACCTTGTAGTAGCCAGCGTTGAGAATAACTTCTTCGATTCCCTTTACTTTTTGTTCTAAGCTGATATTGACGACGGTCTGATTGGTGGCTGTGATTCGTTCTTCAGCATAATCAGGATGTCTGAACAATAGGATGGGATTTTCTGCTGAAACCTGTAATGTATAGGTTCCGTTTTCGCTGGTAGTCGTTACCTGATTGCTTCCTTCTTGGGAGATGGTTACTCCTGAAAGCGGTTTATTGGCTACAGTAACGGTACCGGAAATGGTGCGTGTTTGGGCTTTTGTGTTGGTGCTGACAGCTGTCAGCATAAGGCCAAAGAAAATACCTCCTATCTTGTAATAGGAATTTTTCATAGATTTGTAAAAGGTTTTTAATCGTTAAATTAATTACTGATCTGCTCTTTCCCTATGTCGTCAAACTGTATGGGAAGGGGCTTTTTTGTTTTTTTATTTTTTGTAATTAATGTGATGGATTCATCGATGGATAAAAACTTTCCTGATGCCCTTTGGTGTGAAAAAGGACTGGTGAGGTTCTGTAAGCAGTGACCGCAAGGCACCGGAAAGAATTTAATATGAATGAAATCTGTGTCCCGTGTGAGCTTTTTAAAGCCGCAATAGGTTGTACCCTCCTATTGTATCGTATAATCTGATACTGTATTTTTAGGAAGCGGGCTTAGATTTATTGTAGAGATGGGCGAACTGCATTGGAAAAAAGACGGCGTGGGACTCTACATCATCCATCATTGAGGCACTGGTATACCCTTGGGAACAGATAAGAGAGCCCACGCCTAGGTCGTGAGCTTTCTGCTTATCCTCTTGTCCCAATTAAAAATTACCAGTTTTCAATGACTAGATTCTAAGCAATAGCTTCTAATATTTTTTGAAGTATCGCAAAGTTACATTAATTTTAAATGTAACATTTTGCTAATATACAAATTTATTTACACATGTGTAATTGTAATCGTGTTTTTTTATTACTCCTTTTGTTTTAATGAAAAAACAAATAAAAATAAGTGAACTTACTGAGGCAATATCTGAGGTTATTAAAGAACTGTATAAAGAGAGAGGTACCGCTCTATTAGATGAAAACAATCAGTATTTCAATGAAATTGGTAAAAATCTAGGGTTAGAAAGGTACACTTCCACTGACCATAATGTAACTTGTAGTAAACTATTTGCAATCTGCGACTTTTTTGAAATATCAATGTCTGAATTTTTTATTAGAGTTGAAGAAAATAACAAACTCCTCAAATTCGATAAGGAAAGAAAAGGAGCACTTGTATCAAAAGCCTATCAAAATAAATAAAAAATAAGACTTGCATGCTTTAAGAAGAAACTTTGCTCTCTATAAACTCAAACATTGGTCTAAATATTTCAAAACTTGCCTTTGTTAATTTAGGTACAATTTCTGTAGAAAACTTCATTTTTCGAGCATCACTAATTTCGATTATTTTTGCTCCTCCAGTTATTTCAACTTCGTGAAAACTTTCTTTAGTTGTATCTGAATAAAATAGATGTTCCATCTCTAACTTAGAATAGTTTTCATAAGTCGTCCCATCACTTTTCATTACTTGGGGTAATATTTCTGGTATATTAGGTATCGGCAATAATAATGCATAGCTTTCTCTGTCATTGAACTGTTTAGCAAGTCCCTTTTTCAAATCATTCTCAAGTAAATCTTTATTCATCTTTATAGAGCTCCATTCACCATATGCCTCATCAAAATCAAATAAACCAAATATAGGTCTACCATTCATTTCGTCTAAAAACTTTTTATTTTGTAAAAGCAGTCTCAGATACAAACATCCATGACCAAAACATATTTCAAAAGGTATATCATTTGTGTCATAAAGTATTTGATAGGCATATTTTAAAATTATTGGGTCAGAATATCCTTCTGTGAAAAGAATTGGCTTATCCTGTCCAAGTGTATGGATTATACTCAATATTTGTTTATCTACTTGGAGATTGATTAATTGCGAAGATAATTGAGAAATTGCATAAGCTTTATCTACTTTGTATATATTTAGTTTATTATTAGTAATTTTAAAAAAATTCACTTTGCGCTCTTCGCTTTGAAGCAAAGTAATTGCACTATGACTACTTAAAAGCACATGGTTTCTTTCTAGTTTTTTCTCGTTAATCTCTAATACTTGTTTTAAAAAATCAAATTGCCATTCTGGGTGCAAAAAAGCATCTGGTTCATCTAGAAGAGTTAAGCAGTTTTTATCTTTAAATAATTCTACGATAGAATAAATATAGACTGTTTGGAATTGACCATCACTGAAATTATTAATATTTGCTACAGTTCCATTTTCTAGAGTAACAACTATAGAAAGTTCTTTTAACATTTCAATAGTTTTCAAATTGTCAAAACTTCTAAATAAATCTAAGGAACTATTTTCTAAAAATTTTGATTGCATATCAGCTATGTCATAATAGAGAAGATATTCATCTTGATTTTTTGTATTTCTAAAATATCCTTCTTGTCGGTCTCTAGTTTCCGGCAATTGTGCACCTTTTTTAACTGTATCAATTTTTTTTAAAAATTCACCAACAACACCCTCTGCTTTCCAAAAAGCAGTTGAGTTATCAAATGGATCAACATCGAAACCCTCATTATCTATTGCATAATCCGGTCTTTTTAAAACAATTTTCACTTCATGACTAACTTGGCTAATTCCTAATTTTTGCTTTATATATTTTTTCGCATTATTGTGATCATTTTGTAATAATAAAATAGCCAATAATAATGATTTATATTCTTTTCCAATACCTATAAATTCTCTAATATCATCAACGTTTGCACCTTTAACTTTCTTCTTGAATTCCTGCTCATATTGTGTAACTAAATCTGATACTTTATCATTATGACCAGAATAGTAGATTATAATATTGTCGGGCAAATTATTTTTAGGGATTGATTTTAATTCATTACCATTGCGAAGTAGTTTTCCTGCTTCCCAACTAATGTTTATATCTTCCTTGTTAAGTTCGTATACTATTTTATAATCAAAATTTATTTCATAATCGGACACGAATAAATGCCTAAAAATTTCGATTATAGCCTCAAACAAATTAGATTTACCAGTACCATTTTTACCTACAAAAACATCTATAAAACTGCTGCCATCAAAATCTAATTTGAAATCTTTTAGGTTTTTGTACTCTCCTATTATATGTAAATACTTAAGTCTCATAGTGCTATATTTGTGCTAAAACCGCATTTAGGATTTGAGATTGTTTTTTTGATGATTGCTCAATTTTTTTTTCTAGTGTCTCGCAAAGTTCAAAGAGTTGATTAATTTTATTTACAATTCTTTTTTGCTCTTCATAGGGGGGTAACGGAACAACAGTATTGATAATCTTTTCACGAGAGATATTTGGTTGAGCTGCACCAGCACCTTGAGAAATAAAGTTGTTTTTCAAAGAAAGAATGACGTTGTATAAAAAATTATTGTCTATCCCTGCAAAAGTATTACATGCACAAACCGCTTGATTTGTTGCAGCTTCAATTTCTAAAATACCAGCTTCGCCAATATTAGCTCCATACATTGCTATTAAAACAGAACCAATAGGATTGATATGTAATGAGCATTTTTCTAATGCGTAATCAGTAATGGTTTCGGTTGTGAATTTTATTTTTCCTTGCTTGACTTCCCCTGATTTAACCCACGGAATATTACCTTCATAAAATGAACTGTTACTTCTATTTGGTGTTGAACCTGACTTCCAAGTACCGAAATCATTTAATCTAACCCATTTCCAATTTTTAGGTAATTCATAAGTGATTTCATCTTTTTTAACAGCAGGCAGTTCTTTTTGTTTTCTAATACTTCCGCTTTTAATTAAATTGCTTTTTTCGATAAGTATTTCCTTGTGCAATTCTATCGCAGATTGTTCATGATTGTCTTGAGAGACTAACTTACCTCTCATGGCTAGATTTAGAATTACTTCTTTTAAATCGGTTACATTTTGCTTTACTGCATATAGAGTATCAAATTGGTTGGCAATAAAACTCCAAGCATTATTAAATGTTATTTCGTCATTAGCTTTAATTAGGTTGTTAATAGCTGCCGAATTTATTTGAAGTTGTAATTTGTTTTTGCGATTTCGTTCTGCTTCTAGCTTATCACATAAAAGAATTAGTTGGTTTATTTTTTCAACTATTCTTTTTTGTTCTTCAACAGGAGGAAGTCCAATAATTAGGTTTCTTAATTCACCTAAACCAACAAAAGGTTGAGCACCACCTTTTGCTTTCATCTGTATATCTAAAGCTAAATACTCTGTATATTTTTTGATAAAAAAAGGAATGGTTAAATCTTTATTGTAAAATTTCAATAATGCTACATTTTTAATACTAAATTGACGATTATCTGAAACTATTACTTGATTACCAAGATTGCCACCAATCATTGAAAAAAGAATATCGTCCTTTTCAACATTAGAACGTTTTGATATTTCAATATGATCTTCTTCCGAAATTCTTCTAGCACTGTCAAAATCAATTATTCCATTAATAAAATTTTTACTAGTTATTAAAGGAAATGTATTAATACCAGTAGCATCTTTTGGTGAATTATGAGTACCATCCCGAACATCAATGACATTATTTAATCTTTCAAATACCCATCCTTTTGGAAGAGTATAGAGCATTTCTTCATCTGCAACTTTTTCAAGTTCTTTTTGCTTCTTAATTAATCCTTTATCGATTAGTTTCTGTTTTTCAATTCTTATTTTTTCTATTAATATAATACCAGACTCATCTTTATGATCTTGGGTTACTAATTTTCCTTGTATGCCTAATTTTAAAATCAGTTCACGCAATCGGGTAATGCCTTCAGGAGTTTCTAATGCAATTTCAAAATGTTTTTCTAATAATTTCATCTTTTGCTAATTTCCTAATGCTTGCATTAATTCTTTTTTCAATAAATCTCGTGTAGCAATAAGTTCTTTGCTTATTTGTTCATAGTCTTTTATCAATACTTCTGGATCAGTATGAACTTCATCAACAAAATGAGGGTTTTTAAAATCAAGATTGTACTTTTTATCCTCAATTTCTTTTACAGAAACCTTCCAAGCATATTCATTTTGCTTGCGGTTGTTCCACCATTTTTTTTCTAAATCAAACTCTTCAATTCGTAAAGGTTTGCTTCTTGAGTAGGATTTGTAGCCTGCAGGATAGGGATGCTCATAATACCAAACGTGTTTGGTTGGTTCGCCTTTATCAAAGAATAAGATGTTAGTATTAATACCTGTATAAGGACTAAAAACTCCCTTTGGCAAGCGAACAATTGTATGAAGATTAAATTCTTTTAAAAGTTCTCGCTTTAAATTGGTTTTTACACTTTCTCCAAATAAAAAACCATCAGGTAAAACTACGGCAGCCCTTCCTGTATCTGGTTTTAGCAAGTGCATGATTAAGGCCATAAATAAATCGGCAGTTTCTCTGGTCTGGTATTTTTTTGGGAAGTTTTTTTCAATACCGTCTTCCTCAACACCTCCAAATGGTGGATTGGTAATAATTACATCCATTCGGTCTTTTGGTCCGTAATCTTTAAGCGGTTTGCTCAAGGTATTATCGTGTCTAATATTGCTCGGTATATCTATGCCGTGTAACATCATATTGGTCATTGCAAGCATGTGAGGTAAGGGTTTTTTTTCTATCCCGTGAATATTGTCTTGCAGTTTGGCAATATCTTTATTTGTCTTAAAAGATTTTTTCTTGTGCTCAATTACATTCACCAAGAATCCGCCAGTTCCACATGCTGGATCAAAAACACGTTCTCCTAACTGCGGATTCAGAATATCAACCATGAATTGTGTTACTGCACGTGGCGTATAATATTCTCCTGCATTACCTGCTGATTGTAAATCTTGCAATATCTTTTCATAGATATCATTAAAAATATGTCGGTCACTTGAGGAATTAAAATCTACATCACCCTGAATCGTATTGATTACCTGACGTAAAAGTGTTCCTGACTTCATGTAATTATAGGCGTCTTCAAAAACACTTCCTACAATTTTACCATGCGGTGAAACACCAGCAGTTGTCGAAAGTTTTTTCAAAGATGGAAATAAATCATTATTAATAAAATCAATTAATTCTTCTCCAGTCATTCCTTCATCATCAGCAGCCCAACTAGACCACTTGAAACGATTATGAAGCGGTGATTTATAATCATCAATCGTTATCTCCCACTCTTTTTCTTTGTCGTCAAATATTTTAAGGAAAAGTAACCAAACCATCTGGCTTATTCGTTGTGCGTCTCCATCGACACCAACGTCCTTCCGCATTATATCCTGTATGGTTTTTATTAATGTACCTAATGACATATATAGTATTTAAATTATTTATATGAATAAATTTGTTGCTCTAACTCCTTAACCGCTTTATCATATTGTACTTTACCTCCAAAGATTTTAATAATCTCTAGTGGAGTACCATAATCTGTAAAAGGTTGAATGGTTAAGATTTTTGTTTCTTCTATGGGTTCAACGCCCTCATCTGAATATTTATCAAGTAAGGCATGAATAACTTGTTGTGCTTGCAAACCATATTTCGTAAAGTAATTTCTTTTTTTAACCTGTTCAGCTCTCTCTTTTCTTGACAAAGGTGGTTTATCCCACGCCACATGACAAATAATATCAAAGGGATCAAGATCTCTACCCAATTCTTCTGCTAAAGCTTCAAAGAAAACACCTTCTTTCGCCAATTCGTCTATTATAATCTTCTTTTTCTGAGCATCTGACCACTTCGTTAAAAAATCATCTAAAGAAGTAAATTCTTTCTCAAGAGTTTTTTTTGTGTAATCTTTTAATGACTCTGTTATAAGTTTGCCTTGTGCATCAAAATACTGAACTCTTTCAGCAACTACTGAAACTGAAACATTATTTACGTAAAATTTTTTGATAGACGCTGTGTTGCAAGCATTGTCTTCATGATTTTCATTTCCAACATTATTTACAGAAATATTATGTTCAGCATTATCAAAATCATCTTCTGGTGGTACTGGTGAATCAGTAGATTTTGGTTCATAGATAACAACTGGTTCTCCATCAAAATCAGGATCAGCAAATAATTCAGTTGCTTTCTTAAAGTCTATAATGGTGAAGAAAAATTTGTTGTAATCTTCATTTATCCTCGTACCCCGACCTATAATTTGTTTGAATTCGGTCATAGATTGAATCCGTTGATCGAGGACTATGAGTTTACAAGTCTGTGCATCGACACCTGTTGTCATTAGTTTTGATGTTGTGGCAATAACAGGAAATTTCGATTCTGGAAAAATGAAGTTATCCAGTTCCATTTTCCCCTCTTCGTTGTCACCAGTAATCCTAACAACATATTTATTATTCGTCGCAGTAATATCACTGTTCTCATTTACCAAAGCTTGTCTCATTCTTTCAGCATGGTCGATATTATCACAAAAAACAATTGTTTTGTCATATCGATTGGTTTGCTTTAAGAATTCAGATATTTTCTTTGCAACTAGCTCTGTCCGTTTCAGAAGCACCAATGTTTTATCAAAATCTTTTTGATTGTAGATCCTATCTTCAATAGTATTACCATATTTATCGACCATATCTTTGTCAGGCCGCCAACCAGTAAGATCCTTATCCAAATCGATTCTAACTACTTTGTAAGGGGCAAGAAATCCATCATCAATACCCTGTCGCAAAGAGTAGGTATATATTGGTTTCCCAAAATAATCAGTATTGGATATCTCATGTGTTTCTTTTGGCGTAGCAGTTAAACCAATTTGTGTTGCACCAGAGAAGTATTCTAAAATTTTTCTCCAATTAGAATCAGCAGCTGCGCTACCTCTATGACATTCATCAATGATAATTAAATCAAAGAATTCCGGTGAAAATTGTTTGTATATATTTTGCTCTTCTTCATTTCCTGTTACAGCTTGATACAAAGACAAATAAATTTCATATGACTTATTAGCTTGTCTTTTTGATATTTTAGTCATTGCAGACCCAAAAGGCTTAAAGTCATTCGTCATAGTTTGATCCACTAAAATATTTCTATCTGCAAGAAATAAAATCCTTTTTTTAGTTTTTGATTTCCATAATCTCCAAATAATTTGAAAAGCAGTGTAGGTTTTGCCAGTACCAGTTGCCATGACCAAAAGAATTCTATTGTCTCCTCTTGAAACGGCTTCTATAGTTTTATTTATTGCTAGTAGTTGATAGTAGCGGGGTATTTTGTTACCACCATCACTGTAGTAATCTTCAGTTATTATAGCTTCTTGAGCTGGTGTTATCTCCTTATATTCACACCATATTTTCCACAATGTTTCTGGTGAAGGAAATTCTTCTAAGGAAATTTCAGTTTCAATTTTGCCATCTTTAGCAATGCTATTGTGGAATAAAAAGCCATCACCATTGGAGCTAAATACAAAAGGAACATCAATCATATCTCCGTAAGCAAGTCCTTGCTGCATTCCAGCACTAACTGTATGATTATTGTCTTTGGCCTCGATAATTGCGATTGGAATTCCCGGTTGATAAAACAACACATAATCAGCACGTTTATTCTTAGCACGGGTATGTAATTGGCCACGGACAATAATTCTTCCATTGGTAAGCGGAAATTCTTCTCGAATTTGAATATGCAAATCCCACCCTGCATTTATCAATGCAGGTGTGATGTATTTGGAACAAATATCACGTTCTGTTAAACTCTTTTTATTCATATTGCCACCAATTATCCCCCTTGAATTAGCTAAGATATAATATAATTCTTTTACTAGAAAATCTACTGTGGAAAAGCATTTTTCGTACAATATTACTTACATGCAAATTCCTAGAAAACTCAGTAAAAATACTGACAAAATATTTTTACTAATGTACTATTTTTGTTCTTTTACGGTAATCCGTAAAGAGGTGAAAGGAAAAGTTGATATATTTGTTAAATTCGTAAATCTCAGTAAAACAAAATATTTAATCAACAAAGATAATGTTAGAAAAAAAATTTACATCAAATTTTGAAGTTACGAATGGAGCTAACATTGTTCCTATAAAGAGGATAGAAATATTCTCACCAGAAGAATGGGAACTTTTCACCAAGGAGTATTTAGAAGTACTTAAAGATGATTATGTTCAAATTGATAGGATTGGCGGAGCAAACGATAATGGCAGGGATGTAATAGCATATATTGAACCAGCAACGGTAAAAAATTACAAGTGGGATTGTTTCCAATGCAAACATTATGACCATTCATTACACCCATCCGACGTTTATGTAGAGATTGGAAAAATACTATATTATACTTTTAAAAAAGATTATCCGATTCCGGAAAAATACTTTTTTGTTGCGCCTAAAGGTTGTGGCACCTCATTATCAAAATTACTTACAGATAAAGATCTACTGAAGCAGAAAATTAAGGATAATTGGGTTCAAAGTTGTGAAACAAAAATCACTAAAAATGCAGATGTTAAATTGGAAGGTGAATTTTTAAACTATTTCGAAAATTTTGATTTCGGAATCTTCAAAAAAACCAACATCAAAGAGATTTTAGATAAACATAAAAACCATCCTAACCATATTATAAGATTTGGAGGGGGTCTTCCAAGCAGACCAAAAATTGATGAAGCTGCTATTGATCAAATTAAAGAAAACGAATTAGTATATGTTCAACAGCTATTTATTTCTTATGGAGACGAGTCTAAAACCAAATATGAAAGTCAAACTGATTTACAAACGAATTTGAACTATCAAAATCATTTTAATAGGACTAGAATAAATTTTCATTATGCAGAACAACTCAGAAACTTCTATAGGGATAGTTTACCAATAAACACTTTTCAAGATTTTCAGGATGAGATATATAATGGAATTATTGATACCGTTGAGGATTCCCACGACAATGCATTTAAGAAAATTAAAGCTTCTGAGCAATTAGCTTCAACTCTCCAACTATCATCAAATCCTTTGACAACAGTAAGCATTGTTAACGATAGAAAAGGGATTTGTCATCAATTAGTTAATGACAAAAAAATAATATGGAAAGATGAGTCAAAATAATCCGTTCAATAATCCATTAGAGATAGGTCTAAGATTGCTCTCTATACTAAATGAAGCTTTTCCTAAAAAAGTCACCTTGCAAAGTTTAATTTACATAGACTATATCATAATCCACTCCGGGGATTTTGATGATAACACCTTAAGTATTCATGCCCCTGTTCCATACAGAGAAAGTGAGATTTTCATAAAAAGAAACCTAATCAAAGACAGCATGGATTTTTTACTTTATAAAAACTTGGCAGATATAAGTTATGATGCAGAAGGTATCACTTATACAGCAACTGAAGATTCTACACCTTTTTTGGAAAAACTATCAGAGGAATACACCCGAGAGTTGTTAATGCGTGTAAAATGGTTTTTTAAGAAATATGAGTCTATTGATGAGATAATATTGAAAAATATTTTTAGCACTGGAAATAACCTAACTCATACAGAATTTAACATTGGAATTTTGAAATAATGGCTGGATATATCTTTAAAGAATTACGTTTAACAGGAGAAAATAAAAAAGACGCTGTTGTTCAATTTAAACTTGGTTTAAATGTTATTTCCGGACCATCCAATACTGGTAAAACATTTATATTTGATTGCCTCGATTTTATGTTAGGTTCATCAGATAAATTGAAAGGAATTCCCGAACTAAAAGGCTATTCAAATATTTTTCTTGAAATAGAAGCAGATGATCAGGTCTACACAATTGAAACAGAAATTAAAAATAACAATACTTATAAGGTATATCGTTCTAAAATCAATAAGTTAAGTTCCGAACCTGAAATTTTGAAAAGAAATTTAGATTCTAACTCCAAAGATAATTTGAATAGTTTCTTCTTAAGCTTGAACAATATTGAAAATAAGAAAATTAGAAAAAATGTAAAAGGAGATACTATAAATTTATCCTACAGAAATGTTATAAAATTAGCCTTAATTGATGAAGAACGCATAATCACAAAAGCATCTCCAATCGTATCTCATTATACGAGAGAAACTGAAGAATCAAATACTTTAAGGTTTTTCCTTACAGGGAATGATGATAGCAATATTCAAAAAAAGATCTCCAGTCAGGAGATACAGAAAAGGAAAGGAAAGATTGATTTGTTGCATGAATTTATCAGCAATACTGAAATCGATTCTAATTTGAATATTGATGATATTGAAAGCCAATTAGCGAAAATTGATGTTTCCTTAAATAATTTCACACTGAATTTTGCTAGAATTAAAAAGGACTATTTGTCTGTTGAAAGCGATTACAAAAATAAAAATGTTGATTTTACAGATTTAAATAAACGACATAATGAAATTACGGAATTATTAAAAAGATCTTACATATTAGAGCAACAATATAACAGCGATGTCTTAAGACTTAAATCTACGATAGAATCAGGTATATTTATGTCCGAAAACAATGATGCTTCTTGTCCTACATGCAAGCAGGAAATTGCCACTAAAACACTGGACATAGAGCAAATTATTGTTTCTTGCGAATCAGAAATCGAAAAAATAAATTCGCTTTTAAAAGAATTAAAAGTTTCACAAAGTTTAATTAGTGAAGAAAAGGAAGATATTGATAAAAAGCTATCATCTACAACAGCTGAACTTGAGCAGTTAAGAATAAAGTTAAAAGACGGAATCGGTAATGAATTGGATAAAACAATTGAAATTCTAACAACGTTAAATAACAAGAAAAGTCAATTGATCGGCATTCGGGATATTATTAATAAAACCAATTCTTTTTCGCAAACTATCAGAGATTTAGAGTCATCAATTCCAATATCTAAAGGCAACTACCCTACTTTAACATCCGATGTGACAAAAAAACTTTGTAAAAGAATGTCCGAAATATTGAAAGAAATCGGGGAAAATAAAATTGTTAATTATAGTAGTGAATCGTTTGAATTTGAAATAGGAAATAGTTTTAGAAATACCTATGGAAAAGGTTATAGAGCTATTTACTATTCAGTATATATAATTGCTTTAAATGAGCTGATGGAAGACAATACGTACCGAATTGGTGTTCCTGTATTAGATTCTCCGCTAGTTACGTACAAGAAAGCAAATGCAAACGGAGAAGGAATCGAATTAAATTTGGCAATGGATTTTTACAGATATATAGCTAAAACAAAAATCAAACAAACTATAATTTTAGAGAACGAAGTACCACCCAACGATATTTTAGATCAAATTAATCACATTGAATTTAAAGGATTCGGACATGGCTTCATTCCTCAACATTAGTTCATACTCTAGCTTAGTGGCTGTAAAAAATTAATATTACAAAAGATATGTATGAAGATCCCTCACTATTTTGGAAAAATTTTCGCTTAGGTACCGAGCTTCATGTTGCAGGGAGTATGATCTATAATGGATTGTATTCCTTCGATCAGATTGAATATTTTCGTTATGAACATGAGATATTTGAGTTTTTGTATAATATATCTATTGGTATCGAAAGACTACAGAAAATAACAATTATTCTTAGTGAGCATACAGAAAAGGTTAATCAATCAGATTTTGAAAAAACATTGATTACTCATAATCATATGGATCTTTTAAATAGAATAAAGCAGAAACATACATTAAATTTTGGAAAACAACATGTCAAGTTTTTGCAGTTATTGACCGATTTTTACCGGACAACCCGATATAGTCGATATAACTTGCAATCTGTTTATGAACCCAATCAAGATCTTTTTCGCTTTATCGCATTTCTAAAATCAGAGTTAAAAGTAACTGAACAACATGGAATAAAACCAATGGTAGAAAACAGTATTTCGGTAAAAAGGTTCATTGGAAAATTATTAAAAAAGATATGTTCAGTGCTTTACGAAATCATTCAAAATGAATCACGAAATAGAAATATCAACACCTACGATATTCTGACGTTCTCCAAACCCTATAAAATTTTTATTGAACAAGAATTTACCTTTGAAAAAGAAAAACATCTTCAAAGAGAGCTATTAATTTTACTTCTCTCAGGTAAGATGAATGATGGTATGACCAATTTTGTGAAAAATATAGAACCTCTTGGATTTGGTAACTATACAAGCAATGAATATATCAGATACATGCTCGATATCAGAAATAATCCTGAAATAATCGATGAGATGCTAACGATTCTCGAAGATGAGCCAATGAAAAAAGACCGACTCGAAAAAGTGCGAATTATTGGTGATAAAAATATATATTTTCAGGATGATGATGATTAATTGCAGTATTTATAAATTTTAATTAATAACAATATAAAAAACTATACATGAAAGCTGAAGCAATGTCGTTGACATTTTTAGGAAATGAAGGTCTTGTGAGAATTCCTTTTTTTCAACGTGGTTATGTTTGGGACATAACAAATTGGGATGATATACTAACTGATTTATTAGATTTTGAGAAAAGTCATTTCCTTGGGTCACTAATTCTAAAACAACAAGAGAAACAATCTGGTAAGCCAAAAGAAGTTTTGGTAATTGACGGACAACAACGACTTACCACCTTAAGCATTTTACTTAGAGCAATTTTTAACGGTTTTGACACAGAGACACAAGAAAATAGTGAAGATGCTCTAAGGAATTATCTATTCTTTAAAAAAAATAAAACTGACAAAAATTATTTTGTTAAAATAAGTCATTCAAAAGTAGACCGATCTCACTTTCATGATGTTATCAATAATAAAATACCTGATGATCTATACGAATCAATAACAGTAGAAAATGCTGCTACTAAGACAACTTCAAAAAATAGTAAAATATATCAATGTTATAAGTATTTCTCTGAAAGATTAAAAGACATTTCATTGGAAGACCGCTTGGAGCTATTTAACAGATTATTAGATGATGAGAACAAAATTCTGGTTATTATCGATTTGTCCGAAAAAGAAAATGAACAAACGATATTTGATACAATCAACAGTGCTGGTGTTAGGCTAAGCAGTGCAGATATCGTTAAAAATGCCTTATTTCAGAAAGCTTTAGAGCTATTTGATACAGAAGGAGAAGTTGAAGAGCTTTATCAGTCAAATTGGGAGAATGTCTTTACAATTGATGAGGAAGCAATTATTTTTTGGGATACTCCACGAGCTACAGGAAGATTAATGCGTGATAATATAGAGATTTTATTACATTCAATTTCCGTTATAAAAGGCTTTTTCGACCCCGATAAACATACTTTGTCAGACCTTTCCAATCTTTATAAGAATTATATTTTTAATATTTCAAGAAGTAATCTAAAGGATTTCATTAGTGAGATTGCGAAATATGCAACATTATTTAGAGAAAAAATATTGGTTTTTAATCCAAGCACGCTTTTTACTTACCAAGATCACTATATAAGACTATTCCATATTCTTAACATATGTGAAATTTCCACATTTCATCCTTATGTTCTATCTCTTTTCTATAAGTACGATAACGATGAAACCAAACTTCTTAAAGAACTTTCAAAAGTTGAATCACTAGTTGTCAGAAGAATGATAACCAAATCAGAAACGAAAAGTTATAACAAGATGTGTAAAGAATTTATTAGGGATAATTCGGCAATTGATCTTAAACTCTTCGAGCAGACTGATGATAATATAAAAAATGGTTTAACATCGATAGTCAATAAAAATGCCACATTACTTCTGTTCTGGATAGAGCTATATCGCAGAGCAAACGACCGAAAACAATCAGTTAAGGAACTTAAATATAATTATTCTCTAGAACATCTGATGCCACAAAAATGGGAACAGTTCTGGAGCAATGTTGATATTTTAGATGCAAATGGAATATTAATCTCTGATCGAGACACAGCAAAGAAAGAGCGTGTGGCGAAAATTAGTCATATCGGTAACATGACCTTACTTAATAGTTCCTTAAACACTTCTTTAAGAAATTACGAATTTGATAGAAAAATTAAAGGGGAAGGAAGAAAAAAAGGCATCAAAGATTATGCTGATTTGGGAATAACAAAATTTGATATACTGACACCATACGAAGGTGGGGATAAAATTTGGAACGAGACTAAAATTGTGAAGAGAACTGAGGATCTTGCTAACGATATTATTCAAATATGGTAATTAGATAATTATAGAACAATGGCACCAGAAAATATAAAAGGGGCATTATTGGAATATATCATTCGTGAAATGCTCAAAAATTGTGGTTTCACAAATGTTAAGGTTGATCCGGAGGGAATTTTTTCCTACGAAAGCATGGGTCTATTCTTTATTAATGGCAGAGGTGCTGCACATGATGCAGATATAATAATGAATCCTCCCATACAGATGCCATTTGCATACCCTACGCAATTAATATTTGAGTGCAAATCTTATGGAAAAACCAATAAAGTTGGACTGCCCATAATAAGAAATGCTGTAGGATTTAGAAACGACATTAATGAATTTGAAATAGTTACCCGTGATAGTCTTCAAGAAAGAAAAAATAATCGAAGAGCTTCCTATGCAATTGATAGCAGAACACGTTACTTATATCAAGTTGGGGTCGCATCTGTTAACGATTTTAGTGCACCAGCTGTTGAGTTTGCAGCAAATAACAAAGTGCCACTTATTTCATTAAAATGGTTTCTTGATGATGATACTATTGAGAAAATCAATTCAATTAGTAGTATAACACTGCGTGTATTTTCTTCATTTGAACTTCGCCAACTTTACAATTTTTTAAAAGACAGAGCTGGTGACATTACTGATCTAAGACATCAAATAGCAAGTAATTTACTTGAGGAAGACAATTTATTAAGCCAAATAATCAATTTTTCAAATGAAGCTATTCGATATTCATATGTAGGTCTTTTGGAAACAGGTGATATGGTTTTTCTTTTTGCAAGAACAAGAAGAGAGAACAATATTTTGAATAAAATTCAAAATTTCAATAGTTTAAAGGCCTTGAAAGCTGAAATTCATTGGTGGAATGATCGACCTAATGTCTGGCGCCTAACTGTATATTCTGAACATAGAGATGAAGAAGACTCGACAGAATTTGATTTTTATGTACCAGATAAAATTTTCAAAAATTGGAAAAAATTTAATTTGGATAAAAATGCAGCATTGGATATTAAGCAAAACTTTTTTTCTAAAATTTTTGTTTTTAATCATCGTAATAATCCTGTAATCCCATTCTCAATTATTAGTTTGAATAGAGAATGGTTGAGTGAAGCGAGAGACAGGTTAGATGACAATATCAATTAAGTACAAGCAAAAATCTTTATTAGACTTATGAAAAAAACAATCGTAGCACTGTGGAATAATCCTAATACCGGAAAAACAGAAACTTTAAGAGCTTTAGCAGAAATTATTATTAATAACTTAACTGATCTAGTTCCAATATTTCCAATTCCATTAGCTGTAAATCAGGAAGACGATTTTAGATTAGTAGTTCAAATAAATGGCAGAATTATAGGAATTGAATCTCAAGGTGATCCTAACACAAATTTGCTTGAACGATTGCTAGAATTGGTAAATGACTTTAATTGTGATGTCATAATTTGTGCAACACGACTTAGAGGTGAAACCGTTTGGGCGGTTGAAAATATCCATGAAAATTTTAATTATGAAACGATTTGGACTTCGACATATCAAGTGTCGAATCCAAATATTTTTCAAATATCTAACAGAACAAAAGCTGAACATCTCGTTGATTTGTTAAGAATTTTAGATTTAATGTAACGTGAATTTTCACTTGAGCCATTTATTCTAAAAGAACTTCAATCGATGACTCCGTGCTATCTTTATACAGAAACCATGAGATATTGATGATCTTAAGATAATCTTTTTTGGCTCCCAGTTGTTTTTCGGATAAAAGTTCAGTAATTTAAATATATTCTCCGATACGGGGAAGGAATGGGAGATCCCATTTGATCTCTACTGATGAATGTTTATAACATAAAAACACTTTCATAGTTTTTTATTTCTAAGATACTTATTTTAAAATAAATTTAGTGATCAGGGAATTCAAAGATGGTTTTGTGATCCTCTTTCAAAACGATGTAGGCACTGAACTTTTTTCCGTTTTTTGCTTTCATATTTTTGATAAGTGGGGTTTTTCTGTTGTTGATGAGTGAAGTGATCTGCTCTATGCTGAGCTGTACTCCGCAAACAGTTCTGAACTGTAACCAGTTGCATTGCTCATCTGGACATTTAATGATTTTGTCCTTGATGATAAGGTTTTGCTGCTTGCATTTTGGGCATTTGAGTTCCGGGATGTTTTCTTGAGCGATGGATAATAATAAAAGTTCTTTGGTGATCTCTGTTGTGTAGTCTTTGATATCGGTGATGAATCGTTTTGAGCTGAGCTCGCCTTTTTCGATCTTGTCCAATGCCATCTCCCACTCTGCGGTCATTTGCACATTGGCTATCTTTTGGTCTTTGACAAGATGGTAAACTTTGATTCCTTTTTCGGTTGGTACTAGAGCCTTGCTTTTTCGGTTGATGTAGTTTCTGCTGAGCAATGTCTCAATGATTGATGCCCTGGTGGCAGGTGTACCGATCCCGATATTTGAAATGGCTTTCTGTGCTTCTTTATCTTCAATCGATCTTCCTGCATTTTCCATCGCCGATAACAGATCTGCCTCACTGTACAGTTTGGGCGGTTGGGTTGTTTTTTCCTGTAGCACAGCTTGGGAAATTTTAAGTTCATCCCCGATCTTGAATTCAGGAAGTTCAATGAGTGTTTTTTCAACTTTATTGTTATTGGAATTGCTGTCGTTATTTTTGTTATTATCGTTATGTTCTGAGAGTAACCCTTTGATGGCTCGCCAGCCTTTGGTCAGTATTTTTGATCCTTTGATGCTGAATTCATAGTGGTGCACTTTGAGCGTAATATGACTGACCTGCTTGGAGCAATGTTCTGAAAGGGATTCCAGTAAACGATAGGCGATCATATCGTAGATGGCTTTCTCCGTTGCGGTGATCGCTGATGGGATCTTTGTAGTGATCAGAAGTCCGTGATGGTCGGTCACCTTGAGGTCATTCACCATCCTTTTGTTGAAGTTCCCGAATTTAAGGGTTGAAATGGCAGGTTTGAATTGATCGACCGTATTGAGAATTCTGACCAGCTCCGGGATCTCCGCCCAGAGGTCTTCGGGAATATAGTTGCTGCCAGTTCTTGGATAGGTGATGAATCTCTTTTCGTAAAGTGACTGTGCGGTCTGCAAGACCTCATCGGCTGATAGTCCCAATTTTCTGTTGGCTTCCTTCTGAAGTTCTGTCAGGTCAAAAAGTAGGGGTGCTGGTTCTTTTAAAGTTTGGATTGAGACATTCTCAACAGTGGCCCTGCCCTCTCTTTCTATGGATCTTAGGATCTGCTCTGCCTGTTTTTTGTCTTCCCATTGTTCAGTTGACTGGCTGGTGAAATCCAGGTATTCTTTTCGGTGCTTTAACTGGATCTGGAAGTATTTCTTCTGTTTGAAATTTTGATGGTCATCAAATCTTTTGCAGATCAAAGCTAATGTCGGGGTCTGTACCCTGCCTAAGGAATAAACATCCTGGTTAGCGGTAATGCTCAATGCCTGGGTGGCATTGATCCCGACCAGCCAGTCGGCTTCGCTTCTGGCTTTGGCTGCCTGATACAAACCATCGAATGCTGAACCGGACTGTAGCTTTTTGAAGCCATCCTGTATGGCTTTTTCTGTAAGGGAACTGATCCACAGTCTTTCAAATGGTTTGTTACATTCTAGATGGTGGTAGATGTATCTGAAGATCAGCTCTCCTTCCCTTCCCGCATCGGTAGCTACAATAATGCTTTCGCATCTATTGATGATATTTTGTATGATCTTTAATTGTTTGAGGGCTGACGGATCAGGCTGGTAACCTTTGTGGTTTTGCTTTTTGATGGACCTTGGGATCAACAGGAATGGATCTGGAAAGATAGGTAAAGAGGCTTTGTCAAAGCCTCTTATACCATAATCTTCCGGCATTCCCAATGACACCAAATGACCTAATGCCCAGGTTATGCAGTAACCGTTGCCCTCCAGGTAACCGTCTTTTCTTTCGTTGGCATTTAACAATTGGGCGATCTCTCGTGCAACACTTGGCTTTTCTGCGATGATGGCTTTCATAGGATTGGATTTATTATGATTAGAATTGTTTTTGTGATTGTAATTGTAAGTCTTGGATTACATCTTGCGCCCTTTGGATCTGACGGGTTTCTTCTGCTGGGCTTCCTGTTGCTTGTTGGCAGGCTGTTGCTGTTTGGAATCTAAAGGCTCTTTGAGATTCTTGGTGGCTTCATTCGTCTTGCCATCGGAATTGACCGCTTTCTGTGTCTTATGGTCTTCTGATGTTTGGGCTTTTTCTTTCAATTTGTTGGGGTTGGTAAAAGAAAAATCCGTTTTAGATGTTTCCTTGTTGAAGGTGATGTAGCCTTGGTAGGCTTTTCCTTTGCCGTCAACAAGTCCGTCAACATACACCGTCTGCCCTGCTTTGAATTTATCATACTGTGCATCATCCAGTTCTTTTCCACGGAATACTCTCGGGGCTTCCCCACCTTTGGATTGATTTTGCAAGGTAGATTGACTCTGCTGTTGCGTTTGCTGCTGGTTCTGGTTGTTGTTGAAAATGAATTCAACATAGCGTTTGTCAGCGTTGAACTGTACAGTAGCATCAAACAGTTCTCCTTTTTTGGAGGTCATTCCTTCCAGATAAAGTGGCTTACCTTCGAGTAAGGTCTGCTTCTGGTGATCATCCAGCTTGATGCCCTTGATCTCATCCGGGATCTTCATATACTCTGCCCTGTACGCAACCAATTCATTGGTCAGTCGGTCACGGCTGATGACTGATGGGATGATCTCATCGGTCTTGGGGTTGACCAGATCGACGACCCTTCCCATATTGCCACTTTCTTTAAGGTTTTTCTTGTCTTCGTCAGTGAACTCGTGACCGAGGAACTTAAGATTGTAGTTAGGCTCTTTGCGAATGCCGTGCAGATTCACGGCAACCTCTCCGTTGTCTGCGGTCTGGAGTGATAGACGGACATCCATCTTGCTGACCGCTGTTCCCAGATTGATGGTGATAGGAATTAAGGTATTGGTTTTAAATCCCCGGAGCAGAGGATCCATGGCATTCATTTTTTCAAGCTTTTCACGATTGAGCCCGAATTTTTCCATCGTCTTCCAGTCGATCTGTTCCGGCTGGAAACGGTATTCCTGATTGTCTGTGTTGTTTTCCATTGTATTCTGATTTTTTAATGGGTTTGTATTTTTTAATTGTATTGCATATTCTTTCAGCTTTTCCTTTTCTTCAGGGGATGCCTGATCAACATATTGCTGAAGGTCTTTCGCGGTATGGACCGCATCATATTCCGAGACCTTGAAGAAATTGAAATGCGAAGGGTTTTTAAGCTGCCGGTAGAAATTAGAAAAGAAGTTGGAGAACAGGTCGCCGTGCTTGTCAACCCGGATCAATTGGTCATTGTCTTTTTTATCTTCCGGAGGGAACTTTTGCAGGTTTCCTTCCTTGTCTATGCCTTTGACCATCTCGACCGCATTGGTGTTGATGTTCAGGACAAGCAAAGTGTCAGATACCGACTCGATCTTATTCGTTTCATTGGTTGCATTCTGTACCTTCTCTTCCATAGCAGATATTTTGTGCGATGAAGATAGAGGGATGGGTGGTGATTGTTTTGATTTGGAACTGTGTCTACTTTTTTGGCAGCTTCTGTCCTACTTCATTATGTACTTAAACATTCTCTGATGAGCTGATGGACATCGGACAGCTTGTAATAAAGCTTTCCACTAATGGTGTAGTATGGCAGCTTCTTGTCAGTGCGGTAGCGTTGCAGGGATCTTGAACTGATCTTTAAGAGTTGTAATACGTCCTGATTGTCCAACAGTACCTCGCCGTCGATCTCTATGAATCTGGACTGGTTAGATGACACTTGTTCTTTAAGGATGTCAAATCGTTCCATGATTCTTTCCATCCATGCTATAAATTCTGTTCTTTCGGTATTCATAACGGTGATTTTTGATGTTAATAATGATTTGAACAGTTGATCAACTTTTAATAGGGTAAAGTTGGAAATTGAACATCACATAAAATCACTACCTTTTCGTAGTACCGAAAAGATTTATTGTATTTATATTTTAGAATAAATATCTTAATCGGTTTTATCGTCGTACTGAATATCGTATGATATAAAGTAAAAAGGTTCTTTTATAAGGTATGGTTTTTGTCTTTATATTGGTTTATCAGATCATATTGAAATCGGTATAAAATAAAAATAATGTTGAAAAAAGGAGATAAGGTCAAATGGAAATTTCGTTATGGAGAGACCCATGGAATCATCACAACAATTCATACCAGCGATTTTATTTTTATAAACAGGCAGAGAAGAGCTTCTCAAGACAGCCCGCAATATGAGGTGATGAGCGAAAAGACCGGTAAAAGTGCTGTCCACAAAGCTTCAGCTTTAAAGAAAATATAAACGTAAGTCGTAACGATGAAAATAGCAACATACAATGTGAACGGCATCAACAGTCGCCTGCCTGTCCTCCTTAAGTGGCTGAAAAATGCAAAGCCAGATATCGTATGCCTTCAGGAATTGAAGGCGCCGCAGGAAAAATTCCCTATTGCTGAAATTAACCAAGCCGGCTATCAGGCGATATGGCATGGACAAAAGCAATGGAATGGAATAGCAATCCTATCTAGAGGTTTTGACATGACAGAAGTCCAGCGTTCACTGCCTGGTAATGCAGATGATATTCAAAGCCGCTATCTTGAAGTGATTATTGACCAGATCGTGATCTGCTGTCTCTACTTACCGAATGGAAATCCTTTTCCAGGGCCAAATTTTGAATACAAAATGGAATGGATCAAGCGTCTAAAAAAAAGAACAAAACAATTTATCGATATGAATCTGCCTGCCATATTGATAGGCGATTTTAATATTATTCCGACTGAAAAAGATGTTTATAAACCTGAAAGATGGAAAGATGATGCACTTTTTCAACCAGAAGTCAGACAAGTTTACAGCCAGTTTCTGAAAAATGGATGGACAGATTCTATCCGTACCTTATTTCAAGATGAAACGATCTATACATTTTGGGACTATCTATACAAAGCGTACGACAGAAATGCGGGAATCAGATTAGACCATATTTTATTAAGCCCATATTTGAAATCAAGCCTGCTCAGAGGGGGTATCGACAAGGAAGTCCGCGGCTGGGAAAAAAGCAGTGACCATGCACCTGTCTGGATCGAACTCGACAGAACATAATTATTTTTAAATTTGTTAAATGGAAAAAGTAGATTTTTTGATACTAAAGTACTTGTCACAAGGTCTGAAGATCGGTGATATACCGAAACAACTTGAGGACGACGAATCGATCATTACAAGTAAGAGCAGCATTGAGAAAAGACTTACAATTATAAAAAAGCTATGCGGTGCGAAAACGCCTTTCCACCTTGCCGTTATTGCCAAAGAGAGAAAACTGATTTAGTACCGTGTCTCGGTTCAAAATGTTATTTAAACCAGTTTTGCTAAGAAAAAGCCAATGATCAATGCTATAAGAAAAACTATAATAATCTTCCCATAATTAGTTTTATTTCTGTGCACTTCCTGATTCAGCCTTACATTATCATGCCTTACATTTTCTAAAAGAATTCTTAATGAAGCAGTCTCTTCATTGATGGCGGACTGGACATTCTTTTCGTGCAGAGCGGCGATCTCCTTTTTGTAGCTTTCCATTTCAGCCTGGCGCTGTTTCTGCTGCTCCTGGAAATTCTTCTGAAGATCTTCCAACTGTTTACCAGATGATAACTGAAGTTTCTGAAATTCCTCGTTTCTGATTTTCAGTTGGTCTGTAAAGGTTTTGTTATGGTTCTCTACTTGCTCTTTATATATTTTCTGGGCTTCGGTGAACTCTTCATTTTTCTTCTTCAGCTGTTTTTCCAAAGTTTCTACCTGCTCCGAAAACTGCTTGGTGACATCTTTTTTCACCTCATCGATTAGGAGGGCTCTTGAATTGGATCTTTCGTGGGATAGCTTCTCTGCAATGGCATGCAATCCAGCACCGTAATCGTGGGGTAAATGAAAACGCTTGTCGGCCAGCTTATCCAATAAGGTCTCATCGACCGTATGACCGATAGCCGTGACAGTAACCGGTTTCATTGTGATGAATAATTCGGATAAGTTCAGGTCATTAAAAGTTTCCATACTTTGCCTGTCACCTCCTCCCCTGACCAAGGCAACAATGTCATAATCCAAAGCTGAAATTTCCTTCAGTTTGGAAATGATCGCCGTGGAGGAAGTGATATTGCAGCTGTGATCTGAAATATCAAAATATTTTAGGGAAACATCCAATCCTTCAAAAAAATCCTTCTGGACAATGGCGTTGTTCCCATAGATGTTAGCGACCCTGACTTTTTCATCTTTGAGCATCTTATCCCTGATCAGGGTCTCAAGGTCTTTTGATCCTGTCTCCAGTTTTTTCTGGATCAGCCCATACCTTTCCAGTTCTTCTTCGGAGATGGATCTCTCTTCCTGCTGAACGATCTCATCAACCACAAAACGCAGTTCAATCGAAGAATTTTTAATGCTTTTCTCAATAAAGCCTCTGAGTGTGTAGACCTCATTATTGGTGATCTTGCTCCTGAGCAATGAAGAAATACGAATCCCTATCGAAGTGTGATCACCTTCTGAGAACAGAAGGTCATAATAATAGTTTCCATATGATCTACCACCACCAAAAGCATATCTGCCTTTAAGATAGATCAGATTGACCGTGGCATTGAGCTTCAGGGCATTGCTGAAGATCCCAATAACTGAGGCTGGTGAATAGACCGGATATGTGACATCTTGATCGTCCATGTGATTGACTGTCGTTTTAAAAAAGCTTGAGAAGCAAAGGTATTGCTAATTGAACTTAAATAAAATAGCCGTGTTTACATATCCTGAAAAGGTGAGCTTTTAAATTGAATGCAACAATTACCTATACTTTAAAAGAATATAGAAAGTATGTCGTTTTCTAACTTTTGGCTTCAACCATTACAAAATTTCAGTTGCTATAGAAATAAAAAAATCCCCAAATAATATGGGGATAAAAACTAATAACCATGAAAACCTTTTTACAAGTATTTCCTTTGCAAAATTATGTAAACTAAATACATTTTAAAATCTTCATTGGTGTTAATTGTATTTTAAAAAAGACCTGATTATCTTAATGTTTCCTAAAAAGAATGAAATTATTTTACAGTCGAACATCAAGGTCTGATCCTTTGGAATGAAAAAACTAAATAAGTTTTAATAATTCCTCAGCCACTTTTTCAGATGAGGCAGGATTTTGTCCTGTGATCAGTCTTCCGTCAACCACAGCGTAAGGAGCCCAATTTTCAACTTTACTGTATGATCCGCCATTCTGTTTCAGCATATCTTCAACGAGGAACGGAACAACATCAGTTAACTGTACTGCCTCTTCCTCAGTATTGGTGAATCCGGTAACATTTTTATCCTTTACCAGATACTCACCATCTATTTTCACATCCTTCAGAACTCCTGGTGCGTGGCAAACGAATGCTACAGGCTTATCATTGCTGTAAAAATCAACAATTAATTCCTGAGAAACCTTGTCTTCCGCCAGATCCCATAAAGGACCGTGACCACCAGGATAGAATACCGCATCAAAGTCTTTACTTTTGACTTCGGATAATTTGTGGGTGTTTTTTAATTTGTCCTTTAATACCTGATCATCATCCATTCTGCGTGTAGCATAAGTCTGAGCTGTAGGATCTTCACTCTTCGGATCAATTGGAGGCTGACCACCCTTTGGAGATGCCAATGTAATTTCAACCCCTTTATCAGATAATGCATAATATGGCGCTGCTAGCTCTTCCGTCCAAAATCCCGTCTTTTGACCTGTATTTCCTAATTCATCGTGACTCGTAAGCACGAATAAAACTTTTTTGCTCATTGTTATATCTGTTTAATTGATTACTACAAAGTTGGAATTTACCTGTGTTTTTGACACAGGATCAACGTCACTTTTTTCATGTGATCCTGATCACACATTTTGCGAATCATACCAATGAAAATTATTTTATGTGTCATAGAGTTCCCTTATTCTGGAAGACGCTAAGACCTTCGATCTTGTTATTGATGGTCTTATATACGATCTCGACTGAAAAACTTGACAGTTCATACAATACAAACTTTAGTCCATCCTTAGAGGTTTCACTGATGACCCTTCCTTCGGCCAAGGCCAATTCGTATTGAGATCGCATGGGCAGATTTTTAAAATCGTAGTAAGAAATAGACATAACTAGTATTTTATTTTTTTTTGATATTATAGTTCATTGATCAATCGGAAGGTCAAATTAATTCGTTCCTTCATGGGTATTGTAGATTTAGCGATCCGGTGTTCCCAGTTTTCCTGAAGGTCACCCTTCATAATGAGCAGTGAACCGTTTGGGAGTGGTAGGCTGTATTTGCTCTGATGATGGTCTTTTTTTCTGAAATCAAAGTTTCTGGTCTGCCCAAGGCTGATGGACGCAATAACAGGACGCTTTCCATACCTGCTTTCCTTATCCCTGTGCCAGGCTACTGAATCATTGTTGTCCCGATAGAGATTTAATAGAACCCCATTGAACCTATAACCGAATTCTTTTTCAATTCTTTCTTTTAATGCCAGCAACTCCGAAGTCCAGGGATTGGTATCTGATGTATTATTATCAGCCGATTGGTAAGATTTTTTGTCATCACCATACCAGGCGGTCAGTCGTGGTGTTATGACGGTCTTATCATACATCTTCTGAGTACGCTGTTCCCATGGTGCTGTTTGAAGCAGATGATCTTTTAACCGATCTGCCTCTTCAGTGCTCAGGAAATTTTCTTTGTATTCCAAAAGATCTTTTGGAAATTCGTAAAATTCTTCTGTGTCAAATAAACTTAGCTGCATGGGAATATTGATTGATAAAAATTATTTAATGGAAGAGACTTTGTCGTCCAATTCTTTGATACTGGTTTTAAGTTCCTGTAACACTGTATTGATATAGGTCTCGTTTGTCTTTCCCGGTTTATAATTTTCCGGAAGGATCCCACGCACATATTTCCATACCTCAAAAACATTTTCAAGAGGGATCTCGTAAGGCTCATAAAATGTATTGTCAGCCGAGACAATAACTGACTTTTTCGTCTGCTTGACCAATGTCTTGTAGGTGATGCCTTCTGAAGTGACGAAAATATATTCCTTTCCAGGTTTCAGGTCGGTCAATTGTTCTATGTATTCGCCTATAATATAGGAACCGTCTGCAAAAGGAGGCATCGAATCACCATCCGCCAGAAAAGCCCTGTATTTTCCATTTTTCAAAAAGGGAAGTTTCATTCGGGAAAGCTTATCAATATAATCTGCATCACTGAAACCTTTCAGATAACCCATCGATGCTTTCTGTGGTACGATCTCGATAAAATTCTCCCCTTCAGAATCTACGGTGATCGGCAATACCACCCTGTTCTCCGGTAGCTTCATCATATTGTCCACCGGGTATTTGCTGATATCCAAAGTCAGCAGCAGATCGATGCTCACATTGAAGAATTTGGAGATCCTGATCAGGATCTCGTAAGGTGCCTCTGAACGCCCGTCCTCGTATTTTGAATACCGCACTCTACTCATCCCTAGACTTTCTGCGAAGCTCTGCTGGGATAAATTTTTCTTATGCCTTAGAAGCCTGATGTTTTCTGAAAATATTGACATTGATACAATTTGTATCCGCAAATATAATAAAAAAGATACATAATGTATCTAATTTTGTCAAATGGAAAGAGCAATTGCACATATGGATCTGGACACGTTCTTTGTCTCCTGTGAACGGCTGAAAAACTCCGAATTGGAGAAACAGCCGATAATCATTGGAGGTGGTGATCGTGGTGTGGTGGCATCTTGCTCATATGAGGTTCGGAAATTTGGAGTGCGCTCGGCGATGCCGATAAAAATGGCTTTGAGGTTATGTCCTGAAGCAAAAGTGATCAAGGGGGATATGGAACATTACTCCAATATGTCCCATTTGGTGACCGAGGTCATTCAGGAAAAAGTACCGGTGTTGGAGAAAGCCAGCATCGATGAATTTTATCTTGACCTTTCAGGAATGGACAAGTTCTTCGGCTGCTTTCAATGGACCAATGAGATTGTCGATGCGGTTACAAAAAATACCGGCTTGCCGATCAGCTTTGCTTTATCCACTAATAAGACAGTTTCCAAGATCGGGACCGGTGAATCGAAGCCTACGGGAAGATTTGAAGTGAAAGAGGCCAATATCCAAAATTTTTTAAATCCGCTGTCCATCAAAAAGATTCCGATGGTCGGACCTGAAACATTCAACCTGTTTTCACGACTGGGTGTCAAGACCATAAAGACCCTTTCTGAAATGCCCATTGACGTACTACAAGAACTGGTCGGAAAGAATGGAATGGTACTTTGGAAGAAAGCCCATGGCATCGATGAAACCCCTGTAATCCCCTACTCTGAAAGAAAGTCGATCTCCACGGAGGATACATTTGCTCAGGATACGATCGATATACTGAAGATCAGAAGCATTCTATCGGGTATGGTGGAAAAACTGGCTTATCAGCTGAGGCAGGAAAAGTGGCTGACCTCAACCGTTTCCGTGAAGATCAGATATTCCAATTTCGATACGGAGACCAAACAATGCAGGATACCCTATACTTCTGCGGACCATACCCTTCTCAGATATGTCCTTGAATTGTTCAAGAAGGTCTATACCAGAAGAATGAGGATCCGATTGATCGGTGTCAGATTTACCGGGCTGGTGCATGGGCTTCATCAAATGGATCTTTTCGAAGACACGGAAGAAATGATCTCCCTGTATCAGACAATGGATCATATCAAGAACAGGTTTGGAAGCTCAAGTGTAGGAAGGGCATCGGGTTTTTTAAAATAAATTTTTATTTATGTTTCTTAATTGCCATACTTATCACAGTTTACGTTATGGAACCATCTCTGTTGAAGACCTGGTTCAGCTGGCTGTTGATTATCAACTAAAAGTGTTGGCATTGACGGATATCAATACCGTGACCGGTATCTATCAGTTTTACAAACTTTGTCAGGAAAAAGGAATCAAACCGATTGTCGGGATGGATATCAGGGTTGAAAATGAACAATACTACATCTGTCTTGCCAAAAACCCAAAAGGCATCGCAGAGGTCAACAGGCTTTTAACCAATTACAATTATGAAGGAATCGAGATCGCTAAAGCTAATCCAGAACTGAAAGATAGTTTTGTAATCTATCCCTTAACAAATATTCCTGAAAAACTGCTGGAACATGAATTTATCGGGATCAGGCAGGATGAGCTCAATCGGTTGTTCGATCCTGAATTGAAAGCTTTAACCCATAAAATGGTTATCCTCCATCCGGTAACCTTTAAGACGGATGAAGAATATGAATTGCATAAGGTTCTGAGGGCAATAGCAGGCAACACTTTATTCACTAAACTCACAGAGGATGATTATTGTAAAAGCAATGAGAACTTTATCGGTAAAAGAGGACTGTTAGAGAAGTATTCCCAATATCCGGAGATCATTGAAAACACAAAATATATTGTTGATGAATGCAGTTTTGACTTTGACTTTAAAACACCCAAAAACAAAAAATATTATACCGAAAATAAGGAAAATGATTTTAAATTATTGAAAAAACTGGCTTATGAGGGCCTAGACAAAAGATATCCTGATGATAACGTACAGGCAAAGGCAAGAGTGGATAAAGAACTGGCAGTGATCGATCAACTTAATTTCTGTGGCTATTTTTTGATCACCTGGGATATTGTCCAGTACAGCAACCGGATGGACTTTATGCATGTTGGTCGTGGCAGCGGTGCCAATTCCATTGTGAGCTACTGCATCGGGATCACGGACATATGCCCATTGGAACTTGACCTTTATTTTGAAAGGTTTTTAAATCTTAACAGGAAGACACCTCCGGACTTTGATCTGGATTGGAGTTGGAAGAATAGGGATACTATTTTGGAATATATCTTTAAAAAATATGGAAAAAACCATGTAGCCTTTTGCGGGACCAATGTTGAATTTAAAAGCAGATCGAGATTCAGGGAATTGGGGAAAGTTTTCGGGCTGCCCAAAGAAGAACTGGATTTACTTTCCAAAAAACCAAAAGACCAGCACGATCAGAATTCCATCGTTCAGGAAATTTATAAATATGAAAAACTATTGGTCGGCTTTCCCAATCAGAGAAGCATGCATTCCTGCGGCATCCTTATATCCGAGGATCCGATCACCAATTACTCTGCTTTGGAGTTTCCTCCAAAGGAATTCCCTATCGTGCAGTTCGATATGCATACGGCTGAAGATATCGGACTGGAAAAGTTTGACATTCTGTCTCAGAGAGGATTGGGAACCATCAAAGATACGGTCAAACTGATCGAAGAAAAAAGAGGGATTATTGTTGACATTGAAGATACAAGGATTTCCAAAGGTGAGACCAAGTGCAATGAATTCCTGAGCATTGGAAAGACCATCGGATGCTTTTACATAGAATCCCCAGCGATGCGGGGTTTATTGAGAAGACTGAAATGTGATAATTATAAAGTCCTGGTAGCCGCCTCATCTATCATCCGACCCGGTGTAGCACAGAGTGGTATGATGCGGGAATATATATTCCGGCATAACCATCCTGATCAATTTGAATATTTTCACGAGGTCTTTGAAAAAGAATTGGGTGAAACCTATGGTATTATGGTGTATCAGGAGGACGTGATAAAAATCGCACTTCATTTTGGGGGTGTTTCTGCGGAAAATGGGGATGTACTAAGAAGAGCCATGAGCGGCAAGGGCCGTTCATTATCCGCCCTGCAAAAATTAAAAGATGATTTTTTTGAATCGTGCAAGAAAAAGGGTCATCCTGAAAAATTGTCCCAAGAAGTGTATCGCCAGATCGAATCCTTTGCAGGATACTCATTCTGTAAAGCCCACTCGGCTTCCTATGCGGTGGAAAGTTATCAGAGTCTTTATCTGAAAGCCTACTACCCTATTGAATTTATGGTTTCTGCCATCAACAACGGCGGTGGATTTTATAGAACGGAAGTTTATGTGCACGAAGCTAAAATGGCAGGAGCGACCATTCATAATCCTTGTGTCAACCTCAGTGAATTCCAGACGACGGTCTATGGAACAGAAGTATACCTAGGCCTGATGCACATCGAAAAATTAGAGGCTACGGTCAAGCAGTTCATTCCTGAAGAAAGAAAAAACAATCGAGACTATAAGTCGCTTGAAGATTTTGTGAAAAGAGTTTCTATAGGCATCGAAACATTACAGACTCTTATTTTCATCGGAGCTTTCAGATTCACAGGAAAACAAAAACATGAACTGCTGATCGAGGCCAGATTCCTGTTCTCTAAAGGTCAGTACAGAACTAAAATTATTTCTTTATTTGACGAGCCTCAAAAGGATTATATGTTACCGGTTATTCAGAGAGACCGGTTTGAAGATGCTTTTGATGAAATTGAGATATTGGGCTTTCCCGTCTCCTTTTCTATATTTGATCTGCTGAAAACAAGATACAGGGGTCACGTTTTAGTAAAGGATCTTTTAAAATATCATAAAAGACAAGTCAAGATGCTGGCGTATCTGATATCAAGAAAGCATGTGCCTATCAAAAAGAAAGATCATCCCGGCAAGAAAGACGACATGTACTTCGGGACCTGGATCGATGCTGATGGTCAGTATTTTGACACAGCTCATTTTCCGGATAGTCTTAGAAAATTTCCTTTCAAAGAAGGGGGAATTTATTTGTTGCTCGGAACGGTTGAGGTCGATTACCATTTTCCTACGGTCACCATTACCAAGATGGCAAAGATGCCGATCATTGCCGACCCCCGATATTCCATGGATGAGGAAAAATCTCAGGCAATTGAAAGGAGCCTTAGGGAAGACGTGAGTATGACCTCCCGTAAACCTTATCCGCAGGAATTCGAGATAGGATTGCCGAGAACCAAGATGAACTGATCCTTTATACCCATTTACTTCAAGTGATTAATATCAGTTCATTACTAATTTTCAAATTGTATATTTGCGAAGATTAGATTTTGAAATATCTTATTTCCATATTTATTATTTTCACGATTGCAATACGACCGATATTGCCGTTGGTTAATTAAAGCAAAGCCGGAAATAATGTGTAATGGTAAATGTTATGTTTCCAAACAACTTGCAAGATCCAATCAGGAACAGTCGACCCAAAACTCTCAAAAGATTACTGCTCCGACAATCGATGTCTTCCTGACGACAGAAGAATTTAAATTTTTTGTCTCAGACATTAGTTTCGCTCATTCTCATTCTATCAGTACGTTCTGTACCGATTTTTACAACTCCATACTTTATACAAACATATTTCATCCGCCCCTGGCTTAATTGATACTTCCTCTTAAGAAGATAAAACCTATTAATTAGTCATCAAGCAATGAAATTAAAATCAACAGCAGCATCCTTTTTTGTGATGTTTGCAAGTCTTGTGTATGCACAGCAGACTGGTAGAGACCAGAAGCAAATCTCAAAAAAAGCGGATCTCCGAAAAGTAAAGGTTATCAATACTTATGATCCGGTATGCAAAATGAAAAGCGAGGATCAGATTTCCGATACGGCGCTTTACAGGAAAAGGATCTACGGATTCTGCAGCTCGCATTGCAAAGACAGGTTCAAACAAAATCCGGAAAAATATTTAAAATAGCGTTTTCTTTTTAAACAAAGGAAATGATATTTCTATGGGAAAGATCTTACCTGTTTCTGGAGAAGAGATAGTTCTTGTAATGTTATGACAGAAAATTATTATATCAAACTGTCTTTTATTTTGTCTGAAGCTTTTACAGGAAAAATGCAACTTGTTTTTCCAGATTAGTAACAGCCTTTTTCCAAGATCTTTTTGTCAAGCCATATCTTTTCCTAAAAAACTGAGGATGGACGGTCACATCATGTGTTTCCAAAAAGTCCGATGCACCGCTCCCCTCTTTATCACAATAAATAATTTAAAATCTTAATCTATAAAACAAAGAAAATTTACAAATTCTTATCAATGGCCTTTTTTGTAATGACCTTACTGACTGTTTCATCTTGTAGAAACAATGATGATGACGAAGTTCAGGACTCAACGCCTGGAAAACTACAGGTAAAGTTCGAAAATGGGTTCAACAATCTGGGTGGCATTGTTATTAATCAGACGACACAGACCTCTTCAAACGGACAAAAACACCAGTTTTCTACACTTAAATACGTGATCAGCAACATCGTATTGATCGATGAGAACGGCGGTGAGTTCAAATACAACTACAACAATCCTGACAAATTGGCATTTATCATCGATCAGGCCGAGGCACTTGCAGGGATCAACTACATCAACCTTACCGAAATTCCAAAGAACAATTACAAAAAAATCAGAATTGGATTGGGGATCAGTCAAAACGCTTATCTGATCGGACAGGACGGACAGGGAATTTTCTGGCAAAAAGCCAAGACAGCTGGTATGGCGTGGTCTTGGGCTGCAGGCTATATCTTTACGAAGTTGGAAGGTAAATACGGATCTTTAAAAGCTGATACGGAATTTATGAACCACTGTGGAAATATGGGTGATACAACGGCCAATGGGACTGCTGACCTTTACAGGGAGGTGACCTTGGATCTTCCGACCACTGCAAGAGTAAGCAAGGACATTACGCCTTCGATCCATATCCTTGCTGACTTAAATCAATATTTAAGCGGACAGACAGCATTGACTTTAGATAATACCAATAATATGGCGATGGGTTCTAACCAGCATTTGGTTAATGTAACCAACAACCTGACAAAAATGTTTAAAGTAGACCACGTTCACAATGATTAAACATTGTTATCAATCCAAAAGAGAGCAAACAGGCTCTCTTTTGATTTTTCTTTTTTTGCTATTGGCAATTCTAAATTCCTGTTCAGATGAATACGAAGGAATTCCCATTGATAAAGACGAAGCGTATGATCTGGAAAAACCCAGCGGTTTTCCTGAAATGACCTTTGACATCACCGGAAATCCAATTACTGTAAACGGCGTTGCTTTAGGAAAGAAATTATTCTATGAAGGGAAACTATCCCGAAACAATACTATATCCTGTGGATTCTGCCACATCCAGGAATATGCTTTCACCCATCACGGACATCCTGTGAGCCACGGGATAGATGATAAACTGGGGATCATAAATGCACCGGCCATTCAGAATATGGTTTTTCTCAAAAATTTTTCTTGGGACGGAGTAAGCCATAATCTGGACGAGAGGTCGCTCGTTCCAATTACGACAGATTTCGAGATGGATAGCTCTTTACCGGAAGTGGTAGGAAAACTGAATGCAGATGCCAACTACAAAAAGATGTTCAAGGCAGCTTACGGTGACGACAATATTACCGGGGAACGTGTGCTGAAAGCAATCTCTCAGTTTATGAGAACGATGATCTCCGCAGATTCCAAATATGACCGTCACAAAAAAGGAACAGCCAGTTTCACCAGCGAGGAATCTCAGGGAATGGCACTTTTTCAGAATAAATGCTCAAGTTGCCACAGCGGAGAACTCTTTACAGACGAAAGTTACAGGAATACAGGAATGTATTACAACGCTCAGTACGATGACCGGGGAAGGTACCGTGTGACACTGGACTGGAACGACAATATGAAATTCAGGGTTCCGAGTCTCAGAAATGTAGAACATACAGCACCCTATATGCACGACGGACGTTTTTACACGTTGGAAGCGGTTCTTAATTTCTATTCGGACAATGTCGAAGACCAGCCGAATCTTGATCCACTTTTAAAACAAAACGGGCACGTCGGAATCTCAATGACCAGCTTGGAAAAACAAAATATCAGCGCTTTCCTTAAAACCTTGAGCGACCAGAATTTTATAACCAATAAAAAATTTGCAGAATAATGAAGAAATTCATTTTAATTATATTTTCAGTTATTAATATTTCCATTTTAGCGGCTGAAAAAGACAGTCTTTACATTCCAAGATATGAATCTCAGGCTTACACCTCTTTAAAAACTCAGGAATTCTTCTGTGACGCTTGCGGATGTGCTGCCGGAAACGGATCTTCAGGTTTTGAATCTTTATTGAATCCTCAGTTCATCGGCATCAAATATTTTGCACAGCATTATAAAGCGAAAGAAAACCTTTTCACGAATGATCTGACCCAGGACCAGTATTTTAATACGATCCAGATCTGGGGGAAAATTCCGGTTACCAATAAATTGAGCGTATATGCGAGCCTCCCATTTAATTTCCACGAGAAGAAAACCCTTCAAGGTGATATCAAAGTAAGTGGCATCGGTGATGCCAGCTTAATGGGAATCTATGAACTGATGAAATCAAAAAACACTTTCCATCAGCTCAATGGTGGGATCGGTGTAAAGATCCCATTAGGTAAATTTGATGAAAAAGGGATCACAGGCGTCAATCCAAGTTTTCAGCTGGGAACAGGAAGTTGGGATTATCAGATGGCTTTAAGCTACAAATATCAGAAAAGCCTGTTTGCGTTACTGGTCAATACAGATTATACCCTTAAAACAGAGAACAAGAAGCATTATCAGTTCGGAAACCAGTGGAATTATGTGGTCACAGGATTCCACAGGATCTGGAAAAATGAAAACAGCAATATTTCAGGAAAACTGGGGCTACAGGGTGAGGTCTATGACTGGAACAAACAATTTGGAGAGGTTATGCCTCGAACGGCCGGAAGTGCACTATACGGGAAGCTGGGATTTGAGGCGTCCTACAAGAAATTCAGTTTGGGAAGCGAATTGATGTTGCCCGCTTATACCAATCTGGCAAGTGGAGATATTGAAGCGAGATCAAGATTCAGTTTGTTTGTGAACTTTGGTTTATGATCCAACTATGAAAACATTTATATAAATGTATCTTGCCATTTTTAATTGATAGAGTCAGGTTCTTAACTGTTTTAGTTTTGCGTTGACAAAAATCAGTACTTTTGAAACGATAGAATTTGAAGACACTCTAAATAATAAACCCTGCACTAAATGCAGGGTTTAAACTTTAACAGAATTTATTTCTTTGATTCTTCAACAGAAACTTTTCTGAAATCCTTGAACAGTTTGCTTAACTCTAAAGCTGATTTCCTTGCTCTTGTTCCCGCTGCCTTGTTTCCTTTTTCAGATTGCTGGCTGGCTTCATTTGAAAATGCTTCAAACTCTGCATTGATCTTTTCGATAAGTTCTTTCATAACGTAATGATAAAAATTAAATTGAATGGCAAATATAATAGTTTATACACTCACTCCCCTATCGATACAATAAAATCAACTTCATCAAATTTCAAAGAGATTTCATTTCGACGTTTAGCAAATATTAAATTCTGTATTTAAAACTTTAATTTTTATTTTGATTTCGATGTGAAATAATGATCATTATTACCATCAGAATTAAAGATACCAAGCTTGCATTAAAGGTACCGAGGTTTAAACCACCCTTAGATATGGATTTTGTCAGAAAATCACCGAAAGTTGCTCCGAATGGTCTTGTAAAAATAAATGCAATCCAAAATAATACAATACGGTTGATCTTTGCGAAATAGTGAAGAAGGACTACCATAAGTACGACAGCTCCTGTGATAACAGCCCCGACCCAATAACTAAAACCTAAATTATCACTGATAAAATCTCCAAAAGCTGTTCCCAAACTGTTGGAGAAAAGAATAGCAACCCAATAATAGATTTCTTTATTGATTTCGAAAACAGGATATACTTCGAGATTTTTATACTTTTTATACCATAAAAGAAGGGTCATTATTAGACCGCCTCCCAAAATCAAGCTGCCCAACAGATAACCTGCCTTCAATGTTCTGTCTATATAATCCGAGATCTCAGTTCCCAATGTTGTCGTAGCAATGATAACAATCCAGTAAATAAAAGGAATATACCTTTTTACATTCAACTGAACGGAAATGCTGATTAGAAAAAGTAACACCGTAATCGCAATTCCCACGGTGTAACCGAGGTTGAGTGTCATGGAAATAAAATCGCCCAAAGTTTTCCCTAAAGTAGTTGCCACAATTTTCATCAGCCAAAAAGGATGGTTACCGATGCTACTTGTTAAGTACTTTCATCATTTTTTCTTCAAAGTTGAGATCCCAGTTTGAAGAAATTTAGAATTTCATTCTTTTTACAGAATCTATTTTTCTTTCATTTTTCCATTTTTGAATCTCTCACTGGCGGTTTGATAATAGGAAATAGTCCGTGAAATGAGTGTATCATTCTTTGATTTTACTTCAGATAGGGACTGGCTGGCCCCGGAAACGATGAACTGTTCTACTCTTCTTCTGTCATCTATTTGAGTGAATATAGTGCCCTTCAACATCCCTAATGTCCTGTAATTTCCCAGGAATGCACGTTCGTCCCCCACTTTGGTTTGATTGATATCTTTTCCGTACAGAGATGTCGTGTAAGACCAGCCGAGATATCCGAATAATGTCGGCATCAGATCGATCTGTGATGTCAGACGATTGATCTTTTCAGTTTTTTGCAGAGGAAGATTATAGATGATGGCAGGAATATGATGATTGGCAATGTTGATTTCCCATCTCCCTGCACTATTGGCACAATGATCAGCAACGATCACAAAGACTGTATTCTTGAACCACGATTTTGTTTTTGCATCAGCCAAAAATTTCCCTAAAGCATAATCTGTATATTTTACAGCAGCATTTCGGTCACCTTGCGGAAGATCGATTTTACCTTTGGGAAAAGTAAAAGGCTTATGGTTGGAAGTCGTCATAACAAACTGAAAAAACGGCTGATTTGCTTTAGTGCTTTTGTCGGCGTATTTTATCGATTGTTTATAAAGATCTTCGTCACAGATGCCCCAGGCATTTTCAAAAGTGACCTCGTTGTCTTTAATTTGAAATCTGTCGGTTTTAATGTTGTCTGGCAAAGGATTTCCTCTGTCTCTGTCGACAATATCAAAGCCCTGACCTCCGAAAAAAGTATTCATATTATCAAAATAACCATCCCCGCCATAAATAAAATAAGGCTGATAGTTCTTTGCTTTCACAATCGCGGAAACGGAAAATAACTCCTGATTATCCGGTCTTCTTACAATGCTGTTTCCTGGAGTTGGCGGCACGGAAAGCATTAAAGCCTCCATTCCCCGGACAGTCCTTGTGCCTGTCGCATAAAGGTTTGTGAAAAAGATACTCTGATCGGCAAGCCTGTCGTAATTAGGGGTGATATTATCCTTATTGCCGAATGCTTTTAGAAATTCCCCACTGAAACTTTCTATGGTGATTAAAATAATATTCGGTCTATGCTCATTATTCCCTTGTGTTACCCTTGAAATACCATCATTTGTTTCAGTAAAATATTTTTGATTATCCTGTAAAAGATCTTGTTTCAAAACCGAATAAGCTTCTTTTTCCGGAAGTGTCGGGTAAAATATTTCATAATCCAGTTCGTTTGACTGATACGCAGAAACAAAAGAAAAAGCCCCGTTTTTTCCAAGCTCATTCACCACAAGATTGTCAGTGAAATCTGCCTGTTTATTTTTCATCACCAATCCTAAAACCACAGCAATCGTCAAAACCGGAACTGCATAAATCAAACGGTGTCGTATGGGATTTTTAACGGAAAAAGTATTTTTGAAAATGTCAAGTTTTTTGAATAAAAAAAATGTCAGGATAATCAATCCTATCAAAACAGCTCCAATCAAAGGTAAAGGATAAGACTGATCGATGTTTTCAAAGACTTCATAGGTGTAGATCAGATAGTCGATGGCAATAAAATTAAATCTCACGCCGAACTCTTCCCAAAAGGGAATTTCTGCCAAAAGACTGAAGTAAATAATGAATAATAGTAAACTTAAATAGAAATAGGTAAAGCACTTATCGAATAATGATCCGATCCATTTTCTTGGAATCAGCAATAGATAAACGGTATACAAAGCCAAAAATAACGAACCCATTGTAAGATCGAAGACAAATCCTGTGAAAAAAGCCCTCAGGATATGCCTAATGTTGAGATCCAAATCATTTACAGACCAGATCAGCAATATGATCCTTACCACAAATGATAAAAAAACATATAAACTTAAAACACCAAAGAGTGTTGAAAATCTGCCATTGAATAATTTTTTCATAACTAAGTGTAATATATTGTAGTGAGTAATATTAAAACTGGGATCGGCGGATGTCATCGCTTCTTAATCTAACCTTCGTTTCAAAAAATAATCATCAATAGTCTCCAAATCGATCATTCAAATTTTAAAAATGATCCTTTAAAAAACGGCTTGATCCGGAAATAAGTGAAGGGTAAGGTACATCAATTAAACTACTACCACCCAACACTAAAAGTGAATAAGACGAAATTTAGAATTGTTCCATTCTGCAAAAAATATGGATACTTTTTTTCACTGTGTCTTATTGACATTCGATGGGATCAATTACCTACTTCTCCCGATCCAATAAGGATGGATGATTGCGAATGACTGCTAATTGGCATTAGTCTGCTGTAAGTCGATGAAATGTTAATCTGTGAAGGATGCAAACTTTCATGATCAGAATACAACATCAGTCATTTAACAAATGACCACCTTTGGCTCGTAGTAATTCATTCTATTTGCGATGTCATCCACGTCTTATAAATCAATCATTTTTCCAATTAAACCATCAGAAAGTATTTGATATATTTTCAAAAGGTTGAGAGTAAGGGATAGATGCATTGAAGCTCTATCCTTTTTTATTACAAAAATTTATTCTTATCAATAAAGAATCCCAAAAAATTAAAATTTTAAAAAAATGAAAACAACAAAACAATTGATCAGCATCGGTTTATTATACGGTGCCATTTTATTACCTCAATTCTCAAACGCTCAAAAGTTAATTCAGAAATCTGTCGATGTAACAATCACCGGAACATCTCCGATGCACGATTGGGAAATGACAGGTTCCACAGCCACCTTCTCCGGGACTGCAGCAGGCAATGTGATCAACAACGTTACTTTAACGGTTCCTGTAAAAAGCCTCAAGGCAGAAAAAGGAAAAACAATGGAAAAGAAAGCCTATGCAGCATTGAAACCTGATAAAGCACCAAATGTAACTTTTACGGCAACTTCTCTAAAGGTTGGAAAAAGCAATGCTACAGGAAAGTTGACCATAGCAGGAACTTCTAAAAATGTTTCCTTCCCCGTCTCAATTGTAAAAAAAGGAAGTTCGTACACGATTGAGGGCACGGAGACCATTAAACTTTCAGAATTTGGAATGTAACGCCCTGGATTTTTGGGAATCAAAACCGGCGATGCTGTGACTGTAAAAGTAAATGTGACAGCAGAATAGATCTGTCACTCTTGATCTCCTCCTCAGTTTATCAACGAAAATTTAAAAAATTCAGTCTGATTAGAATTTAATCTATGTGGTAGCATTTTACTATTTATAAAGATGAAGTGCTTATCATTAATTTAAAATCATTCTTAACGAAACATTGCATAATTTTGATCTGTGAAAAAGTGGGTTTCCATATTATTGCTTTCCTTATATCTGGTTTCAACAACTGAGCTTAATCAGTTATTGAAGCTGCCTATTCTTGTAGAGCATTATATTGAGCATAAAGGGCTCAATCCGGAAATGACCTTTACTGAATTTCTGAAAATACATTACGACCATCCTGTTAAAGATTCGGATTATAAGACAGACCAAAAATTGCCTTTTGCAGATCACTCTTTTCCACTCGCTCTCGTTTTTACGGTGAATCCTGATTTCAGTGTAGAAATAAAAAAGCAAATACCCTGTGATCACCCGAAGGTAACTTTTTCTTACAGCCCGGTTTTCTATCATAAAGACGCGGTAAATTCTATCTGGCAGCCGCCAAAAAACTGTTAATCAGCCTTTTTATTTTTATGTTACAACACGTCTTGTGTTGAGCTCTCCCCTGCTTCTATTATTCATCAACAAAAGAAAAATCAGGTCTGTACTTACTGGTAAGCACAGCGATTTTGTAGAACATCATTGACAGGAATAGGGAGCAAAAACTATCTATTTAAAATTAAGATTTAACAGAATTATTTATGCTAACAAAAATCATTGAGTTTTCTGTAAAGAATAAACTCATTATAGCATTATTGGTATTCGGGTTGATAGGCGTAGGTGCTTATCAGGTCACGCAACTACCAATAGATGCAGTGCCTGACATAACCAATAATCAGGTTCAGGTGATCACAACTGCTCCATCATTTGGGGCGACAGATATCGAAAGATTGGTCACTTTCCCAATAGAACAAGCCAACAGTAATATTTCGGGGATGAAAGAGATCCGGAGTTTTTCAAGGTTCGGGCTTTCATTAGTGACCATTGTTTTTGATGACAATGTTGATATTTATTGGGCAAGACAACAAGTTGCAGAGAGACTGCAACAAGTTCAAAATCAAATTCCGCAAGACGTCGGAACACCTTCTTTAGGACCTATTTCTACGGGACTTGGTGAAATCTATCAATACGTTGTCCGTCCGAAAAAAGGATACGAAAGCAAATACGATATTACGGAACTCAGAACGCTTCAGGATTGGATTGTCAGAAGACAATTGCTTGGTGTAAAAGGCGTTGCAGAAGTCAGCAGTTTTGGTGGTAAACTGAAACAATATGAAATTTCCGTCAATCCGGATAAACTCAATGCTTACGGAATCACCATTACCGATGTTTTCGATGCGTTGAAAACCAATAACCAGAATACAGGCGGTTCTTATATAGAAAAAGGACCTACTGTCCTATACATACGAAGCGAAGGATTGGTCGGAAATCTGTATGATATCAAAAACATTGCGATCGCCAACAAAAACAATGATGTTCCTCTGTTTATAAGAGATATTGCAGAGGTGCGTTACGGTTATGCGACAAGATTTGGGGCAATGACTTATAATGACAATGGCGAAGTTTCCGGTGCGATCGTGATGATGCTGAAAGGTGAAAACAGCAGCGAGGTGATCAAAAATGTAAAAGCCAAAATCGCACAGATTCAAAAAACCTTGCCGGAAGGAGTTGTGATTGAGCCATTCTTAGACCGAACCAAAATGGTGAACAACGCCATTGGTACTGTTGAAAAAAACCTGATGGAAGGCGCATTGATTGTCGTTTTTGTACTGGTTTTATTTCTGGGTAATTTCCGTGCAGGTTTGTTGGTCGCGTCTGTCATTCCTTTAGCGATGCTTTTTGCAGTTTGTATGATGAATCTCTTTGGCGTCAGCGGAAATCTGATGAGTCTGGGTGCATTGGATTTCGGGCTGATTATAGATGGTGCCGTGATTATTGTAGAATCTGTCATGCATCAGTTTACCCACAATTCAAAATTCCGGAAAGCACTATCCGTTTCAAAACAGGAAATGGATACGATTGTAATAGATTCCGCAGGAAAGATGATGAACAGTGCGGTTTTCGGGCAGATTATCATACTAATTGTATATCTGCCTATTTTAACATTACAAGGGATTGAAGGTAAAATGTTCAAACCAATGGCACAAACAGTTGCCTTCGCTTTATTGGGCGCGTTTCTGCTTTCGCTGACTTATATTCCGATGATGAGTTCTATCATTTTAAGCAAAAAAATAAACCACAAAATGAACTTCTCAGACCGATTAATGGCGAAGGCTGAAAATCTTTACCGAAAAACATTACTAAAAGTTTTAAGAATACCGAAAACCATTTTCAGTATTGTGATTGTACTTTTTGTCCTTTCAGTAGTGGTTCTAAGCAGAATGGGAGGCGAATTTATACCATCCCTGGAAGAAGGAGATTTTGCTGTTGATACCAGAGTTTTGCCCGGAAGCAACCTCAAAACCACAATTGAAAGTACGCAGAAAGCAGCTCATATTCTGAAAACCCGCTTTCCGGAAGTTCAGAAAGTAGTTACCAAAATAGGAAGCGGAGAAGTTCCCACCGACCCGATGCCGATGGATGCTTCGGATATGATGGTAATCCTGAAAGATAAAAGCGAATGGACTTCCGCCAAAACCTTTCCGGAGCTTTCAGACAAAATGAGCAAAGCGTTGGAAGATGTTCCCGGAATTACCGTTGGTTTTCAGTATCCTGTGCAGATGCGTTTTAATGAATTGATGACCGGCGCAAGACAGGATGTTGTTTTGAAAATATTCGGAGAAGATCTGGAAATATTGGCGAAAAATGCCAATCAGCTTGGTAAAATAATCAATACCGTAAAGGGAACTCAAAATCTATATATCGAGCCTGTTTCTGGTCTTCCGCAGGTGATTATCCAATACAACAGACCGGTGATTGCACAATATCATTTGTCTATCGGAGACATCAACAGAGTGATCAATACCGCTTTTGCAGGGCAAAGCACAGGTCTGGTTTTCGAGGGCGAAAAACGTTTTGATATGGTCGTCAGATTAAACAGTAATGACCGAAAGAATCTGGATGATGTCAGGAATTTATTAATTCCCACGCCGTCTGGTAATCAGATTCCGCTTTCTCAGCTTGCCAATGTCGAGATTAAAGATGGTCCGAACCAAATCCAGCGTGAGAACGGGCAACGGAGAATTGTGGTAGGTTTTAACATCAAAAACCGTGATGTTCAGGGAATTGTAGAAGAACTTCAAGCCAAAGTTGACAAACAATTGAAACTTCCTACAGGATATTATGTCACGTACGGAGGTTCTTTTGAAAACCTCAAAAATGCCAAAAACAGACTGATGATTGCAGTTCCTATTGCCTTGGTTTTAATTTTTGTACTGTTGTTTCTGGCGTTTAATTCGGTGAAAGAAAGTCTTTTGATTTATACGGCGATTCCGCTTTCCATTATAGGCGGTGTGCTGTTACTGGCTGCAAGAGGAATGCCTTTCAGCATCAGTGCTGGTGTTGGATTCATCGCGCTTTTCGGTGTGGCTGTCCTTAATGGAATTGTACTGATTTCAGAATTCAACAGACTGTATAAAGGTGGCATTAAAAATATTGTCAGAATTGTGGTAGACGGCGGAGAAGCCAGATTAAGACCAGTGTTGATGACTGCTTTTGTGGCTTCATTAGGATTTATCCCGATGGCAGTGAGTAACGGCGCCGGAGCAGAAGTCCAAAGACCATTGGCAACCGTTGTCATCGGCGGACTTTTGATTGCGACATTGCTCACCCTTTTTGTGCTTCCACTGCTTTACGTAACTATTGAAAAAGGATTAAAAATGAAAAATAACCGCAAAAATATAATAACGCCTGTTCTCATTATTTTCTGTGTTTTAACAGGAAATATGATGAATTCTCAAACCAAAGTTACTTTAGATCAAGCGGTTGCCATCGCTTTGAAAAACAACAGAGGTCTTAAGAATGAGAAATTAAAATCAGAATATGCAAAAGCACTCATCAAGACTTCTTCTGACATTCCTCAGACAGGAATTTCTGCGGATTACGGGCAAATCAACAGCGCTTACAGTGATCTGAAATTTGGGGTTTCCCAGAGCATTGCATTTCCCACTGTTTACAAAAAACAGAAAAATCTGTACACAGAAGAATGGAAAAAAAGCGAGCTGAATATTTCATTAAAAGAATATCAGCTGAAAAAAAGCGTGACACTCACCTTCTACAACATTCTGTATTGGCAGGAAAAGAAAAAAATTCTGAATGAATCTTTGGATTTTTATGCTCAATTTCTGGATAAGGCAACTTTAAGATTAAAAAGTGGCGAGAGTAATATTTTGGAAAAAGCAACTGCTGCCAATCAAAAATCAGCTATTGAAATTCAGATCAAACAGGTGAAACAGGAACTCAGAACTTTGCAGCTGCAATTGCAATGGCTTCTGAATTCAGAAACTGAAGTAATTCTTGATGGAGACCGTATTTTTTCTCTTTCCAATCTTCAAAATGACGTTTCCGGTAATCCTTCGTTAAAAATATTGGAACAGCAAAAAAGCATTGCAGCACAACAAACGGCTTTGGAAAAATCCAAATTATTGCCGGGTTTACAATTCGCTTATAATCTCAACAGTTTCCGTGGAATGGGTGCGGATGACAAAGTGTACAATGCTTCACCACAGTTTCATTCGGTTCAGGTTGGTGTTTCAGTTCCCATATTTTCGGGCGGACAAAAAGCGAGAATTGAAGCTTCAAAAATTGCAGAATCTGTGACCGAAAATGATCTTCAGAATGCGGAGTTTACATTAAAAAATCAGTATAAAAAACTATCAGAAATTCAGCAGAAAAACCTGGAAATTGTTTCTCAGTACGAGAAATATGAACTTAAAAATGCCGATACGATTCTGGAAACCGCTCAAAAACAGTTCATCAACGGAGAAATTAATTATCTCGAATTCGTAATGCTTGCCAATCATGCGATCAGCATCAAAAATAATTATACAGATGCCGTTTGGAATCTTAATGAAAGTATTGTTGAGCTGGAATATATCACTTTAAATCAATAAATTATGTTAAAATCAATTCAAAATAAATATTCGGTTTTATTAATACTTGCTCTCTTTTTTTCGGTTCAGTGCCATCAAAAAGAAGAAACTATTGCAAAGCCAACAGCTCCTAAAGATGAAACTACGGTTACATTGACCGATGCTCAGCTTAAAAATACGACTATCGAAACAATGCCATTGTCTGAGAAAAATATTTCTACGGTGCTCAAGATCAACGGAAAAATAGATGTACCACCACAGAATTTGGTTTCCGTAAGTGTTCCGTTGGGCGGCTATCTGAAAAATACCAATCTCCTTCCGGGAATGCGGGTAAATAAAGGACAGGTGATCGCTGTGATAGAAAATCCTCAGTTTATACAGCTTCAGCAGGATTATCTGATGGCTAAATCGAAGCTTCATTTTGCAGAACTGGATTATAACAGGCAAAAAAAGCTGAACCAAAGCCAGGCAAGCAGTGATAAAGTGATGCAGATGGCGCAGTCTGAGATGAACAGCCAGAGAATTATGATGAATACTTTGGCAGAACAGCTTAAGATCGTGAACATCAACGCGGGCAGTCTTACTTCGGGGAACATCAGGAAAAGTGTTCCGGTGTACAGCACGATCAACGGTTTTGTGAGCAAAGTGAATGTGAATATCGGAAAGTTTGTCAATCCTTCTGATGTTTTGTTTGAACTCATCAATCCCAATGACATTCACCTGAACCTAAAAGTGTATGAAAAAGACCTGCAAATGTTGAAAATCGGACAAAGATTTACCGCCAATACCAATACGCAGCCGGATAAAAAATACGGTGGCGAAATTATCCTGATCAGCAAAGATATCAATGCAGACGGAACGGCAGATGTGCATTGCCATTTTGAGCAGTACGATCACAATCTGACTCCAGGGATGTATATGAACGCTGAGATCGAGACTGAAACATCCTTTTCCAACGCGCTACCAGAGGAAAGCATTGTTAATTTTGAAGGTAAAGATTATGTTTTTGTTGAGGGGAAAAAACAAACTTATAAAATGATTCCGGTAACGCTGGGAGAAGCTGAAAACGGTTTCATTCAAATCAAAAATTTTGAAAATTTTAAGAACAGAAAAATCGTTACCAAGAATGCGTACACGCTTTTGATGAAGCTAAAAAATACGGCAAGTGAAGAGGAATAATTCCACTCAAATAAATATTAATCCAAAAAAAAATAAAAAATTATGAATAAGTCAATTTTAAATTTAAAAAATATTTTAACTGTACTGTTGTTGCTGTTTATCGGTATTCAGTTTATTGATGTCCAGAAAAACATCAGTCAGAGTCAATCTGCCAACGCTATCGAAAATCACTATAAAATACCTGAAAAAGTTCAGGCAATTTTGAAAACAAGTTGCTATGACTGCCATTCCAATAATACCTCTTACCCGTGGTACAGTAAAGTACAGCCTGTGAAATGGTGGTTGGCAGATCACGTGAATTCAGGTAAAAGACATTTGAACTTTGATGAATTCAATTCTTACAGCCGCGAAAAAAAGCTTGAAAAACTCGATGAGATCGTAGAAACCGTCAAAGAAGGCGAAATGCCGCTTGCTTCCTATACAGTTATTCATCAGGATGCAAAACTATCTGCTTCTGATCGGGCTGAAATAGAAAAGTGGGTCAGTGAAATAAAAAAGGAAGTGAAATAACTGATTACATACTATTTAAAATCATTCTTAACGAAACATTACATAATTTTGATATATGAAAAAATGGGTTTCCGTAGTTTTACTCGCACTGTTTCTCTTTTCAACAACTGAACTTTATCAGCTGTTGAAAGTTCCGATTCTTGTCGAGCATTTTATGGAACACAAAAAGCTGAATTCAGAAATGACATTTGAAGCTTTTCTTAAAACCCACTATGATAATCCGGTAAAAGATGCAGATTACAAAACAGATAGGAAACTGCCTTTTGTAATACATTCTACCCCACTAAATCTTATTTTCACAATAAATCAGGTCTTTAAACTTGAAGAAAGAAATATTTTTTTTGGACATATTACACGTGAAAAAATAGCATCATCAGATAATGATTTCTTCTTTAAAGGTTATTTGCACTCTATCTGGCAGCCACCAAGACTGTCTTAAAATACTTTACAAAATATTAGGATCTGAATGAATTTAACATCATTCAGACACAATTGGTTCTACAATCTAATTTATACACATTATGAAAACAATATTTACAGCCATTTTTTTGGCTCTATTCTCTGTACTAGCAATTGCACAAACACGTTTTGAAAAAGCAAAGAAAACAGCTTCTGAACAAAACGAATTGATTCTTCTTAACTTTTCCGGCTCAGACTGGTGTATTCCGTGTATCAAGCTGCATAAGAATATTATTGAAACCGAGACATTCAAACAGCTGACAACCGATCATATTTTGGAGTATGTCAATGCAGATTTTCCAAGAAGTAAAAAAAATCAACCTTCCGCAGAGATTAAAAAAGAAAATGCTTCTCTGGCCGAGCGATACAATTCTAAAGGTCTTTTTCCGTTCACCCTTTTGCTCAATTCTGAAGGAAAAATTCTGAAAACCTGGGAAGGTCTTCCGTCGGAAAGTGCAGTTTCTTTTAGCAATGAAATAAAAAGTTTTTATCAAAAGAAGTAAATGATGCTGAAAGAGTTTCGAAAATCCCAAAAACTAATGGGAAATATCTTCGAGATCACTGTTGTGGATGACAGTGAAGCAATTGCTTTTGACCATATCGAAGCTGCAATTTCAGAAATCCAGAGGATCGAGAAATTGCTCACGACTTACAGCGATGACAGCCAGACCAGTCTTATCAACAAAAATGCCGGTATCCAACCTGTAAAAGTAGATGCAGAAGTTTTTCAGCTGATTGAAAGAAGCTTAAGGATCAGCCATATTACAAATGGATATTTTGATATTTCTTATGGCGGAATCGATAAAACCTTCTGGAATTTTGACCGTGAAATGAAGCAACTTCCTGATCCCGAATTGGTAAAAGAGCATCTGAAACTGGTCAATTACAAAAATATTCTTTTAGATGGGGAAAGCCAAACGGTTTTTTTAAAAGAAAAAGGAATGCGGATCGGTTTCGGCGGTATTGGCAAAGGTTACGCTGCCGAAATGGCGAAAAGAATTCTCCAACAAAGAGAGGTTGCTTCCGGAGTCGTTAATGCTTCCGGAGACCTTACGACTTGGGGATTACAGGCAGACGGAAAACCGTGGACGATCGGTATTGCAGATCCCGACAATGCTGCGCTTCCGTTTTCTTATATGAACATCACCAATACTTCCGTAGCAACTTCCGGCAATTACGAGAAATTCGTAACGATAGACGGTAAAAAATATTCCCATACCATCAATCCCAAAACGGGAATGCCGGTTTCGGGAATCAAAAGTGTGACGATGATCTGTCCGAACGCCGAGATTGCGGATGCCATGGCAACGCCAGTAACGATTATGGGAATAGAGGCTGCAATTGGTCTCGTGGATCAGATCAACCACTTAGAGTGTATTATTATCGATGATCAAAACAATATTCATTCATCAAAAAACATCAATTTCAAATAATGTCTTTGAGAATCTTTGACATTAAACAAGTAAAAAAATCCTAATGAAAAATAGTGTAATAAAAATAATGATGGGCATTTTTATATTCTTTGCCCTTTCATCAGTTCATTCCTGCACAACAGTAAAAGAATACGAAAAAAGCAAGCTCAACGATGCTGAGATGGTTCTTGGCAACCGGACAATTGAAAAGACAGAACTCAGTTTCCAGTCTTATCGCGAAGGCTCTTCAGGAGCTAACGCCGGTAAAGTGGGTGGTGGATGCGGATGTAATTAACATAATAATTACTAAAACCTAAAATGAATTAAAATGAAAAAAGTAATTATAAGCATTATCGCCCTTTTTGGATTCTTCAATGCTCAGGCACAGGAAAACACCAATACTGAAGCCTCCAAAAAATTAAGTCTGGATGAGATCAATCTTGTATCGAGTTATTATAAACAAGACGGAAATAATTCTGCGGTAACGGGCGGTGTAGGATCAGAAAAACTCAACGATATTTCTAATTCGATAGACGTTGTCCTTGTGAATTATGACAAGAAACTAAGAAAGAACAAATATACTTTGGATGTCGGGATAGACCATTATACGTCAGCCTCATCAGATATGATCGATCTCAAGGCCAACTCATCGGCTTCACACGCAGATACAAGGATTTATCCTTCTTTGGGATGGAGCCGTGAAAACGAAGCCAAAGGGAGCACGATAATGGCCGGCGTTTCCTATTCGGGAGAGTTTGATTACCAGTCTATCGGAGCCAATATTGGATTTTCACAGAAAACACCAAACAGAATGGGAGAATTCACTGCCAAGTTTCAGGCTTTTCTGGATCAGGTAAAGCTTATTGCTCCGATCGAACTTCGGACTGGAAGTACAGGCGGAGGAGAACACGAAGGTTATGGAACCAGCGGGAGAAATACCTATGCGCTTTCCTTATCTTATTCTCAGATCATCAATAAGAATTTTCAATTGGAATTGATGACAGATGCCGTTCAGCAGACAGGTTATTTGAGTTTACCTTTCCACAGGGTTTATTTTACGGATGGATCTGTGCATCAGGAAGCGTTGCCGGATAAGAGATTCAAACTTCCTTTGGGACTTAGAGCAAATTATTTCTTCGGAGATAAGGTGATCCTGAGAGCCTATTACCGCTATTATACCGATGACTGGGGATTGAGATCCAATACGATCAGTCTGGAAACGCCTGTGAAGATATCACCTTTTGTTTCGGTGAGTCCTTTTTACAGGTATTATTCTCAGACGGGTGCCAAATATTTTTCACCTTATCAGCAGCACACGGCGTTTGATGATTTCTATACCAGCAATTATGACCTTTCAAAATTCAGCAGCAACTTTTACGGGGCGGGCATCCGTATCAATCCTAAGAATGGATTGTTCGGAATAGAAAGACTCAATATGCTGGAGATAAGGTATGGACATTATACCAAATCAATAGGGATGAAATCAGATATTATTTCCTTAAATTTAAGGTTTAAGTAATTAACCATGAAAATAGTAACAATCATTGTTTTAACCTGTTCCAATATTTGTTTTGGACAGGTTAGATCTGATTCAGTCGAACTGAAAAAACAAGAAATAGAGAGTTATGGTGATAAAGTTTATCAACCAAGCTACAAAAAACTCATTGTTCCAACTGTGTTTATTGGCTTCGGAGTGGTCAGTTTAAGTTCTGACGCGCTCAAAAATCTGAACAGTTCCACAAAGTATGAGATCGGAGAACATCAACCCAAGCACATCACATTGGACAACTATACCCAATATTTACCGGCAGCAATGGTGTACGGTTATAATCTTGCAGGCATAAAAGGAAAGCATAATTTAAAGGAACGGACCATTATATACGGAACCTCACAACTGATTTCTGCTGCGATTGTTTTGCCTTTAAAGCATCTGGTAAAAGAGGAACGTCCGGATGGCTCCAATCATCTTTCTTTTCCTTCAGGACATACCACGACCGCTTTTTCTTCGGCACATTTTCTGTTCAGGGAATATCAGGATGAGAACATCTGGCTGGCCATTTCAGGCTACCCCATTGCCATTTTTACGGGAGTATACAGAACCCTCAATAATAAGCACTGGGTAGGCGATGTGGTCGCAGGAGCCGGATTTGGTATTTTAAGTACTGAGCTGGCCTATTGGCTTTTTCCTACCGTAAACAAGCTGTTCAATAAAAAAGAATCCAATACCATAACAATGATCTATCCCGTACTAGAACCTAAAAGTCTTGGAGCAGGATTGGTCTTAAACTTTTGATATGCATCATCTATTAGAAAAACATTATGTCAACAGAATGGGTTGGCTCCGTGCCTCGGTTTTAGGTGCCAATGACGGATTATTGTCCACTACAAGTATCGTGATCGGCGTTGCTGCAGCACAGCCGGACCGTCACACTATCGTACTTGCAGCACTGGCAGGAATGATCGCCGGGGCTATGTCTATGGCTGCCGGAGAATATGTTTCGGTCAGTTCACAGGAGGATACTGAAAAGGCTGATCTGCTTCGTGAAAAGAGAGAACTCGAAGAAATGCCGGAAGTTGAACTGAAGGAATTGGCAAAGATCTATGAAAGACGAGGCGTCAGCAAAGACACTGCCTTACGGGTAGCAACGGAACTTTCAGAGCACGATGCTTTGGCTGCTCACGCACACGATGAGCTGGGAATAAATGAGATCACTCAGGCCAAACCTTTCCAGGCTGCTTTTGCTTCGTTTGGTTCATTTGCCTTGGGCGCTTTATTACCTTTTGCAGTTTCAATGTTAGCACCTATCAAAGAAATGGTGTATTTCCAGTATGGATTTTCTATTGTTTTTCTGATGGTGTTGGGAGCAATCTCTGCAAAGACCGGAGGTTCCAAAATAGGAGTGGCTGTTTTAAGGATATGTTTCTGGGGAACTGTCGCCATGGGAATCACTGCAGTCGTAGGACACTATTTTGGAGTGACGGTCTCATAATCAATGGGGCAGATTATTTCTAAAATATCCATAGACCCAAGTTCCGAGAACAGCACTCACCAACGTAATAATAACCGCAAAAGCTCCTGTTCCAATCTGTGCGAATAAAGGTCCGGGACAAGCTCCTGTAATTGCCCAGCCAAACCCGAAGATCAAACCTCCGTAAATTTGTCCTTTGTTAAAAGTTTTAGGAGCGATGGAGATTTTTACTCCATAAATGGTTTTCATTTTGAATTTTTTGATGATCCAAACGGAAATCATCCCAGTCAAAACTGCGCTTCCAATCACGCCGTACATATGAAATGACTGCAAACGGAACATTTCCTGGATTCTGAACCAGCTGATGATCTCAGCTTTTACAAACACGATCCCGAATAAAACACCAACTATTAAATATTTCAAATCGTGGTACCATTTGTGTTGAAGATGGCTTTCGTTGGTACAAATGGTGTCCTGGTGACGTATATCTGTTTCTTTTTTCATAGTTGATAATATTATAGAGATAAAATAATTGGAAGAATGACATTGGCCATTAAAAAACCGCCGACCATAAAGCAAATCGTTGCTACTAAAGACGGCCATTGCAGATTGGAAAGCCCCATTATCGCGTGTCCGCTGGTGCAGCCTCCTGCATATCGCGTTCCGAAGCCAACCAAAAATCCACCGACAACCATCAGAATGAATCCTTTTAACGTCAATAAACTTTCAAAATTCATCAGTTGTGTCGGGACAAGATTGCTATAATCTGTGATCCCATAGGTTGCCAATTCTGCTTTAAGGTTTGGATTGACTGTAATTTCTCCGGGAATCATCAGCAAATGAGCAGCGATCATTCCTCCGAAGAAAATTCCTAGTACAAAAAACAAATTCCAGGATTCTTTTTTCCAGTCGTATTTGAAAAAACTCACGTTTGCCGGAATACAGGCTGCGCAAATATGTCGCAATGATGAACTGATTCCGAAAGATTTATTGCCTAAAATCAGCAAAGCCGGAACAGTAAGACCAATTAGCGGACCTGCAATATACCACGGCCAGGGTTCTTTTATAATATCTAACATTAATTTACTTATTTAATTCAAAATTACTTCAAAACTTTACTTTGACATACAAAATCGCTTTTGGGAACATCAGTTTGTGCGATGGCTTTAAATCCACCTTCAATTTCGGTAAAATTTCTGTAACCTCTTGCCTGAAGGATACTTGCCGCCATCATACTTCGGTACCCGCCTGCACAGTGAAGATAAAAATGTTCGGTCGGTTCAAGATGGTTAACCCACTCATTGATGTAAGCCAATGGTTTGTTATAGGCTTCATCGACGTGTTCTGCTTCGTACTCACTTTCTTTTCGTACATCAATAATTTTCACCTCTTTATTTTCAATTTCCTTTTCAAAATCTGTAGCAGAAATTCGATGAACTTTGTCAATTTCTTTTCCGCTGTTTTTCCAGGCTGCAAAACCACCTTTCAGAAAACCTATAACATTATCAAAACCTACCCTGCTCAATCTTGTGACCGTTTCCTGCTCTTCATTATCATTGGTAATGAGAAGAATCGGTTGCTTCACATCTACGATCAAAGCGCCGACCCAAGGTGCAAAATCTCCGTCTAATCCAATATTAATTGATTGGGGAACAAAACCTTTTGCAAAATCTTCATTATTCCTTACATCCAGAATCAAAGCTCCTGAATGTTCTGCCATTTCCTCAAATTCTTCAGGAGAGAGAGCGTGGAGACCTTTAGACAAAACCTCATCAAAACTGTCGTAGCCTTTTTTATTCATCGCTACATTCATCCCAAAATAGGCAGGCGGTGGAAGAAGTCCGTCTGTAACAGCTTTTATAAAGCTTTCTTTGTCTTTTTGATTGAGCGCATAATTGGTTTTCTTTTGATTACCCAACGTATCAACGGTTTCTTTCTGCATATTTTTTCCGCAGGCAGAACCCGCTCCGTGCGCAGGATAAACGATGATTTCATCGTCCAAAGGCAGAATTTTTTTGTATAAACTTTCGTAAAGAAGTCCTGCCAATTCTTCCTGGGTCATATTCGCCGCTTTCTGAGCCAGATCCGGGCGACCTACATCGCCAAGAAACAAAGTGTCTCCACTGAAAAGTGCTTTTTCCTCTCCGTTTTCATCAATTAATAAAAAAGAAGAGCTTTCCATTGTGTGTCCCGGAGTATGCAGAACTTTGATTTTGATTTTCCCGATTTCAAAGATCTGCCCGTCCTCAGCAATGATGGCTTCAAACTCGGGCTTTGCAGTTGGTCCGTATATGATTGGTGCATTTGTCTTCTTACTCAGATCAACGTGGCCACTCACAAAATCTGCGTGAAAATGCGTTTCAAAAATGTATTTGAGTTTTACATTGTCTTTTTCCAATCTGTCGATGTATGGCTGGGTTTCTCTTAAAGGATCAATGATCACTGCTTCACCGTTTGAAACAATGTAATAAGCTCCCTGAGCGAGACATCCTGTATAGATCTGTTCTATTTGCATTTTAATATTGTTTTTAAATTTTAATTTGATATAAATTTCCGGGTTTGAATTTTGTTGTACAGCTACTTTTGTTACACAAGAATTTTTAAAGGAAAAGTTCTTTGATGATGATGTAAATCCCCATTACCAAAATGAACCATCCGAAAGCAGGCTTTAGTTTTTTACCGTCAATCTTCTTTGATAATTGGGTACCGATGAGAATTCCTCCAATCGCAATGGCAGAGATGGTTCCCAATAAATTCCATTGAATTTTCATTGCATTGAATGTTGAAAAAAATCCGATCAGAGAATTAAAAGAAATGATCACTAAAGAAGTTCCTATCGCAACTTTCATAGGTATTTTCAGAAGGTTGACCAGTGCCGGAATGATCATGAATCCGCCGCCTGCGCCAACTAAACCGGTGAAAACTCCGACTATTGAACCTTCTCCTGCGGCCAAAAGCGTTTTGTGGTTTTCTGAATGATTGATTTCAGTTGTAATTTCAACTTGTTTTTGAATCATTTTATAAGAGGCAATGATCATTAGGCCTGCAAAAATCAACAGCAGAAATAGATTCTTGGTGACTATGAGGTTTCCAAGACTGAAAATATCATCAGGAATCAATGGCAAAAGGTATTTACGGGTCAGAAAAATAGAAACGATGGAGGGAAGACCAAAGACAAAAGCCGTTTTAAAATTGACCAATCCTTTTTTGAAATAAGAAGCCGAGCCAACCATACTGCTTACACCGACAATGAAAAGCGAATATTCTGTTGCCAGAAAAGCATCTACACCAAAGAGATAAACAAGGACAGGTAAGGTAAGAATACTTCCACCACCACCTATTAACCCTAAAGAAACTCCTATAAAAACCGATGCGATATAACCGTAAATTTCCATTCTTTAACTTTATAAGGCAAAAATGGAAATATCTCTGAAGCTGCACCGCTACTTTTGTTACAAAAGGGAATTTAAATAGAATCTGAAAGGATAATTTTGTTTCTTCCTAACATCAATTTTCCGGAATCCTCCAGCTGTTTCAGAAGTCTTGACACCACTACTCTAGCCGTTCCTAGCTCATTGGCAAGCTGTTCGTGGGTAATGATAATGGTTTTAGATCGGGAAATTTCATATTTTTTATGGAGCAGATTGAGTAGTCTTTCATCTACTTTTTTGAAGGCGATCGCATTGATAATATCGAGCAATTCTTCAAAACGTTTGTGATAAAGCCTGAAAATATAATCCAGCCATTCAGGATATTCTTTGATGAATAGTGTGACCTTATCTATTGGTAAAAAAAGGATTTCGGAATCCTCTTCCACTTCGGCTTTTACAATGCTTTTCTCATTGTGCATACCTCCCAAAAACGACATAATGCAGCTTTCACCAGCTTTGATATAATAGAGTAAAATCTCTCTGCCGTCTTCTTCCGTCCTGATGACTTTTAACAATCCTTTCATCACAATCGGAATCGAACGTATAGAAGCATTTTCATCCAGAATGATATCGCCTTCGTGATAGGTTTTCAGTATACCATTCTGGTAAAGTTTATCCTTTAAATCAGGAGAAGAACTGAATTCAGAGGAAAAAAGAAGACTGTCCATTATTAAAAATTTATAACAAATTTAAAGATATTTGAGGAAATTGAACTGACCATTGATCATTCAAATTTTTTAATTGAATGATGTTGATGACCTATATCTCCCACTTCAGAGATGGAAGATTTTATAGATGACGATGAAAGAAAAGTTTTAAACATAAAGTTTAGTTCTTCCTCAAATGTACTCTTAATAAAATGGCTTATGTTACATAAAAAAATGATTTAGTTTTAAAAAAATGTACATAGTTAACTATTATTTTTCACTAAAATAACCGACAGAATTTTTGCTTTTATGAACATTGGTGCAGCAATTGATTCAAAATAAAAAGACATTAAAAGACAAATAATACGAACATACGTCGAACTTACTTCCCTCATAATTGCCAATCATAATTTAATTTAAATCAACGACAAGAAATTAAATATGATGAGTGCTTATGAAAAAGATTTCTTCACAAAAAAGCGATCGGAAAAATGAATCGCAGGATAGAATTATAGACTTTTCGCAGAATACTTTAAAAAAAGTTTCTTTCGAAAGATCTAAAAAGATTCTCACGGAATCTGGGTTAAATCCAACAGATGACGAAGTCAGGAGTATAATGGATTTTGCACATCAGTTGGCAGATCTTATAATTAAAAACTATATTTTAAAATAAATTTTACTACATTAGCCTGATAGCCACAATGTTAACATCAAACCTACCACTATGCTAATAGCAGATTTATATATTAGAGTTTCTACAGATGAACAAGCTGACAAAGGTTATTCACAGAGGGATCAGCATGAAAGATTAGAAAGATATTGTAATCAAAACCAGATCACGATCGGTCAGGTGATCTTTGAAGACCACTCTGCAAAAAACTTTAATAGACCGGAGTGGACAAAATATATCAATCATATTAAAAAAAGAAGTCTAAAATCCAATTTAGTTCTATTTACAAAGTGGGATCGCTTTAGCAGAAACGCTGGTGACGCTTATCAGATGATTAAATTGCTGCTAGGTAACAACATTTCCCCTCAAGCAATTGAGCAGCCTCTTGATATGTCTATTCCTGAAAATAAGATGATGCTGGCAATCTATTTGGCAGCTCCGGAAGTTGAAAATGATCGCAGAGCCTTGAATACTTTTTATGGAATGAGAAGAGCTCAGAAAGAAGGCAGGCTCATGGGAACAGCATCGTATGGTTATGTTAATAAGTGCACCGAAGATGGTAGAAAATATGTTGGTCTTAAAGAGCCGGAAGCTTCAAATATGCTCTGGGCATTTAATGAGATTGCTAAAGGCAAATACGCCATCAATCAAATAAGGCTGAAGATGAATGCTATGGAGGGTGCAAACATTAGCAGTACATCATTCTACCGGGCAATCAAAAATCCTATGTACTGTGGTAAAATATTTATTAAAGCTTATAAAGACGAAGAAGCCTGTCTTGTTGAGGCTACCCATGAAAGTTTGATTTCGGAATCACTGTTTAATAAAGTACAGAAAGTAATAAGTGGAAAAACTTGGGAAGAAAGACCACAAGGAAAAATAATTGCTCATAATCATTTTCCATTAAGAGGTTTTTTAAAATGTCCAAAATGCGGAGGTCATATTAGCGGTAGCGGATCGAAAGGTAAAAAGAATGTCTACTATTATTATCACTGCAAATCCAGATGTGGATACAGATATGGCTCTGAAATGGTTAATGACGCATTTATAAAAGAGTTAAAAAAATATGAGTGTCATATTGGATTTAGTCAACTTATTAAGGAAATACTTTTAATCAATTTTAAAAATATTCATCAAGGTCTTGACGTGAAGAGAAAAGAAATCTCTTCAAAAATTATCAACTTAAACAATCGTCTAAATAGTGCCAGAGAAAAATATTTAGAAGACAAATTGGATTTTGAAGATTATCAATTGATAAAAAATGAAAGTAAAAAGAAAATTGATGCATTAGAAATGGAACTACAGAATCAAAAGCTGACTGGTAAAAATACCGATATTAGAACAAAACTTGATCAAGTGCTAAAAGTATTACCGAATCTCTCGCAACTCTATACTACAGGGGATTCTGAGACTAAAAAAACGGTAATGTGTTCGATTTTTGCCGAAAAACTCGAATTTTACGAAACAACTTTTCGAACACCCCAGATCAATTCTGCTCTATCTTCTATCTTGCTTATTAACAATCAATTACAAAGGAAAAAAAAAGGAAAAATCACTCCTAAAAGTGATTTTTCCCGCCAAGTGACCGCAGAAGGATTCGAACCCTCACTGTCGGAGCCGAAATCCGAAGTTCTATCCATTAAACTATGCAGCCGTATTCTTTAGGAATAAATGATAAGTAATGTATAATTTCAAAATTACTTATCATTCATTGCTTTGGATTTAGAAAGTAATCTTCACACCACCCAGAATTTGTGGACCTAAGACTTTATAAGCCTTGTAGGTCTGATATTTTGAGCTTAGAAGGTTATTTCCGAGTGCGAAAATACTGAAATTTTTGTGAATTTTATACTCTGCTGAAAGATTTAAATCCGCATAACCACCAACTTTATCATTCGTATTTTCTAATGAACGGTAAATCATTCCATTAGGAGACTGAGCATCTGCAATTCCTTCAATTGAAAAAGAGTTCGTTGTTCTGTCGCTCGCAAAAATTCCTTTGAAACCTAGTAATAATTTCTTGTCCAGCATTGTATATTTAGCACCAATACTCGCGTTCACTAATGGAACGTTGTAGATATTATCGTAATTCTTCAAGTTATATTTTGTAAACCTTACTTCCCCGTCAATCATTAAGTTTTCTAATGGGAAATACTGTACGCTCCCTTTAATATCGCTTATATTTCCATCATCGTAGGTCGCAGAGAATGTGTTTGCAAAATCATAAGCAGAACGGTTCAGCGTGTAATTATTGTCAAAAAGACTGTTTGCTCTGAAGAACATGATGTCTTTCATTTTTCCGAAACCGGCAGAAACGTCATATTTTAACGTTTCATCAATATCTCCTCTTAGTCCTACATAAAAGTGATATTTCGTTTCTGTAGGCTTTAAGTACTGATCAGAAAGCACGTAAGGGTTCTCCTGAAGAAGATCTCCGTATGTATTAAGCTTAAGACCACCATCTACTCCTCCGTAGAATTTAAATTCTTTAGCAGCAGCCACCTGGAATTCTGCTTGTGGGAACCAATAGGTTTTATTATTCTTCACCTGGTCCATCAATCTGTTTGAATTCTTAGCATTCAGGAAAGAAAATCCTGATCCTAACATCAAATAAGACTCTCCTTTTCTAAAGGTAACTTTTGGAGTTAAATTGGTGTTGAAGAAATTAGACGAGTTTTTGTCAACGATAGCAAAATCTGTTTTTACAGCTTCTAAACCTACACCTAAATCAGCATTCAGATTGATTCCTGATTTTCCTAATTCAACAGCATGTTTAGAGAAGTTAGCCAAAATAGAAACCTGATTTTCCTGAGCATCAAAATGATCTTTCAGGAATGATGACTTTACTCTTACATCATTTAAAATTTCATTGGAATAGAAATCATAGTATCCATTCACTTTGAACTGATTCACTTTTTGCTTCAGATCAACATCTGCTGACGGTGCCAAAGCATAAATTCCGTAATAGTTATAATTATTCAAGCCATACTCTGCATTAATATTGAATTTCCCTTTATCTCCATAAGAGTTCAAGAAAGCTCCAATCGTAGCTGAAGTCTGCTTGGATTTCCAATCGTAATCATTTTTAAGACCACTGGTAGAAAGTAAATGCACATCTGCTCCTACTTCAAACTTATTTTCAAGGGTTTTGGAAACATTCCCATCCAACAGAATCTTCCCATAATTTCCCATTCCGAACTGGACATAGTTATTCTGAGCTGTTCCGTCAAATTTCGGAGCCACATCTTCTCCCTGGATTGTTGAAGTTTTGAAGTCAGAAACCGCAGGAACATCTGTAATGGTATATCTTACAGGAGTCTGGGATTTCTCTTCCGGCGGATAGTTTTTAATGGTTTCTACGGAAGTCTTCTTTTTCTCGATCTTCTTCACTTCCGGTTCTCTCTTTTTATTAAGAACCAGCTTTTCCTCCTTGATCTGGGAAAACGCAAACTGCGAAACCCCTAAAAATATGATGGATAATAATTGAATTTTTCTGTTCATTACTACTTCTTGTATTTATGTATCCATGTAAAATGCATTAATGACTGTTTACATGAACAGGATACTGCATTTTTACTTTTTAATCTGCTTTTTAACTTCTTTCGCTTCTGCTACGATGTCCGGGAAGCTTTTATAATTAGAAATAATCTGGTCACATGTATAACTTGCCTGGTAGTTATCCTTTAAGCCAATATAGTTTTTAGCCATCATTACCAATGCTTTTGCCCCCCAATATTCTTCTGATGCATAATTATTGGCAAGCTTAAAGATGGTTTCATTAGAAGATTTGAAGGCTTTTCCTTTATTCTGATAATAAGCTTTTGCATACAGTGCTTCCGCTGCTACCGAAGTATTGGACGATTTTTCAAGAGAAACATAAGCTGCCTGAGCATCTTTATCTTTTCCTGAATTCATCAAACTTCTAGCCTTAATTACTTTTGCCGTTTCTATAACAGCTGCAGAGTTTTTAGAATTAGCAATAACAGCATTGGCCAGTTTTTCTGCTTCAGAGAAGTTCTTTTCATCCGCGTACAGCTTCATCAACTCAACATTCGCATAGTTTTTAATGCTGATGTTCGAGGAATTTTTAATACCCTCCAGATATTTCTTAGCTTCAGCCGTATTGCCCTGTGCAATGAAAATCTGGGCTAAACGAGTTTGAGCATCATCCTGATAATCATTCTGAACTCCGGCCACCTCTTGTAAAACAAGTAAAGCTTTTGTAGAATTATTGGTTTGATAATAGCTTTCTCCTAATTCATATTTAGCCTGATAAAGACCTTCTCCTGTTGGATTCTGCGTCAGATATTTCTCATAGTAAGAAATAGCATTTTTATAATCTTTCTTAGCGAAATATTGTTTTCCTGTAGATAAGTTGATCTCATCAATTTCAGAAGCATCAACATTTACCCCTATATTTCTGGCAAAGTTTTCATACCCTGAAACATCGCCATTTTTCGTGAATATAGGTTTTGCTGCCTGAGCAATCTTTTGAGCATATGCAGTATTTTTATACTGTTCTCCCAACGATTTCAGTTCAGAAAGTGCTTTATCATTTTGGTTCTGATCGATATAATTTTGTGCTCTGTAAATAGATGCATTGGCGATCAGATCTTTGTCTGAAGATGTTTTAATAACCTTTCCAAAGTAATCATTGGAGTTCGCAAAATCATCCTGCGCTGCATAAGCCGTTCCTATTTCATATTGAGCATCATCATAATACTCGGAATCCGGATATTTTGATAATAAGTTTTTCAGATTACTGATCTTCGCTTGGGTATCCCCTTTAAATCCTAAAGCCATGGCTTTCTGATATACAGTATAATCTGTAGCGTCTGCATTTTTATCGTAGATGGCAATCGCTTCATTCAGGTCATTATTCGCATAATGAATATCTGCTAAACGAAGTTCTGCATCATTTTTAAATTCAGGTTTAGGATTCGCCAGATACTGTTTAAAGTAAGTGGCAGCCTGATCGAATTTTTTTGCTTTAAAATAAGCATATCCCAGATCATAGGGCAGCTGTTGCTTTTCCGGGAAGTTTTCATTTAGAAGCTTTTCGTAACGAACAATGGCAGACGGATAATTTCCTTTCTGATAATATACCTGTGCCAGCCAATATAAAGCCCTGCTGTTAAATTCTTTATTGATATTAAAGCCTAAGCTTCTTAAGAAATACTTTTCTGCTTCATCATAATTCCCTTTATTGAATTCCTCTGTTCCTAATAAATAAGAAACCTCCTGATCTACTTTGTTGATCTCAGGGGAAGAACTCTGTAGTCGGTCAATTGCATTCAACGTTTCCTTATAATTCCCGGAATACAAGTATGATTTCACCAATAGTGATCTCATTTCCGAGGCATTGGAAGCGTTTTGGTTTTCGTTGATATAACTTTGAAGAACGGTAGACGGATTTTCAAACGGGTTTCCGATATCATATCCTAATTTAGCATACTGTTCGTGAGCTAACTTTTTCACCTTTGCATCATAATCCATCTGGTAAGAAGAACGGAATGCTGAAAGAGCTTCCTGCTTTTTATCAACGGCTAAATAAGCATTCCCCAATTGATAATAGGCATTTTGCGCCAATGCTGAATTACTGTTCACAAGCTGGTTATAATAAGAAACTGCTTCGTCATATTTTTTCAGCTGAGCCGCAACAAATCCCATTTCATAAAGGTCATTTTCCGATGGGTTCTGCTGTACATTCAGATAATTTTTCAAATGTGGATAGGCAGCATTATAATCATTCTTCATGAAATAACTCTCGCCAATGATCTTATGCACTTCTGCTTTGTATGACTCTGAAATATTTTCATTCAATAAAGCATTCCCTTCAGAAATAGCTTTATCATAGTTCTTATCATTATAATACATCTGTACATAATACGGACGTACCAGCTTCGAGAACTTATCCTGATCTTTTATAGAATCAAAATACTGGAAAGCTTTATCATTTTGCCTATTGCTGTAGTACAGGTGTCCAAGCATATAAGCGATCTCCCCTTTCTGAGACTGATCTGCAGTTTTATAAGCTTCCTCTAAAGCATCAGTAGCTCCTTTAGAATCTCCCATCATAAACTTGGCATACCCTAATTTCAGAATATACTGGGTATTCTCTTCTTTTGAAAGCTGGTATTGGTTAACCTTTTTCAAAGTTTCCAATGCTTTGTCAAAATCTTTTTTAGCCAGATAATAATCCGCTAAAGGAAGATTAGCCTGGGCAAAATAAGCAGAATTAGGATATTCTTTCATGAAAGCAGTCAATCCTTCTTCAGCATGATTTTTCTGAAGAATCACACCAATCACATTATCAAAAAACTGCGCCGCCTCCTTTTTCGAACGGGACAAATTCTGATTGTAGAAATATTGTCTTGCATATTCGTATTGGGAGGCGTTGTATATTTTGGTTTGATAAAGATTCTCAGCTAGATTGAATCTGTAATTTTCTTTCTGGGTAAAATATTGGGACTGTTGAGCATCGGAGATTCCGAAATAAATGACCGCAGCCGCTAAAAGTATTTTTTTTGATTTCATTCTTCTTGATATAAGAAAATTAGTCTAAATAAGTTAACGAAAATATTAAAAACTTATTGTTTAAGCAAGTTTTAGCAGATTTAATAATGTAAAGCAGTGAATTCATAACAGCAAAAAACATTTCACTATCACATGATAAAAATTCTTACTTTAGTCTGGTAAAAATGTAAACAATTTTAGTAAACAGTTAACAAAATACATTTTGATCTGATACTTTTTCAACAGCAGCTAAAAACATACCATAAATACACTGTAACATGAAATTTAAGATACTTTTAGCATTAATTTTTGTCAACCTAATGCAGGCTCAAAAATTTTATTTCCCCAAAGCAGCAGTCACAGATTCTCTTATTTTGGAAAAACAGATGCCAGAATTAGCGACTAAGGTGATTTCTAACTTTCAGACTGTGAAGTACAAACCTAAAAACGACGTAGATTTTTCAGATGCTCTTTTCCGCCTGCAGATGGTGGCTAAAGACTACAAAAAATCCATTATAACCCTGGCTGAACATCGTAAACAGTTTGCTGACCATAACATGGCCGGATATAAATCTATGGGATACGAAATTTACAGTATGGCAAAATTAACGGAAGCGGAAACGAAAGCTTCATTTCCTAAAGCACTTCAGACAGCGTTCAATAAAAAATACGAAAGCCTGGATGAACATTTGCTTCCCAGGGTTGGACTTGCTGTGAATGGTGATGTCAATAATTTCAGAAAACTATTGAAAAAAGCACTGGATAAACAAAAAGGAAAAGACAGTATAGATTATGCTTCTGCGTTGGCATTATGTAAAGCTTATTTAAATTATAAGACTTATTCCAGCATCCACCCTCAGGTGATGCAGCTATTAATGGTAAAGGACAAGGAAAAATTTATTACAGAAACAAAAGATCTTAAAACCCGAAATGGTAACACACTGACCATTACCATTATCAGAAAAAAAGAGAACAAGTCTCCTCTTCCGGTTATTCTTACCAGTAACATTTACGCTGGTGAAATTGATCATTTTTTTGGAAAAAGAGCTGCGGTTTACAACTATGTAGGAGCTGTGGTCAATACAAGAGGCAAAAGAAACAGTAATGACGAAAACAACCCTTTTGAGCATGAATCACAGGATCTTTATGAAGTCATTGACTGGGTAAGCAAACAACCATGGAGCAATGGTAAAGTAGGAATGATCGGAGGAAGTTATGTAGGATTCAGCCAATGGGCCGCTGTGAAAAAACTGCATCCTGCTTTAAAAACTATTGTTCCACAAGTTTCTGTAGGAATTGGAATTGATTACCCTGCCCAAAATAATGTGTTTATGAATTACATGCTGCAATGGATCCAATACGTCACCAACAATAAATATACTGATGAGGCAGATTTCAGTAATGCTGCAAAATGGGATTCTATCAATACGGCATGGTATAAAAGTGGTAAATCATTCAGAGCGCTGGATACTATAAGTGGTAAGCCCAGTACAGTATTCCAAAGATGGCTGGATCACCCGGGTTATGATCAATACTGGCAAAAAATGGTTCCTTATAAAGAGGAATTTGCGAACATCAACATTCCTATTCTCACAACTACCGGATATTATGATGATGACCAGATTGGTGCATTGTATTATTACAAAGAGCATATGAAATATAACAGAAATGCAGATCATTATCTGGTGATGGGCCCTTATAATCATGGTGGAGCACAAAGCTTTGGATTCACTTATGTTGAAGGAAGCCCTATAGATCCGGCAGCCAGAATCAGTATTGATGATCTTGCTTTTTCATGGTTTGATTATATTCTTAAGAATGGAAAAAAACCGAACCTTTTAAAAGATAAAGTTAATTTCCAGGTCATGAATACCAATACATGGAAACATTTTCCAAGTTTGGATAAAATACATACTTCCAGTCTTAAGTTTTATCTTCAGGATAGTAAAAACAATCCTTCGGTTTTTAATAAACCCAATCAACAAAGCTTTACTCTACTCAAGGTTGATTTCAAAAACAGAAATGATAAAGACACTTATTATGCTGTAAGCAAAAAAGACAGTATTAAAACCACCAATTCCATTTATTTTGAAAGTGAAGTACTGGATAAGGATCTTATCATCAGTGGAGATATGTCAGGGATTTTTAATATTTCTGTCAATAAAAAAGACCTTGATACCAATACTTATCTCTATCAGATCAAGCCTGATGGACAACTTTTCTGGTTATCTTCCCATATTGCAAGAGCCAGCTATGCTAAAGATCATGAAGTACGGCAGCTTCTTACCCCAAACACCATTGAACAGATTCCTATGAAAAATGCTTATGTTATGAGTAAAAAGATCGAGAAGGGAAGTAAATTGCTTTTGGTGATAGGGATTAACAAAACGCCTAACTGGCAACTCAACTACGGAACGGGGAAAGATGTAAGTGATGAAACGATAAAAGATTCGGGAGAACCGATGGAAATAAAATGGTATAATGACAGCTATGTGGAAATACCTGTTTATAAAGACTAAATGTTTCTGATTATGCTATTTTATCCAAATGTTGTTAATGACTGTTAACATCAAAATAAAAAATCATTACATTTGCTTTTTTTCAAATCAAATATAGTTATTGAATGAGTCAACTTTTTAGAAGAAAAATCTATTCAGATACAGATACTTCAACAGGACTTTTAAGAGTCTTAGGCGTTTGGGACATTGTATTTTTTGGTATTGCGGCGATTATAGGAGCTGGAAGTTTCAGCAGTTTGGGAGAAGCCGTTTTCAGAGGTGGCCCCGGTGTCATCCTTCTATATTTGATTTGTGGCTTTGCCTGCGGTTTTACCGCTTTATGCTATGCTGAGTTTGCCAGCAGAATTCCTACCGCAGGGTCTGCATACACCTATGCTTATGCCAGTTTCGGGGAATTAATTGCCTGGATTATCGGCTGGGCATTAATTATGGAATATTCTTTCGGAAATATTTATGTTGCCTTTTCATGGTCTGATTATTTCACCAGCTTTTTAGGGCGTCTCGGAATGCATATTCCCGATTATCTTACGTGTAGTTATACGGAAGCCAGCAAAGCTATCCGCAATGGTTCAGAAAATAAAGAATTAATCAATGCATGGAATACGGCTCCATTGATCGGAAGTCTTAAGTTCATCGTGGATATTCCAGCTTTGGTCATCAACGGATTAATTACATGGCTTTGTTATATAGGCGTAAAAGAAAGTAAAAACTTCAATAACTCTTTGGTCATCTTAAAACTAGGCGTTATTATACTGGTAATCTTGGTAGGTTTTGCTTATATTAATACGGATAACTGGACACCAATAAGTCCTACAACAGGAACTCCATCTTTTATGCCTAATGGATTTACAGGGGTGATGAGTGCTGTCTCAGGGGTTTTCTTTGCCTATATTGGTTTTGATGCCTTAAGTGTTCTTTCTGAAGAGACCAAAGATCCTCAAAAGACTTTACCAAAAGGGATGATTATCTCACTTGTATTATGTACTGTGATCTATATTGCTCTTACATTGGTATTAACGGGGATGGTAGATTACAGAAAATTTGATGGTGTGGGAGACCCGCTTTCCTTCATTTTTGAAAAAACAAATGCCAATGTAGCATGGATGGAACTGGTGGTTTCTTTTGTTGCCATTGTTGCCATTACTACGGTATTATTGGTTTTCCAAATGGGGCAGCCAAGAATCTGGTATGCGATGAGTCGTGACGGACTAATGCCTCAGAAATTCCTTAAAATCCATCCAAAATATAAAACTCCGTCTTTTGCAACCATTGTTACGGGAATTGTAGTAGGAATTCCTATCTTATTTACAGATAAAACCTTTATCCTTGACTTTACAAGTATCGGAACAATCTTCGCATTTGTTTTGGTTTGTGCCGGAGTCTTGACACTTCCTGCCAAAGAAAAAATAAAAGGCAGATTCCATCTTCCTTATATCAATGGTAAGATTATTTTTCCTGTTGTTTTCATTGGAGGACTGATCGTTTTCTATTACTGGCAGCCTGAGTTTTTCCAAACACTGATGAATTGGAGTGACCCTAAAGAGGGAGAGTTCAGAGCTTCTATCTTCTTCTTTATCCTAATCAATCTCATCTTATGTGGGGTTGCTTTTATCAAGAACCTTTCTCTTATTCCATTAGTAGGATTAAGTTCTTGTTTATATCTTCTTACCGGAATGAGCCATGAGAACTGGTTCTGGTTTGGGATGTGGTTCCTAATCGGAATGTTTATTTACTTCTTCTACGGGTATAAAAACAGTAAGCTTGGAAAAGAACTAAAGAACAACTAAAAACAATAGATAAAATATTAAAAAAGGCAAAGTAGCAGATAAGCTATTTTGCCTTTTTTCTTTTTCATCTTTATTTAAAATCGGCAGAATTATTGCTACACATTCAACAGAAACAATAAACTAATGCCGCTATGTCTGAAAGAATCAAAACCTATAGAGAATTTTATCAGTTTTATCTCACGGAACACAGTAAAACAGGAACCCGAATATTCCATTTTATCGGTACATTACTTGTATTTTTTGTAATAGGATATGTCATCAGTTCAGGAAAGGAAAGGTTTTTATGGTACATTCCTATTTTTGGATATGGGTTTGCCTGGTTTAGCCATGCTGTGATTGAAAAGAATAAGCCTGCCACCTTCAAGTATCCGTTATGGTCACTGATCTCGGATTTCAGACTTTTCTTTGAATTACTAATTGGAAAACAAAAGTTTACAGGTACTAATAATCAAGTACAGAATCCGTAACAACACACCATTCTATTTTGCTCTCAGCAACATGTTTTTTAAACTATATAGGAGGAATTAAAATGGTAGGAATATTAACATTACAACTTCCCTTTAAAGATGGAATGTCATTCTGGATGTAACGGAGTGAAATGAAGAATTTCACCTTCGTTGGAATGACAATAGACCATATAAATTGTAGGACCTCTTAAATCAAAACGCCTGAACTCAGATTAAATTTAGTCAGATGAAGTTGAATTTTTCGGTGGAGTCATTTTCCCTATCCAATAACCTAAAGATGGCAGGATAAAAGATAATATGAGAGGCAATACAAGGGAAAAACCTGTTCTTTCCAGCTTTACAATCAAAGGGAATAGATAGCCATTATAGAGTATTAAAGCCAAGGTAAAAATAAAGCTGTCACCCCCACTTGTGGAAAGAAGATTAAAATTATTTCCAAACTGGTCAAACAACCCGGATATTACAAAGAATACAATATTTACAAAAAACATCCACAGGACAGATCTATACGTCATTTTTTGCTTTGCGTTAAAGTATCCGGCAAGAATTAAAAAAAGCGACATAATTGCAGAAATCGAATAATCTACAATGGTAATAACTTCTTCACTACTCCCCTTTCCAAAGAAATACATAGCATACAACAATAAATTGATGAGATAGATGACTGTAACAAAATTCATAGGATTACCATTATATATTTATTCTTAATACTGTTTTTCCAGAATATCATAATGAATTGTATTCAATACTTTTTCTAAGGCTGCATCTTTATCTTTAACCGGTTCCGGAATATAATTTGAAAAAGTAATTGTCTTATCTTTATTGAAGATTACTACCACCTCTTCAAGAATGTTTTTATCATCTACATAAAACTGAATTCTATTGTCTATGACCTTCCAGAAAGAAAGCCTTGGCTCTGATGGTGTGCAATCCCCTACTTTTCCTTCTATATAATTATACACGGCAAAACCATCCTCTCTTATTGCATAGTTACGCATCAGCCGGCAGTTATCAAAGTCTTTAACAACCTTCTTTTTTCCTTCATAAAACCCTGATTCTTTTAGTTTCCAAAATCCTATAACATCTTCTTTTTTTAGGGTCTGCGCGCTCACCCAAGAAGTGAAGCTCAAAGCAGAACAAAATAACAGCTTCTTCATTATTTTTTCTTTTTCTTTTTAATATTAGGACTTTTAGGAGCCTTATCCATCTCTTCACCCACCTCAATAAGTCCCATTGACATCATAGAGGCAGGATCACCATGCTTCTCCCCTTCTTTCCAGGTTTCAAAAGCCTTTTCGCGTAGTCCCAGCAGATGATAATAAGCTCCCAGAACATTATATCCTTCCGGTTCTCCAAGGTCTATTATTTTTTTGGAAAGTTCTATCAATTCCGGGTGAGGATTCAGCTTTTTATCTTTAATTTTTTCAAGATCACCAAAAAACCCCGGGGTATATTCCATCATTTTTAATCCAAAGGCATTCAGGCAAGCTTTTGCCAATCCTTGATTACAAAAGTCGTCACTAATTCTGGTATAATCATTAGTATTTGAAAACAGAGCATCCAATCCTGACATATTCTTAGTCTTATCATAATATCCTGCCAATAAAATCGCTCTTTTCTGAGCTTCTGCTGGATTTACTCTGTTATTAACTTCTGTACTATCTTTTTTACGGATCCAGACTCCGTTTTTAACCCAGTCTGAAACTCCAATTAGCTTATCTTTTTTAATCTTAAAGATAAATATGTCTTTATCCGGAATCACTATCAAACTATCATTTCTAGTAAAGTAATAGCTGCTTTTAAAGCCATCCACTATTTTACCATTTCCATCAAAATTGAAACTTTTATAGAAAGTCTCGTTTCCCTGTTCTTCAAAATATCCCTGCAACGCATTATCTACTTTTTGAGCAAATGCATTACCAGCTATACAAACAACAGAAATTAACACGAACAATTTTTTCATCAATTAAAATCCTTTTCTTTTTAGCAAAATATAAACTCTATATTTTGCTAATTTTCGTTATAAAATGGAATTCTATTCAGAGCCTTTGATTCTGTCTATAATTTCCTGGTCTCCAATATTTCTCATTTTCATTCTGCTCTATTTAAGATATGAATTTCCATGATTTCGTTTATTGGAGCTCTCAAATTAAATGATTAAAAAATAAAAAAACAATCCCGGAAATCCGCTAATTCAAAAAAATTCCGGCATGGTAATTGCGAGGTATGGGCTAAAATCAAGTTTATGAAAAATATAGCAACAATTCTAAAGGGCGTAGCACCCGCATTCGCATTATTCGCAATGACGCAATGTACAACAACAGCTGGAGTATCCGCTGGAGATGAAAAAACTTTCATCGTAGGACCACAAACAGCAGACTGTACAGGAGTAGCTCCTATGAAATGTTTGCAAGTAAAAGAAAAGGCTTCAGAAGACTGGACTAATTTTTACACAAACATCGAAGGATTTACTTATGAACCAGGGTATGAATATGTTTTAAAGGTAAAAACAGAAAAAATTGCTAACCCACCGGCTGACGCTTCTTCAATAAGATATACATTGGTAAAACAAGTCTCTAAAACGAAAAAAGATGCTCCAGCAGCGGGTGAAAAAACACTTATCGTAGGAGCGCAAACCGTAGATTGTTCTGCAGGAGCAGGCCGTATGAAGTGTTTACAGGTAAAAGAAAATGCTTCTGAAAACTGGGGTAATTTCTACAGCAATATTGAAGGGTTCACTTACGAACCGGGATACGAATATGTTTTAAAAGTAAAAACAGAAAAAATCGCTAACCCACCGGCAGACGCCTCTTCAATAAAATATACATTGGTAGAACAGGTTTCTAAAACAAAGAAATAAAATAAAAAGGCTTCAGAAAATTCTGAAGCCTTTTATTTTATAATCACCGAGCCTGAAGACGGATGTTTCTGGATGCTTGAAGTTATATCAGGAAGTAAGCCTCCAGTAGTATTATAAACTAATTAAAAAATATTTATTTACTTCTTTGGCTGTCATAACTTTCTAGCTTCCATCATGCTTATCATATTAATATCCTGATTGTTTTTGTGGCGGTTCAGGGTATTTTCCTTTGCTTGCTTCTCCCACTGTATTAGCTGTTGTCATTGCTACCACAAGGTCATTCAGCATACTGCTGGCTGCCGTTGGCGAGTTGGGAAGAAGAACAAGATTACTTCTGTTACTTGCTCCTACGGAATGGAGGGTATCATAATGCTGAGTCACCACAATAAGTGCAGATGCTTCGTGTGAATTGATTTCTACATTGTTCAGCATTCTTACAGATTCTTCAAGTCCTTTAGCTATTTCCCTTCTTTGGTCGGCAATCCCCTGCCCTTGCAATTTTTTAGATTCTGCTTCTGCTTTTGCAACAGCCACGATTCGGATTCTCTGAGCTTCGGATTCATATTCTGCAGCTGTCTTTTCTCTTTCAGCCGCATTAATACGGTTCATCGCATGTTTCACTTGTTCATCCGGATCAATATCCGTCACCAATGCCTTAATAATGTCATAGCCATAGCTGTTCATCGCTTCCTGAAGTTCACTTTTTACAGCTATTGCAACATCGTCTTTTCTCACAAAAACATCATCCAGTTTCAGTTTAGGAACTTCGGCACGCACTACATCAAATACAAAGGAAGTAATTTGGTTTTCCGGATTTTCCAAACGGTAATAAGCGTCTCCTACCTGATTTCTGATAACCTGATACTGAACCGAAACTTTCATCTTGATGAATACATTATCCAGTGTTTTGGTATCAATCATTACATCCAGCTGCTGGATTCTAAGGTTTAATCTTTTAGCGATCTGATCTATAATAGGAAGCTTAAGATGAAGCCCTGAATGTTTCACTCCCTGGAATTTTCCAAAACGTTCAATGATTGCGGCCGTTTCCTGCTTAACCACAAAAAACGATGCAAATAAAATAATAAGCCCGAAAATAATAACGGGAGCCAGAAAAATACCCATAGTTTAGTTTTTATATTGATTCTTATAAAGATAGAAATAATATTTAAACCAGGGAGAATTATAGGAAGGAAGTCAGAAGCTGGAAGCAAGAAGTTATTGAAGTGTGGGGTTGTAACTTCCAGCTACCAGCCTTAATTTAATAGAATTATACCGTCATTCCAATATCAATCCCTTTAATTTTTCTATAAAGATCTGTGGCATAGTTATCTGTCATTCCGGAAACGAAATCAATGATCCCCAATACTTTCTGGTAATCTGTTCCTTTTTCATACACAAATTGTCTTGGAAGGAGTTTTAATGCTTTTTGATCGTAGGACTTTCTCTCATCTTCCGATTTCAGGATGGAAGGAATGAAATGATCCAACAATTCATACATTACATTATATCCGGCATTCTCAATCTCTACAACCGCTTTATGATTATAAATCTTTTCTACAGAAAAGCTGGCAATATCCTGTAATGCTTTATTTTCTTTTTTATAGATATCTAGTAAACCGTTACCTAGATTTCCTTCAAGGATCGTTTCAAAGTTATATTTGTACATCTCAATCGACTTATTAATTAAGGCATTGATTACTTTCGCCCTTAAATAAGAGATCTGTTCGTTTTCGTTAGAGATAGAACTTAACTTTCTTTCAATTCTTTGAACATCATCTGTTTCAGATTTTACGAGTTCAAAAAATAAATTTTTACAATCTGCCGTTGAAACAATTCCCAATCGATGCGCATCTTCCATATCGATAATATTGTAACAAATATCATCGGCAGCTTCTACCAGCCATACAAAAGGATGTCTTTTGAAGATATGAGGCTCTTCACATTCAGAAATAAGCTGGGTGCCTTTTGCAATTTCAAGAAATATATCTTTTTCATTCTGGAAAAACCCGAATTTTTTACGATGGATAATTCCCTTTTTTTTAGCTACAGCTTCACACGGGTATTTTGCAATACTAGCCAGAGTAGAAAATGTAAGCTGAATTCCTCCTGCATCTTTTCCCTGTTGCTGCTGAGCCAAAACTCGAATAGCATTGGCATTTCCTTCGAAATTAACCAGATCTGCCCATTCTTTTTCATTAAACTTAGACTTCAGGTCTTTTTCGTTTCTTTCAAAATAGCTTGCAATAGCATCTTCTCCTGAATGTCCGAAAGCAGGATTTCCCACGTCATGACAAAGACATGCCGCAGCAATTACATTTCCTAAGTTATAGAGATAAAAATTCTTTGAATCTTCAGTAAGTTCATTTTTATAGTCCTCAGCAATGAATTCACCAATAATACTTCCTAAACTTCTTCCCACAGATGATACTTCCAGGGAATGTGTCAACCTGTTGTGTACAAAAACACTTCCGGGAAGAGGGAAAACCTGGGTTTTATTTTGCAGTCTTCTGAATGCAGAAGAGAAGATAATCCTATCGAAATCCCTTTGAAAATCAGTTCTTGAAGCTTTAGTATGTGGATTGTTTCCTGTACGTTGATTGGTGAAAATCTGGTTTAAATTCATCATTTTTCAAAATTACTCCAAATTTTAATTGTATGGAATAATATTGAGATATTTATTAAGTACACATTATCATTCAAAAAATCTATTGCCATCAGAGTTTTTTCCGTTAGTTAATACAGATAAAAAGATCCTACATTTGATACAACTTAAACTATTAAAAATGAAAGACAACGCATGGCTTGACAAATGGAATGAAAGATATACCCACGAGGAATTTGTATATGGAACAGCTCCCAATAATTATTTGGAAGAACAACTCAAAAAATTAAATCCCGGCACCATTCTGTTTCCTGCTGACGGTGAGGGAAGAAATTCTGTTTACGCAGCATTACAGGGTTGGAAAGCATCATCTTTTGACATTAGTGAACAAGGCCGGCACAAAGCTTTACAACTTGCAGAACAGAATGATGTAACCATCGATTATGAGGTGGGAGAACTCCAAACATTGGATTATCATAAACACCAATTTGATGTGATTGCTCTTATTTATGCCCATTTTCCAGCAAATATTAAATCATCCATCCATCAAATGCTGGATCAATATCTTCGAAAAGGTGGATTTATTATTTTCGAAGCTTTCAGTAAAAAACATCTTGATTACGTCACAAAAAACGAAAAAGTAGGTGGTCCAAGAGACATCAATGACCTATTTTCTATAGAAGAAATTAAAGCAGATTTCCCTGACTACTCTATCATAGAGCTTCAGGAAACGGAGATTGAACTTAAGGAAGGATTATTTCACAACGGAACAGGCTCTGTGATCCGCTTTGTAGGACAAAAACAATAGATATCACCCACATTATTTTTATTCTGTAGGAATCTGGTTCTAAATTTTGGAAATGCCTTAATGAGGTTCCTACGGAATGACAAATGGAATAGTTCAATCATTATTTTAAGTTCCGGCTATAGTGAGTTCTATATTTTAATTTTACGGAATAGTATTTGAACTTTTACAAGAAAAGTAACACCATGCCTGAAGGTCCATCTATTATTTTAATGAAAGAAAACCTGTTGCAATTTGTTGGTCATAAAGTAACAGAAGCATCTGGCAATGCAAAATTTGACAAGGAACCATTTATGGGTCAAATACTTCGTGAGATCCGTACTTTTGGAAAACAAACCTATCTGGTCTTTGAAAAATCCGCCATTCGTATTCATTTATTGATGTTTGGGTCTTATAGTATTAATGAACAGACGAAGCCGGACAAGAGCTTAAGGTTAGCGCTGCTTTTCTCGAGTGAAGGGATGTATTTTTATACCTGCTCTGTAAAAACTGTTGAATTGGAATTTCTTTCCACTATAGACTGGGAAGCAGATGTGATGAGTGATCTGTGGAATCCTGAAAAAGCTGAAAAGAAGCTGAAAGCCCATCCACAAATGATGGTATGTGATGCTTTAATGGATCAGAATATATTTTCAGGAGTTGGAAATATCATTAAGAATGAAGTTCTTTTCAGAATTGGTGTACAACCGGAAAGCTTAATGGGGAATCTTCCTGCTAAAAAGCGAAAGGAACTTATTGCAGAAGCCAGAAATTACAGTTTCGAATTTCTTGAGTGGAAAAGAGAATTTACGCTTAAAAAACACTGGCAGGTTCATACAAAATCCACCTGCCCGATTTGTGGACAGAAACTTACTAACAAACAAACCGGCAAAGGAAAAAGGAGAAGTTTTTTTTGCGAAAAAGACCAGCAACTTTATTAAAGAATAGAATCCATTTATTTTGTTATTAATGGCACAGATCATTCAGATTATCACTTATTAATTTCTTACAAAGATCTACAAACAGTTTAAAAAGCATCACCTATTTCTCACTGTACGGGATTATCCGGTATGCAATTGCCTCTACTCCTTCTTACTTTCTTTACTGCTTATTTTCTATATTAATTTCTCTTAACAATTTTCTAATATCATTTTAATCCCCTTAATGGTATTTTAATTCCATTCCAAAGAACTTTTAATTTGGTCACTTTAGTTTTGTACCTGATAGAAAAATAAAAAACAGTTATAACAATTTTAATGACAGTGAATTACTTTCTAAAATTTATAAATTTTTACAAGAAAATAAAGTATTAAATGTAATATTTAGAACATAAATATTTAACCATTTTTATAAAATATAATCAAATTACCAATAAAACTATTCCATTAAAACCACCATCAACTTCTTTTTCATGAAAACTTATTAAAACATGAATCACATTAATAAAAGCAACTTCATGCTTAACTAATAATGATGATAAAAAAAGAATATGGCTATACCCAAACAAATATTTCAGACTTTTAAAACAAAAAAGCTGCCTTTACTTACAAAATTTTACATTTGGAATATGAAAAGGAAAAATCCTGAGTATCAGTATTTTTTCTATGATGATCATGATATCGTAAAATTTTTGTCTGAAGAATTTCCACCACAATATATTCACTGTTATAACAGGCTCACCATTGGTGCAGCAAAAGCAGATTTTTTCAGATATGCTATTTTGTACAAAAAAGGAGGAGTATATCTGGATGTAGACAGTACAATAACCAAACCTTTTAGGCGACTTATTAAAGATGAAGATGAAGCGGTACTCAGTAGAGAAAGACATGAAAATCTATATGTTCAATGGGCTCTTATTTTTAGAAAAGATCATCCTTTTCTAAAGAAGACACTGGAACTAATGCTTTATAATATAGAAAGCCACTGTTATCCTAATAATGTACATGCTACTACAGGTCCTACTGTATTCACTGAAGGGATAAAACAATCTTTAGAAGAAAATCCGGATATTCCCTATACCTTATTTAATGGAATTGAATTCCGTGGTTATTTACAATTCAAATATAAGCTGGGAAAATTTTTTTTGTATAAAAGCAGATCACAGCATTGGAAACAGCTTCAAACCACACAGGATATTATTATTTAATGAGTTCCCATCTTTGAAAACACATTAATGACAACTACTCCCAAAATAATTAGAGCTATCCCGATAATGGCAGGCAGATCCGGAATCTGTTTAAATGCCACCACTCCAATGATTGTGATGAAAACGATTCCTACTCCAGACCAGATCGCATACGTAACACCCACCGGAATCTGACGAAGGCTCAAACTTAAAAAATAAAAAGCGCAGGCATATCCTATTACCGTAACAACGGATGGCCATAATTTTGAAAACTCTTCTGATTTTTTCAGAAAGGTTGTGGCTATGATTTCAAATACAATGGCCAAAGCCAAAAAAAGGTAACTGCGTCCCATAAAGTATTATTTATACAAAAGTAACAAAAGCTTTCTGTTGTTTTAAAAAAGAAGTCCTCAAGTTCTATATTTCGCTTTGCTGAGTTTAGATTTAAATCCCAATAAGATGACAAATGAGAGTGGCATTTCTGCTTCTGACATCATCAAAATGTCATAGATTCTGACAGCTGATAAAAAAATAACCGCAAAAAATCACCGATAAAAATAAATTTCCTTAACGTAGAAATCTATTTTACACTGAAATTTTACACAATAAAATTCATTTCAGACTGATACTATGCGCTGCATTATTTATTGTTTGTTTTATCAAGTCTAATATATAAGTCTGTAAACGGTTAACGTTTTCATATTTTTTTAAAGGCGAAGTAATAAATATATTAATAAATTCACAATAATACATTAACAAAATGTAAACAAAAAATCTCTTAAAAATTAAATAAAACATCCATAACACACTGATATACATCATAGTGTTTTACTTTGGCACGTGATTTGAAAGCTGTAATATTGCAATTGAAAGATTAATAAAAAAAAGTCAAATAATTAAAAATAATACAAAATGGTAACTTATATCGGTATCGCAACATGTTTAGTAGTATTCTCATCCTATTTTATGACAGTAAGAAGAGAAAGAAACTAATCATTAAAATCAATAAGCCTATAGCAAAACTATACTAATTATATTGTTTTATGTTTTTACTCTGAGAGATCAGATCGCTCTTTTACCAATGTGGTAAAAGGGCCCAAAAACATAACAAAAAGATCTTAGTTTCATAACAAATTTTAATATCCAAATGAATAAATCCGAACTCATGCTCGGATTTATTTTTTTTTGATAATGAAAACAGTTTCCATCAAGCTGGACATTCAATGTATCTATACTTTGAAAAAGAGAATACAATTAAAACCACACCATTACTCATTACTCATTACTCATTACTCATCATTAATAATGCTCTCCCTGGCCTACCCGTTTATTCTCAATCAGGATGCTCTGCGTCATGTAATAAAGCCTTATCTTTGTTAGATTCAAGAAACTATTAATTGTCATCATGAATCTGTACAACCTTATTATTCAAGATAAAGACCAGGTAAGCCTTAACGATGTATTTCTCAATAAAAACAACAGAGATCAGCTTGTACAGCTTATTAAGGAACATACTTACAGCAAGGAACTTCAGGAGTACGGTCTTCCGGTGAATCATAAAATCCTTCTTCAGGGAAGCTCAGGATGTGGAAAAACAATGACGGCCAAAGCAATTGCCAATGCACTCGGAAAAAACATCATTATTTTAAACTTAAGCAATATTGTTTCTTCCAGAATTGGTGAAACATCCCAAAATATTAAAATGATTTTTGATAAAGCGGCAAGAGAAAGATCTGTCCTTTTCCTTGATGAGCTGGATCAGATCGGAAAAGCAAGAGGGAGCGATGATAAGGATGTCGGGGAAATGAGAAGATTGGTCAATACTTTACTACAACTTATTGATTATTACCCTGAAAATGCACTTTTACTGTGCGCTACCAATCACCCTGAGATTATTGATACTGCTCTATTGAGGCGCTTTCAGCTTAGAATCAATTTTGAGATGCCTTCTGCCGAGTTTCTGGATACTTTCTATGACACTTTGCTCAGTCGATTTCCTGAGGATATGAGAGCCATTGAAAGAAAGTACACTATTTCATTTGCAGAAGCTAAAGACCACGCTTTAACAGCCGTTAAAACAGCTTTAATTCATAAACTGGAAACCAAAGAAACAATTCAATCATGAAAGAAGATCTCCTTCATAATCTGGAAGTCATCAATACGCGGATTAAAAATGCCTGTGAAAAAGCAGGAAGAAATCCTCATGAAGTTAAGCTTCTGCTGGCTACAAAAACAGTTTCCTCGGAGCGTATTAAAATCGCATTAGAAAATGGGCAAACCTTGATTGCAGAAAATAAAGTTCAGGAACTAAAGGAGAAATATGAAGATCTAAAAGGAATACCCCATGTCAATCATTTTATCGGACATCTTCAGACTAATAAAATTAAAGATATCTTACAATATGATGTTGCCTGTGTTCAATCTCTGGATCGTTTAGAGCTCGCAGAAAAACTACATCAAAGACTTTCAGCCGAGAACAAGACTATTGAAGTTTTGATTCAGGTAAATACCTCCAATGAGGGAAGTAAGTTTGGTGTACCCCCCGATCAGGCTATTGAATTAACCAGAAAAATTTCAGAATTTCCTACATTGAAAGTAAAGGGTTTGATGACTATCGGCTTATTCAGTACCGAAGCAGAAAAGGTAAGACCATGTTTTAAAATCCTTAAAAACCTGCAACAGGAAATCATCCGCGAAAACATTTCAAATATAGACATGAATGAATTATCGATGGGAATGAGCACAGATCTTGAAACAGCGATAGAAGAAGGTGCTACCATTGTGCGGGTAGGAACCGCCGTATTTGGAGCGAGAATCTATCCGGACAGTTATTATTGGAACGAAGAGAACCCTAAACATAATCAATAAAAACTATGTTTTCATATATATTTGAGAGAGCAATAAAAGATGAAAAGACATTTAAAGATGTGAATGATGCTGTATGTAATTCGTTGAAAGAAAGACAAATGAATGATATACATATTCAAGATAATGTAATCATAGGAAAAGATAGTCTTATTAAACTTGATTTTTCAAAAAGATCTCCTCTGATCATATCGCCTGGCAAAGAATATTTCATTTATAATGAAAGCGCAAAGACATTAATCTACAAGGTAGAAGCCTTCTATCTTATCTTATTTAATCTGATATACGCAGGGATCCTTTTCTTAATTTTATATTTCTTCGCTCAGCATTTAATTATAGAGCTAGTAATTCCCAGCCTATTTTTTATTATTATTACGATGGTCGATTATTTTCAACATCAGGCAGCCATTGATAGAATCTCCAGAAAAATAAATGAAAACTGAGGGCAATACCTACTCATAAACACTTTACGCATAGTCTATAAAATCGGTATACTTTTTGATTATAAAACATTAATAACCAAACAAATGCAATTATGATCAGAAAATTATTTTCGGGCTGTCTATTGATGACAGTATTATTCTTTTATTCTTGTGAAAAAGAAAACACACAGATGAAAAGTGGAATCTCCATTGAAACGATTTCAATGATTACCGTTCTTACTATGGGAATAGCCATTCTGGTGGCTTACAGCTATAAGAGACGATAAAGAAAGAAATATAGCACATCAACAAGCCACTCCAAAATGGAGTGGCTTTACTTATATTTGAAATCTTAGAAATAAAATAATGATTTAGGTGGAATACTTGTCCAAATCAGAAGCTTATTTCTCTGTTGGATACCCTATATATTATGATGTTAAAGCCCATTCAACTGCATTTTCAGCATGTATTTGGGCAGTTGCAAAGAGGTCTATAGATACATCTTCTTGCTTAATGAGCAACTCAATCTCTGTGCAACCCAAAATAATGGCTTCAGCACCATTTTTCACAAGCTCACCAATAACTTTCAGATAGTAGTGTTTTGAACTTTCCTTAATGATACCCTTTACTAGTTCTTCATAGATAATCCGATGGATCTCATTTCTCTGGTCTTCTTCGGGAACAGTTATTTCAATACCATATTTCGTTTTATATCGTTTTTTTAAAAAATCCTCTTCCATTGAAAATTGGGTAGCCAACATTCCCAGTTTCGTATATGATTTCTTTTGAATTTCTGCTGCTGTACTGTCTACGATATGCAGTAAAGGAATATTTATATTTTGTTCAATTGCTTCCGCCATTTTATGCATAGTATTCGTGCAGATCAAAACAATATCAGCACCACCACGCTCTAATCGCTGAGCAGCGGCGATCATCTTTTTCTCAAGTGTTTCCCAGTCTCCTTGATGTTGCAACAATGCAATTTCACCAAAATCTACTGAATACATCAAACACTCAGAAGAATGGCTTCCTCCTAAAATTTCCCGTGTTTTTCTGTTTAAGATCTGGTAATACAATACCGAGCTTTCCCACGACATTCCCCCGATTAAACCAATTACTTTCATCTTTATTTAAAATTTAAAGAAAGATAGGAAATAATCCTTTATTATTAATAAAAGGGCAGTGTCTACCATCAATATAAACCAGCAAAAGAGACAAATATTCTAAACTTAATCTATTTTGTCCGCTCCGCAAAGCCTGCCGAATTTGTGGAATAACAAAACAAATCCCTCTCATTACTGAAAGGGATTTGTCTTATCCAGAAAAATTCTGATTACCTATGGCAATCGGTATCCTCTTATCAATTCTTCAAATCTAAAATGATAATTTGGAAGCCGGCATCTTAATTTTGAATAATCACCAGTGTATTCCCTTTGAAATACAGATAGTTACCTCTACTATAGACCCATTGTTCTATTACGGATTCTTTACTTTTTATAGTATTTACAACGATTGGGCTTCCCCAGGACATTTCACACATTTCTTTGGTCATACCAATCACCACCCTGCTGTCGTTAACCAGGTTACCATATTTTTCTCCAAACATTTTAACAAGAGTCCGCCGTGATTCTTCATGATCTTTAGCAATCTTTGCCTGCTTAGCAATTTCCTCCTTCTTTAAATCTTCCAGTTTCTGCCGTTTTATTATTTCACGGGCATTAAAGTCTTTTTCAGTGATAAATCTTCCTTTTTCAATCATATCATCAACAGTCACTCTTATCTCTTCTCCTTTTGTATTTTTAAGAAAGAAATAAGGAACAAGTTCAAAATTATCTTTTGTATCTACAAAACTAAAATCGGTACACATCCATTTATCATTCTGTTTTATATATACAGTGTTTCCTGTATTTATATCTGTGAACCCGTTTAAATCCCATTCGGCAATAACGTTATTGGATGAATACAGCTTTTTCAATTTTGTAAAGAATGAAACAAGAATAAAAGGTCTGTGCTGAATACCATCATCCCTTCTGACTTTCCATAAAATAGTATCTTTAGAGACATTATCTTTTAGTTTAAATAAATATATATTGTTTACCCCTCCGTCTACATCTCCTAATTTAACATCTGTTTTTTTTGATGCCAAATCTTTAGGATCAATACTGTTCTTAAGCACCACATCTAATATTGTAAAATACTTTCCTTCCAGAGCCGCTCTTTTTGTATGAAAAATCCCAGTCATTTCTGTTGCTCCGAATACTCTATACTGTTCAAAAGAAGGAGCGTATATGTACGTAGAATCCATAGCAGAATTTAAATATTTATTTTTACCTGCTTTCGTTCCAATACCCGGATTCAACTGTTCATAACTATAAGTTGGTATTTTTTTTACAGGAACTTTATTTTTATAGTAGAAATTTTCCGTAAGTGAATCATCCATCGTTTTTTTAAACTTAGACTCATATTTTTTAGACTTGGGTATATAATATAATGTCTGTCCTATAAACTGATAAAAATCAATGGCCTTTTTTTGATATGATATATTGACCAGACTATCATAAGCTTTTGGTTTTTGTACAATTTTTTCGCCGGTATTCTCTTCACGAATCGTGATCTGCCCGAAAGATTTGAAGCTTACTAATAACAGTAAGGCAAAAAGCAATTTCATAGTTATTATGTTTTTATAAATTTATATGATCTGTGGAATATAAGATAATGATAACTCACAGGTTTTAAAAGTCGCAAAAATACAAAAAAAGTCCCTTTCATTACTGAAAGGGACTTCTTATATCTGGAAAAAATTCTGATTACATATAAGCTTCAATCGGCTCACAAGTACATACTAAGTTTCTGTCTCCGTAAGCTTCATCTACTCTTGATACAGAAGCGAAGAATTTGTGATCCCTTACCCACTCTAGCGGATAAGCTGCCTTTTCTCTGCTGTATGGTTTATCCCAAGAATCAGAGATCACCAATTGTTCTGTATGAGGAGCATTTTTCAATACGTTATTTGCCGGGTCAGCCTGTCCGTTCGCAATCTCATCAATTTCATGTTTGATAGAGATTAAAGCCTCTGCAAAACGATCAATTTCTGACTTGCTTTCAGATTCTGTAGGCTCAATCATTAATGTTCCTGCCACAGGGAAAGAAACCGTAGGAGCATGGAAACCATAATCCATTAATCTCTTCGCTACATCAGCCACTTCAATTCCTAAAGATTTGAATTGACGGAAATCTACGATACATTCGTGAGCTACTCTTCCGTTTTCGTTTGAATATAAAATTGGGAAGTGCTCAGCTAAAATTAACTTAAGGTAGTTAGCATTCATAATGGCATGTCCTGTTGCTTTTTTCAACCCTTCAGTTCCTAACATTTTAATATAAGAATAAGAAATGTTTAGAATTAATCCTGAACCGTAAGGTGCTGCAGAAATACCATCAATAGCTTCTTTAGTTCCAATTTTGATGTTTGCATTGGAAGGAAGGAATGGTACCAAGTGCTTAGCCACACAAATTGGACCTACTCCAGGACCTCCACCTCCGTGAGGAATAGCAAAAGTTTTGTGAAGATTTAAGTGACAAACATCTGCTCCAATGTTTCCTGGACTTGTAAATCCTACCTGAGCGTTCATGTTAGCACCGTCCATATAAACCTGTCCTCCATGTTCGTGGATCAGGTTGGTAATTTCCTTGATATTAGCATCAAAGAATCCGTAAGTAGACGGATATGTAATCATTACAGCTGATAAATTAGCTGAATGTAATTCTGTTTTAGCTTTAAGATCTTCGAAGTCGATTTCCCCGTTTTCAAGGTTTTTCACGACTACGATTTTCATTCCTGCCATTGCCGCAGATGCCGGGTTAGTTCCGTGTGCAGACTGAGGGATCAATACTACATTTCTGTGGTGGTCTCCTCTTGAGATATGGTATTCTCTGATAACCATTAATCCTGCATATTCTCCCTGCGCCCCTGAATTTGGCTGCAATGAAGTTCCTGCAAAACCAGTGATGGTTGCAAGATCTTTTTCAAGCTCTGCAATCATTTGCTGATATCCTCCAGCCTGGTCTACCGGTACGAACGGATGTACACTTCCCCAATCTGCCCATGAAAGTGGCAACATTTGAGTAGCTGCGTTCAGTTTCATCGTACAAGATCCTAAAGAGATCATTGAGTGAGTCAATGATAAGTCTTTTCTCTCAAGACGTTTGATGTAACGCATCAATTCTGTCTCCGTGTGATATCTGTTGAATACTTCTTCTGTAAGAATCTGATCCTTTCTAAGGTTTTCTTCAGGAATGCTGTATCCTTCTTTGATTTCTAACTTGAAAGTCTGCTTGTCTTTGAACTGAGCGAAAGAAGCCATCAGATAATTTAATTTCTCCAATGTAGTACTTTCGTTGATCGCAATGCTTACAACACCTTCTGTGAAGTAGTTAAGGTTAAGTCTGTGATCCTGCATCATTCTCATCAGTCTTCCTTTCTCTTCTTCAGGCATCGTGATTTTTACTGTATCAAAGATCGGCTCTTCTACAACCTGATATCCTAATGCTGCAAGTCCTCCTTTCAAAGCATTTGCTTTAAAGTGAATCTGATCTGCAATATAGTTTAATCCTTTTGGTCCGTGGTAAACAGCATACATACCAGCCATTACTGCTAAAAGAACCTGAGCAGTACAGATATTAGAAGTTGCCTTCTCTCTCTTGATGTGCTGTTCTCTAGTTTGTAACGCCATTCTTAGTGCACGTTTCCCGTACATATCCTGAGAAACTCCGATGATTCTTCCAGGAATATCTCTTTTATATTCTTCTCTACAAGCAAAGAATGCTGCGTGAGGACCTCCGTATCCTAATGGAATACCAAATCTCTGAGAAGTACCTACCGCACAGTCAGCACCCATTTCAGCCGGTGATTTCAATTTCACCAAAGCCATCGGATCACAGGCAACTGCTACCTGAAGGTCTAATTTTTTATATTCTACGATATTTTCTGTATAATCCAGAACGATTCCGTTTTTACCAGGATATTGTAATAAAACACCATAATAAGAAGTGTCAAATGCATGAGTTTTGTGATCTCCTACTACCACTTCAATTGCTAACCCTTCAGCCTTAGTTTTCAATACAGAGATTGTTTGAGGCAATACAAGGTCAGAAATAAAGAATTTATTCGCTTCACCTTTCTTCTGATCTTTAGTTCTGTTGTTAAAGAACATGTGCATTGCTTCAGCAGCTGCAGTAGATTCATCCAACAAAGAAGCATTAGCAAGACCAAAACCGGTTAGGTCACACACTACAGTCTGGAAATTAAGAAGAGCTTCCAGTCTTCCTTGTGCAATTTCAGCCTGATATGGAGTATATGCAGTATACCAGCTAGGGTTTTCAAATATGTTTCTTTGAATTGCTGATGGCAAAAGGGTATTGTGGTATCCGAAACCGATATAACTTGTATAATCAGTATTTTTTGATGCCAATTCTTTAGAATGGTTCAGCATTTCGTATTCCGAAAGTGGCTCTGAGATCTCAAGATCTTTTTCTAAACGGATGGAAGAAGGAATGGTCTGAGAAATTAACTCTTCAATACTAGAAACGCCAAGTTTTTCCAACATCGCCTGTTTATCGGCTTCATTTAGGGAAATGTGACGGCTCACAAACTGTTCTGTATTCATTTTTATTTATTAGATTTTGTTTGTAAAAAGATGGGTAAAATTACAATTTTTTACACGATTGTACAACAGCATATTTTCCATGATAATTCACTAAATAGTTTACTTATTACAAACCTATCAGCTTTTGATAACAATCGGATAAAGTTTAATCTATTTTAAACAGCCATTATCTCAATTATACAAATAGTATTCAACAAGACAATCATTTTATTACCAATAAGACAATGAAGATTCATTGAAAATTGGGTGAAATTTTCAGGTAAAAGTTAAAATAGCAAAAATCTGTTTTTATTTATAACAGGTAAAAAATAAAAGTATAGGTATGAAAAATGTGAAAATTCACATATAAAACAGAGTACGGTTTTAAGGGCAATCGACTTCATAAATAGGGCTTCGCATTGCTATTCATCAGGTTTCAAGAATTTTATGAAATTTTATTAATTATATTTATTCTAAATTAATATATTTGCAACATGAATATGATTGTCCCGTTTAAAGTTCCACCTTTGGCACCTGTGTATGCATTTAACAATGAAGAGATGTTTTGCGAAAAGAAATCTTGCTGCAAAAAATTCAAGAAAGGGAAAAGATGTAAAAAGTGTCCTGGAAGGAAGAAAATGGCTTAAAAAAACTCCTTTATCAGGAAATATAAAGCTATCACCAGCACAATAATACCCCAAAACAGCATTACAATTTTAGGCTGCCCGGATTTGTTGATCTCCGTTCTCGGTTGTGATTTAAACATTTCCTCCACTGTATTTTTGAATTTGTCCGTATCATTTTCAAAAACCTCAGTAATAGTAATTCCCTGAACTACAGTTTTATGCAATAATGAGTTTGTTGCATGAAGCAATAGTTGAAATTTTCCATCTTTGAATTCTGTGATCTTAAAGATCCTTTCCCCATATGGCTTTTCAAGTCCGAAAGGCAAAACTTTTACTACATCAGCATTGCTTGTCTGCCAGTTGATAATAATCTCCTCTCCTCTTTTTGCATGAATTTTATTGGCTGTAAAAGTCTTTATTGCAGGAGGAATATTATATCTAAAGCTTCGCTGATGACTTTCTAAATTCTGATCATAACTGCGTCTCCTGATTGGATCACTCAACATTTCATACGCTTCCTGAATTTCGCGGAAACGGTCTGCAAAGAAATCATCATTATCATTTTTATCGGGATGATATTTTAGAGATAGCTTCCGATACGCTTTTTTGATGTCTTCTTCCGAAGCATCCTGAGGTATACCGAGAAAATAGTAGTAGTCTTTCATTGAACAATACAAAAATAAGGATTTATTTTTCTTTTTACTTTGTATTCATCGTAAATAATAAGCAGGTATTTCTGACAATTCCAAAGTCTGATAGTAATTGTTGGAACGCGCAAGGGCGCAAAGAAGACTAACAGGCTTTATATTTTTAAGACGCAAGGATCTTATCTGCGAAAAGTTGAATACTGCCTATTTGATGGCCACTAATCCACGAATGAGTTTACTTGTATAAAATCTATGTTCCCTTTAGTTTGTAAACTTAATTTCTTTTTTACAAACTAAAGGGTACATAGAAAAGGCTTTTTCAATTGATATTTTAAAGTACAATACTTTTTATTTGTGTATTCGAGGCAAAAAAGTCTTATACTCTTGTGTTTTCCAACAAATCATATAAAGTCAATTACTTGTATTTACTCTATATTATTTACGATTGATCCATTCTTTTGTTGGAAGAATCCAGGCATCAAGAGCTTTAAACAGAAAACCATGATTCAGTCCTGTATTAAGCTCAATTTCTTTAAAATCTTTAATTTCAGACCTGATAAATCGCTGCTCCTGAGATAGAGGAACATGCCCATCATCAGTTTTCTCTGTAATAGACAAAATCTTTCCATACAGCCTGAAATTTTCATCCTTCTCTAAAGAATCATCTTTAAAGCTGGCTCCAATAAAAACGAATTTCAGCTCCGGATTTTTTTCATAATAGGAAATATACTGTGCAATATAACCGCCTTGAGATGTTCCGACAATCGTAATATTTCCTGCTTTAACTCCTTTTTTTATCAGGCGATTAATCTGTTTCTTTATTTTCAGAGCATATACCGCCGGATCAGTATTGGGCTTTCTCTTTTCAAAAAGAATAACATTGCTGCTGTCCTTCAATTCATGAAGTACTTTTTCATACTCCACAATACCATATTTAGGATGTGCTTCATCAGAGGGATGTTCCTCCAAAAACTTATTGTGCAGAAAGAAAATATATTGCTTATTTTTCAATTCAGATTTCTGTCCATAAACACTTATAGAAAAAAAAGCGATTATAATGATGAAAATATTCTTCGGTGTCATGATCTTAAAATTTGTAATAAAAAGAAAACAAATTTAGTATTTAATCAATAAGTTCACTGCCAAAACATTCTTAAATTCCGCTTAACGAGTTGACTGCTTTTAAAATAAAAAAATTCGGGCTCGGGAAGCTTTGCTTCCCGAGCCCGAATTAAACAATTTCAATTTAGTTTTTACTTTTTATGCTTCACAGGTATTATCCTTTTTGCAGCATCTTGAACTGAATTCTTTTTTGAATTTCCCTTTCAGTTCCTGATACTCCTCATCATTCATTTCTCTGATCTTATCGGCTAATCCGAAAGGCGATTTTTCTTTAATTCCATATTCATCAAAAATACCTCTGATAAATCTTTTTCTTTGGGCAGCTTTTTTAGCGATTAAGGCAACACCCACAACGGCTAGTGCTCCAAGAGCACCTTTTAATGCTGAATTTTTCATTTTTTCAAAATTTTAAATTTTACTACTACTTGTTTTTTATAAAGACGAATGAATTTTAATTTTACTTTACTACTTCTTTAAAATTTTTAAATTATTCGTTATTTCTGTTGAAGAATCCTCCGGAGCATCTGTTTCTCCAGGCTTCTTTAAATTTTTCTTTCTCTTCAGGCGATAATCCTTCCATTCTCTCTCTCATTTTTCTTTCTTTGAAATCTCGCATTCCTTTTCCAAAATGAAAACCTCCAAAAAGAATCTTACTTAAAATCAGGATTCCCATTGCCTGCCAATATGTAATGGACTTCACGCCTAAAATTTCGGGAAGAAGGCAATTCCAAAGTGACATTACGATCCAGGTAACGGCTAAGAGAATTAATGGCGGACATAACAATAAAAAAATCCAGCCCTTTTTGTGTTTATGATTCATAATTTCTTTTTCTAACTTTTTAAATCTTCGTATAATCTTCTCAATCTGTTTCTCAAATGCTTCACAGCATAGTTTTTTCTACTGATGATAGTCTTGATGTTTTCTCCCTGTTCATCGGCGATCTCCTGGAGGGTTTTGTCGTTGAGTTCGTTTTCTACGTAGACCAGCCTTTGTTTTTCGGGAAGTTCATCCAATGCTTCAAACAGTTTTTTCCAGATCTCATCCTGAAACATCTTTACTTCAGGACCTGCGCTTTCATCCATCAATAAAATATCTTTGATGGAAAAACTTCCGTCTTCGTCCTCATAGACGAAATCTTCAAGATTTTCTGTTTTCTTTTTACGGTAACGGTCTGTAATTTTATTCGCCGTTACCCTGTACAGCCAGCCCCCAACATTCACAATCTCAGAAAGATTGGTAATACTACTGAACTGATACCACACTTCCTGCAGGATATCTTCTGCATCCTCCGTGTTTTTCACTTTAGGACGAATATAAGACATCAGCTTCCCTCCGTAGTTGGAAACGGTTTGTGAGATGATACTTTCTTTATCCTTTTGTGGCATTGTTATTTTTTCGACAACCTCCATACTGATATGACGGCTATCCTTTTGGTTTTACTTTAATAAATTTAAAATATTTTTCCGGAATTTTGGTTTTTCTTTTATTCATCGGGCTTTTATTTCTTTTGTTTATGCATCAGCCACTCATTATTTACTGCTCATTGCTGATTACCCATTTTTTCAGGGAGCTATTTCCTGCTATCCGCTCATACTCCTCGCCCCAAGCTTATTCCATACATGCTGTGGGGTAACCGCTGCTATCAGGGCTAGATTTTATATTTGTATTCACGTCAGATTCATCCTTGAAAAGACAAACTTTACTATAATATAAAATTCTTTAGCCAACATTATTACGTTAAGAATCTGTGAGATCTGTCAGAAAACATATCCATCATTCAATTTTATCGCAGATAAAACTCCCGTACCTTAAAAGCATACAGCTAGTCAATAAGTAACCTCAGCATCCAATTTCTAAAAAGATTACTTGGCTATGCTCTCTTAATAATAAAAAAAGAAACGGAAGACATCATATCCTCCGTTTCCAAAATTATTAAAATTGCCTGTTTATTTTTTATTGAAATTCTCAGCAAAAAAACCTAGCATAGATTTATACAATTCGATTCTGTTGGGCTCTTTTCCAAATCCATGCCCTTCGTCATATTTTACCATATAAGGAACTTCAAATCCTTTTGCACGCATTGCTTTTACGATCTGATCAGACTCGTTAATATTTACCCTAGGGTCATTCGCCCCTTGTACCACAAATAATGGTTTCTTAATCTTATCAATTTGAAATACCGGTGATACTTCTTTAGCAATTTTAGCTTCTTCCGGGTTATCCAAATCATACCAGATCTGTTTTACCATTTCTTTATAAGGCTTCCAATATTCCGGGAAGGAATCAAAGAAGGTAAAGATATTAGATACTCCCACATAGTCTACACCACAAGCGTATAGGTCCGGAGTTTTAATCAATCCCATTAAAGTAGCATATCCTCCATGACTTCCTCCATAAATGGCTATTTTATCCTTATCTATCCAACCCTGGCTGATCGCATATTTTACTCCATCTTCCACATCATCCATAGCTTTTCTTCCGATCTGCTTGTATCCAGCTTTTTGGAATTCTTTTCCATATCCCCCTGAAATTCTGAAATTCACCTGAAGCGTGGCATACCCTCGGCTTGCAAACAATTGAGTTTCCGGATTGAAACCCCAATGATCTCTGATTCCCTGAGGACCACCGTGAGGGTTTACGATCAAAGGAACTTTTTTCCCTTCCAAAGCCGCTTTAGGTAGTGTAATATACCCACGAATGGTTAATCCGTCTCTACTTTTGAATTCAATAGGCCTCATTTCAGCCATATCTTCTTCTTTCAGCTGTGGCATCAGATTATAAAGAAGTTTTGTCTGTTTGGTTTTAGTATCATACTCATAGTAAGTTCCGTATAATTTGTCACTTCCTACCACTACCAAAAGTTTATCATCATTATCGTCTGACGAAACAATACTAAACTCTTTATCTCCAAACTGGGCTTTTAATTTGTCATCAACTTCCTTATAAAACTTACTTACGGGTACTGTCTCGCCTTTCAAACCTTCATAGCTGATGTAATCCAGTTCATAATTTCTGTTCTTACCTGCTAAGCTTATCGAACTCACATCAAATACAGGGTTAGCATACACTTCCTTGATTACTGCATTTTTCTTAAGATCATACAAAACAATTCTTGTCTTATCACTATCCAGATTGGTCACTACATAAGCTTCGTCTTTGTTCTTAGAGTTATCATTAAATCTGATAATGCTGAAGGTATCCGACCAGTCTGCAGATTTCAGAAGATTGAATTTTCCTGTCTGCAAATCTTTGTAATAAGTTTTAGTAGTCAGCCCGTTTTCAAGAACACTATATCCTCTTAAATTTCCGTCTTTATCAAAAATATACCCATCAATAGGACTATTGACATCTTTATTTTCATACAGCTGAGTCATTTCCCCTGTTACAAAATTGATTTTATAAGGTTCGAAGATCTGCTTATTATTTTTATTCATAGTGACCACAACGAAATCGGTATCTTTTATCGGGTTAATCTCTCCCAATGTAATTCCGTCAAATGGGGTTAAATCTTTAAGATTTGTTCCATCTACATTTGCTGCGTATAAGTGAATATTTTCATTTCCTCCTTTATCTTGAGTATAAAACAAACGACTTTTATTCAACCATCCATATGCTTTTATCAAATCATCTTTTTCAACAATAGCCTTGGTAATTTTTCCAGAATTCAGATCTTTAACATATACGTGATTTTTGCGGTCTTTATCTTTTTCTTTATAAGAAAGATATTTCCCATCGGGAGATATTTTAAATGCTGAAGCTTTTGGCCTTGCAAAATAATCTTCTACTTTATATTTGAAATCTCCCTTATCATAGGATACGAGTTTCTCAAGATTGGCTTTTGTAGACGGAAGCGTGGGATCTCCCGGAAGTTTAGCTGCGGAGTTTTGTGCATTGATCATAATAGAAGAAAGTACAATATAAGCTGTACCGAAAATTTTGGAATTTAGATTCATAACTTACGTTTTTAAAGTTAAAAAACAGAGTTCCCAATTCAATATTTTACTCAATAAAAAATCAGATTCTTTATATATAAGACAACTCAAAACAATAAATGTTACAATATTTAACATTTATTATGACTTTTTTACAATAAAAAGCAGTCCTGAAGACTGCCTATACATTTAATGTAGATAAATTCCGAAATACAAGGTCCAAGCTATTAAAATGATCTGCATGGGAATTCTCTGTTTATAAAGATATTGCATCCCCGGACCTGTGTAATCTGCTTTAAAAATATTAATCTTCTTTTGGGATGAATTGATATTAGCTATAAAAACCAATATATAGAAAATAATCAGCAAAACAGCTGTCATTTCACGAATAGCAGGAATCATAAGACCTATTCCTGCAGCAATCTCCAAAATCCCGGTACTATACACCCAAAACATTTTAGCAGGAATAAAATCCGGAATCATCATTGCCATTCCCTTTTGAAATTTAAAATGGGAGAATCCTGTAAATAGGATGAAAACCGCCATCCCAAGATTCCCTGAGAATAAAAGATCCGGCTTACCCTGAAATAGCATGGTTCCCAGTAAAGCCAATATAAATGTCCCGAAAAGAATTACTAATAATTTCATATTTTTTTGAATTGATACACAATAGATAAAGAGATAGGGGAACAAGGAATAAAAATTGCAAAATACACAACTCAAACCTCTTAACCTCAAAATTAAAACTCTTCTATACCGAACTGATATTTCCCCCTTCAGCCAAACTTTTCACAACGATCAATCCTTTTGTAAATCCTGTCTCCATATGATCCCGCCATTCACTGTCTACCTGAACTTCAGTGTGAAGCTTAGTTTTCCCATCAAAATCTATCAGAAAATATTTTTCAAAACAACCGCTCCACTCCATAACTTCTTTGCTTTGTGTGTCTTCTACTCCATTTTCGGTCATTCCCAAATGCTTAAAAACAATTTGATGGGGTTCCTCCAGGCTGTCTATGGTAGAAACCATTCCATCTCCTTTTTCATTAAGGAAATAAGTCTTTCCGCCAACCTGCCAGTCGGATTTCATAACAGAAGATCCGGCACCAAAGTATTTTGTCCATTGGCTGTATGTTTCAGGACTCCAGAGAATGTCCCATACCTTCTGTAAAGGAGCATCTATTATTGTTTCGTATGATAGGGTTTCCATATTTTAAATTTTTGTGATTGATTGTGTTTTTCAAGTGAGCATTTCTTTAAAGCTGGTTTTCTGAAAGGTGCTTGATAATATTCAGCGCTTTGGGAAATTTTTCTTCAAAAAAATCTTTAAACTCCGCCGGAGTTTTAATGACGGCTTTCAATAGTATTCCTTCATCATTTTCTTCCAGGAAATAAGATTCCGTTGCATCACCCCAATCCTTAGCGACTTCAATTCCTTCATAAATTTCTCCTAGGTGCAGAAATCTAATTTCCTCATTGGGAATCACTTTTTCAACACGGCTGTACATCCCGTTATGCTTAGGGTCTAAGAATTTTATAATGTTATTTTCTTCCAGTTCTCCTTCATAAAAAGAACCTTCTGTAAAAGCCGTTGTCCATTGTCTGTAGGTAATATCTCCCCAAAGGACACTCCATACTTTTTCAGGTTCTGCATTGATTTCTATTTCATATGATAATTGTTCCATAATGTGTTAAATATATTAAGTGATATTTTTAAATTTAATGATTGGATAGCTAAAATGAATACGCTAAGATCTTAAGTATACCCTTTAACCTCCAACAAAATCTCCGCCATTGATATGAATCACCTCACCTGTAATATAACTGGCATCTTTAGAAGCAAGAAAAACATAAGCCGGAGCGACTTCTGATGGCTGGCCAGCACGTTTCAGCGGAGTATCTTTTCCAAATGTTGAAAGATCATCAAATGCTTCTTTTACAAGTGGCGTCCATATAGGCCCTGGTGCAACACCGTTCACCAAAATTTCTTTTTCAGCAAGATTATCAGCCAATGAACGAATAAAGGATAAGATCGCTCCTTTTGTTGCAGCATAATCAATCAGATGATCGCTTCCCCGATAGGCTGTAACGGAAGTTGTGCAAATAACCCGCCCTCCTTTTTTCATCATCATAAGAAAATTCCGGGTAAAAGAAATCATAGAAATGATATTGGTATCAAATGTCTCTTGAATCTGATCATCAGATATTTTTTCCAGACTATTTTTTGAAGTGTGAATTCCTGCGTTATTAACAAGAATATCAATCTTATTCCATGACTTTTTAATCTTTTGAGCACATTGGGTTCTGAACACTTTTCTGGTAAGATTGCCTTTCATCAAAAGGCATTTTCTGCCTTCTTTTTCTACCAGTCTTTTGGTTTCTTTGGCATCATTATCACTTTCCTTATAGATAATGGCAACATCTGCTCCTTCCCTTGCAAAATGAACGGCCACCGCCTGGCCTATTCCACTGTCACCTCCTGAAATAACGGCTTTCTTATTTAATAACTTTTGACTTCCCTGATAGTCATTACGGATAATTTCCGGAAATTGCCCTTCCTTAGGAACTTTCGACTTAGATTGTGATTTGTTCTGTGTTTTCATAAGCAAACCTTTTCTCTACATAACATCAAACAATAAGCCGAAATATGTTTAAGAATTATAAGCGTCTTCTAAATCCTGAATAATAATTTTCTGCATTTTCATCATCGCCTGTACCACTTGATAGGCTTTTTCCTGATTTGGATCGTTCATTAGCTGAATCAGTCTTTTAGGCACAATCTGCCAACTTAACCCATATTTATCTTTTAACCAACCACACATACTTTCTCTGCCTCCGTTTGAGGTAAGTGCATTCCAGTAAGTATCGGTTTGCTGTTGGTCATCGGTCATCACAACCAGTGAAATACCCTCATTAAAATCAAACTGATGATCGTAAGAATTATCCATACAGAATAAAGAGTAACCATCAATAACAAAATTGGCATGCTGAACATTTTCTGTTGGCTCAGGATTAGCATGTCCTTCACTTCCATCACCATATTTCAAAATGTTTCCAATGCTTGAATTTGGGAATGTTTGAGTATAAAGCTCCATTGCTTCTTTGGCTTTTCCATTATTTTCATGAATAAACATCAAAGTAGGGACTATTTTCTGCTCCTGTGCTTTTTCTCCTAAAAATAATTGCCAGGTCACGCCATATTTATCCTGAACCCATCCATATTTCTTACTCCATGAATATGACCCAAGTTCCATAAGAGCCATCCCTCCTTCCAGTAATTGATCCCAATATTTTTGCACCTCATCTTCGGAATCACAGATTACCATAAATGAAATGGAAGGATTCTTTTTGAAATGAGGACCACCATTCAAAAGCATTAATCTTTGTCCGAACAAATCAATGTTCATTACCACAGGTGTATCTGCCGTAATTTCGCCACCAAAAACCTTGCAGTAAAATTCTGCGGATTGCTTGGCGTCTCCGTCATACCAGAGACATGGAAAAATATCGTTATTCATAAGTTTAAATTTTAAAGGTTGATGTTATATTATTCTTTCTTAATGATAGAATTTATTTTGTAGACAATTTATTCATAAAATCTGTAGAAACTGTAGATTTTATGATCTTTTTCTGGGTTAAGAATCTTTGTTATGCTCTGCTTCATTCGGAATGACAGAGACACTGTTTATTTTTTCCACTTTGCAGATTAAGCAAATCTAGCTGAACATATTTATAAAATCTGCGGAATCTGCGGGAGATTATTCTTGAGATCCTTCATTACACTCCTCTCCATCCAGAATGACAGAGATGTAAGTTTCATGGTAAAAAATTATATGCATAAAGCAAAACAAATCCAATGTCCTTGTGCTCAAAAAGAATTGCTTCTATCTATTCACAACGACACGATAAAAAATTCAAGCCTTTTTACTTTTATGCTTCCTTAAAACACATCTGATGCTCCTTCATATAATCTTTCAGCTTTATCATTGCATTTTTCCCGAAACCATGAAGCTGCAGGATCTCTTTTTCAGAATAATCTGACAGTTTTTCCAAAGAATCTATTTTTTCCTTCTTTAAAGCTATTCTTGCAGGTACTGCAATAACCCCCAAAAGAAAGTCTTCCTCAGGATCATAGCTAACAGTATATATGGAATTCAAACTCTTTGACATGATAACTAAATTGATCATGGCGACACAACGTATTTTTAATGATTCTCAACATACTTATGGAAATTGTTGAGAATAGCATACCAGCCATCTCGTTGCATTTCCACAGAATTTTGTTTCTCGGGATCGAAAATTTCAATAACTTTTGTGGTATTCTCATCAATCTTATCAAAGATCACCTCTACATTACGCCCATCTTCCAAATGGTATTTTATAAGTTCAAGAGGGGTTACTTCATCATACACTCCTTCAAAATCAAATGCAAAGCTTTTATCTTTTGCTTCCATTTTGTTTTTAAACTTCCCGCCCACCTTCAGGTCGTTTTCAGAACTGGGACAATGCCAGCTTTCGTGAGCAAAATTCCATTTGGTAATATGCTTGGGGTCATTGAAATAATTCCATACTTTTTCTACCGGTGCTAAAATGGTAATGTCTATTTTAATTGGGTCCATAGTTTAATTTTTTGATTGAATAAAAGAGCTGCCCGAAAAACGGGCGCTCCTTTTTATAATTAGTTAAATATAGGATTATTTCGTGTATTCTTCATTATAGTTTATCATCCAATGTACACCATATTTATCCTGAAAGCTACCAAAATAGTCTCCCCAAAACTGGTCTTCAAGAGGCATTTCTACATTTCCACCTTCAGAAAGTCCTTTAAAGATTCTGTCTGCATCTTCTCTTGATTCTGGGAAAATGGAAACATAGTTATTATTTCCCACATTTAACTTCTGCCCGAAGCTAGGAACAATATCAGATGCCATTAAAAGGTCACTTCCCACTGGAAGAGCAATATGCATTACTCTGTTTTTTTCTTCTTCAGAAAGGTTTTCAGTACCGGGAGCATTTCCCATTTTATGAATTTCACCTACGAATTCACCACCAAAAATGGATTTGTAAAAATTGAAAGCTTCTTCGGCGGTTCCATCAAAATTTAAGTACGGATTTAATTTTGCCATGATTTTTAATTTTAAAATGTTATTGTTTTGTTTATTGATACACGAATGGTTCAGCCCTTAGACGAATATCAATCGTATGGTAATTGTTTAATTATTTAAAAAATTTGCAACTTCTTTTATGGTAAAGTTGACTAAATTTTCATTGAGGCTGCCATCAAAATCAGGCATCATATAAGTTCCATGTCCTACAGGAAGGATCATTAATTGTGAATTTTCTACCAGCCGCCACATTGCTGTGGTATGTTCCGGTTTCATCACATCCTTATCCCCACTGATAAACAAAGTAGGTGATTCTATAGAACGTAGCACTTCATCATCCCAGTCTACAAAAGTTTGCATTCTTTTGCTATCCTTTTCGAAGAGATTTTCCAGTTTAGAAAAGTCTGGGTTTAGGTTCAAAAAGTTGATTTTGAAAGGCTCCGGCATGGAGTCAAATGTAGCTTCATTCATCATTTCAAAAAAGCCATCTATCATTCCGTTTCTTTTATAAAATGCTGAAGCCACAACCAGTTTTTCTACAATTTTGGGATGACGATGCCCAATCTGTATTACGGTATTTCCCCCATTACTGAATCCCCAGAATGAAGCTTTATCAACATTAAGGCCCTTCAAAAGTGCTGCTACATCATCAGCGTCCTGTTCAAATGTTTCAGGAATATCACGGTGTTCACTTCGCCCATGATTCTGGAGATCTATTCCAATAAGCTGAAATTCATTTTCCAGCCTTGCAATGACTTCTTTAAAGTCATAGAGAATAGAGGAACCTCCCCCATGAATTAAAACCAGAGGTTTTCCTGAACCATAGATTTCATAATACATCTGGATCCCGTTGACTTGCTTATATCCTTTTTCTAATGGATTCATAGATTAATATTTAATATTTTCATCCACATCATACTTCATTCCCGGATAGTCTAAAATTCTACGCATCAAACCTATTTGCCCGCAGAGATAATCTTCCCTACCAATGCACATGCCAACAAAATTGAGCTTGGTTTCTTTAATAAAAGGAATATTCATCCCTATTTCAAAAATTTCATCCAATTCTTCGTCGGTTACCTCCAATAACTTCTGATATACTTTTGCAGAAATATCATGAAAATTTTTCTTCAAATCTGCTAGTGTTGGATATGTAAAGCTTTCGTCCAATGCTTTTCCCTGAAAGAACAAATCATTATTAGGATCTTTCTCCTGAAGCCCAAGTACCCAGCCTAAGCCGTAGCGCATATTCACAAAGTTTCCTGCCATCCAGATAATATGGTTGGTTTTGTTTTCAATTCTTTTCAAAGCATCTTCTTCCGAAATACCATCCAAAACATTGATAAAGCTTTGGGTATGCATTCTATAAGCCGGAATAACGAGTTCTATTTTTTTTGATTTTGGTGTGTCCATTATTTTGTTTTTTGATATTAAAGTAAGAAAAATGAAAGGGCGCATTGACAAATTTTATGCTTTTAAAGTGCAGGAGTTTTATCTACGATAAAATTGAATGATAGATATATTTTTCTCCCAGATAACACAGATTTTTAAGCTTAATCAAGGCGCTTTTTACTATCCATTGACTTATCTATCATTTTATTCCTCCTGATTTACCCAAGAGCCTTCGAATATATCCCAACTGTCCGGAGTGATAGTTCTCATGAAAGCAGAGTGTTGCAATATCATTAATATTTTCAGGATTAAACCTATCAAGGATATTTAATTTTGCTTCCAGTTTTTCCTGAGATTTTTGCAGATAAGACTTTAATTCTTCAAAATCTACAAACTCATCTTTTTTTTCTAAAGCAATAACCCCTCTCTTATAAGCTGAAAATGGTTCTCCATTCCATATCGAGCCCTCTCCCAGAATATGTAACAAACCATTTCTTACGTCAATTAAATGTCCTAACACCCAGTTCATACAATTGCCTTCACCATTAGGAAAAATCATTGATTCCTCATGGGTAATTCCTTCTATATTGATTGAGATCGCTTTATAGGTAACACTTACTTGGTGTTGTATCAATGTTATCTCATTTGATTTTGTTTCCATTTCAAATTCGATATTAGGATTGATGAATTTCTGTAGGCATCTTAGAAAGATCAGCATGCATTACTTCCCACTGATGGCCATCTATATCTGCAAAGGCACTTTGGTACATCCAACCGTAATCTATAGATTCGCTGTACTTTGAACCTCCGTTTTCAATGGCTGTCTTTACTATCCAATCTACTTCTTCATTACTCTCTACTCCGATAGCAAGAAGCACCTGCGTTGTATCTCCTTTGGCAAAAGGTCTGTTGGTAAAGGTTTGAAAAAATTCTTCTTTCAGAAACATGGTGTAGATATGATCTTCCTTCATCACTACACTTACTGCTTTATCGTTTGAAAACTGTTCGTTGATGGAAAAACCAAGCTTTGTCCAGAACGCTCTCGTTTTCTGTACGTCTTTTACAGGTAAATTGACATAAATTTGATTGATTTTCATTTTTTGTAAATTTGGTGTTAAACTTTTAACCAAAATTACCAAGGTATCATGAAAATCTACTTGTCATAGGGCAAGATTTAATTTTTTTTGGGATGAGAGACCAATTCTTTACGAATTCTGCTCAATGAAGTATCGGTTATACCCAGATAGGATGCAATCTGCTTCAAGGGAGCAAATTGTACCACTTTAGGTTTTTGTTCCATTAGATTAAGATACCTTTTGGTAGCTGATAAGGTAAACATTTCTACAGATCGCTGCTTGTAATCAAAAAGTTCTTTAGACATCCAGGCTCTTCCCCATTCTCTAAGGTTGGGGATCTTATGAAATAATTCCTCAAAAGTATCATATCCCATTTTCCAGCATTCGCAGTCTGTGATACAGACAATATTTTCCTGAGTCGGAATTCTTTGAAACATAGATAATACCTCAATAATCACTTCATTCTCTACAAAAAAATGGGTTGTTACCTCATTTCCATTAAAATCATTTACAAATGAACGTGCCAATCCGCTATCCAGAATATAGTATTCATTAGCCATCTTGCCTTCCTCAAGAATAAAATCACCTTTTTGAAAGAATTTCTTTTCATGAGCCTGAAATATTTCATCAAGTTCTTCCTGAAGAAAAAAAGGAAAATCGTAACAGATTTCAAGTGATTGGTGAGTCATCTGGTCATTTTTTTAAGACTTTAAAATTAATTTTTTTAATTGAATTAAATGTAATAATTATTAAACAAAATCATCTAAAAGCAATTTATCACCTCATAGTTCGTTGAATTCATGATAATTTCATAAATCAAAACAATTAAACAATTGTTTCATTCACCTAAAAACACCAGCCCATCAAATCTATAATCTGATACCCTTCAGTAGAAAGGGCTAGGTTATACAAACATTGGTTATTACTTGGAAAAGGAAATTAAAACTTCAGGAAAAGGCTTTAAAAATTACAACTTAATATATGTGTTCCTCCTAAAATAAAGAAAGCTGAATTGGCTTTGGGGGGCTTGGCTTTTGAGCATCTCCCATCACTGTCTTACCACCAAACCGCCATGAATTCTGACGTTCGTCTTCAATGACTTTCTGAATATCAAAATCTGGGGTGAAATCTTTTTCAGCCTTGGTTACTATTTGATGAAGTTTATTTAAAGTATTCAGTTTATCTGAATTTCCAAGCTTTGATTTTTCAATTCCTTTTCTGAGAATACTGATACTTTCATCATATACATTGATTGGAACCGGGAACGGATGTCCGTCTTTCCCGCCATGAGCAAAAGAAAATCTTGCAGGATCAGCAAATCTTGATGGCGCTCCATGAATGACCTCACTCACTAAAGCTAAAGACTGCATGGTTCTTGGTCCTACTCCTTCCAGCATCAATAAATCTTCAAAATTCTGAGGTTGCTGCTCACGGGTAACATATAAAAGCGCCCCTAAACGCTTAAGATCAACATCGGAAGCCTGAACATCATGATGAGCAGGAAGAATCAATCTTGAAAAATCTTTCATGACGTCTATAGAATCCGTGTGAGAAATATCCAGAATTCCTTTCCGGTTTTCCGCCGCCTCGGAATCTGTAAGGTTGAGAATGCGCCCTCTTGAAACCCCGTTAATTCCGGTATGAGGTTCCTGTATAAAAGAGGTCATATTTCCTGAATGCCAATGATAGCGTCTTGCCGTCCCATCTGATTCGTGCATTCCCTGTTGAACAACGCTCCAGCTTCCATTATCTGAAAGAATAAAATTATGCAGATACAGCTGGTAGCCATCCTGAATTGCTGTATTATCAACTTTTGCCGAAAGTTTGCTTGCTTTTACAAGTTCATGCCCATTTAAGCCTGTTTTATCTGCAATTTGAATCAATTCAGACGGAGTTTCTCGTGAAAATTTCCCCTTTCCGCCACAAATATAAAGTCCGAGTGATTGGGAATTAGGATTAATGGAACGTTTCAAAGCTCCCATTACCGAAGTGGTTATTCCTGAAGAATGCCAATCCATGCCCATCACAGCACCAAAACTTTGAAACCAAAACGGATCTGCTAACCTGCGAAGCACCTCATCTTTACCATAATCCGTCAAAATAGCTTCAACAATGGAAAGTCCGAGAACAGACATCCGTTCATACAGCCATGGCGGTACTTTGCCATAGTGAAGGGGTAAATCTGCAGTTCCTGAACGTTTCATTTCTATTTTGAAAACGTAAAGGTAGCATTATTAATCTTAAATTTTAATGATTTGACTCAGTAATGAAAACCTTAAAACGATCAACTATTTAATCAATTTTGTAAATGAAAAGTCAGGATCACGCATTTCTATTTCATTTTTCCCTGACTGCATTTGTGCTTCTTTCGCATAGATGAACATTTTTTGTTCATAATCTGCAATAGCATCTTCTATGGTTTCGAAGGTTCCCTGGGTTAAATTATCTGATAAAATTAATGCATCCATCAATCCTGTATTTACGCCTTGTCCTGCAAAAGGAGGCATTACGTGAGCTGCATCTCCGATAAGTGTTACCGGTAAAATACGGTCCTTTTTCCAAAGTTTATCTAATGGGATTACTCTTGTGGGTAATCCGACAAAAAAAGAAGTTGAACGAAATAATTGTTGATAACGATCACTCCACTTAGAAAATCTATTGGAAAGAAACCGGACTACCCAATCTGTGTCTTGAAAATCAGCAAGATTGTTCAAAATCCATTCATCAGGCTTTTTAAATATTACTCCATAAGTAAGCGCTCCATTGTTATAGGGATTCACTACTAATAAATTACCCTGATAAGCTGCCATAAGTCTTTTTCCGTCACACCATTGATAAAATTCCAGGCAGTTGATTTCAGGTTGCGGAATATCTCCCTGGATAATAAAAGTCCCGGTCTCTTTGATCTCAGTTTCTGTTACATATTGCCTCACTTTAGACATTCCGCCATTGGCACCGATGACCAAATCCGCAATACTACTGGGTTTGTTCTCAAAATGTAATAACCATTGACCGTTGTCTTCTTCCATACCGGTAAACTTTCTGTCCCAGACTACGGTATTGTCTGCCAGCCCATCAAGTAACATTTCCCTCAAATGATTTCTATTAATCTCAGGATTGTCGTGCTGATTTTCACGGGTAATTTTTTTGGTCAATAGTAAATTACCTTGATCGTCCATTATATTTATTCCCATAGGAATGGAAGTAGCATAGTATTTTTCAAGCAATCCTGCCCGTGCCATCGCTTCTTGCCCTGAGTTTTGATGAAGGTCCAGTGTTCCTCCCCAAACTCTTGTATCTGCATCTTTGTCTCTTTCGTAAACGGTTACCTCCACTCCTTTCTGCTGGAGTAAAACAGCCATTGTCAAACCAACAGGCCCAGCTCCAATAATTGCTATTTTTTTATTTTTCAATATCATAATTTTGTAGGGTCTTAATTCCTCTACAAAATTCACGATTAGCTACTGGTTAGGCTTGTATAAATGCGACAAAATCACTGTTCATTATTTGCTTTCTTTTTCTTGCTTCTCTGGCAAATGCAGCGGGTGTTACTCCTGTATACCGTTTAAATTCTCTACTCAAATGAGACTGATCAGAATACCCCAATTCCTGAGCTAATCCTGCAATATTGGATTCAGGATAAAGCCAAAGATGATTTCTCACCTGTTCAAAACGCATAAGACCTGACACGTCTTTAACCGTATGGCCGGAAGATTGTTTGAATTTTCTTTCTAATGTACGAACCGTTGTATGAGCGGCAGCGGCAATCTGGCTTACGGGAATACTCCCTTTTGTTCTTTTCAAAGCTACTCCTGCTTTAAATAACATACTGTCAACAGGTACTTGTGACCGTATATCCATAAAACACTGTTTAACCTCCATTATTGCATCATCTATTCTACCAGCAAGAATTTTTTGCTTCAAAATAGTCTGAAGCTTTGCAACAGGATGTTCAAATAAGTAGATGCCATTTTTACTTTTACGTGGCAGTAATCCCAATAAGTCGAAAACAGACCATGGGAAACATCTGACTCCAATAATCTCCAAACGGTTTTGACTATAGAAAACAGCAGGTTGATTGAGTAATCCCATCAAGAATGGAGAGGGTAATTCTTCTACATTTCCATCGTGAGAAATACTACATCCACCTCCAAAATGAAAAATAATTTCAACATAGCCATCAGGCATCACTTCAAAACTTGATAACCACTCTCCATAATCCCGACTGTTATACCAAAAACATTTGATACTGTCCCGAAGTTCTTCAGGTGCTTCAAATTCCTGATGTATTGCTGATAACATACTATGAATACATTATAATATTAATCGGACAAGATTATTCAATCACATCGAACGTTAAAGTGCCATGTTTTGCCTCATCAAATTTTTCATTGAAAATAATCTTATTTCCAAACGGATCATTTACAGTGAAAGAAACAGCATCATAAAAAGTTTTTTCAAGACCAGGCCGATTGTATTTGTAGTTTTTATCAATAAGTTCTTTATGATAATCTGCAATACCTTCGCCCCAGATAAAAATACTGCTTCCGGGACTTGCATCCCCATGATGCTCAGTAAGGTGAAGAATAATATTATCTTTTTTCACTTCTATATAAGCCGGCATATTTTCTTCAAAGCGATGCTCCCAGACAATTTCAAAGCCTAGCCAATCCATGTAGAATTCAAGGGTTTTCTGATAATCAAAAATTCTGAGTATAGGGATAATTTGATCTGCTTTCATAATAATCAAGATTGAATAAAATATTTTTAAGCTTTGGCTAAAGCCAGAGGATTGTTTTTCTTCTCATTAAAACGGACTAAAGTGCGCTCCTATTTAATGATATTCTTTATTTTACTGATGGGAGAGAATATTGACTACTTTTCCAAAAGGATCTTTTACAAAGAATCTGCGAACTCCCCAATCTTCATGGGTAATATCATAAACAATCTTAAAGCCTGCCTTTTTCATTTTATCATAAACTTCATCTACATTATCCACTTCTATAGACAAATCCGGAACTTCAGTTTCATTACCTCCCTGTTCTGCAAAACTGATCTGCACTTTTGCTTCTTCTTCAGTTCCTAAGGTCTTAATCCAGCCATGATCCATCAAAACATCAAGTTCTAAAATATCCTGATAAAAGTGATCCCCTTTTATAAGATCATCCGTTTTTATATTGGCTACGATTCTTTTTACCATATTGATCTTTATTTAATAAAAAAGCTCTGTGAAAATACTTAAAATTTTCCAGAGCTTTGTCTATCTTGATTGTTATTTTGTATTTTAAAGTGATGCCGCTGCTTCTAAAATCAATTGGGTAACTTCATTAGGGTGTGAAGCTAACGAAGCATGTCCTGCATCCAATGTAATTATTTTTTTAGGCTGAAGACTCTCTGCCATTTCTTTTTCCGTTTCTGCAGGAATCATATGGTCATTGGATGAAATCTGATACCAGCTTGGTTTTGTTTTCCATGCCGGCTCTCCTGCTTCGTCTCCAAAACATTGCCCATGAATAGGCTTTTGAGACAATGCCATTACAAGCGCTTTTTCATCATCCAGATCCTGGCAGAAAGCTGATTTAAATTCATCATATTTGATCCATAAAAAACCTTTACTATCCGGATAAATACTTGCTCCACCCGGAGATTCTCTTCTTCCCAGAAGTGCCCCTAAACTATCACCAGCATCCGGTGCAAAGGCAGCAATATACACTAACCCAACTACTTTATCATGGTTTCCAGCTCCTGAAATAACTGCGCCACCGTAAGAATGTCCTACTAAAAGAACTTTCCCTTCCTGAGCATCAATAAGATCTTTTGTTTTATCAATATCGTTCTGTAATGAGGTAAGAGGGTTCTGAACACTTCTCACTTTATATCCTGCTTTTACCAGAGAAGGAATAATGTATTGCCAATGAGATCCGTCTCCTCAAGCTCCGTGTACCAAAATAATGGTTAAATCTTTTTGTTCCATAATAATAAGTATTAAAATTTGATAATGATAAAGCTACCAACTAAAATATTATCAGGCGTTAACTTAAGTTAATTAACGATCCTGCTCCGGATTCTACTCAAAGATTGTTCTGTAACGCCAAGGTAACTGGCAATATGTTTTTGTGCAATTTTCTGAAAAAGAAGGGGCTGTTTTTTTAAAAGATTTAAATACCTGTTTTCCGGAGAACGGCATAGTAAATCATCAATTCTTTTTTTGGCATCCAGATAAATCTTCTCACTCATCATTCGTCCGAACTTCTGCCAATACGCTTCTTTCTGATATAATGCCTGCAAATCCTCTTTACTCAACAATAAGATCTCGCAATTTTCTAATGCCTGGATATTCATATTAGATACGGTATCACAAAGTATACTTTCGTAATCGGTAAAAAATTCATTTTCAAAATAAAATCCGAAATTAATTTCTCTACCCTGATCGTTGATATAAAAACTTCTGACCGTCCCTTTTTTGATAAACCCTAAATATTTACATTTTTCACCTTGTTTCAGGAAAAAATCTGATTTTAAAAGCAAGGTATCCTTAAGAAGTGTATAAAACTCATCAAAATGCTCTTGGTCTACCTGAAAAAGTTCACCATATTGTTCGTAAAGTTTTGTCATCATCTATTGTGTGTTTTGGATTCAAAAAAAGCCTTGCAAATCAACTTCACAAGGCTTTTTACAAAAATTATTTCTACTAATTATTTAATGCTGCAAGGGCTGCATCATAATTAGGTTCATCAGCAATTTCTGAAACCTGCTCAGTATACACTACTTTATTGTTTTCATCTGTAACAATTACAGCACGGCTTAAAAGTCCTTTCAATGGAGAATCTGTGATCGTTACTTCATAATCATCCCCAAAGCTGCTTCTGAAATCTGAAAGAGTTTCTACTTTATCTAATCCTTCTGCTGCACAGAATCTTCCTAATGCAAAAGGTAAGTCTTTAGATACATTGATAACCACCGTGTTTTCAAGTTTTGAAGCTTCTTCATTGAATTTTCTGCTGGAAGCTGCACAAGTAGGTGTATCAATACTTGGGAAAATATTGAATACTTTCTTTTTTCCTTCAAAAGTTTCAAGAGTCTTCACATTTAATCCTGAATCAACCAATGCAAAATCTTTAACGCTGGTTCCTACAGCTGGTAATGTTCCTATTGTGTGTACTTCGTTTCCTTTTAAAGTGATTGTCGTTGACATAATATTTATTTTTTTAGTTTTTCAAATTTAATCAAAATAGAAAATTTTTCTATCTAATATAAGGTTAAATTAATCTTAAAGTAGAAATAAAAACACTTTAGTCTGTCCATCAGTTTTTTAAACAATTCCCAATCTGAATTCAAGTCTTAAAAACTTCAAAGTTGAATTTAATATCAATTTTAATGCATCCGGAGAATATACAATTGTTCAGATATAAAAAGCAAAAGAAGCTTTTGGCTTCTTTTTTTATTTAAAAATTCCCTAAAAAAACAATCATATTTAGTAAATTTGTGGGACTTTAATTTCAAATAATAAATAACAGTATAATGTCAGAAAAATCAAAAATTTACTACACATTAACGGATGAAGCTCCAATGCTGGCTACTCACTCGTTTTTACCTATCGTAAAAGCTTTCACTAAATCAGCAGATATTGAGATCGCTGTTCCGGATATTTCCCTGGCAGGCAGAATCTTAGCTAACTTCCCTGAATTTTTAAAGGATGACCAAAAAATTGGTGATGCTTTAGCCGAATTAGGAGAATTGGCAACTCAGCCGGACGCAAACATTATCAAATTACCCAATATTTCTGCTTCTGTTCCTCAATTAGATGCAGCTATTGCTGAGCTACAAGGAAAAGGTTTCGCAGTACCAAATTATCCTGCAGAACCTAAGAATGATGATGAGAAAGCAATTAAAGCTAAATATGCAAAGGTTTTAGGAAGTGCGGTAAACCCTGTATTAAGAGAAGGAAACTCTGACAGACGTGCTCCAAAAGCTGTTAAAAACTATGCAAAAGCAAATCCTCACAGAATGGGTGATTGGGCTTCTGACAGCAAAACTGACGTGGCTCACATGAACAATGGTGATTTCTACGGAACAGAAAATTCTACAACGTTAGAAAACGCTACAAAATACAGAATCGTATTCAAAGGAAATGAAGGAGAAACCGTATTGAAAGACTTTGCAGGTCTTCAGGCTGGTGAAGTAATCGATTCTTCTGTAATGAACCTAAATGCTTTGAAAGTATTCGTTCAGGAAGCTATTGAAGAGGCTAAGAAAAGAAATGTTCTCCTTTCTGCTCACCTTAAGGCTACGATGATGAAAATCTCTGACCCTATTATTTTCGGGGCTATCGTAGAAACCTTCTTCAAAGAGGTATTCACTAAATATGCTGAGACTTTCAAATCTTTAGATATTAATCCCAATAACGGTCTTGCTGATCTTTTCGAAAAAATAAAAGGAAATGCTCAGGAAGCTGATATCAAAGCTGATATTGATAAAGCATTAGCTGAAGGTCCAAGAGTGGCCATGGTAAATTCTGACAAAGGAATTACAAACTTCCACGTTCCTTCTGACATCATCGTTGACGCATCGATGGCTGCCCTTGTAAGAGGTGGAGGTAAAATGTGGAACAAAGACGGAAACGAAGAAGATACAGTTTGTATCATTCCGGACCGTTCTTATGCAGGTTTCTATCAATCAGTAATTGATGATATGAAAGCGCACGGAAAATTAGACCCAACCACTATGGGATCTGTTCCAAACGTTGGTCTAATGGCTCAAAAAGCTGAAGAATATGGTTCTCACGATAAAACGTTCCAATTATCTTCTGAAGGAACTGTAGAAGTTCAGGATGAAGCTGGAAATGTTCTTCTTTCTCAGAAAGTAGAAAAAGGAGATATCTTCAGAATGTGTCAGACTAAAGATGCTCCTATCCAGGACTGGGTAAAATTAGCTGTAAACAGAGCAAGACTTTCTGACACTCCGGCTATTTTCTGGTTAGACAAAGGAAGAGCTCACGACAGAGAGATTATCAAAAAAGTAGAAAAATATCTTGCTGATCACGATACTACAGGTCTTGACATCAGAATTCTTGATGTAAAAGATGCCATGACTGAAACGCTTAAGAGAGCTAGAGAAGGAAAAGATACTATTTCTGTTTCAGGAAATGTATTGAGAGATTACTTAACAGACCTTTTCCCAATCCTTGAGCTTGGTACTTCTGCTAAAATGCTTTCTATTGTTCCATTAATGAACGGTGGTGGTTTATTTGAAACAGGTGCCGGAGGTTCTGCTCCAAAACACATTGAACAATTCCTTGAAGAAGGATATTTAAGATGGGATTCTCTAGGTGAATTCTTAGCACTACAGGCTTCTTTAGAGCATTTAGCACAAACTCAGGGGAATACAAAATCTCAGGTTTTAGCGGATGCATTGGATGAAGCGAATGCTAAATTCTTAGCTACAGATAAGTCTCCTGCAAGAAAAGTAGGCCAGATTGATAACAGAGGTTCTCATTTCTATTTAGCAATGTATTGGGCTGAAGCTTTAGCTAACCAAACTGCTGATGCTACATTAGCGGCTCAGTTTGCTCCGGTTGCACAGGCAATGCAGGAAAACGAAGAAGTAATCAACGCAGAATTAATTGGTGCTCAAGGTAAACCTCAAAACATTGAAGGTTACTACAAAACTGATACGTATAAAACTTACGCAGCGATGAGACCAAGTACTGTTTTAAATGAAATCATTGACGGGATCTAATTTTAGAGACTTCAATTCATGATATAAAAAACCTCGCAAATTGCGAGGTTTTTTATTTTAGTAATGCCTCCATAAAACAACATTATCCTTTTTATTATTTTTTTATATATTCACAAAACCAAACTTATTATCATGAAAAATTCATTACTTATTTTATTTGCTGCAACATTAGTTTTATCCTGTAACCAAAACACAAAAACTAATCAAAGTGGAAAATCAGAAACGAACTCAGAAGCTGAACCTATTGCAAATTTTGATTGGTTAACCGGAAAATGGAAAAGATCAAATGAAAAAGCAGGAAAAGAAACTTTTGAAAATTGGAACAAAATAAGTCCGACAGAATATGCTGGAATTGGATTTACCCTACAAAAAGGAGATACCATCAACAAAGAAACCATGAAGCTTGTTAGTTCCAATGGGAAATGGAGTCTATTGGTTAAAACTCCGAAAGAAAAACAATTCATTGAATTTAAAATGACAGAATCTAAAAACAATGAATTTATATGTATAAATGATTCTTTAAACTTCCCGAAACGAATTCAATATTCGTCAGAAGGCAACCAATTAAAAGCTATTATTTCTAATGATGAAATGAAAGTTCCATTTGAATTTGAAAAAGAGAAATAATACCTTTTTAGCTTTTTTATTGGGTATGGGGATATAAGACTAAAACTAAATGATTTTTTATAATAATAGCGGACTTTAGCCCGCTATTATTTAGTATTTTAAAAACTTTCTTAATTCATAAAACTCTCAGCAATCCACTCAAATCCCGGAGCTTTTATTTTTGTGAAACCCAGTCCTGGCCATGGCAAATGAGAAGCAAATGCCCTGATCTTTGTATCCGCCAACTGCTTAAGAAATTTCTTTCTGGAATTGGCAGCAATATCCAGATCTGTATCCCCTGAAAATCCCCAATCAGGATGAGGGAAAAGAATAATATCTGAGTGAATAAGATCAGCAATATATATCAGCTTTTCGTTCCCTGATGATATTGTCGTAACGGTTAATCCGGGAGTATGTCCGGGAGCTAATTGAAAATTGAAATGATTATACAGCGTCCTGTTTAAATCATAAAATTTCAACGTTGGCTGAATAGCTTTCAATATATTCTGAAGTGCCGGAATAATCTGGGTTAGCATTTCGGGATGAGCCTTCAAAGCACTGTGATTAAAATCATTGATGGAAGCATTCATCCAAAAATCATATTCTATTTTCGAAATAAAAATAGCAGCATTGGGAAAAACAAGCTTATTCTGTTTGTCTACCACTCCACCCATATGATCGGGATGGGCATGAGAGAGGAAAATGTCAGTGATATCGCTTGCTGAGAATCCTGCTTTCTGAAGGCTTTTTAATAAAAACCCAGTTCTTTCATCCGCAAATATTCCCATCCCTGTATCCATCAGGATCAGTTTTTCCTTTGTTTTAACAAGCAGAATATTGATCGCCATATCAATATAATCTTCTGATCGGAAATTGTCTTTAAGTATTTTTTTTAGTTCAGTCACATTTCCTCTTGGCGCAAATGAGCTCAGATTTTTTTCATGAATATATCCATCTGTCAGAATAAACAGTTCTAATTCTCCCAATGTAATCTTTTTAAAACCGGCAAGATCATCTCCTGTTTTTTCGGAAATGACCTTTGTTTCTGCCAATACATTCGAAAAAGGGATAAGACTTAATGTCCCTGCCAACAACCCATTTTTCAATAGTTCTCTTCTATTCATAATGTAAAATAGTGTTTTTTGAATTCATCATAACCTAAATAACATCTCCGAAAGGAAATGTTCTATGGCAATGAATGTGATAATATTTTTTAATGTAAAAAAACTGAGCTTCTGCCATTCAGAAACTCAGTTTAGGTATAATTAGTGTTTAGTTATTAACCAATTTCATTGATCCTTCACTATATCGTTCTCCTACATTCGGATATTTTTTCAGAATGGCATCAATGGTATCCAAATCTGACTGAGACAACTCAATATTGGCAGCTGCAACATTTTCTTCTAAATATTTGATACGTTTGGTTCCTGGAATGGGGATGATATCGTCTCCCTGATTCAACACCCATGCTAAGGCTAACTGAGTTCCTTTTACTCCTTTAGAAGCAGCAAATTCATTGATTTCATTCGCGAGTTTTGTATTGTTTTCAAGATATTCCTGCTGATAACGTGGCAATGATTTTCTAAAATCATCATCTCCCAGGTTTTGTACTTCATTAATATTCGCAAAAAGACCTCTTGCCAATGGGGAGTAAGGCACCAATGAAATCCCTAATTCTCTGATCGTTGGCAGAATTTCATTCTCAACATCTTTAGTAAGGATAGAATACTCTGACTGTAAAGCAGCTAAAGGATGAATTTTATTAGCTTTTCTAATAGATTCTGCGGAGGCTTCAGACAATCCGATATATTTTACTTTACCTGCTTTAACCAACTCTGCCATAGCACCCACAGTTTCTTCAACCGGAACGTTGGGATCTACCCGGTGGGCGTAATACAGATCTATCGTATCAATTTTTAACCTTTGAAGACTTAAATCCACAGCCTTTCTGATCCATTCCGGAGAACCGTCAAAATAAGTTCCCGGAGCACCACTATGACTGGCTTTTCCATCTTTAAATCTGAATCCGAATTTAGTAGCAATAAAAATTTTATCCCTGTTGGGTACTAGAACTTTAGAAATTAATTTTTCATTTTCTCCATTCGCATACATATCTGCTGTATCCCAGAAGTTAACTCCTAAATCTAATGCCTTGTGTAAAGTGCTGATACTTTCTTGCTCATCTGATGGACCATAAGCAAAGCTCATCCCCATACAGCCTAATCCAATTGCAGAAAGTTGTTCGCCGGTGTTTCCTAATTTTTTAAATTTCATGATGGTATTTATTTTAATTCTATGAGACAAAATTAGAACATGAACCCACCATCTTTGATATAGAATTCAAACTAAGAATTATAAAATTCAAACAAGGTTCAATCTTAAGGCATTAGGAGTTATTCCAGTTTGTTTTTTAAAATAGTTGGTAAAATAAGCAGGTTCTTCAAAACCTAATCCATAAGCAATTTCAGAAACATTCCAATCTGTATGGGTCAGCAAAGCATTCGCTTCCTGTATCACCCTTGCTGTGATTTGCTGGCTTGTGGTTTTCCCCGTAATCTCTTTTACGGAACGGTTTAAAGAATTGACATGAATAGAAAGACTCTGAGCATAGTCATTGGGCGTTTTTAACTTTAAAAAAGCTTCCGGACTGTCAATTGGAAACTGTCTTTCCAACAGCTCCATAAATAAAGAGGCTACTCTTTGAGAGGCATTCTGGTAAGGTTCAAAGGTTTCCGCCGGATGCATTCTCATGGTTTCATGAATCATCAGGTGAAGATACGCTCTTAGCATATCATACTTGTGAACATAATCCGATTCAATTTCCGTCATCATTTTAGTATACAGATCAGAAAGTACCTTTTGTTGCTCTTCTTCCACAAAGAAAACCGGAGTTCCTCCAATTTTGAATAGAGGCGAGTCCTGGAGATTCCCCAAACGGCTTCCATTTTGTAAAAACGATTCTGTAAAAAGACAAAACCAACCTTTCTGATCTTCATCATCTGCTTCCCATGAATACGGAACAATAGGATTGGAAAATAACAAGGCAGGACGATCCACGCGAATCCATTTATCAGCATAGTGAAGTTTACCCTTTCCTATAATCAGAGAAATTTTATAATAATCTCTCCTGCTGTAAGGGGTTAGTGGGGAACAATATTCCCTTGAAAACACATTGAAATGCCCCAAATTTTGAGGTCCCAGACATTGAGGTCCCAAATTGGGAGCATTTCGTTCATAAAAGCCTTGTAATGATTCTTTAGAGTCCATAGATCAAAGTTATAAAATTCAAACAAATTAATGCATATAATTATTTATTTGGCCAAGAGAATAACAAGATGGAAGTTAGGGACTAGAAAATAGAAGTTTTTTTTAGTTCATTAATTCTATTGACATTTTATAAGAATTAATTCACTGAATAAGCTTTTTGAGATCTTAAATGAACCATAGAATCTTTAATTTTTATATTAATTGAGTTGAATCAAACTAAGAACCATTTATAGACACCTAAAAACAATATTATTCATTACTTATCATAAAAATAGCCAGCACGAATGCCAGCCATTTTAATAGTGAATATATATAATAATTGATAATGGTTAATCCCAATCCCCATGGCGTCCATGGTTGTGTTTATTTTGTTTTTTGTAATATTTTGCTCTTTCTTTATAGTATTTATCCCTGTTTTTACGGTATTTTTTATAATCGTTTTTTCTTTCGTATACAATAACAGGGTTTTGCCCTCTGTAATATCTTTTTTTAAAGACAAGATATTTTTCTCTTCCAATAATTCTTTCCAGCTCTGAATATCGGTCTCCTCTCCATCTTCCAGGCTCTACTACATATACTCTATTCCATGAATCATAATTACGGTATCTATCATTGAGAGCATACACCTGATTGGCTTGTGTAGTGGAAAGCAACAGATCAGCCACTACTGTCTGCCAATTAATATCTGAAATACTTCTTCTATAATCATTATAATAATCTGATTGGGCATAGCTCAGACTAAACGTCCCCATCAAAAATATTGTTAGCAATAACTTTTTCATTTCATTCCTCTTTTAAATTAAACATGGTGAAGTAGTCAATTAAAGTGCCAACTATTAACTCTAATTCCTAATATTTGTTAATAAAAAATATAAACAACTGATTATCTTTCAAATAATTTATAAATTATAACAAGTTTTGAAATTTTTATTTGTCAGAAAACGATATTTTTAACGGGGTACATATGATTAAACAGAGATATGATATACTGATTTTCAGTTTAAAGTTTATGGTTTTTAAGGTTACATTTCAATTGCAAATTATCTGTGGGCTGACTAAAGGCAATAAAGCTGATGTTGATATCTATATGGATAATAGTTGCTTAATGACAAAACCTTTTACCTTTTAATCATCTAATACTTTTATAAAATTCGTTAAGATTCTCAAAAACTATTATTTCATGTTAAATAATTTTGTAATTTTAAAGGAAGAGAATGCTTTCGGGAGTTCTCAGAATTATTTTTTATCAACCAAATCTCAATAATTATGGAAAATATAAAATTTATGGTATCTCCATATCAGGATGAACTGCAGTTGTTTATTGATGAGAAAAAAGCGGGTTATATGTCCATAGAGGTTGACGGAAGACTTCTTATTGTATATTATACCAAGCTGGATGAAGAGCGTGAAGGTAAAGGCTATGCCAAATTATTGCTGGATGAACTGGTTCGTTATGCAGAAGAAAAAGATTTGCTTGTAGACCCGGAATGTGATTTTGTACGTCAACAATTTGAAAATCATCCCAGAAGGTATAAAGATATCTGGCATGCTTAATCAGGCCTCCCACCAGACTGAAAATTGCTGATCTTTAAGATTGAGATCTACTACCTCTCCAATCATCGGAGTAAGGATATCTAACCCTTTTTCTTTACCGAGACTTGTTATTTTCTGTAAAGGCTCATTCCAGGGATGAAGTGCCAATGCAAACTTAGCAGCGTGTACCGGAATGATATGTCTGGCATCAATATCTATGGCTGCCTGAATGACATCTTCCGGTAAAGTATGAATATACCTCCATGCTTCACCATATTGTCCGTTTTCAAGAATAGCATAATCAAAAGGTCCATATTTCTCTCCTATCATTTTAAAATGGGAATCATAACCACTGTCACCTCCAAGGAATAATTTTTTAGTAGGAGTTTCCAGTACATAGGAAGTCCAAAGGGTATCATTCTGCTTTAATCTTCTTCCTGAAAAATGTCTTGCCGGAGTAAAGATCAGTTTTATGTTATTTTTTAGCTCAACTTCCGTTCCCCATTCTTCTTCGATAAGTTGTTGTTCCGTATATCCCCATCTTTCCAGGTGTGCCCCAACTCCTAATGGAACAATAGCCATTCCGGTACGATCTTTAATGGATTTAACAGTCGGGTAATCCAGATGATCAAAATGATCGTGGGTAATCACAAGATAATCCAGATCCGGAATGTGCTCAGGTTTAAAAATGTCAGATCCTTTAAACGCTTTATTAAAGTATTTGAAAGGTGAGCCATACAGGCTTAATACAGGATCAATTAAAAATGAAATGCCATCGGTCTGTATATAATAAGATGAATGCCCCAACCAGATGAAAACATCTGTATTTTTATCCAGACTTTTCAAATCTGAAGGAAGGGAAGGAATTTCTTTTAAAGGCTTCAGTAAAGGATGCTTTTTTCCTAAAAAGAAATCATAGGTTACTTTGGTCATTTTATAGCCTTCCGCAAGGGAGGGTGTATGACTGATATTCTGAAATTGTTTATTCCGGTAAAGCTTCGACTGTCTGATACGTTCCAATCGTTTTCCTTTTGGTACTGCACCGAATGCCGGTCTGTTAATTACTATACAATAGGTTGCTGCCAACAGAATCACAACCACAAGAATCCAATACATCATTTGTAAAAAATAAACATCAAAGGTACCTACTTTTTGTGATTACATGAAAATAAGATGCATTTGAGTCTATTTTTTAACTAAATTTATCATGTGTTTCAGAAAATTTATTATTCATTTAAGTGATGATTAATTTTAAACTTTCTATTTTAGCGGCTTAAAAAAACTCAAAGATATATTGAAAAATTACTCGGTAATATTTATTCTGGCCATGCTTTCCTCATGTGCGTCTATCAGAAGGCACAACGAACAGCGGGCCTCATGTATCCCACCGGAGCAGCTTAAGGAAGATGTAGATTTTGCCTACTCAAAACTCCAGCAGATGCATCCACAACTGTATTGGTATATCCCCAAACAGGAATTAGATCATAAGTTTGACAGTCTTAAGCAAACCCTTAACGAACCTCTTACCCCACTTCAGTTCTATTTTAAACTTCAACCTGTAGTTGCCGGAATCCGGGAAGGACATCTTTCATTAAGAGTTCCGAGAAAAAAATTCACAAAAAGAGAAATTAAAGAATTAGAACAGAAAAAAGGACTGTTCAGCAGATTTGGTTATTATATTTCCGGAGATCAAATGTATATTACGGAAAACAGAGATTCTATTGAAAAGATTCAACCGGGAACTGAGGTTCTGTCTATCAACAATATTCCGGTATCGGACTATATCAAAAAATACAGAAACGTTATCAGCAGTGACGGGTATAATACTACTTTTCAGCCCTATTTTTTAAAGGATCTCTTTTTCAATTATTATACTGCAGAAAACGGATTAGCAGACAAGGCCATCATCGAAACGCTTTATAAAGGTGAAAAACGTACTTACACTTTAACGCGGGAATCAAAATTAGATACCGATATTCAAAAGGATAAGGAGATGAATAAGCGTACTCCGGAGAAAAAACTCAATGATTATGTTGCGGCCAGCAACTCTTATAACCGAAGTTTTAGGTTTCTGGATAAAGACAGTACGATTGCTTATATAAAAGTGAAAAGTTTCTCCCGTGAATATTCGGGCGAGTTTTATAAAAAAACTTTTTCAAAGATTAAAAATGCAAAATCAGATTACCTCATCATAGATGTCCGTAATAATTATGGAGGTTCTCTTTATGAGATCAATAATCTGTATTCCTATCTTACAGATAAACCTTTTACCCTGATAAAACCTTCACAGGTTACCTCAAGAGATATCCCGTTAAGGACCAATTATTTTAGAAAAAGTACTCCGTTAGACTATGCCATTAAAAGTATCTCTTATCCAAGTTACTTTTTTGCCCAAGCTTTTAGTACTTATAAAAAGGACGGAAAGGTTTTCTACAAAATGAAGGCTGATAAACCTACAAAGCCCAATAAGGAAGCTTTTCACGGTAAAGTTTTTGTTCTTATTAATGGCGGAAGCTTTTCTGCCTCTTCTATTATTACGGCAAAGCTTAAGAATGATAAAAGAGCAACTCTTGTAGGAGAAGAAACAGGAGGTGCCAATGACGGAACAGTAGCAGGTTTTTATTCTTATCAAAAACTGCCTAATTCCGAGATTACATTTCCAATCGGACTGCTTCTGGTACAACCGAATATTGATTTTTCAGACACTAAAAAAGGAGTGATTCCAGATATAGAGATCAAAGAAAATATGCAGGATATTATTGATAAAAAAGACCCGCAACTGGATTGGATAAGAAATGAAATTGGTAAGGAGAAGGCAGAGAAAAATTAACTGAAAAAGAAAGATTTTGAAGTGAAAAAATTCAACATTTCTTAATGTATAAATAGGTTTCGGCGGGCTTTAAGCCCGCCGAAACCTATTTAGTTTACCTCTTCAGTTCTTTTAAAAGGGATTCTATATGATTGATATATCTTCCATAATAACGATGAAACCAGAATTTTCCAGAGAAAAACAGTAAAAATAATCCTCCGATGACACTTCCAATCAGAATAAGTGCAATCTTCGTCTCGCTTAAAGGCTGTGGCCGGGGAATAAACTCCAGCACAATAAGGATCTCACATACTATAAACGGTGCAAAACTGATATAGTAGGATAAATAATATTGTTTATTGAGATTCAGCTGAGTGATGAGGTCCTTGAGAGAATCATTGGTTTTAAGTTCTGTATTGCTGATATTATTATACAGTTTAAAAAACTTGCTGTAAAAGAAAACCGTAACAATAAGCATTGAAGCAATCAAAACCGTAATATACAATTGAAGTTTAAAAGGTCTGCAAACGGAGCAAACCATAAAGGCAAAAATGAAGATTCCTACCACCCACCAGAATTCCATTCGCATATTTTTACGTACTTTTTCTAGGGGAAGATTGATTTTATGGCGTTGCTCTGTATTAATTTCAGGCGTTTCGTTTCCAATATCTTCATTCCAGGTATTTTTTAATTCATCTATATTCATTGGATTACTGATTTAAGGTTGGTTAGGGGTATATTGGTTTAAGATATCTTTCAATTTATTTTTGGCTCTGTTCATTTTCACCCTTACATTTCCTTCGGAGATCCCCATCTGTTCGGAAATTTGTTTTCCTGAAAAGTCTTCCAGGTAATAGAAAATAAAGGCCTTGTCAATAGGATTAAGGAGATGAATCGCTTTATACATTTCAGTCATCCGCTCTTCTTTATCATTGTCATACTCTTCGTGGGCAATTATATGATTAGAGAAGTCTTCATTTCCGATAAAACCTCTTCTTTTTTGATTTTTGAGAAAAATAATCGCTGTATTTAAAGCAATTCTGTATAGCCAGGTTGAAAATTCACTTTCCCCCCTGAAATTTGGATATGCCTTCCATAGTTGAAAGGTAATTTCCTGAAAAAGATCATCGCGGTCCTCTTTTTCGGACATATACATTTTGGAAATCTTAAAAATGATTCCTTTATGCTTTTCAATCTTATGGATAAACTCTTGCTCTAGTGAGGTCATAGCTCGTTACTCTATAGAGTTAGTTTTGATTTAAAAAAATTGTTACAGAAATCATTGAAAAAAAAATCCTTAAAAAACAAAGAAGCTTTTCAAGGATTTTTATTGTATGTTCAATATCGCAAGGGATTATTGCTAAAAAATATAATCTGTGCTTAAAAAATTGGAGTCATGCTCCCTTACAATGGTATTCAGTAACTTTTTATTAGAATCTGTAAGTTTTGCGGCTACCAGAGATCTTATTGAAAAGGAACGCAAGGCATCAAAAACAGAAAGTGTTCCTTCTGCGCTGTCTTTTCTTCCGGTAAACGGAAATACGTCCGGACCACGCTGTGCCTGGCAATTGATATTCACACGGCTTACCAAATTTACAAAAGGGTCAATCAGTTTTGCAACTTCCTTTGGATCTTCACTGAAAATACTTACCTGCATTCCATGGGAAGCATTGACCTGATAATCTATAGGTTCTTCAATATCTTCAAAAGGAACCACCGGAATGACAGGACCAAATTGTTCTTCATGATATAACTTCATATCGCTATTTACAGGATAGACTACAGCGGGGAAAACAAAAGATTCTTCTGTGTAACCGCCCTCTTTATTTAAAACAACAGCTCCTTTCTGTATGGCATCTTCAATACATTCTTTCAGATAAGAAGGTTTATTGACTTCCGGAAGCGGTGTTACTTTCACGTCTTTTTCCCATGGTAAACCTGCTTTCAAAGCGGAAACAGCTTCACTTAACCTTGTGGTAAATTCTGCTGCAATTTCTTTCTGTACAAAAATCAGTTTTAAAGCTGTACAACGCTGACCATTGAAAGAAAGTGCCCCAAGAATACATTCACTAACCGCTACATCAAGATTGGCATTTTTGGTAACAATAGCTGCATTTTTAGCATCCAGACTCAGGATTGCTCTTAAACGGTTCACTTTAGGGTGCAATTTTTTCAATCCATTCGCTACTTTACTGGAACCGATAAAGGCCAATACATTGACTTTTCCGCTTTCCATAATCGGAGTAATAATCTCAGAACCTTTTCCATATAAAGTATTTACTGTTCCTTTCGGGAAAGCTTCTTTAAAGGCATTCAATAAAGGATAATGGGCTAAAACTCCGTGTTTAGGTAACTTAAACAAAATGGTATTTCCCATAATCAATGCCGGGATCAGTGTGGTAAAGATCTCATTCAAAGGATAATTGAAAGGCCCCATACTTAAAACCACCCCCAAGGGTGCTCTTCTGATTTGTGCAATGGTTCCTTCTGCCTCCTGGAAACGGGAAGATTCTCTGTCCAGATCTTTTAAAGCATCAATCGTCTGGTTGATGTAATCTACGGTACGGTCAAATTCTTTAGTAGAATCGGCTAGTGTTTTTCCTATTTCCCACATCAGCAGTTTGATAATCAGATCGCGCTGTTGGATCATCAAATAGACGAATTTCTGCATGCACTTGATTCTGCCTTCCACGGACATTGTTGGCCATTCTCCAAGGCCGTTATCGTAGGCTTTTACACAAGCTTCCAGCACTTCCATGGCTTCTTCAGGGCCGATATTTGGAATACTTCCCAACAATTTTCTCTCCAAACCGTTTTCTGTAGGGATACAAACCGGGGAATAAATATTCTGGGTTTCTCCTTTCCATTCCACCAGCTCACCATTGAGAAGATAGACTTTCTGATGAATTTCGGGGACTTTATATTCTTCGGGGATTTCGTTTTCGCTTTTAAAAATATCTTGAAATGCTGGATTGTTTCCTGAACTCATATTTTTAGTATTTAATAATTTGAATGAATTGTGAAGAATAAAGGTAGATGTAAAAATTGATTTTAAGAATAGTGATTCAATAGATTTGCTCTATTTAAGAGCTATTTGAACGAAAATTAACTCAGCCAACTGAAAAAAACGATACTTTTGTTTAAAAATAAATTTCAATGTTTTCAAAAATAGTTTTCAGTACATTATTTCTTTTCTCAGCGTTTAGTTTCGCTCAAAAATCTAAAGCGATCAATACTGTTTTATTAAAAGGAACACCTGTACGTACTTACTCCAAATTACCGGATGTCAACAAACCCGCTCCTAAATTCACCCTTACGGATGTTAATATGAATGACCAGAGCTTAGATGCTTACAAAGGGAGATATGTTATTTTAAATATCTTTCCGAGTGTAGATACGGGAGTTTGCTCAGCATCTGTGCATCATTTCAATGAGGAGGCAGGAAATCTTCCCAATACAGTGGTTCTTTGTATTTCCAAGGACTTACCTTTCGCTCAAAAAAGATTTTGTGGTGCTGAAGGGATCAATAATGTGGTGATGCTTTCAGATTTCCGTTCTGATTTCGGATGGAATTACGGGGTAGAAATGGTAGAATCTTCCATGAAAGGACTTCTCAGCAGGGCTGTTGTCGTAATAGATCCTTCGGGAACCATTATCTATGAAGAGCAGGTACCGGATATTTCTCAGGAACCTAATTATGCAGCGGCAATTCAGGCTGTAAAACAATAAACAAAAAATCTCCGGTAATTATCTGTTACCGGAGATTTTTTTATTACTCTTGCTCCCTTTTTCTTTTATTTTTTTGTAGTGAGTACTATGGCGCCATGTTTTGCCTTTTGTCTATATCGTTTTATAGCTTCTGCTGGTAGAAAACTATTTATACTTTCAATAGTCTCTGGTTTTAATGTTTGTAATTCTTCTATAGAAATCTTTTTATTATTAAGCAAAACCAGAGGTTTCTCTGCGGGTCTTGAAATGGGTGCTCCCATTCTTAAAGATGGATTTCTGTTAAAATTGTCAGTAGGTATGACACTCATATTCACCCCTTGTACTTTCTCTGTTGGCTTTATTTCCTGTGCATTTACAACAGTAGTAAAACCACCTACTATCCATAGTCCAAAGGCTAATTTACTCGCCAATGAAAAGTTTAGGTTTATACCCAACTGATCCTCCCGAAACCTTCCACAAATATTTTCATTTGAATCAAAACTATTGATCAGTTCTTCATCTGAAAAACGAGTAAAATCCTGAACGGTTTTAGAGCAGACAGAACAAAATTTTCCTTTTTCATCAGGTGTCATGTTATCCCAGTTTTCATGACAGGGTGTTGGGATGGTAATTTTCATAGTATTTCTTTTATTTATAAAGATGCTGTGATGATGAAAAAGGTTGGAAACAATATCCTAATTATGGAAAACCATATTAATTAATCAATAGATCTATATACATTTGAAATACTCAAAATCAAATGTTTTTATTCTTTTGAGATAAAAAACTATCATCTAAAATAAAATATGAATTTAAAAATCAATGGTTTTCTCAATATTCCATTTGGCGAAAATCAACAAAAAGTCAGTGAAATGATGAGAGAGAAAGGCGGAATTCTTAGTTTGGAAGACAGTAGTCATAACACTTTAATCTTCGACAATATACAATTTGCTGGATATCCAACAACATTGATTGCTATAAATTTCTTAAAAGATGAATTCTGTAGAGCGATGATTTTTATAAAAGCGAGCTTAGAAAGTAGAACTATTGATTTGTACAAACAGATTAAAGAAGAAATAAATGAAAAATATTATCAAACAAAAGTTGATTTTGAAAATTATGAATATCCTTTTAAAAAACACGATGGACATACTGAAACGGCAATTACTTTAGGTAAAGCTATTTTTTCGGCATATTGGAGTTTCAAAAATGATGAAAGTAAAGAAGATGATTATATATCAGTTAAAATTGATGAGAATTTTCACATAATAATTACTTATGAGAATGGACAATTAATGAAAGCACTTGTAGATATTCAAAAGCAAGAAAACCATACAGATTATTAAAGCTTATATAATAATTTAGATGAAGATAAAATTTATGTATATATGTGGTTTGGAAATCACAAAAACACAAAAAAATATATTAATATTTTTCTAACCAACCTTCATCACCTAGAGTTGGGCGGCAGATTATAGAAGCCATAATTATAATAAAATTCATTTCTTTATGGCTTCCCGTAATGTTTTGATTTTTAAGTCTTATAAATTTGGATTACAATAATTAACAAGCTTAAACATGGCAAAAACCATTACCCAATTTTCACTATTCTTAGGTTCACCAAGTGATTTAGATCCTGAAAGAGTAGAGATTAATAACATTATTAATGAGCTTAATATAAGCTATGCAAGTAGAAATTATATAAACTTAAATTTGATAAAATGGGAAACTCATTCCGCTCCAGGAATTTCTCATAATTATACTCAAGATCTAATAAATAAAGATATTGGAAATGAATATGATATATTTATTGGAATGATTTGGCAAAAATTTGGAACAAAAACTGAGATAGCTAATTCAGGAACTGAAGAAGAGTTTCTAAGAGCAGTTAAGAGGTTTAAAAATGGTGAAAACCTACAAATATTATTCTATTTTAAGACAGTTCCTCCTTTATCCTTAGATCAAATTAATACAGAGGAGCTAAATAGAATTAATAACTTTAAAGAAACCCTTAAAGAAAATAACATTTTATATTGGAGTTTTAACACTATAGAAGAACTCAAGGCTCACTTAAGAATGCATATACCTATAAGGATTGATGATTTGAATTCTAAAGCTGAATATAACATTTCACGAGAAGTAGCAAAAATAGAAAATCATTTAATCGAAAAAAATGAATCATTCGAAAATAAAGATGATTTTGGTTTATTGGATTATATCTTTCAACTTGAAGACTATTTAGCAGATTCAAATATAGCTTTGACAAATATCTCTGAGAGCACCGTAAAAATTGGTGAAGACTTACAAAAGAAAGCTGAAGAAATTAAAAGAATTACAAAATTACCAAATACAAATAAAAATACTGTTCTTGAATATTTTAAACGAACTTCTAAAGTTATCAATGATTACTCCGATAGGATAAAACTAGAAACCCCAAATTTTTATGATAATTTTGAAGAAGCTATTAATGTTGGGTTAAAATATCTCAACTTAATTGATGAGGATAATATAGATGATAATTATGAGAGTTTAAATGGAACATATAATTCTGTTTCTTCACTAAAAGAGAATATTCCCGCCGCAATAAATGGAATGCTAGGCTTCTATAATGAAAGTGCTAAACTTCCAAATATTCAATCAGACCTTAATAAATCAAAAAGAAATCTAATGAAACAATTAGATGAATTAATATTTAAATTAAAGAAAACATTTGAACTTACTAATGAGTTCCAAGGTCAGATAGAGTATAAGCTAACATTATATAATAAAAATAAAATTGATTAAATCTAAAGTTGCTGGTGTAAGCTTTCAAATTCTGCTATAAGCAATTGTCATTACTTTATAGCAACGAAAAAATAAAGTTTTAAAATTTTCAATGAAAAACTATATCATTATGGAATATATTGATTTAAATATTAATGGAAAGGATTTTGTCATTATAAATTTTCCTAAAGATTCGGAAGTTGAGCAATTTGAAGGAAGTATAACTTATAAAGAAAAAGGTGAAATCTATTCCAAAGCACTTCCTAATCATAAGGATGGATACATTAAACTAATTTCTAAAATTAGTGAGCTTAATATTGAAAAAATATTTGATGAAATTTCTCCATATAATGTAAATGAAATTTCTGGTAAAAGATTTCTTGATTCTTTTCTCAATATAAAGGGAGTAACAATTGATGAAAATTTAAAAGAATTAAAAAAATATAAGTTCTTAAATAATCCTTATATATTCAAGCTAATCAAAAAATAATATTATTATGAATATTTTACAAATTAGAAACTCAGGACTTGTTAGAAAGCTCTGATCTTTTCGAGAAAAAATATGAATATGCCCATCAGGTGTTTCGGGATTTCAGACATGCAGAAAACACTGGAGAAATGCCTAATATCAGTATTATTTTTGAGGAAGATGGTATCTATATTTGTCAGTATGGCTCTTCTTATGTGTGGAAAGATCTTGATGAACTTAAAAACTATATAGAGAAAGAACAAATTGCATATAAAATCATTGACTATCAGGATTAAAAATATAATTACAGAAACCTAGAAATCTAAAAAAACCTGCTTAACAGCAGGTTTCTATTTTTTAAGACATCATTCCTTAAGAACCATTCGTAAGATGAAAATATCGTGGATCAGGATATTGAAATTCATAATCCAGTTCTGAAATTAATTTTGAGGGTGAAATTGTTCTGCCTTGGGTGGTACGTTCACCTGAATACGGCAGATCTTTCTGTGCATTGATGATCTCTTCTTTATTAGGATGCACAGGCGCCACCACATTATAGACTTTGGACTGAGACTTATTCTCCAGCATTTTTTCAACGACTGAACAAATATCCGCATAATGAATATGGTTAACCAGCAGATCCAGATTGGATATATTATAATTCTTTAGAAGCCTCTGGTCTCCCATTAACCCTGCCAATCTCAAAATATTAACTTCAGGAAATCTGCTTTTTATAATACCCTCGCTTGGCACATCATCTGCAAGACGGTCATCTTCCGTAAACTCTTTTTCAGTATCAGGATATACTCCTGTAGAGCTCATCAAATAGACCTGACCTTTATAATCTCCAAGAAATGCAAGTAAATTCTTAGCTCTATCATACAAAGGAATTTCAGCTCCTCTCACTCCCGAAAACGGAACTGTGATAATCACCGCATCCAACTGTGGCGCTATTTCCCACTCCTGCATTGTTTCCGATATATCATCATCTGGAAAGCTAACTTGAGTGATGTGGTATCCTTTAGCGGATAAATCTTTTATCTTAGACGCTGAAGTGGTGGTTGCAAAAATCTCATATTGACCCGATAACTTCTCTGCTATATGAGTGCCTAACCAACCACAACCTATAATTCCAATTTTTTTCATTTTTTAATTTATGAATCTATTTGTTAAAAAACAAATGTTTGTCTATGAATCCATCAACACTTCTCCATCCTTCAAAACCATATACTCCTGTCCTACCTCATCAGAAATTCTTTTTAGATCATTCTCATCAAACAGCTGTGGAATATAACATTTCTCATGCGAAAATAATCCATAATGTATCGGAACCAGTTTTTTAGCATGTAAAAGATGAGCCGCAGAAAAAGCTTCCTTCAAATTAAGTGAAGCTGGAACCGGGCTGTATTCCAATCCTATTATTTCAAAGTTCACAACAACACCATTAGCAGGCAAAAATGCATACTCTATATTTTCATTCTCTTTTCCCAATTTCCAGAACTGGTTATGCCAAATGGTATCTCCACCATGAAAAATTTTAGTGGTTGCATCTTCCACGATCCATGAAGACTGAATTTCTCCTACTCCGTCCATTGCAAATACAGGTTTAAAGGTAATATTGTTTTCTGTAAAAACTTCATTAAGGTTCAATACAACCATTTCAATATCACCCATAATCTTTCTGACAACTGATTCTAACCCTGAGTATACAATTAGTTTCCCATTCTTTTTCAGGCATTTTTCCACAACACTTTTATCAAAATGATCCAGATGCATATGGGTAAATAAGATATAATCTGCTTCTATCTCATCTGTAAAAGAGATTACTTCATCTACAGCCTCTCCTAATACAGGTTTGTAATAAGAAAAATCCTCTACTGCATCCATCAAAACTGTTTTCCCCTGAGAAATCAGTTTTATTCCTGCCCAGTTTAATTTTTGTATTTCCATATTCTTTTTTCAACAAAGGAAAAGACTTATAGAAGGTCAAACAATAAACAAAAGTTAATTAATTCTCTTTCTGATTCGGCTCAGAGAAATTGGAGTGATCCCGATATATGACGCCAGATATTTTAAAGGAATATTCTGAATATAATGGGGCTTGTTGGCTAATAGATATTCATAAAGATCCTGAGGAGTATTTTTAAGCAGAAGCATTTCGCGTTTCATTGCGGCATTCAGTTTCCTGGTCAGATAATAATTTTGCACAAAACGACACTCAGGGTTTACAGCGAACATATCTTTTACCTCATCTAAAGTAATTTCCCAGGCAAGACCACTGCTGATGGATTCATAAATACCTTCAGAACCTTTATCTCCAACGGTAAAAATATCACCGGGAAAGTAGAATTCTGCACAAACTTCGGTATCGATGTCTGAAGTACTGTTAATGTAGTATTTACGGACAAGCCCATCTTCAAGAAGATAGGCTTTATGGTCCGGGAATATGTTTTTCTTTAAAAACTCAACCTCAGCAAATTTCTCCCAAACAGGATCACTATCCTCTACATTGAGGTGTGAAAACAGTTGTTTGTTAATACTAGCCAATGCTGAATTATTTATAATTTACAGTAAGTTTTCGTCTACAAGGTTCGGAAGGGTTACCTTTAGGTTAGGTTCAGCTTCCATCGCTCTTTTAATTGCGAAAATAGCCCCTTCATTTCTTGCCCAGCTTCTTCTTGAGATTCCGTTATTCACGTCCCAGAAAAGCATAGACTTTAGTCTTCTGTCGGCATCATCACTGCCATCCAGCAGCATTCCGAAACCTCCATTGATTACTTCTCCCCAGCCTACTCCACCACCATTATGGATAGAAACCCAGGTTGCCCCACGGAAACTGTCACCAATAACGTTGTGAATGGCCATATCTGCCGTAAATCTGGAACCATCGTAGATATTGGAAGTCTCTCTGTAAGGAGAATCTGTTCCGGAAACATCATGATGGTCTCTTCCTAATACAACCGGTCCTATCTCACCATTTTTAATCGCTTTATTGAAGGCTTCAGCAATCTTCATTCTTCCTTCTGCATCGGCATACAGGATTCTTGCCTGTGATCCTACTACCAATTTATTTTCCTGTGCTCCTTTGATCCACTGAATATTATCCTTCATCTGCTGCTGGATCTCTTCAGGAGAGTTTTTAATCATTTCTTCTAATACAGCACATGCAATTTCATCAGTTTTCTGTAGATCTTCCGGTTTTCCGCTTGCACATACCCAACGGAATGGTCCAAAACCGTAGTCAAAGCACATTGGTCCCATAATATCCTGAACATAACTTGGATATTTAAATTCTCTTCCTAATGTTGGATTATCTGCCATTACATCTGCTCCGGCTCTGGAAGCTTCCAACAAGAAGGCATTCCCGTAATCGAAGAAGTAAGTTCCTTTTTCTGTATGTTTATTGATCGCTGCAGCGTGTCTTCTTAAAGTTTCCTGAACTTTTTCTTTAAATAATTCAGGGTCTTCAGCCATCATTGCATTGGATTCTTCAAAACTTTGTCCTACCGGATAATATCCACCCGCCCAAGGATTGTGAAGTGATGTCTGGTCTGAACCAATGTCAATTCTTAAATCTTCTTTGTCAAATTTTTCCCAAACGTCCACAATGTTTCCAAGGTACGCTAAAGAAACCGTTTCTTTATTTTGTTGCGCTTCTCTTACTCTTTTTACCAATGCATCAAGGTCTTCATAAATTTCATTCACCCATTTCTGATCATGACGGATTTTGGTGATTTTTGGATTTACTTCTGCACATACGGTAACACAACCGGCAATATTTCCTGCTTTTGGCTGAGCTCCACTCATTCCTCCTAATCCTGAAGTTACGAAAAGTCCTCCTTTTGGCTCTTTATTGATCTTTCTGAAAGCGTTTAAAGCGGTAATCGTTGTTCCGTGAACAATTCCCTGTGGGCCGATGTACATATAACTTCCTGCAGTCATTTGCCCGTACTGCGTTACGCCAAGAGCATTGAATTTCTCCCAATCATCCGGTTTTGAATAGTTCGGGATCATCATCCCGTTCGTTACGACTACTCTTGGTGCATCTTTATGAGACGGAAACAATCCCATCGGATGTCCTGAATACATGACCAAAGTCTGCTCATTGGTCATTTCAGAGAGATACTTCATCGTCAACAGATATTGTGCCCAGTTAGAGAAAACAGCACCATTTCCCCCGTAAGTAATCAATTCATGAGGGTGCTGAGCCACTGCATAATCCAGATTGTTCTGAATCATCAGCATAATGGCTTTCGCCTGCTCAGATTTTCCCGGATAATCTTCAATGGATCTCGCTTTCATCTCGTAATCCGGACGGAAACGATACATATAAATTCTTCCGTAATCCTCCAACTCCTGCTTAAATTCAGGAATTAATTCTGCATGAAACTTGGGATCGAAATAACGTAAAGCATTCTTTAATGCCAGTTTTTTCTCTTCTTCCCCTAAAATTTCTTTACGCTTTGGAGCATGGTTGATATTGGTCTCGTATGGTTGTGGTTGTGGCAGTTGATTAGGAATCCCCTGCTGTATCTGTTCTTGGAATGTCATATTGCTATTTAAAGTTCTATGTTTAAACAATGTTTGAAGTTTTAAAGATATTCAAATTATGAAATATAGGCAACAAAAGAGGGGAAAAGCAAAGTGGGAAAGAACGAATAAGCAAAAAAATTAATTATCAACCCTGTGAAAAGATAATCAACAGTATATTTTTAATACTATATTTGAAAAGATGCACTCACATTCCCCTCCTCTGGAGGGGGTGGATTTCAAAATTCAAAGAATTTTGGAAGACGGGGTGGTTAAAACACACAAATGAAAGAAATACTAACCTCCATCAATGGAATTCCCATTCATAAAAATTTTGTAGAAAACCTTCCCTATAATCCCTATTTAAAAGTATTATTAAAAGAAAAACGTAAAGCCAGAATACTAGGTGAAGTTATCTTCTGGAAAAAAGTTAGGGCAAGAACTTTTCATCATATTGATTTCGACAGACAAAGAATTATTGGAAACTATATTGTCGATTTTTATGTGAAATCTTTAGGATTAATTATAGAAATTGATGGTTCAAGCCATGAAGGGAAAGAAGTTTATGATGACATTAGGCAAAAATATCTGGAATCTTTAGGTCTATTGGTTTTTAGGATTGCTGATTTTGACGTAAGGAATAATCTTGTGTTGACTATGAAAGATTTAGAGGATTTTATTATTACGCATTATGGAACCACCCCGTCTTCAAAAATTTGATAATTTTTGAATCCACCCCTCCAGAGGAGGGGAATTTCTTCTTACAAAATAAGATTATCATTCAGATGAAAAATAAAAAACCTCACTGAAATTTAGTAAGGTTTATATTTTATATATAGTATTTCTTAGCGTATCCTTCGTTTTTATTTTTTAATAAATTTCTCAACAGATTTCTCTTTACTTCCATTCAGATGAATATAATAAACACCTTTAGGCAGATTAGAAACATCAATCGTGGAGGTTAACTCTTTTGAATTGATAACCACCCTTCCTAAGCTATCCATAATTTGATACTGATTAAACCCTTCTGTTCTTACATTAATAATACCCGTTGTTGGATTAGGATAAATCAAATTTTTCTTTGCTGTTTTTGTCTCTTTAGTCCCTAATAAGCTTTGAGGAATAAGTCTCGCAATTCCTTTTGTATATTGACCGTCAAAATAATCAAATTCTCCTGCGACAACAAATCCATTCCCGTGTTTTTTGATCTCAGATACAATTTCGCCATAGTATTTTGTATGTGAAATGGTAAATCCTGTTCCAATATCAAATGTAGTATCATAAGTTCCGTTAGCATTGTGTCTTACAAGGCTTCTTGAATCAAAACCATTAGGTACAGATGTCAGGAATTTTCCATTATTTTCAAATTCTAAAGGCTGATACATCAGTTCTGTTCCTACCATTGGATAAGTAGGAGGAACAAAAGAAACATCTACGGTACCATCATTATTATATCTGGAAATTTTATGGACAGATGAATTTCTTTCCAATGCTAAAATCTTACCATCAGAAGTTGGGAAAAAGTCACGATTGTTATTAAATGAAGGAGCCATAACGAAAGTAGGATCTATCTGCCCATTTGGCAAAAGTCTTCCCAATCCTCTTTGAATTGCACCTCCTGAATTATTTCCGGAAAGCAGAATTTTATTATCAGGTAAAAGTTTAAGCCATAATATTGATGAATAAGGTTTTTGGTAAACGATAGAATTATCTAAGTTACCATCAGTATCCAACGCTACAATTCCTTGATTCGGCAAAAGTATAGTATTATGCTTGTACATATTGGGTACAATAATTTTGCCATCGTCCTTCACAATAAATTGTCTAGCCTGGCCATCTAATCCTATATCATTTCCTACAAGACTAAAAAATGAGGTATCCAAAGAGCCATTCTGATTTAATCTGATCACTGCTCCACCAAATGCTCCAAAATAAGAAGTTTGTATAACATTTCCTGTTAACAATACTATTTTACCATCCGTTTGAAGGTGTATGTCAAAAGGATATATTCCTGATGACAGATATAAATACGCATCTGCACTAAAACTCTCATCAACAGACCCATCCGGATTTAAACGAATGATTTTATCTCGCGTAATTCCATTGTATGAGGAGAACTCTCCCGATACCAGCATTTTACCGTCAGGTTGTACTACTACTTTATTAGGTGCTCTATCAAAACCTTTACAAATATTACGGAAAGACATATTAACCTCTCCATCAGTAGCAGAAAACTTAACGATATTATTGGCTGAAATTTCATTGTATAGCTTAATTCTTCCACCCGCAATAATATCGCCATCATTATCAACCCTTAAATGCTGTATAACTTCTCCGGAACTTTCATACCGTATAGATGATATCCTTCCCAAAAATGAGGAATCCATATTTCCATCATTATTGAGTCTTATGATTCCTCCTACCCAATTATCTCCATATTTCCTGAAATTACCCGCAACAATAACTTTTCCACCCGTCTGAGGCAGTAACGCAAAAACTCCGTTATGATCGGCGTTTTCATAAGCCATCGTATAGAATCTTTTCGGTAAAAAGCTCCCATCCATTGTTCCATCTGCATTCAATCTGGTAATATATTGTCGGCTTTCTGAAAGCTTAAATTTTCCTCCTAAATATATTTTATCATCATCTGCCAGAGCAATGGTTTTAATATCTCCACTAAAAGTATTGTCATCATGAGTATAAAAAGAGGTATCATGGGATCCGTCACTATTATACCTCCAAACTCTGTTTTTATTGATGGCTACGATCTTACCATTCTGCTGAAGGCCAAAATCTATAACATCATTAGGAAATGTTGGCAGAAAGTTAAACGCCGTATCAAGAGATCCGTCACTATTCAGTTTTACTACATACTTTGTGCTAATACCATTGTATGATAAAAAATTACCGGAGACTAAAATCTTTCCTCCATTCAGAACCATTACTTTTCTTACAGACCTGTTTGTATCATACATTTCATATCCAAATCCGGTTCCTATATTAAATGTATTGTCTTTGGTGCCATCTCCATTAAGCCTGATCATATTTTTCTCTGTTACATTGTTGTATTTTGTAAAACTTCCTACAGCAACAATTTTACCGTCATTCTGCAATGAAATACTATTAACAGTCCCATCAAAATTCCCTCCAATATAAGAAGTATCTAAGGTAAAGTCTGGGTTTATTCTTACAATTTTAGTAATGTCTCCTACGTTAAGAGTATATTCATAATTTTTATAAACCACTAAAATTTTTCCATCTGGTTGTGTTAAAGTTGTAATAACTTCTTTTCCATCAATAAAATGTTTATTGGTTTGAAATGCCGCATTAAAATTAGGGTCTTTAATGTATTTATCTTGTGAATAAAGGTTTGCAACAATCATATTACAAAATACAATCAGCAGTAATCTCATGTAAATGTTTATCATAGTGATACGTCTAAATTAGTTTTTGCTAAAATAATCATAATAAATAAAAACAACTTTCCCTTATAGACAAACTTTATAGACAGCAAAAAACCTCACTGAAATTCAGCAAGGTTATTATTTATTATACGTATAAATTTTAAGTTAGAACATCATCATTTTCCTCTTCATGATCGTCCTCATTATCACTAAGGCTCCAATAGTTGTTTTCTTCATCTTCCTCTCCTATTTCTTCCATTTCATCATCATCTTCGGCCCCTGGGATATCAAGGCCTTTATCTATTTTGTCGTCATCGATATCTTCATCAAATATAGGATTCCCATCTCCATCCAGCGAAATATGTTTTTCTCTTTTGAATATATCTTCGTTAGGATCATAATCCATGCGTTCCAGCCTTTCATTCTGCTCATTTATATTGTTTTCTGGTGCCATAATATTTAGGTTTTTAAGGGTTACTATAGTAAGAACAAAAATAATTCCAAGTTATGATGAGTGATGGGAATAAACGTCTGGATTCACACAATTAGGCATCACTTCTCCTTTTGAAAAAGCAATAAGATTTCCGGCAGCTAGTCTTGCCATTCCGTTTCTGGCTTCAACGGTTGCTGAACCAATATGGGGCAATACACAAACATTAGATAATTCTAAAATAGGATTGTCTGCAGACATAGGTTCCGGATTGGTTACATCAAGACCTGCCCCCCAGATCTTTCCTTCAGTTAATGCATGGTATAAGTCCTGTTCCTGATGGAAGCCACCCCTTGCTGTATTGATAAAAATAGCATCAGAATTCATCTTTTCAAATACAGACTGATTGAAAAGATCTTTATGCTCAGGAGTATAATTGGCATGAACACTCAGTATGTCTGAATTTCTAATCAATTCATCAAAGGTAACATAAGTTGCATCAAGTTCTCTTTCTGCTTCTTCATTACGGTGACGATTGTTGTAAATAATTTCCATATCAAAAGCTTTTTTACATTTCTCAGCCATTTGAAAACCAATTCTTCCTAATCCGAAAACACCCAGTGTTTTACCATAAAGTTCCTGTCCCAAAGCATGCAAAGGATCAAAAGCACCCCAGTTTCCTTCTTTTACTTTTTGAAAATTATAACTTGCCCGTCTTGCTACCGATTGCATTAGTAAAAAAGCAACATCAGAAGTCGCTCGGCTCAACACATCCGGTGTATTTCCAATCGGAATATTCCTTACATTAGCTTCTTTTACATCCACATGGTCAAATCCCACAGAATACAACGCGATCGCTTTTATAGTAGGGCAGGAATCAAAAAATACTTTGTCATATTTAAAATCACCGCCAACATTTAAAATAACATCTGTATTCTGACAATACTTCAACCATTCTTCATAAGTTAGATTTTCACTTTCAGGAAATACAATCTGTAATCCTGCTTCCTGCAACATATTGATTCCGACCTCAGGAATTCTTTTATTGATAAAGACTTTCATTATTACTTTTTTGGATTTAAATAAAAAACCTCACTTGCAAAAAGTAAGGTTATTCAACTTTAATATTAAATATTATTTTTTTCATCAGAATGCTTCTTATTCTTTTCCCAAGCCTCAGAAGCTATCTCCTGAATTTCTTCCCAAACTTCTTTTACTGATTTCTGTGCATGAGTCATAAATCCCTGTTTTGTAGCCTCCTGATTCTTGCTTTTCATATCATGAATATAATCTTTTACCTGCTGGGAATAGCTTTCTACACTATATCCGGGATTATTGTTCAGGTTCTTTTGAAGATTACTAAAATCATGGGACGCTTTAAATCTGTTTGTGTCCATAATCATAAGATTTTAAGTGGGTTTGTTTGTAAAGAAGTCCAATTTCTATTCCGAACTGAACCAAAAATTTATTAAAAAAAACACAAAAAACTTTAAATTATATCAACTACAACTTTTTTCTTTTTCAATACGATATCTTCCAGATTACTCCTCAAAATTCACAATTTTTTTTGACCTCGATTGCACGAATTTTATAATTAAAACTTATATGCATTCTATTTCATTAAGAACTGGTGTTTGAGACCCATTCCTCTACCAGCTTTATGACTCAACAATTATTTTTTTAATTCAGAATTTAATCTTAGTTTTTATTGATTGGTATTCCCCAGCATCGGAACAAACTTATACGCCCCAAATTCTTCTTTTTCAAACTCTGTTGGTCCTACTTTTGTGAATCTGTATAGCACCTGTTCATCTGTTGGTCCCAATGGGATTACCATTATACCGCCTACTCTTAATTGTTTTAATAATTCCGTAGGTAAAGTTCCGGCTCCACAGGTTACAATAATTTTATCGAAAGGAGCAAAAGTGGGAAGCCCGGCGAATCCGTCTCCAAAGCTCTGGAATTTAGGATACAAATGAAGTTCTCTCAATTTATTTTTTGAGAAATCGAAAAGATCCTTCTGTCTTTCCACTGTATATACATGAGCTTTCATTGCGATTAAAACAGCGGTCTGATACCCACATCCGGTCCCTATTTCCAGTACTTTTTCACCTGCTTTCACCTGTAACAGCTCAGACTGTTCTGCTACCGTTGATGGATGAGAAATGGTTTGATGCGCCAAGATGGGGAAAGCCCTATCTTCATAGGCAAAGTCTTCAAAAATACTTTCAATGAAAAGGTGTCTCGGAATTTCATTCATTGCCGAAAGTACATTTTCATCCGAAATCCCAATTCTATATCTGAGATATTCTACTAAATTCTTTCTTTTTCCTTTATGTACAAACGAATCCTGCATGTGACAAAAGTAAGAAATTAGATTTTAGATTTTAGAAATCGGGCAAAAGAATTATCCACAAAAAAAGCTGTCAAATAATTTGACAGCTTTTTTATTATATATCAATTCCATTTCACCACCTGTGAGGTGACATCGGTATAGGTATTATCCGCACATCTTTTTCTGACATAGAACATATAAGAAATTGTCTTATTTAAGTTAACAAAAGCTGCATTGTGTCCAGGAAGAACCGGGTCGCCATTTCCAGGAGCCGGTGGAGTACCACTCGTACCTAGATACACTTCATACACGGAAAGTCCATCACTTTCCCAGGAAACAGTCGCTGAAAAAGTGGGATCATAGACGGAAGAAGTAGATGTTGTATAATTTACATACCCTGGTTTTACACACGCAGTAGTATTCTCGGAAAGAATGGTAATTGGTCCTGCCCAATTGCTCTTTCCATTAGCCGTTCCACAGTTCCTTCTTACATACAAATCATATTTTTTCCCCTTAAATAATGGAAGACTGTAAGAGGTATTGCTCACTTCAGCTACCGTACCACTTCCCAAAGCAAAGCCCTGTTCCCCATACTGCACTTCAAAAAATCCTGTTCCCTCAGTGCTATTACTACTCCATGAAAAAATATTATATAACGGTTTAAAACTTAAACTTGTTGGAGTTTCGCATGTAGCCTTTGGTGGTTGTACTTCAGTGGCAATACTGTCTCCTGATCCTGAACATCCTGTGGCCAATACTCCAATAATAGATAAGACGAAATATATTTTTTTCATAGTTGATAATTTTTATAGTGCGCGAATTTAGTATAATTCTTTTAAATAATAATATTTGTACTTATTACCATCTACTTGGAGGATATCTAAGTGAAAAGTCATGTATTTTATAATGTACATTCACTATCTTTACAGAAATTTATACAGCTATGTTAAAAGCAGGTTTGGTAGGTGCCGGACACTTGGGAAAGATCCATTTAAAACTTCTTAATCAGTCAGATCGATATGAGTTTGTAGGCTTCCACGATAAAGATATTGAAAACGGGAAAAAATTAGAAGCTGAATTCGGATATAAATATTTTGAAAATTTTGATGAATTGCTTGAGCAGATTGATATGCTGGACATTGTTACTCCTACAGTCTATCATTATGATTATGCATTAAAAGCAATTGCAAAAGGACTTCATTTCTTTATTGAAAAACCTGTTACCCAAACCCTGGAACAGGCAGAAGAAATCCTGCGTTTATGCCAGGAGAATGGCATTAAAGCACAGGTAGGACATGTGGAAAGATATAACCCGGCTTTCATAGCAACCAAGGAATATATCAACAATCCGATGTTTATTGAAATTCACCGTTTGGCCGAATTTAATCCTCGGGGTACCGATGTTTCCGTGGTATTGGATCTTATGATTCATGACCTTGATATCTTGCTAAGCATCGCAAAATCTAAGGTAAAAAACATCCATGCCAGCGGTGTGTGTGTAGTAAGCAAAACTCCTGATATAGCGAATGCCAGAATAGAATTTGAAAACGGATGCGTTGCCAACCTTACCACCTCAAGAATATCAATGAAAGCTATGAGAAAAAGCAGATTCTTCCAGAAAGACGCTTATATCTCAGTAGATTTTCTTGAGAAAAAGGCAGAAGTAATCAGAATGAAAGACGCTCCGGAAAGTCCTACTCCATTTGACATGATTATTGAAAATGCTGAAGGAGAGAAAAACCAGATCTTGTTTGAATATCCAAATATTCAGCCTAACAATGCTATTCTTGATGAATTAAATTCTTTTGCTGATGCCATTACGGGTGATAAAAATGTAGAAGTTTCTCTTGAAGACGGAACCGAAGCCTTAAAGGTTGCTTTAGAAATTATGAAGCTTATCAGTCAGAAATAAAAATATACTGTTTTCATTAACAGTAATACTTACAATGCTATCTTAATAATCAAAAAAAGGTTATGAGATAGCATTTTTTATTGATTACAGATGTCATTTAAAAAATAAAATCACTGATTTATTATCAGAAAGCCAGTTTCAAAACAAAAAAAATAATATATTTGAAAAACAATTCAGAAAATATTTGAAAGATTTTGTTTTACATATCCAATGGATTCCGGCCAGAATAAGTGGTCTTCATATAGACTCTTATTATGATGCTACCATTTTCTTATAATTAAAATCTAATCCCCTCATTATTTAAAATCAAAACAACTATGAAAAGATCCATCCTATTATCCGCCTTATTATTGTCTCAATTTGGGACATCTCAATTATTAAAGACTTCAGGACAGAAAATCGTTAATGATAAAGGTGAAAACATCCAGTTGAGAGGCCTCGGTTTAGGAGGTTGGATGCTACAGGAAGGCTATATGCTGAAAACAGCTGATTTTGCTGGCCCTCAGTATAAAATTAAGGAAAAAATAGCTGAACTGATTGGTGAAGATGGTATGCAGGAGTTTTATAAGGCTTATTTAAAGAATGGAATTACGAAGCAGGATATTGATTTTTTAGCAAAAGCCGGTTTCAATTCCATCAGGCTTCCAATGCATTATAATCTCTATACCCTTCCTATAGAAAAAGAAGCAATAAAAGGCAAGGATACTTGGCTGGAAGAGGGTTTTAAAATGACCGATGATCTTCTTCAATGGTGTAAAGACAACAAAATTTACCTGATTCTTGATCTTCATGCTGCCCCTGGCGGACAAGGAAATGATGCCAATATCTCTGATAATGATAAGGCTAAACCATCTCTTTGGGATAGTGAAGAAAATCAAAGAAAAACAGTTGCACTATGGAAAAAACTGGCAGAGCGATACAAAAACGAACCTTGGATTGGCGGATATGATATTATCAATGAGCCTAACATCAATTTCACAGGAAAAAATCCAAACGGAACAGACGAAATGTCAAATGCTCCTCTTTGGAAATTACAGAAAGACATTACCGATGCTATTCGTGAAGTTGACCAAAAACATATTATCTTTATTGAAGGAAATGGCTGGGGCAATAACTACAACGGATTAATCCCGATTTGGGACAACAACATGGCTTTTAGCTTTCATAAATACTGGAATTACAATGATGACAAAACCATTCAGTTTGCACTGGATTTAAGAGAAAAACATAATATGCCAATCTGGCTTGGAGAAACCGGTGAAAATTCGAATGTATGGTTCACGGAACTAATTCAATTGCTGGATAAACACAATATTGGATACGCTTTCTGGCCTATGAAAAAGATTGATAATATCGCCGGAATTACGAATGTAAAAACAACTCCTGAATATGAAAAGCTCTTGAACTATTGGAAGAATGGAGGTGAAAAACCATCAAAAGAATATGCTCAAAAAACGTTGATGCAAATCGCTGAAAACTACGAATTCAGCAATGTAGAAGTTAAAAATGACGTTATAGATGCGATGTTCAGACAAGTTTCGGATGATTCTACAAAACCGTTTAAGAACCACCAGGTTCCCGGAAGAATATTTGCATCAGACTATGACCTGGGAAGAATAGGTTCGGCTTACCTGGATAAGGATTTTATTAATCTCTGGGTAAGTGATCCTGCAAAAAGATCAGAATGGAACTATGGTCAGCAAATGAGAAATGATGGTGTTGACCTCTATTCATGTCAGGATAAAATAACCAATCAGTATTATGTAGGAAAAACAGAAACCGGAGAATGGTTACAGTATACAGTCAATTCCAAGGTGAATAAAAATTATACCTTCGAGATCAGATACTCTAGTATTAATCCTTCCAAAGTAAGGGTTGAGGATGCTTCAGGAAAAATATTGACAAGCGTCGCACTGCCTTCTACAGGCAAAAATGAAAACTGGACTACCGTTTCTACAAAGAGTATCCCATTTCAGAAAGGAGAAAATAAATTCAGAATCGTATTTGAAAATGAGGGCGTAAATCTGAATTATTTTGAAGTAAAATAGCAATAATTACCTTAAATTGCAGATCCCTTTTAGATGCTAAAAGGGATTTCTTTTTAATCTGTTATTATGAAAAAAATAGCCGCAATTTTCCTTTTAATATCTGCGTTTGCGTCAGCACAAAAATCATCTTTGGAACAAAGAATAAGTGCAATTACAAAGAGTAAGCAAGCTACGGTAGGCGTTTCTGTTTTAGGATTTGAAAATCAATTTAAATACAGCCAAAACGGTGAGAAAAAGCTTGCTATGATGAGTGTTTTTAAGTTTCATGTGGCCTGTGCTGCCCTTGATCTTGTGGATAAAGGAAAACTTTCACTGGATCAAAAGATTTTCATTAAAAAATCTGAACTGTATAATACTTGGTCTCCTTACAAGGAGAAGCATCCTGAAGGAAATACAGAAGCTACTTTAAGTGAGATTATCTACTATACGGTAGCATTAAGTGATAACAATCTTTGTGATATCCTGATAGAACTTGTAGGTGGTACTCAGGCTGTGCAGAAGTTTATGAATTCTAAAGGCGTAAAAGACTTCCAGATCAAATATACTGAACGTGGGATGGCTATCAACGGTTGGGACTCTTTATTTGAAAATTATACTACAGCCAATTCTACCGTACAGCTTTTGAAAAAGTTCTACGACGGAAAGTTGCTTTCGAAAAAATCTACTGACTATTTGATGAAAATCATGCTGGGAACCAAAACCGGGACCAATAAAATTATTGAACAACTACCTAAAGGAACTCCCATAGCCCATAAAACAGGATCTTCAGGCAAAAAAGATAACTTTCTCACCATTGCAGAAAATGATATGGGTATCATCACTCTTCCCAACGGAAAGCATTATGCCATTGCAGTATATGTAAGCAATTCTAAGGAGTCAGAAGCTGAAAACTGTAAGATCATCTCGGATATTTCCAAAGCAGTGTGGGATAATTTTAATAAATAAAATATTAAGCTTAATTTTAGCGCAGAGAATCAGATTGATTCTTTGACTTCATCATTATGAAAAAAGGACTATTAGCAGCGGCTTTATTTTGCTCCACATTCTTCTTCTCACAGAAGAATCAAAACTATTTAAAGATCGGCTATACAAGTGTATGCTGTGGTACGGCTTCTGAAAAACCGGTCATCAGTTACCTGAAAGAATTTAAAAGGAAGAATCAGATTAGAAGTCTGGAGATCCTGATACAAAAAGGATTGGGCAGAGAAGGTGAATTTGAACTGTATGTAGGCACTGATTTTCTAACCCTCAACCAGAAAAAACGACTCATACGTGGACTTACGGCTTCTGTTTCTAATCAGAATAATAACAAAAAGTCGGAAAACATCGGAAATATAAATTTTGATTCCACAGATATCGCTCATCAGGAGGATCTCATGAATGCAAAAAACTTAACTATCTATAAAAAATAAAGGAAAAAATGATCAAAAACATTGTAGTTATCGGAGCAGGAACCATGGGAAATGGTATTGCACATACTTTCGCACAAAGCGGTTTTAAAGTAAATCTTGTAGATGTATCTCAGGAAGCTTTAGACAGAGGACTGAAAACCATTACTACGAATCTTGACAGAATCATTGCAAAGGGAAACCTTACTGAAGAGCAAAAAGCTGAAACGTTGGGAAACATCACTACTTTCACCGCTCTTAATGATGCTGTGGGAGCTGCTGACCTTATTGTAGAAGCTGCTACTGAAAACCTTGATCTTAAATTAAAGATCTTCGGTCAGATGGATGAATCGGCTCCTGCAGGTTGTATCCTTGCGACTAATACATCTTCTATTTCTATCACGAAAATTGCTGCTGCTACAAAAAGAGCAGATAAAGTAATCGGAATGCACTTTATGAACCCGGTTCCTATCATGAAGCTGGTTGAAATCATCAAAGGATATTCTACTTCTAAAGAGACTTTTGATGCTATTTATGAAATGAGCAAATCATTAGGAAAGGTTCCTGTAGAAGTGAATGACTATCCAGGTTTCGTAGCCAATAGAATCTTAATGCCAATGATTAATGAATCTATTGAAACACTTTATAACGGTGTAGCTGGTGTAGAGGAAATTGACACGGTAATGAAATTAGGGATGGCTCACCCAATGGGACCACTTCAATTGGCAGATTTCATTGGTCTTGATGTATGTCTTGCGATTCTAAACGTAATGTATGACGGATTCAAAAATCCTAAATACGCCCCGAACCCATTATTGGTAAACATGGTAACAGCAGGAAAACTAGGAGTAAAATCAGGAGAAGGCTTCTACGATTACTCTGAAAGTAAAAAAGCTGAAAAAGTTTCAAAAATGTTTTTAAAATAATTATTCAAATTATGAGTTGTGCGTTATAAGTTATAAATTTGGGTTCTCAACCTCTACTTATACTAAATAACTACAGCTTTGATGAAAATTAAAGAGAAAAATATTCAAATATTATTGGTCATCATTACTATAGTGATGACCATTTTTCGTTTTTTACTCAATGAAAAAGGAAGAGTAAATCCGGATTCTATCCGCTATATGAGATTTGCTCATGGACTGCCTGTCATTGATAATACTACAACTCCTCTGGGCTATCCTTCAGCCATAAAATTCTTTACCTACTTTGGATTGGATGAGTTTTGGAGCAGTAAACTAATCGGTATTCTTGGCTGTCTGTTTATTATTTTATTCGCTTGGCAAAAGAAATTTTATTTCAGGGAGTCAATTGTGGTATGCAGCTTATTCAGCATTCTTTCCATTTTTGCTTTTACGATGAGTGAAGCACTTATTTTACCTTTCGTATTCCTTTTTCTGTACACTTCAGCCCTTATTATTGATAGAAAAATAGAAGGCTGGAAAGCGATTTTTTACCTTTCCCTCTCTTTGATTATACTGTATAATATAAGATATAGTGCACTCTTTATCATTGGTGGAACAGGCTTGTATGGACTTATCTTCTGGAAAAGAAAGTATGGGCTTTCTTTCATCATTTCGGCAGCTATAGGAATGATTTTCATTGTATTGTATAAGTTTTTATTCATTGATTATTTTAATAAAGACTATGTACAGGATTTTTTGGAAATAGGCCTTCACACGACTCCTGAATTATTGGTAGAATTATTCCAGGGATTGAGTACTACTTTTAATCCGTTTATTCATATGGCCAATCCTGCCGGTGGTATTATCAATTATGGAATTTACGGAATTGGTGTATTAAATATTCTTTTCATGGCATTCCTTTTTATTAAGCAAAAGCTTTCAGATCCTGAGTTCTTTTGTATTTTCATAGGAATTTTAGGAATTGTCTGTTCTTATTTTATACAGTATTTCTATTCTATAAACCCTATGGATTATAGATTACTAGCTCCCTTTAGCTTTCCTCTCTGGTTGGTTTATTTTAAAAAACTGTTTGAAGTCTTCCATACTAAAGTGTATGTTATTGGTATTTTAAGTTTAATGTCCGGAATGCTCTTCACATGGCTTTCAAAAGGGAATTATCTTGAAAACAGAAAAGCGATTACTAAATTTTTAAAATCTGAAAATTTAGATAAAGTTCCGCTGAAGTTTTTTATTATTGAAGAAAAAGATTTGGAGAAAGTACAATTAGCAGAACTCATCAGCACTGTAAACCCCCAATTAACCGTTACATTTAAGCCTCTGGATACTCTAAAAAAAACAACATTAACACGTTATAAAGTTTTACAAAAAGTTAAGATCGACAAGAATAAATATCAATAATTTTATTATCTTTGAGAAAGTTAAAACATTAAAAAAATGAAATTACCAAAGTTTTTATTAGCAGATAATTCGGAATTTCCAGAAGATCTATTCGTAGTCCACACAGAATATCCAAGATTTATCCTAAATGTTGAGGAAGAGGAAGTTGAGTGGTTAGATGATCTTGAAGGAGACGATGAAGAAACTATGGCAGACGAAGCTACGAAAGTGGTAGAATCAGCATTCAAATGGTGCGATGAAGAGTTGGCTAAGTACGACGAAGAAGAGGAAGATTAATAACATCTAAATCATAAAAAAGGAACTCAAATTGAGTTCCTTTTATTTTTTATTCTGATTTATTGAATTTCAATAATAAAAGATTGTCTTTATAAAGCTCCAGTACATTTCCTGAGATTACATATTTGTTAGCTTTCCCCATCATATCCATAAAGTTTTGCTCTACTCCGATATTGTTACACATCATTTTGGTAGACCCCATCTGGCCTGCTGAAAAACCTCCTGTAGAAGGATCTATCGTAGCTGTTCCAAAATAGTTATTACAACCAGCATTTCCGTTGATCTTTTCTCCTTCAATATTTAATGTTGGAATTTTACCTTTTACGTTATCGGCCAGTGTCCATTTTGTATTGGCAAGAGCCGGCTGAGCTTTTCCTACTTTAGAAGCAGATGGACTTGTCATGCTTCCACATGATGCCAATACTGCTGCTGTACATATACTTAAAAAAAGATTTTTCATTTTTTACTTTTTGAATTAACCCAAATTTACGGATTTTATCTTATTTAAACGGGCCACTATCAATTTTATTATTCTTTAACAGTTGAAATTTTTTACTTCATCATAGAGCAAAACGAAGCCATCTCAACGTTGGAATGTTTATTTGATAGATTGGAAAATACTAAGGCGCAAGGTGATGTGTAGTCTGAATGTTCTTTAAAGCACCAGGATTTTATCTACTGCTAATATATGCTTTTATAATGGCCACGAATGCACAACTAAAATAATATATACCTCTACTGCATGGTTATTTTTTTTAAACTACATAGACACTTAGAATATTATTTCATAGTCTATTTAATCCCTAGAATAATTTAAAAACAAAAAAAACGGACTTTAAAAAGTCCGTTTCTATATATTTCTGTAATCTTTTAAAATTAAGATCTCAATTCTGCATTGAATTCTTTCTGGAAAGATTTAATTAGAGAATCCATTACTTCAGTGATTTCCTTTTCTTCCAGTGTTTTTTCTTCATTTAACAACTCAAAGCTCATAGCGTAAGACTTCTTACCTTCAGGAAGATTTTTCCCTTCATATACGTCAAATAAGTTAATCCCTTTAATGAATGGGGATTTGTTTTTCTTCGCTGTCTGGTATAGCTCCTGATAATTAACAGTCTTATCAATCAATAACGCTAAGTCTCTTCTGATCTTATTGAATTTCGGAATATCTTTAAATTTCAATTCATTTTTAGAACGTAATTCCTGAGCCCATTCAAGTTCAATTTCAGCATAGAAGCAATCCTGATCAATATCAAAATCCTTCAACAATGCCGGAGCTACTTTTCCGATTCTTACCAAGACTTTACCTTCTGCTTCATAAGCTAATGCATCAGAAAATCTATCATCAGATAAAGCAACTTCTTTATAGTTTACTCCTAATCTTTCCAATAAAACGTTTACATATGCTTTAAGATTGTAGAAGCTTACTGCAGATTTAGGCTGTAACCAGTTTTCAGCTACATCTCTTCCCGAAACAATAATGGCTAATTGTTTTCTTTCTTCGTATTTCTCTCTTTTGTGGTAGATTTTTCCTAATTCAAAGAATTTGATGTCTGCATTCTTTCGGTTGATATTATAAACCGTATTCTGAAGAAGCCCTTCTAATAAAGATTTTCTCATGAATGCAAGATCACCACTTAGAGGGTTTAATAGTTTTACAGCATCTGTTTCGTCTTTTACTGAAGTTAATGAGTTGTTCATTACCTCATTGAAACCAAGACTTTGTAAAGATCTTGCCCAGCTGTTTTCCAATTCATCCTGATCGTTTGCACTTAGCTTAACCGGTGTAAATGAAATCTTCTGAGGAGCATCAATTTTATTATATCCATAGATTCTTAAAATCTCTTCAATAACGTCGATTTCTCTTGTTACGTCTGCTCTGTAAGCAGGAACAGAGATTTCAAAGCCGTTAGGAATTTCATTTAAAACCTGGATTTCCAATGCCTTCAGGATCTCTTTTACTTTCTCTCTGTGAATTTTTGTTCCTAAAATCTGTTCAATCTTAGAGAACCTTATGATCACATAGTTATCTTCTATTTTCTTAGGATATTCTTCTAAAAGCTCCCCTACCAATTTACCTTCAGCAATTTCCTGAATCATTTTGATAGCGTGCGTAATAGCTGTTCTTGTAAGATTTGGATCTACCCCTCTTTCAAATCTGAAAGAAGCATCCGTATTTAAACTGTGAAGTTTTGCTCCTTTTCTTACCGCAATTGGATTGAAGTAAGCACTTTCAAGGAAAACTGTTTTTGTCGTTTCAGATACACCTGAATTTTCACCACCAAAAACCCCGGCAATACACATTGGAGTATCCTGACCATCTTTAATCATGATCTCAGTACCGTTCAGTGTTCTTTCTACTCCATCAAGGGTAGTGAATTTTGTTCCCGGTTTTACCACTCCTACTTTCACTTTTTTATCTGCAATTTTATCTGCATCAAATGCGTGAAGCGGCTGTCCGTACCCGTGAAGAATATAGTTGGTAATATCTACAATATTATTGATCGGGCTTAGTCCGATGGCCTTTAATCTGTCTTTTAACCAGTTGGGAGATTCTGCAACTTTTACATCTTCAATTACCGCACCGATATATCTTGGAGAAAGTTCTGCATCTTCGATTTCTAGCTTGAAATCGTGAGATCCTTCGTTATTTAAGACTTCTGAAGCTACTTTATTAAATTGAGACTTCTGCTGGTTTGTAGAAAGAAACGCATGAAGATCTCTTGCAACACCATAATGCGACATAGCATCTGTTCTGTTGGGTGTTAACCCAATTTCAAGAACTTCATCATTCGTTAATTCAAAATAGTCTGCAAAGTTTTTACCTACTTCATATTTGGTTTCATCCAAAACCATGATTCCTCCGTGATCTTCGCTTAAGCCAAGTTCATCTTCTGCACAGATCATCCCTTGGGAAACCTCACCTCTAATTTTCGCTTCTTTAATTTCAAAAAAGTTTCCGGTCTTATCATAGATCTTCGTTCCAACAACGGCTACAGGAACTGTTTGCCCTGCTTCTACGTTAGGAGCTCCGCAAACAATATTCAATATTTTTCCGTTTCCAACGTCTACTGTTGTCTTCTTCAGTTTATCAGCATTCGGATGTTTTTCGCAGGTTAACACTTTACCTACAACAATGCCTTCCAGACTGCCTTTTACACTTTCGAATTTATCTATCCCTTCAACCTCAAGACCTATGTCTGTAAGGAATTCACCGATTCTTTCAGTTTTCAATTCCGTTTTTACAAAGTCTTTCAGCCAGTTGTTTGATATTTTCATTTGCTTATCTATCTACTTGTTTAATTCGTCAAACGAAACATGAGGTTCCATCTGTACTATTTTTGAAACTTTTATTTGAAATTCCGTCCCGTTATTGAGTCGGTTTTTCGCGGTACAAATGTCGTGTTTTTTTGAGAAATACAGAAATTTAAGAGTGATTTTAAGAGAATTAATTTTCATTTATTTTTCATCGGAAGACTGAATAAATCAATCTATACTCTGCATTTCCTACAATTTTAGTAAGCAATTTAAAATCCTTACGCTAACGGCTTTAAAACTTTCTTTAAACTATCGGAAAACAAAACCAATCCGCCAGCCATCATAATGATGTCTTTTATAACGAGGCGCCCCGCTCCCGAGAGGTAAGGAAATCCGTATTGAGGGGTCGGGTAATCACCTCCAAGATTAGGAACATATACTTCAAGAGTAGTCACCAGAAAAGATAAAGTAACCAGTGACATCAAAAACGTCAAAGCTCCTCCTACTGCTCCGATTTTAGGAAACCAAATTCCCAGTAAAACCCCAATTCCTATGATGACAATCATCGTACCCAATCCGTAAGAAAAAGTATAGGTACCGTTTTGTGTATGCCAGTCAATATTTTTCTTTACCACTTTTCCTTCCGGATTTTTATATAAAGTATATTCCGAAACAAGCTTTTTATCTTCATTTAGTACTTTGTTTCCTGCACTTTTGTAGAAGAAGCTCATGAAAGGGCTATTAGCAACAAAAGGTACTATTCCGTCAGCTTCATATTGAAAGGCTTTAAGCCCACCAATCCAGGCCATGACAATAAATATTGATATTCTCAGAAAGTTGAAGAAATACGCATCCAACTTTAATAAACGGTTGTATAAACTACTGTTTTGCATATGATTTACTTTTTAAACAAAGGTATTCACATGCTTACAGCCTAACCATAGATATTTCAGGACATTACATGGACATTTTTGCCACTATAGAAATGCCCACTTTTTCCCGGTATTGTTTTGGAGAACAGCCCACTGTTTTTTTGAAATACCTACTGAAATAGAATTCATCATCAAATCCTAATTCTGAGGCAATCTCTTTTATGGAGCGATACGTTAAATGAAGCAGTTTTTTAGATTCAAGAATAATTCTCTCATTCATCAGCTGACTAGGGGTCTTGCCAAATTCTTTTTTGACAACCTTACTTAAGGTATTGTTCGTAATGTTGAGTTTATCACTATAAAATGAAAGCTCTTTTTCATTTTTAAAGTTACCTTCGAGCAATTTCTGAAATTCCGCAGCATACTTATTGGGTAACTTTTCGTTGACTACTGAGCTATTTTCAATCCCGCTTTTTTGCTTACTGCCAATAGCAAGAATCAACTGGATATAAGTTTTAATAATAGATTGTGAAAATTGGTGTTTCTCAGATTCTTCTTTTTTAATATGATTAAAAAGCTCTAAGATATATTCATAATTATCTTTTGAAAGTTCTATACTGGGATTCAAATAGATATTATTGAAAAGAAGTCCATTACATGCTACTTCTTCTTTATGGTATTCTATACAGTAAAAATCACCATGAAAAAACAGCATTTGAATGTTTTCATCGGTATTCGAAATCAGTTTCAACTTTTGATAAGGAGAAAGAAACAGAATATGATAACCATTATAAGGGTAATTGATTTCATCCACAGAAAATATCCCTTCTCCGTTCCATATCATCACAGTATAATTTTCAGTAGTAAATTCTGAAAGAAAATCCGAAGAAGAGTAAGATTGTATTTTCACATCCATAATGAGAGTTGTAATCCTACACAAATAACGTTATTTTTTCTGAAAATGTAATAATATGTGTGGTTGTGAGGTGGTTTTTAACGCAAAGTTTTTTACCATAGTTCTGTAGATTTCAGAGAACCAAGATGGAATCAACAAGTTGATCCTAATTAAGCTTGGGGGTAAGGTTTGAAAATATTTCCTGAAAACAAAAAAAGCCGGATCACTCCAGCTTTTACTATTTGTTATTTTAATCTTATAACCCGATTACCGGCATTGATAACATTAAGATATTTTCGTTTTCTTCAAGACCATCAAGGGGCTCAATAATTCCTGGTCTGTTAGGCTGAGACATTTTCATTGTAATATCATCAGATCCGAGGATTGTCAACATTTCAGTTAAAAATTTAGAGCTGAATCCGATGTTGATATCTTCTCCGTTGTAATCACAAGGAATCTGCATATCTGCTTTGTTTGCATATTCAGTATCTTCTGCATGAAGGTGAAGAATATTTCCTGAAAGCTTGAATCTTACCTGATTGGTAGATTTATTAGACATGATAGATGCTCTCTTGATAGCTCCTAATAAAAGGTTTCTGTTTATGGTCAATACATTCGGGTTTTCTTTAGGAATTACCGCTGTATAGTTTGGATATTTACCATCAATCAGTCTACAGATCCATATGTGCTTACCAAAAGTAAATTTAGCCATATTCTCATTGAAGTCGATTTTCACGTCTTCATTGGAACTTGCCAGAATATTTTTGAAAATATTCAAAGGTTTTTTAGGCATGATAAACTCCATTGGTTCAGCATTCATCAGGTCTGCTCTTTTATAAACAACAAGCCTGTGAGAGTCTGTAGAAACGAAATTGGTTTCGTTTTCTGTAAACTGGAATAATACTCCTGTCATTACTGGGCGAAGTGAATCGTTACTGGTGGCAAATAATGTATTGGTTAAGGCTTCAGACAATACTCCTGCCGGCATTACCACGCTTTGAGAAGCGTCGAATTCTGGCAATTCGGGATAGTCATCAGCGTTATCTAATGCTACTGCGAAATTATCTTTTTCATCTAAAATCTCAAGCTGGCTTCCAGTTCCTTCCGCATTGTCCTTTACAACAAATGTTAAAGGCTGTTCTCCATATGTCTTGATAAAATCCTGAAAAATTTTAGCAGGAACAGCAAATTTACCTGAGTCATCAGACTTTACTTCCAGAGAAGTTACAAGAGTTGTCTCGCCGTCAGATGCTGTAATGGTAACATTATTTCCGTCTAATTCAAAAAGATAGTTTTCTAAAATCGGTCTCGATTGAGAGCTTGATATTACACCACTTACAGTTTGCAACGCCTTCTGCAGTTCACCACTTGAAATAATAAATTTCATAGATTTATAAAATAAGTTTCTACAAATATAATAAATACATACAACAAAGAAAAGAATATTCCCGACGAGTTTTTAACAAAGATCGTCAATGGGGTTTCAGACCCGATATTACGTTCTGGTTTCCATAGCGGTATATTTTTATATCAAAATATTGACCACTGAATATATTTTAATCTTAATAATCCAAATATAACAGATTAGTGGCAACAATCAAAATACAAAAGCTATCTTTGTTGAAATAAAGTAAAAAAACATGCAGAAGCCTCCTCTCTATAAAAGTTTTCTGAATGCTTTCCGGGGTGTTTTTATCATGATTAAAACAGAAAGAAATTTTCAGATTGAGCTTCTTGCCTTCTTTGTTAATCTCTTCCTTATTTTTTATTTAAAGCTTACTTACATTGACGCAGCTTTAATTATTATGGCATCTGTAGCTGTTTTAAGCGCTGAAATTTTCAACACAGCCATCGAAAAGATATGTGATATCATTCAACCTGATTTTGACAAAAGAATCGGATTTATCAAGGACATAGCAGCCGGTGCAGTTGTACTCATAGCTATCGCTTCTGTGATTATTGGGGTTCTGGTATATTGGAAGTATTTTTTTAACTACCCCGTCAAATCTTTGATTTAACATCCTTCCGAAGGAGGGGTGTGTCATGTCTTCCATTTAAATGTTTATAAAGGCAGGTATCTTAGTCTTTTGAGTTTTATTCCACAGCAATCAAAATATCTATTTCTGCATCAGCTGGATTCTGCGCTTTTTCTCCATATATTTCAAAATCAGCGGTAAACATTCTATCCAGATCCATATTCCATATTTTAAACCATTCATTGATGACTAAACCTTCTGCAAGATTGCCCTTTGCCGTAAACTTCACATAATTGCCACCCTCAAAAGATTTTCCAATCATACCTTCGGGAATATGATCAAGGTTTTCAACTTTGCATCCTAACAGTGTAGTATACGGTTTTGTATGATCTTTTTCGTACTCTGTATAGATTGAATAAATGGTATTGTCTATTTTATTAGGAATCTTTTCCAATATATTTTCCTGCATCAATTTTTCCCATAATACCGGAATATCCTTTGCCGCCTGTTCATTCTCGTTGGTTGTTCTTACTGCGATTCCTATCACCTTGAAAGGTTCCATTTTTACGTTATTCATTTTTTATTTTTTTGTTGTATGACAAAGATAAAAAGGCGTCGTGACAACTGTTTGTCAGCAGGGATTTTTAAAATTAATGATAATTTACTGCTGAGGGTAACAAATAAATTGATTTTTATTTTTAAAATGCTCGCAGATTTGTAGATCAGGCAATTTTTTTATGTTTTGGCTAAAGCCAATGGATTTGTTTTTAAATACAAAACAGGCTAAAGCCTGTTTCTATTGATATGTATTATGCTTATAGTTCATATTTTTGAAGTCATCTATAAAAAGAAGCTGTATTTTATTCTTCAGAAGATGCTGCAAGGTAGATAAATCCTTTGTTTCCGAATTTAAAAACGGCTTCAATTCTCTTGTAGTCGTCTACTTCATATTCATCTGCTTGAAGAATTTCTGTGTCTGTCACTTCAAACAGCATTCCTTCTATTTTATCATCAGTATTTCCTGAGAATTCCAAAACAGGATGAAATTTCTCCCCGCTCTTTCTTAGAACTTCCGGGTCTGTAATTTCGAGCATATTCAGTTTGTATCCGGATAAAACATCTTTTTCACCCTGTAAAATCCGTCCGAATGTTTCGAGCTGAACCTGTTCTTTCTGTAAGGTTCCGTAAGAAAATAAATAAGGCATTATAAATACTTTTCAATGATTGGAATGGCAATTTCGGCCATTATTCCATAGCCTTTCTCATTAGGATGAACTCCATCTGCGGAGAAAAGAACTTCTTTATCGTCCAATACTCCGTTATAAAAATCAATATATCTTAAAGAGTGATCTGCTGCAATATCTTTAAGAATCTGGTTATAAACGATCACTTCTTTATTTGATCTTAGTTTTCCTGAACTCACCACTACTCCATCTATATTTTTAGATATAGGAAGAATGCTTACCAGATAAATGTCATTAGAAAACTGTTGGGCATGCTGAACAGCTGTGATGATATTATTTTTAAATTTTTCAGGATTCACGACCTGTATTCCTTCTTTTACAGCAAGGTCATTCGCTCCATAGCTTATGAAAATTAAGTTTCCATCGGCTGAATTTCTTGCTTCCAGCTCTACCGGCATTCGTTTCAACAAGCCTTCTGTTGTTTCGCCACCAATCCCTAAATTGAACAAAATTAGCTCATCACCATTTCCCTCATGGAAACGTTGTAGTGCATACCTCTTTAAAATATCTACCCAACCTCCAAAAACGCCGTCATATTCTCCATAGGTTATGCTATCCCCAAAGAACAGACCGTAAACAATTTTCTTCATTCAATTAATTCTTTTGTTTATTGATTGTAATCCATCACATGTTATATGGATTAGAGTTTTAAAATATTTTTCAAAGTAAAATAAAATCTACTGAATCAACCTTATCTGTGAGAGATTTTTTAATACAGAATTGGATTAAAAAGATTTTGAACCATTAAGATTTTTTAAGCGATTAAGAAAAGTTAAAGAAGATAGCTCAAGCTATTTTTATAAGCTATATCCTCAACTCATCTTTGATGAAGCTTACCTTTAATATTTTCCCACCTATTACCCATTACTCATCAATCCAAAGTTAACCTAATATTGGAGTGTGATTCAATGATCTCTACCAGGATTTCAAACAATGTTTTTTCTTTTCCTTCATTCAGATCATCTAATCTTTGCTGAATCAGTTCTATGTTAAAAGGTTTTCCCTGCCTGATTTTGTTTTCGTAAAACTCCTGAGTAGCTTTTAAACCTAAATCGTCTCTTGATTTTTGTGATTCCTTCCAGAGGATTTCAACCTCATCCTTGTTTCCAAAGATCCCGAAACCGCCATAAAGAATGTCATCAAAGCCATCTAATGTTCCTACTTTCCAATCTGTATCTTTCATTAAAACATTGGAAGCTTCTTCGTAAAAACCGTCTAAAGATGAAAAATGATCACCATGAATGATGATCATTTTTCTTGTATTGTTATTTGAGGTATTCAAATTCATTTTTAATGATATATTATGATTCCTAAAATGTTGTAGCTTTCCTATGAAAATATATTTCACTTAAAAAGATGTATCAAATAAGCCAATAAAATCAAAGTGTATTTGTAGGTAACAACTCCTAAAAATAAACAAATTAAACTTTTAACGTAATTTAAAAAGACCTTTTCTCCAAAAAACTGACCTATTGCACATACAAAGTAAATCTGAAGCAAAAACACACCAATTTGGGTGATAATCAACACTCCTGTAAGCTTTGACAACAATAAAAAGAATAAAAGTGAAATAAAAAATACTCCAAAAAGATAAGCTAGTAATACAAATATTTCAAATAAATTATACCCTTTTCTGTAAAAGAAAATTTTTGTCCATAAAGCCATAAAAAATCCAATGATTAAGGCAGAATATCCAAGATGAGAATCTATCCAGTTATTGATAACTTCGGTATTTATATTATGTTCCCATTGCTTGGTTTCCTCAAATCCTTTTATATTAAATATGAGCACTTCAATATGCAATAAATGAATAATAAAAGTATAAAGAACTGCCGCGAAAACCAAAAATACGATTGGTTTCACATATTTTTCACGGTTTTCTTTAAGATATTCTCTTACAGCTTTTCCCGGACGTATTAAAACTTCTTTAAAAGTAAAAGGAAAGCCTTTATCAAAATGTAAGAGGTGTTGTATCTCGTGCGAAATGTAATTTGCGTCTATTCTTTTGATTTCTTTTTGGGGGCCAGAAGAATGGTCTTCGTTCATTGGTTATCGTTTTGTTTTTTCTAATTGTAATGATACAAAAATATAAACTTATTGATTAAATAGTTAAAAAAAACCTCATAGATATTGAATTTCTATGAGGTTGATTTTTTATTTGAAGTATTCTACACCGTTTTTGAATATATTGTGATAATTCGCGGTTGGTATATTTCTCATGAGGCCTTCCGTAAATCTTTCCGGGTGTCCCATTCTTCCGTAGATCTTTCCACATGGGCTGGTAACACCTTCAATACCAAATAATGAATTGTTAGGGTTAAATGGCATTCCATGAGCTATGTTTCCATCAAAATCAATGTACTGCGTTGCAATTTGTCCGTTTTCATATAGTTTCTTAATTTCTTCTTCTGAAGCCATGAAACGTCCTTCCCCGTGTGAAATCGGAATGGTGAAGGTTTGTCCTTTCATTCCTTTTAACCATGGACTTTCATCGTTTACTACTTTTACGGTTACCATCTGAGAGATATGTCTTCTGATCGCATTGTGAGCCAATGTCGGAGAGTTTTCATCTAAATCTTTAATTCTTCCGTAAGGTAATAATCCTGATTTAACCAACGCCTGGAAACCATTACAGATCCCGATAATCATCCCGTCTCTGTCTAATAATTCGTGAACTGCATTTCTCATCTTTTCGTTCTTTAAAACGTTTACAATGAATTTTGCAGAACCATCCGGCTCGTCACCTGCGGAGAAACCTCCTGAAAAAGCCAGGATCTGAGAAGTTCTGATCTCTTCTACCCAAGCATCAATACTTTCATCCAACAATTGGTGGCTAATATTGATTAAAGGTAAGCTGCTTACTACAGCACCCTCTTTCTGGAATGCGTTTAAGGTATCATACTCACAGTTGGTTCCTGGGAATACCGGAGCAAATACTTTAGGTTGTGCAATTCCATGTTTTTTGATGATGATATTTCTTGGATTGATTGAGTTTGATTTTTCATCAATTTCAACCGTAATCTTTTCTTTTTCTGTTGTTGGGAAAAGGTTTTCGAAGGTACCAGTGTAAGCAGACACAAGATTTAAAATACTGGATTCAAGACCATTGATCTTTAAGACCCCAGAATCTTTTACTTCTCCAATTAGCTGAAGAGATATGTTGCTTAGTTCTTCTTTAGCTTCGATGATCAAGCTTCCGATATTTTTAGCTAATAAAGTGTTTTCATCAGCATTGATTTCCGCTCCCAATCTGTTTCCGAAACTCATTTTTGCCAAAGCTACAGCTACACCTCCGTCTTTTATTGTTTTTACGGAAACGATTTTTCCTGATTTGATGTTTTCGAAGATGAATTCATAAACATTTTTCAACGCATCATAATTTGGAAGACCGTTTTCCTGAGCAGTATGATTGAATAAATATACTTTGTTTCCTGCTGTTTTAAATTCAGGAGAAATGATGTTTTGCTTTTCTCCGTTTGCACATGCGAAAGAAATCAATGTTGGAGGTACATTCAGGTCCTGATAGGTTCCACTCATGGAATCTTTACCACCAATTGCTGCCAATCCAAGGTTGATCTGTGCATCATAAGCTCCTAGAAGTGAAGCTAAAGGTTTACCCCATTTTTCAGGAGACTGTCCTAACTTTTCGAAATATTCCTGGAAGCTTAACCGGATGTTTTTATAATCACCTCCCATCGCAACAATCTTAGCAACACTTTCTATTACGGCATAAGATGCTCCTAATAATGAATTTTGCTTAGAAATTTCAGCATCGAATCCCCAGCTCGCTAAGGAAACGGTTTTGATATCTTTTGCTCCTAAAATAGGGAGTGTCTGAACACTTCCTTCCATTAGGGTTTGTTGGTATTTTCCACCTAAAGGCATGGCAACTGTTGTTCCTCCTACTGAAGAGTCGAACATTTCCAATAATCCTTTTTGGGACGCTACATTTTTATCTTTTAAAGTATTCACAAAGTTTTCTTCGTTGAACGCCTTAGTTTCTGTTTTTACTTCTTCAAGGTGGTTGATTTTTACCTCCTGAGATTTTGAACATCCATTGGTATCAAGGAATTCTCTTGAAAGGTCAACAATTTTGTCTCCTTTCCAGAACATCTGCATTCTTCCTGAATCTGTTACTTTTGCCACTTCTACCGCTACAATATTTTCAGCTTCACAGAATTTGATGAACTTTTCTTTGTCTTTCGGATCTACCACAACGGCCATTCTTTCCTGAGATTCGGAAATAGCCAATTCTGTTCCGTTTAACCCTTCGTATTTCAATGGTAATACATCAAGATTTACTTCTAAAGAATCTGCGATTTCACCGATGGCTACAGAAACACCTCCCGCACCAAAATCGTTTGATTTTTTGATCAATCTTGTCAGTTCAGGGTTTCTGAATAGTCTTTGGATCTTACGTTCTTCTACTGCATTTCCTTTCTGAACCTCAGAACTCATGGTATGAATAGAGGTTTCATCTTGTTCTTTTGAACTTCCACTTGCTCCTCCTACTCCGTCACGACCTGTTGCTCCTCCTAAAATAATGATAGAATCACCGTTGGCAGGTTTTTCACGTCTTACCCAATCTACAGGGACAGCGCCGGTAACGAAACCTACTTCCATTCTTTTGGCTTTGTAACCTTCATCATAGATTTCAGAAACCATAGTGGTTGCAAGACCAATCTGATTACCGTAAGATGAATATCCGTTCGCAGCCTGTTTTGTAATGGTTTTTTGTGGTAATTTACCAGGCAATGTTTTGTCTACAGATTCTAAAACGTCTGCAGCTCCCGTTAATCTCATTGCTTGAAATACGAAAGATCTTCCTGACAAAGGGTCTCTGATCGCTCCACCTAAGCAAGTGGATGCTCCTCCGAAAGGTTCAATTTCCGTGGGGTGGTTGTGTGTTTCGTTTTTGAATAATAAATACCAAGGTTCTTTTTTACCATCGTATTCTGCTTCAATCTCGATGGTACAAGCATTGATCTCATCAGAAATCACAAGATTATCAAGGTTCCCTGTTTTATGGAAATATTTACCACAAACTGTTGCTAAGTCCATTAAGGAGATAGGCTTCAGCTCACGGCCTAAGAATTTTCTTTTTTCGATATAGTCATTGAAAATAGTATCCAATGTTTGTTTGAACGCTCCTTCAAATTGGATGTCTGACAATTCTGTTTCGAAAGTCGTGTGACGACAGTGATCGCTCCAGTACGTGTCTAATACTTTCAGTTCTGTTTCTGTAGGATTTCTTGCTTCAGTCTTAAAGTACTCCTGAATGAATTTCAGGTCATCTAAGCCTAATGCAAAACCGTGATTGTTATAGAAATTCTCCAGTTCAGCGTCATTGAAATTGATAAAGTTTTCATGGATCAAAACTTTTGATGGTGTTTCATCAGCAGGAATATCCAATACAGAAAGGTCTTTTTCCTGAGATTCTACTTTATTAATCAAAAGTTCCTTGATTTTAACCAGATCAGCTTCTGAAACTCCTACAAATTCGATCAGCTTTCCACTTCTTACTTTTGACTTTTCATTTTCTGTCAATAAAGCAATACATTGTTGTGCAGAGTCTGCTCTCTGATCGTACTGACCAGGCAGAAACTCCATTCCGAAATGAATACTTTTAGCAGGGTTTTCTGTATGTAAAATATCAGTAACAGGGTCTACAAAAGTATTGTTCAATACTTTTTCAAACTCACCGTCATTCAAATTGAAAATATCATACACATTGTAGACTTTCACACTTTGAATTGCCGGAACAACTGCTTTTACTTCATCAAAAATTTTTGGACTTTCAACATCGAAAATTCCTCTTTTTTCTACGAAAATTCTTTTGTTATTAGACATTAGATGTCAGATTTTTAATATTAGATTTATTTTTCTTTTACTTTTCTGGGTTTCAGAGAATCAATATCAGATTGTGGCTTACTATCCTTTCTGTATTAATCCTACTTTAAGCGTTATCATCCGCTCTATATTATTGAGTACAAATTTACTCTTTTTACTTTCTTTTTCCTCAATCTTTTTCTTATAATACCAATGTCAGATTATGATCTTTGGTACCATCGTTGTTGGATGCATTTTTAGAGGCTCCTATCCATTCTTCTTTATTCAATACCAATTTAAAAGAATAGGTTTTTCCTTTTTCAAAATGGGATACAGGAACCTCCAATTCATAAAGGTTTTTATCCTTTTTTATCATCTGATATCCTTTATTTTCAGGATCCCAATTATTGAAACTTCCTGCTACAGTAACAGTATTGATAAGGTTTCCGTTCAGGTTTTTCGGGTGGGTATAAGAAAAAACGATTTTATCTCCCTTTACGGAATATCCATATACTTGTTTTTTATCTGAGGTTGAAATAAGATCAGCTACCAAACTATCCGTTCCATTATAAAGTGCGGTAAATGTTTCAGGTCCATTGATGTTCACTATTATACAGATTCCAATATTCAGCTCAGGAAATACAGTAAACAAGGTATTTATTCCATAGGATCCACCATGTTTAAATCCTCTTTTACCATGTTCTGTAATCCAATATTTATCCCAAAAATATCCATACCATCCTTCTTTGCTGTTGTTAATGTTCCTTTGCGACTCCTGTACTATTCTATCTTGCGGATTGAGTTCTTCTTTTAAAAATTTCACCATATCTCCCATTGTAGATTCGGTTTTCAAACCAGCTGAGCCCCATAAAAGACTTTGTGAAACGGGCATCAGACGATAATTTTCATGATATCCATTGGCCTGAGCTTCATTTTTACCAAGTTCCAGTTTGGTATGGTTCATTCCAGCTTTTGAGAAGATATTTTCTTTCAAAAGAGTTTCATAGCTTTTCCCGTAAATATTTTCCAGCATGAGACCGGCCAACTCAAGGCTTAAATTGCTGTATTTATATTCTTTACCTGGTTCCGTATTTAATGTAACAGTGGCCAAATCTTTTTTAAAGTCATCTTTCGTATATCCTTTGTTGAGCTTCTCGTAAAGAAAAGCGGTCTCATCGTTCATGTTTATCCTTAATTCATCATCAATAGGAAGATTTTTTGGAAGTGCTGTTTCGTAAGAAATTAAGTTACGAACTTTTATAGGAACTCCATTATATTCTAAGTTAGGGTAAGACCCTTTGAGATATTTACGTACATCATCATCAAGGCTTATTTTTCCTTCCAGAACTGCCTGAGCCAATAATTGCCCTGTAAAAAGCTTAGTGACAGAGGCTATGGCGAAATAAGTGTCATTATTTGCTTTATTTCCTTTTTCTTTGTCTATTTCACCAAAGTGCTTGGTGTAGACTTTTCCGTCTTTAACAACTCCAACGGAAACGGAATATGCTTTAGATTCTGCTGCAACTTTTTGAGCCGCTGCATCTATGATTGAGTAAACTGTTTTATCACTTTGTGCATGGTTTTTCACAAATGTTAATGCAAAAATGAGTACCAATATATTTTTTCTCATTAAGTTTAATTTTGGCTATCTTTTGAGTTTGTTTGGGTTATTAGGGTGCTCTTTCTGATATTGTTCTGCTTGTTGTATTTCATTTTTCAACCATTTCTCGAAAGAAATCATTTTATCTTCATAATTTAAGATATAAACACTTTTTCCATCTTCAGATACGAAAAATTTCAAGTCATCGAATGATCCTAAATTTATTTTTTGATAATCATAGGTATTCACTTGATAATAGGGAAAGTTTTTTTGGGGTCTTTCTACAATTTCAAAAAGAAGCTTTTTTTCTTTTTCAGATAACTCATTATATACATTAACATAATGAACGTCTGATATTATTTTATTGTATTTTTCAAAAAAATGAATAATTTTCTCTTCCTTCTTATTGTATTGAAATGAATATGGATAGTATTTTCCATCAATATTAACATCTTTTTCAGAATATTTAGTAACCGACTGAACTGTTTCTCCTTTAACGTTCATTACTCCCCAAGTTCCACCCACAATACTTCGATGTTCGTCTTCTGTTTTTTCCCAATCACAGCCATCACAAAAGGATGCATATCCATAATTGAAAGAGGAGACAAAATCATGTTCAGGTTGAATGGCTATTTTTCCGTTTCTATCTGCAAAACCTATTTTCCCATTTTTCACAAATCTTCTGACACCTTCTGAAAAATAGTCTGCTCCGTTATCATATAAATAAGGCTTATATAAAAAATTACCTTTTCTATCATAAACATATCCGAAGGCATTTTTTTCATATTTTTCATCTCTTTTCCCACCAGCAAAGAGAATCGTTTCATTCTCTATCCCGTCTTTTACCAATTCGCCTTCTTTAATTCCGGTATAATCTTTAAATTCTGCTGGTATAATAATCTTTCCAGCCTGGTTTTTGACTCCAATCAAAGAATCTTTGGATTTAAAATACCTCAAAACGTCTTTCTTCTGAGAGAAAGCCAGTACAGGAATTAAGGTAATAAATAAAAGGACTTTGTTCATGGTTGGGTTTAAAATAAAAAATGCAGCCCAAAAGGCTGCATATTGTTTTATACTTTAAGATCAGCTTCTAATCCTATTAAGTCTTTATTTTGATCTATAATCGGCTGCACTTCATTCTTGACGAATTCTTCTGTCTGAATTGGTGCGAACCCGATAAAGTTCTTAGGATCTAAAACTTCTTTTAATTTCGATTTATCTAACTTTAAAGAATCATCGTTTAAGATTCTTTCGATCAAATCATTTTCTTTTCCTTCTTCCTTCACTTTCTTGGAAGCTTCCATAGAGTGTACTCTGATTACTTCGTGAATTTCCTGACGGTCACCCCCAGCTTTCACTTCTTCCATGATGATATATTCTGTTGCCATGAAAGGAAGTTCTTCTTCGATGTGTTTATTGATTCTGTTTGGATATACTACGATTCCGTTCATGATGTTATTCCAGATCAATAAGATGGCATCAACAGCAAGGAATGCCTGAGGAATGGTTAATCTCTTGTTTGCAGAGTCATCCAATGTTCTTTCAAACCATTGTGTAGAAGCTACCATTGCAGAACTTGTCGTTAAAGACATTACATATTTTGCCAATGCTCCGATTCTTTCACTTCTCATTGGATTACGCTTGTACGCCATTGCCGATGAACCGATCTGGTTTTTCTCGAATGGTTCTTCAATTTCCTTAAGGTTCTGAAGTAAACGTAAATCGTTTGTGAATTTATGAGCTGACTGAGCGATGTTTCCTAATAAAGCTACTACTTTCGCATCAATCTTTCTATCGTAAGTCTGTCCGGAAACTCCAAAAACCTTTTCGAATCCGAATCTTTTTGAAAGCTCTTTATCTAAGTGTTTTACTTTTGAATAATCTCCGTTGAACAGTTCAAGGAAACTTGCAGCAGTTCCTGTAGTTCCTTTTACTCCTCTGAAACGAAGGGTTTCTAAGAAGAAGTCTAATTCTTCGATATCAAGAACCAAACTTTGTAACCAAAGGGTTGCTCTTTTTCCTACTGTTGTTAACTGAGCCGGTTGAAAGTGTGTAAATCCTAAAGTTGGAAGGTCTTTGTACTGAATCGCAAAGTCTGCTAAATTCTTCATTACGTTCACCAACTTTTTCTTTAAGATTAAAAGTCCGTCACGGATTTGAATTAAATCTGTATTGTCTCCTACAAAAGCTGAAGTAGCTCCCAAGTGAATAATTCCCTTTGCTGAAGGCGCCACATCTCCATAAGTGTGAACGTGAGCCATTACATCATGACGGAATTTCTTTTCGTATTCTGCTGCTTTATCGAAATCGATATTTTCAGCATTAGCTTTTAATTCAGCGATCTGCTCATCTGTAATTTCAAGCCCTAAATCTTTTTCGATCTCTGCTAAAGCGATCCAAAGCTTTCTCCAGGTACGGAATTTGTTATTGTGTGAGAAATTAAACAACATTTCTTCACTGGAATAGCGCTCTTCCAATGGATTTTTGTAGGAATTCATTCGTTCTTTTACTTTTTAGATGCACAAAAATACGATTTTTCAGTGAGAGATGAAAATGTTGGTTTTATGATTTTTTGTGGTGATGATATAAGAGAAATTTTGAAAAGTTCTTATTCGTTTTAGATTATAATGGCTATTATTATTTTACCACACAAAAAGTTTGTGCAACATGCGAAAGGATTTGGTAGCATGAAGAAAGTATTCGGAGACTTGAAGCCATTTTTGTAATACAAAACCCACCGCAAAAAAAACGATGGGTTTGTTTTTATCTATCGACACGAGCGAGACGCTCGCGCCAGCGGGGGGCTTTAGAATAGAGGTAAGAAAAATAAAAAATACGGCAGGACGAAATGAACAAACTGATGGGTGTTGATAATGCTGTATTGGTGAAATTTACTCTATTGGTTAAGTGATCTTTAATATTGGAAAATATAAAAAAATCAAAATTCTTATTAAAGACAAAAACCACTGCAAAAATAGCAGTGGCATCTTTTATTTGTTCAAAGTAAAAAGACTTTGAACAACAGCGATTTTTATATATTTGATACTGCTCATTCCATAAAATGCCAATCTTGTCTTAGTATTGCTCCAAAAGAGAAACAAATTATTAGAAAAATAATTAATAAACTATTTAAAATATAATTCAGTAATATACTATCGTATGTGTAAATCAAATAAAAATTAATTGCCAGTAAAAATATTACTAAAGGAACTAACTCTAAAAAATCGAAATCAAGGTATAAAAATATTACAGTAAAAACTGACGAAATAATCAAAATTATTTGTGGTAATTTTTTCATTATTGATTGGGTATTAATTCTCTTTTTACTACTTCCGTAACTTTCTTACTTAAATCATTATCTATGCTTCTATGATCTGATTTAGGAGCTAGAACATTGATTACTTTAGTTGTTTTATTATCTTCTGAAGTTGTCACTTTCTCACCACCATACAAGTTTTTTGTTTGACGATAATTAACGACTTTTGATACATTTTCAGATTTTATTTCTGTATCGGAAATAAAATCCATTATATCTAAAGTAACCATTAAATCCACTTTCAAATTCTTATTCTCATTTACTTTCTCTACAAGATTATCTCCACCTAAACTATGTCCTACAGCCGCTACCACACCATCAGGATGATTTTCATTGAAACTTGAAATTGTTGAGTTTATATCATTTTTTGTATTCTCATTTCGAGACGAGTCAAAAACTACAACTTTAGTGTTGGAATTAGATAGACTCTGTAAAGCGCCTAACCCTTGTTTATCAACTGTTCCATCACCTCTATTTTGAGCTTGTGTATAACCTGCTCTTGTATTACCTGACCAGCCTTGAACTACAACTACAAGATTTTGATACTTATCATTTTTTCTAAAATCTACAGCTTCAAGACCTTCTAATTCTCTTGCATCAACAACCCTATTTTCAGAAAAGTTATAATGGGATTGATAAGCATATTTTTCAGAAAGTGGATCTATATTAAAGAAACGACCTACATCCGGCATATAATTTCTCCACTTAAATGAGTAAAAACCTGTCTCTTGTAACTCTTGTCCTTGATACTTATAATTATAAGTAACCTGGCATTTTACGAGGTTTTATTTAATATCCGCTAAAAGTTTTAGAATACGTAGCAAGGATGGTTGTTATTATTACTTCACAACACGAAAAGATTCGTGTAGCAGCGTAGGGTTATTTTATATAATATAATCCTTTAAGATTTACTGTAGTGTATAAATCATAAATTCCATTTTTTGCGTCTGTACATATTTGCGTATTTTCTTCATAATTATAACACATACTGTCTATCAAATTAACTGGAGACATTTTTACTCCATTTATGATAGGGGTTTGAGAACTTCTGGAATCTAAATTTAAATCATAATTATTTCCTATTTTTATTTTTTTATAGTGTTTTGTTATATGCTCTTTTTTAGATACTATTTTAAAAATAGAATTATTTCGTTCTGCATAAATCAAATAATAATTATTAATAGAATCTATCTTATAAATAGTATATGTGGGTAAAACATTTTTAAAATGTTTGTAATTATTACATGATATCAATGTAAAAAAAATAATTAGTATTATAGCTTTTTTCATTATAAGTTTTATTTATGGGTATGTCATTATTACTGTTCCACTTGGCAATGTATAATCAACTCTGGCAGCTCCTGTATATGTACTTATTTTATTACCCATAGCATCATAAACATTTCGTTAATTTTTAGATTTTGAGGAGTCGCAGACATATGCGCATCCCAATATTGGCTATTTTTTTTGAGATCAGGCAAAGGACCATTGAAATCAGGCCTTCCAGATGGAGGTGAAGCATCTATACCGGTATTTTTTGTTTTTAATCCTGCTTGATAAGATTCAGTAAATTCATGTAAAGTTAATGATCCATTAGTTCCCATTGAATCATCAGCAGTACTTAAAACAGTTGGGTTCAATTCTTGATATGTATTTACTATTTTACTAAAAGATGTGCCTTCTTTATTTAATAAAAGACTAGTTTTTGTTCCCATAAAAGCACCTCCAACATATAAATTCCCTGTTGATGTAACTTTTGTATTCTCTGCTTTGGCATTGACAATAACGGAATGATCATCAATTGCATTAGCTAATTGCTGAGCATCTCCAGATAGTTTTTTACTGAGATTATTTTGTTTATAGGAAACTTTACCATTACTATCTTTACTTAAAGTAAGTTCAGAAGAAACCGATTTTTGCAATTCTTTTAACGCAGCATCTGCTGCACCTCCAGTAATAATTACATCTTTATTTTGTCTTCCATCTGGATCAATGAATCTGATTGGATTGTTAAAAGCATAATTATAAGGACTATGTCTCGTCATTTTCTCTCCCAATGGGTCTATAACGCCCCATCTTCCCAGATCAGGCATATACATCCTAGCGCCATAATCATACATACCCGTCTCTTGCAACTCCTTTCCATTGTACTTGTAACTATATAATCCTCCAAAATTAGAAGTTCCAAACATTCCTGAGATATGGTTGAGTCCAAAAGGATAATAGTTGTTAGTATCGGTAATTTCCAGAACACCTGCGCTGTCTTTCCCAAAACTCACTCTGGTATTTCCTAAGTGATCTTTATACTGGTAAATATAGATAATTCTTAATAAAAATGCCACACGAAAGGATTCGTGCGGGAACGGGATATTTTTATTAATCAGAAAAAATAAAGATTTTGTAAAAAAATGCAATAATATAACACAGAAAATCTCAGATATGTGAGGTTTTTCTTATCTACAGAGGAACGAGCGAGATCCTCGCATCAGCGGGGGAGGAACTTTAAAGACAATTATAAAATTCTGATAATAGACTTTTAAAGCCATTTTTGTAATACAAAACCCACCGCAAAAAACGGTGGGTTTGTTTTTATCTACCGACACGAGCGAGACGCTCGCGCCAGCGGGGCCACTCATTGAGTAGCTTTGGTTATTTTTATTGTCTTAAAAATTTCTAAAAATATTTTTTTATTTTCATCACTTAAATTATTGCTTATTATAGCAAACTTATTTTTGTGAATATCTACGCTATCAAAATAAATACCAACTAGTCCTTTATTAGGTTTCTTAGGAAGCATGACTTGAGCAATATTCCTATTAATAGTATCATAGTAATAGTAATTATCATTAAATACACCGTTTTTATAATCTATATCTAAGTTAGGTGTATAATAAATCCTTGCTCCTTTTGATCCAACTCTTCTGTAAACTTCTTTTTCTTCAGTAATTGAATAATCTTCAACAAAAGGCTTATAATAAGAACCTAAATAGACAGTCCCAATCGATTTTTTATTAGAAAGGATATCATAAATTTCAGCATCTTCACTATTCGTTTTTTTTAATAAAAAACCTACAGGCATTTCAAAACTGACATTTTTAATGCTACTTTTTTTAAGCTTATATCCTTTCTTATCTTGTTGACAAGAATAAACTGTAGTTATTAAAGTCAATATTATAAATATATTTTTCATCCCTTTATCGAGTGTTTATTTCATTAAAGTTTTCAACTGCTTTTTTTAATTCCGATGACCTTCTAAAATTTGGATTATTTCCAGGTGTAGAAGCTTTGTATACATCTCCCTGCTTTACATTTAAAGGGACCCAGGCAGCTTCTGCTCTTTGTTGTGTAGTTACATTGAAACGCCCATTATTATCCATAATAGTATTTGAATTTTCATTAAGATATAGAGTTACAGCCTGTTTGTATCCTTCACCTAGTCCTAGCATATGACCTAATTCATGAAATATAGTATGTTTAAAATCACCCCCTTGATAATTAACAATTCCAATTTGTCCTCCAATTCCTTCTGTTAAACCATTTGCACTAGTTCCGTCTTTACTACTATAAACATCTTTTGATGTAATTGTCATAACATTTGCTGTTCCTTTGATTTCATTTGCATCGGTAATTACTTTATATGCAATTGATAAATTTTTAATATTATCATCTTGCTGTATTTTACCATTTGCTAACGATCTGTTTGCTTGCCCGTTGAATTCATTCCACCCTATAACCCCTTGTGATCCAAATCCTGCTTTCGATAGATTCAAGCCTTCAGGATTATATATTAATAAAGTCATCGTCATGGATACATCTCTTGATACATATTGTGTTCCAGAAGAATATGTCTTGGTATTTTTTGATAATACTTTTGTGATAATATCAGGTGGTATTGGTGCACGTCCATCAGGATCAATAAATCGTAATGGATTATCAAACGCATAGCTATAGCTATATGGACTGTGGCGAGTCATCTTCTCTGCCAATGGATCCACAACTCCCCATCTACCTAAATCCGGCATATACATTCTCGCTCCATAATCATACATACCAGTCTCCTGCAGCTCCTTGCCGTTGTACTTGTAACTATATAACCCTCCAAAATTAGAAGTTCCAAACATTCCTGAGATATGGTTGAGGCCAAAAGGATAATAGTTATTCGTATCGGTAACTTCAAGAGCACCTGCGCTGTTTCTTGCGAAACTTACCCTTACATTTCCTAAATGATCTTGGTACTGGTAAATATACTGATCATTTTTGTAAGGCAAGACCCTCGCAATTTGCAAGGGTCTTTTTTTATAACTCATATCAAACGAGAAATAGTTAAAAAGGAATTCCTTCTGATATATAATCTTTTTGTGATCCTTTTTCTCTGAATATAATTTTATTAGGAAATAAATATCCTTTTAAATAGATGATTTTAAAGACATAAAGTTTATGAGAAGGAATAATATTATTTTGTATAACACTATAGGTCTTATTATTAATTGGAATTAAATTAATATCGCTTCCAAATTTTCCCCAATATTTAATATTAGTATTTTTACGATGTAAATCAATTTTCTGTACATCTTTTTTATCATACGAAAAGTAGAGAATTCTACTTTTTACCTCAGATATATAGCCGCTTATAGCCAAGCTATCTTGGTCAAACGTAAACTGCGATAGCATATGTTTTTTAATTCTAATTTTATTTTTAGTATTCAAAATGTAGTAATACGTTATAGTATCTTTTTGATTTGGATAATATGAATCTTTTATAACTGAATACTTAATTCTAACTTGATTTTTTTGTCCAAACAAAAAAGCATAATTTATTATAAATAACATAATAAATATTTTACTCAATAGCATTCTCATCTTTTGGTTTAGTATTACTTTCATAAACTGTTTTAAGTTGTTTCATTATTGTTTCAGCAGGACTTCCTGCTTTGGGAGATATATCATCTCTCATTAAACCTGCCGTTTTAGAACCATATGCTTCATGTTGATCTTTACTTCCAACTAAATCCACATGGGCTTTAATTTCATGATAAATTGTCTCAGCATTATCGTAGTCATTTTTGTCCTTTCCTCCCGATCTTTCAGAATGATATTTTTCAGCCTTTTCAGTAGATGAAAAATATCCATTGTCAGGATTGGTATTCAATAAGATCATTGCAATATTTTTTCCTTTGCTTTTACTTACATCTACATTATTAAAAGGCTTAAATTCAGATATTTCCGATTTTGGATCTATATTTATTTTACCATCTTTCACCACAGTAGTTTTTTCAATACCATACGAGGTTCTACCTGCTGCTCCTTCTTTTGTCGGAATTGAACCAAAACCAATATAAATATCTGTTGTCTTAGATTTACTGTATTTATTCCATAATTGTTTACCTGCACTAGTTTGTAAAAGTATTTTCTTTGCCTGTGAAAAATTTACATTTGATCCTACTATTATTATATCTTTTCCCTGCCTACCGTCGGGATCAATAAATCTTAAAGGATTGTTAAAAGCATAATTATAAGGACTATGACGTGTCATCTTCTCTGCCAATGGATCCACAACGCCCCATCTTCCTAGATCCGGCATATACATTCTTGCTCCATAATCGTACATTCCCGTCTCTTGCAGCTCCTTACCATTGTACTTGTAACTATATAATCCTCCAAAATTAGAAGTTCCAAACATTCCTGAGATATGGTTGAGACCAAAAGGATAATAGTTATTCGTATCGGTAACTTCCAGAACACCTGCGCTGTCTTTGGCAAAACTTACCCGGGTATTGCCTAAGTGATCTTTATATTGGTAAATATAACGGTTTTCTGTGAAACTGTAAAAACCTTCTGAAGTGGGTACAAAATCCAGTTTCCATGCTGGCGGATCTCCTATATTAGGAAAAGTTTTTCCGAGATTTCCGTAAGCCTGTTCTTCAAAAGCAGATTCGGTACGACAGGTCAGACAGAGTCCTCCACCCTCCCGGTATGAGTATTGGAAGCCATCCAGATAATCGGTCATACTGGTTCTAGCCGATCCTCTCGGAGGCCGCGTTGAATACGTTTTTCTTAGTTTGGTTCCATCTGCACGGTATAAATACATCAAGTTAGCATTAAATGGTTGCCCAATTATAGGATTTGCATTACTAATTGTGAAAGCATTGGGAAGGTTAAGGTGATTATAATCAATAGTATTCATCCCTTTATCTTTCATATTAATCATATTTCCGTTCACATCATAATCTATTATATTATTTCCGCCTTCATACCCGGTATCATTCATTGCAGATTCTATCACCTGATTCAGGCGGTTTCCGGTGTATTTATATTCAAGGTTATCTACCAATGCAGGAGTTTGACCTGATATTGGGGTGGCTTTTCGTTGCAGGGTATTAATGTTTCCATTCAGGTCATAAGTAAGATATTCATCAAAATTACCATTGCCAGGATTAGTGGCATTAGGTTCTGAGTAAAAGCCATTTTTTAAACGGTTCAGAGGATCATATTCATAGTTGTATCTTTTCAGAATGTCTTCTGAAGAATTCTTCCAGTCGATCTCTGCAATATTTCCGTTAAACTTCCCGGGTGATTTTGCTGAAGATACAGGATTATGATATTTTATTTCATAGCCAAACAATCTTCCATTTAGATTCGAAGGATCATTGATCTTAGTCATCCAACCACGGATATTGTACTTATAATCCATCTGCTGAAGCGCAGATCCTGCAGCAATTCCCCCCACTTTTTTAGATTCCAGCTGCGAAAGTTCATTATACGTATTCTGGGTAAGGATTTCCACAGGATTAGCATCTACCTGATGTTTGTGAACCAAAAGTCTGTTCTGGTGGTCATAGTCAAAGGTTTGGGTGATGACTCTTTCTGTATCGGTTCCAACCTCTTATGTTTGGTGATCACTGTTTGAGCTACTCCTGCAAAATCCAGCTTGGGATTTATAAGAACAGGCTGCTTTGAAAAAGCAACCTGTTTATATTTAATCTAGCGCGAGCAAAATAATCGCACCAGCGGGGGTTTATTCATTACCACAAATATAAAAAATTCAGTCCTTTTATCCTATACCTAAACATTATCCCAAAGATTTATTTCTATTGTTCTGTTTTCATTTACAAAACAGAAAAACAGAACAACATAAAACACAAAACCCTAGCAAAATGCGAGGATTTATTTTATCTACCACACGATAATCGTATGTTAGCAGGAGGATTAAAAAATATCCTATTCACTTTTATCACAGTCGCTCTCCACAAAAATCTGAGTTCTATTAAAATCTGGAATGAATTTTTTATCTACGAAATAGAGTGCTCTTTCATCAATTGTTGATTGTCTGCCTTTCTTTAAATTAGATATATCTTGATTTGTCTTCTCAAAAAAAGAATCGAAAAAATTAATAATCTGCTTATCTTTTTCTTCACCCAAGTCAAAGATTATTAAAGAGCCTTTATAGTTATAAGTCTTAATCCTGTTAGAGAGATTATCATTATAATTCATTTTTGCAAAGCCGAACAGATATTGATTGTTACATTTTTTAATTAAGCTTATTTCAAAAAAAGCAAACTCCTTTTCAGCAATTATTTTTTCTATGTAATTATAAAAATCCTTCTTTTGGTGAGTCTGAGCAGAGCAACCAAAATTCAATAAAAGAATGCATAATAAGAGAACTATTTTAATTTTTTTTAAATTTTCCTTCATAAGCTTTAATTATTTGAGAGCTATTATATATAATGGTTGTATTGTGTGCCGGAGCGTAAATAAAATTCACTGCATTAGGCATAGTTTCTGCAGACACTCTATCTCCACGATTAGTTTTACTCATTATCTTAGAGGTAAAGCCATTTTCTTTTAGTGGAAATTTTGACATTCGAAACCCACTAGGATTTAATGGGCCTGAAATTTGTTCGGGATTCCATGTCCCAGGATGCAAATGTCCTTGTAATTTAACATTACTTCCATCATAAACGGGACTTGTAAACGTTTCCTGATTAGATGTATATACAACAGTATTATCTTTACCATTTACTTCAGCTGTCTGTATTCCAAATTCTACATTTACTTCTCCCGATTTCATCCAATCTCCTACTTGATTAAGATAATCCATACCTTTTGTTTCATCTCCTTTAAAGTCCAAATATGTCTCTCCAGTTGTTGAATATTGATGAGTATTCTCTTTGATAAAGCCTTTTTCACCAACTTCAAATCCACCATCATTTTCAGTCTTTAGATTTCCACTACTATCAAAATTCTTTTCAGTATAAATCACATCCGTTTTAGATTCAGCCATCCATGTAAGATTGCCACTTTTATCCATTTTGTATATATCCGTTGCTTGTCTTCCATCCGGATCAATAAATCTCATAGGATTGTTAAAAGCATATGTATAAGGCGACCATCTCCTTGAAGTTTCAGCCAGCGGATCAATCACACCCCATCTACCGATATCGGGCATATACATCCTAGCGCCATAATCATACATACCCGTTTCTTGCAACTCCTTACCATTGTACTTATAATTCAAATATCCACCTATTAGACCCTTATTTCCGCCTACATGGTTTAATCCAAAAGGGTAATAGTTGTTTATATCTGTTATTTCCAGAACGCCTGCGCTGTTTTTTGCAAAACTTACCCTTGCATTGCCTAAATGATCTTTATATTGGTAAATATAACGGTTTTCTGTGAAACTGTAAAAACCTTCTGTTGTAGGCACAAAGTCTAATCGCCACTTCGGTTTAGAAGGAAATATAGGCCCCATACTCTTACCATAAGCTTGTTCCTCATAAGCAAAACTTGTTTTATCTAGTGATAAAGGTCCTCCTATTGATCCATTATCATAGTAGGTATACTGAAACCCATCTAGATAATCGGTCGTAGTGGTGTTTCCTATGTCTCCCTGCATTGCATTATAATTAATTTTTCTAAGCTTTGTTCCATCTGCACGATACAGATGGTTTATAGCAGTATTAAAAATACGCCCCATAACTTTTTGACTTATTGAAATCTGATTAGGCAAATTAAGATAATTATAGACAATGGAATTGATGTTTTTATCTTTCATCGTAATCATATTCCCATTTACATCATACTCCATCAAATTACCTCCTCCTTCATAACCTGCTTCATTCTGCGTAGCATCTGTTACAGTCTGTAGCCTATTCCCTTGATAGATATAGGTAAGGTTGTCTACAAGTAAAGCCATATTCGAACTACTTTTACCTGTTCTCCAAAGACGGGTAATATTGCCATTCAGATCATAATTGATCTCTTCATTAAAGAAGGATTTATCAGGTGCTGTTGTATACGGCTCTCTATAAATTGCCTGATTTAGTCGGTTTAACTTATCATACACATAATGATATACTTTATAGGTGTCATCATCTGGTGTTTTCCAATGGGCTTCTGCAATATTCCCTCCATATTGAGCCGTGGAAGTTGTAGGAATAGATGGATCCTGATATTTTATTTCATAGCCAAACAATTTTCCATTTAGATTCAAAGGATCATTGATCTTAGTCATCCAACCACGGATATTGTACTTATAATCTATCTGCTGAAGCGCGGATCCTGTAGCAATGCCACCCACTTTTTTAGATTCCAGCTGCGAAAGTTCATTATACGTATTCTGGGTAAGGATTTCCACAGGATTAGCATCTACCTGATGCTTATGTACCAAAAGTCTGTTCTGGTGGTCATAGTCAAAGGTTTCTGTAATCACTCTTTCTGGGTCTGTTTCCAGTCTCTTATGTTTGGTGATCACCGTTTGAGCTACTCCTGCAAAATCCAGCTTGGATTCTGTTTTAGTATAGCCTCCCAAATGATTAATGGAATGGGTTCCTATCACTCGTCCTTTGGTGTCATAATACGTATAATTCTTGGTCCAGTTGTCATCTTCAACATTCTTAACAAAACTCATCACAGGAAGTCCCTTGGTGCTTTTTCCTTCGGAGGAGACTGTTTCTTTTAAAGTAGATTCTCCCTGAATGGTAATGGGGAAAGTTGGATTAAAACCATAAGCAGGATAAGAATCATAATAATTGACACTTAAAAGCTTAAAGTTAGTTGCAGGATAAGCTTGATTACTTGTATAAAAGACATCCATTCCACTATTACTCCAACTGTTAACAGATCTGACTTCGTTATTGGAACCATGTCCTTCTATTGCAGCCACCTGTTGAATTCTGCCTGGCTGGCTGTCTAATATTCCCGTATAAATTGGTCTTGAAAACTGGTCATATTTTGTAAACAGCCATTTATCTTGAGACCTTAAATTGGCATCCTGACTAAGAACTAGCCTATCCTGTTTATCATACACCATATACTCCCAGCCCTTTCCGGGAAGTTTCTTTTCTACCAGTCTTCCTCTTCCGTCATAACGGTACTGATAGCAGAGATCATTGAGCAGAGCTTCACTAATAGGTTTTTGAACCGCATTGGGAGGAATTACAAAGGCCAGCTGATCGTATTCGTTATACACATAGTAAGTATCTGCCTGCTCGGCGGAGCCCATCAGCTTTCTTACCAGCAAGGTTTGCCCTTTCCCATTTTTGAACTCCACCGTTGGGTTTCCATCTTCATCTGTCACTGTATTTTTATACAAGGTACCAGGTGCATATAAAACTGCCGGAGATAAACTTATCCCACTTTTAGTGGCCCCGTTTTCCCAGGTGGTGGTGGTAATATGCTGGTACACTTCATTGCCTATATTGGTTTCATACCCAAACTTCACAGGCTTTGTACTCCAGTCATTCCCCACCTGGATCTGCTGCTGAAGCCTGTTCAAAGGAGAGTTTTCCAATATTTTCTCAGAAAAGATCTTTTCTGAGCCATAAAGAGAACTGCTGGCATTGGCTAAAGGATTGGGAATAATCCCCCCATTCAAAGTTCCTGATTGAGGTACAGGAAGATAGTCTTTCACCTGTCTTCCGAACTGGTCATATTCAATGTGAGTAACCACGTCCTTTCCCAAGGGAGAGGCTTTTACATTCACTACCTGTTTAGGTCTTCCCAGACCATCAAAATACTGGACGGTTTCTGAGGTTTTTGAAGGGGCCGTTCCATTATAATCAAGATAGGTCCTGGATTGGATATAGTTTTCTCCCGGGGTAAGCTGGGCATGAACTGAATAGCTTATCAACAGCATGCCTATGGGAATTATAAGTTTTTTCATCTTCTTAGTTTTTGTAATGGTAATTGAATTCTTTTAATAGTTTTCCGGTATTATTATGTTCTCTGACTTCTTTAAGCCTGCCGGCAGCATCATAAAGGTAAACTTCACGGATTCCGGAGGGAGGGGTAATACTTCTTACTCCTATTAATGGATCATAACTGTAGGTTGTGATCTGGTAACCGGATAAATTATTCCTAAAGTCCTTAAAGGCATTGTGCAGATTGGTTTCATCATTATTTCTTTCAGCAGCGGCATCCAGATTAGAAGCATTCACTATACTATCTATAAAAGGTTGCCCAATTCCTTCCAGTTTTGCATTTTCAATCTTGGCAATAGGCTGAGTTTGGTTGTACCCCCAGATAATGACTGTTGACACTCCCGCTCTGTTAGTATACTGCACAATATTCCCTTTGGAATCATACTTATCATAACTCAATTCTGTTGATCCCTGATTAGGATTTTGGAGATCATAAGACAATACTGAGGTTGGGAGTACCAAAAATCCTGTTTGAGAAATTGGAAGGCTCGTAGGGAAAATTGTTTTGCTTTTTGATACTATATTGCTAACTCCATTAGCGGTTTTGGTGGTCGCTGTTTCTAAGGGAATAGCAATCATATTTCTATCAATTAACAGCTGATTTCCGGCTTGGTGAGCATATTGATATTCTGTTTTTATATTCTCCCCGGATGGTAAAATATTTTCAGTACTTTTCACATTGAAAGGTTTGTTAACATCAGTATCCCAATAGGCATTTAATGTCTTTGTTAGAATAGATTTATTTCCAAAAAACTCCTTTGTTGTGGTTTCCACATGTTCTATTTTTGCAGATTCAATCATGTACATTTTTTGTTCCACAGCATAGATCTCCACTGGAACATCCATCACAATGGCTGTTCCTTTTGCAATATCGAAATCTGTAGAAAAGGCAGCTATTTTAGGAACATTGGTGGTAAATTCTGACAAACTGTTTTTTAAGGTATTTAGCTGATATGTGTTTTTGATTACTTTTAAGGTATCGTTGGCTTTATTCAGATAAATTTCTCTCTTTAACCTCCCGCCTTTCCATTTATTGTATACATAATTTGAACTGCTGGAAATTTCATATTCTCTTATAATTTTTCCTTTATCTGTAATTTCTACTACAGAAGGATAATTAATGACATCCGAACTTCCATAGCTGGTGTTCCCCTGACTGGAATTGTGAAGACGGTAATATTTTTCAAAAGCATATCCAATCTCTGTGCCTCCAGAATATTCTTTGATTTGTCTTTTAATAAAAGATGAAAAATTATATTTTTGTTTCAACTGAAAATCAGGAATAAAAACTCCATTGCTATATTTTCCGTAGGCATACTCATAAACGTTTGAAACATTATTCGCATCAATATCTTCTATTTTACGAATGCGAGGGGATCCATATTTTTTCGTTTTATCTGTATAAATAGGATAAGAATATCTAATCTTCCCATAAATACTGCAATTACACTTTCCTATTTTAAACAGATTCAACATCAGATCCTGCCCAACAGGGATTTCCCAGTCAATAGTGCCTGGTCTATATTGGGAAAAAGTTTTACTTCCAGTTTGTGCAAACCCCCAACAGGCAGTTTCTGCTATCGTCTCCGGACTCCCCGGAGGATTTTTTGCATTCTCACAAGAGTTCCAAAAATCTATTTGAAGTTTTCTGGGAGTGGCATTAATTCCAAGGTTTATTATTTGCTGTATATGTGCCGATGTAACAGGGAATGTTTTGGTGTCATCAAACCCATCTTCTTCACGTCTTGTTTTAAGTTCCCCTATACCTAAATATCCATCGGCATCTCCTATAGATTCCTTTACTGTGTTGTAAGGAAGTTCATAATAAAAATTTTTCTTGGCTCCTGTAGGGTATTTTATAGATGTCAGCGTCCCTAAAACAGCATACTCTTCATTAGATTCTCTGTTTCTTGTAGAAATAGCGCCCATTTCTGCTAAAGGAACATCATAATCGTAAACTTTATTGGGGATATTGGGTACTTCTCCATTATAGATGCTGTTGATGTATCCCCAGTAATCATCATTACTACTGCTGCGTTTAGGAAGCTTATACTTCTCATTGTACTCAAATGAATATTCCGTGTTTTGCAAATTATCACGAACACCCAGAAGTTTAAGCCTGTAATCTTCATACGTTTTATTCGCATTATCCGTTTCAAAATAACTATAATTAAGACTAATATCTTTTACAATAACCCCAGCTTTATTGGTTACTATAATTCTACGAAGTGCAACTCCCAAACCGCCGCTCAGATCCTTTCTGTATGAGGAACCATCTGAAAATGCAGCATTAGTATCATTGGAATACAAAAAGTTAATTTCCCCATTATCAAAACTTATTTTACTGATCAGAGATTCTGAAAAAGAAGTAGAGGCTTCTGTTTTTTCATATCTGGGAAGACGAGTCAGATCCTGAAAATTTCCACCTGGTTTGGATGATATTTTAAAATTAGCAACCTGGTTGATATTTCTTTCCGTATAACTATTATTCTTATTATAAGAAAACAGAATAGATTTGCTATTAACTTTAAGTTCATCAAGATTGTATAATGTCTTATGTGCCACTGTAGGACCTCCCATACCTTCAGGCATAACCAAATTTCTTGGAGACATCCAGTATTCAATACCCTGCGTATCTTTTATATAAAATTTACCATCATTTCTTGTGATCACAACATCATCATTGGGAATTAAAAAAGTCTGATTATTCTCTTTCAACAGAAAAGAACCTGATGCAGTAGGCAGGTTGTAATCAAAAATATCTTTTTGGGTATCGTAAGTACCACCGTATATACTTTCAAGATCAGCCCGTATCTGATTGTTCATATATGACTCTGTAATAGTTCCACTATACGCTCCATATTCGGCTATATTTTTCTTGAAAAACGGAACATCCAGATCATCGAGACCTACTACATTATGAGAAATCGTTCCAGGAATACTCAACGACCAGCCTAACCCTACCGTAGTCGCTACCTCGTTTAATTTGATTCCTCCTGTATTATACGCAAGAGAAATAGGAATGCTAATTCCGTTAACGTTTATTGTATAAATTGGGATATTAATATTGGCTTTTCCTCTGAAGTAATCCATAGGTATAGCCTCCACTTTGGAAAGACTGTAAGACTCTGCGCTGGCTGGTAAAGGGACAACCTGTTTGGTTTGTTCGTCACCAATAAGCTGCGCTTTACCAAGCGTTCCAATTAGTAATAATAATAGTATTATTTTTTTCATGATTAATGTTTTTTTACTTTTTAATCAGCTTTGCATTCGCTGTTTTATTATTATCAGTTTTTATAGTTACCAGATAAGCGCCTTGTATCAAAGCCTGGGTATTGATCTTAGTCACTCTGTTCTTGGTTTTGAAATTCTGAAGCTGTCTTCCACTCATATCATACAGCATAATATCAGCTTCTTTAAAATCAAAGCCGATTTCTACATAGGCATAATCGGACACCGGGTTCGGGTAGATCTTCATTTCATATTTGGCAATCAGATCACTTACCTGCTTGTCGCCAAGCTTCACGATTTTCCAGTTTTCTTTCCCCAATTCTTTAGCACTGGTTCCCGCTAGCACAATAGAACCATCTCTATTCAGCTTTAAATCTGAAAGTCTTTCCTCTTTTTGTCGGGATTCTCCTGTTATATGTTTTCTCCACTGTTCATTTCCATTTCCATCCAGGTACAGCATCCAGAAGGTCTCATCATCTTTTTCTATTCTTCCCTCGGCCTGGGTATAGCCGCCTAATAAGATTCCTTTAGTGATGTCTTGATTCTTGGCTCTTGTCTCTTGACTCTGGATCACACTCATTCCCATCAGAATATCACGATTTTTGAAATTGTAGGACTTTTGCCACTGCTCCTCGCCTCTTTCATTAAGGGCAATCAACCAAAGGTCTGTTCCTTCTTGGGTGCCTACTGTTTTGTTTCCTGATCGTTCGGATCTTGATTCACCGCCAATAACATAACCGCTTGATGTTAAGGCCAAGGTTCTCACATGGTCGTCTCCCTTACCTCCAAAGTTCTTTTCCCACTCTACTTTTCCATTTTTATCCAGTTTGACAATCCAGTAATCCCCTTCACCGAAGTTGCTGCTGGCTTTTGGCATCTGGCTTATGGCTGTTGAACTCACTAATCTTTCATCGGAAGATTTTACTTCAGTATTTCTTATCCCAGAATCCTTAACCTCGGAACTTCTTGAATAAATACCCAATAATGCTCCGCCGTCTTTGGTGGGAATCATTTTTTCCACTTCGTCTAAACCTTTTCCACCTAATATCAATTGGGAGAGTTCTTTACCGTCTTTGTCGAGTCTGGTTATCCAAACATCTTTTGAACCATAGCCCTTTGATGAGTTTTGAACATTGCCGGCTACGAAAAAGCCCAAGTCTGTCGTTTGAATAACAGATTTGGCTTCCTCATCAGAAGAAGTTCCCAATGTTTTCTGCCATAATTCATCACCGAATTCATTGATTCTGATGAGCCAGATATCGGAACCGCCTTTGGAATCGCCTTTCTTATCGAGTCCTTTTCCTGAATACGAAGTTCCGGCTAAAAGGAATCCGCCATCCTGAGTACTTACCGTTGCAGATAAATAGTCATGATTTTGTCCTGAAAAATACTTTTCCCAAGTTTCTTCACCCTGTTGATTCAATTTTATCAAATGGAAATCATAGCCGTTGTTCTGTTTATTGCCTTGTTGGAGTTTGTCGCTCTGTATAGAGCTTCCTGTAATAAGATACTGCTGATCAATGGTCGTAGTCACCTGACTTAGAAAATCTTGGGTAGTGGATTGGATGTCTTTCTGCCAGAGTACTTCCTGAGCAGACATACCCAGAACCGTGCATACAGTACATGCACCGAGATAAATTTTTTTCATTCCCGTGTTGTTTTTGAGTTTAATGATTAGGTTTTTAAATTCGAACAAATTTAACTTTTTTTTGTTAATACAAATCATATCCATGTGAGTTAACACGAAATATTTGTAATGAATTACCGAATTTCATTACACTTTAATGATCTTATCCAAAACTATCACAGCACAACGACAGAGCACGTCGTATTATTTTAAAACTATTTTTAGCTTAGGAGAGCTTAATGAAAATGCAGGAGGAAAGGTCTTTCCAGGTGACAAAAAATGAATTTCAGAAACAAAAGTTATGATGTAAAAAGCCCTCTATTGATAAAGTAACGCTGATTTGAGCCTTAGCAACAACATCATTCATCATTCATCATTCATTACTCATAAAATAGCCCCGATAGTAACGGTTACCCCGCAACACAGGTTAGAAAGCCGGGGGATTGAGCATTGGAATGCTCTGGCGTGAGGAGTATGAGTGGATAGCGGGATCAAGCTTCTAAAAAATGTTTAAAACTGCATATATTCATAAAAAAAGCCACCCTTTCGAGTGACTTACTTTTACTTTGAAAAACTTGATCTTATTGATAAATTACTACATCATCTTTTTTAATTTGGTAGCCCGTCTTTTTGTAGGGAACCAGCACATAAGTTTCTTTAATATGGCTGCCGCTTTTCCATATTTTAGCTTTTCCTTCTTTTTCAAGAATAATACTTTTTGCTGCTCCTTCAGAAATAAAAACTTCTGCACGCTTCATATCTTTACTAAAAATAACGGCCGTCATGGTAGTTGAACTCTTATCTGAGCCTACTTCCTTTAATTTGATTTTCTGCTCGAAAACCCGCACACAATTATTTCTGATTTGCGAATAGGTATACCCTGCAGAACCTATACAACCGTGAACATCTCTATCACCTCCCAAAGCCGGAGTTTTTTGTTGGGCAAAAACTAAAGAGCCTAGGAACATCATGCTAAATAAAATTGGTTTTTTCATATTTAAATTATTAATGTTTTCTGTTTGGTAAAAAGTCTTTCGGAAATAAAGATATTAAATTCATTCTTAGTTACAAAAACATTCTTTTTGAGCAATTTATAAAGTCTATTTATTCCGGAAGCCATCTGCACACAAAAAAAGCCACCCTTCCGGGTGACTTAATTTCTTTGAAAATCTGATTTTATTGATAAATTACAACATTATCCTTTTTAAGCTGATAACCGCTTTTTTTGTAAGGAGTCAATACATAATCTTCATTTTTCCACGCTTTCGCTTTTCCTGCTCTGGTAAGAATTACACTCCCTCCTTCTGCATCTTTAACAAAGACTTCAGCTTTCTTCTTGTCTTTGCTGAAAATAACAGCGGCAATATAGTCTCCTTTTGTAGCAACTTCTTTTAGCTTTATTTTTTCTTCAAAAGTTCTGACACAGTCTTTCTTGATCTGTGAATACGTATATCCTGCTGAACCGATACATCCATGAGCATCTTTATCGCCACCCAAAACCGGTGTTTGTTGTGCAAATACTAAAGTACCAAGGAACATTGCGCTCAATACAACTGTTTTTTTCATATTGTTTATATTATGATAACCAGACACGGTATTAATAAAAATCATGCCAGAAAAACATAAAACATATGGCTGTGAAAAACTTTTTCTACTTCTTATTTTGTCCAGGTAATCTTTGCATGCTTCACCTCATCGGAGCTGGTTCCGATCATAATATCAAATTCTCCTGATTCCCAGTCATATTTTAAATCACCATTGTAAAACTTCAGGGTTTCCGGGGTGATCGTAAAGGTTACTTTTTTAGATTCGCCTTTTTTCAAAAATACTTTCTGGAAACCTTTTAACTCTTTTACAGGTCTTGTAATACTTCCCACCATATCTCTGATATATAACTGAGCGACCTCTGCACCATCATAATTTCCGGAATTGGTTATGGTAACAGATGCTTGAATTTCTTGATTTCCTTTAGGGTTGGTATTGGAAATACTGATATCTGAATAATTGAATTTTGTATAGCTTAATCCATATCCAAATGCATACAATGGGGTATTGCACTCATCCATATAATTAGAACGGAATCTTTGATATTCGCATTTATCAGTCAGCTTCTGGTCTAGTGGACGGCCTGTATTTTTAGCATTATAATAAATAGGAACCTGCCCTAAGCTTCTTGGGAACGTCATTGGAAGTTTTCCAGATGGGTTTACTTTTCCGAAAAGAACATCTGCCATCGCATTTCCCGCTTCTGAACCTGGGAACCATGCATTAAGAATCGCGTCAGGAGTATCTTTTACGTTTGTTAATGCTAATGGACGACCCGTGAAAAGAATCATTGCAATTGGTTTTCCGGTCTTTTTCAATTCGTTCAAGAGGTCAACCTGAGACTGAGGAATGGTAATTTCTGACCTTGATGAAGATTCACCACTCATTTCTGCAGATTCTCCAATGGCCAAAACAATAACGTCGGCCTTATTGGCAATATCCACCGCCTCTTTTAGCAATTCTTCTTTTGAACGATTATCTCTATCCGTTTTCTTTCCGTGAGCAGCATAGATTTCTTCTAATTTTGCATCGTAATCGATATTGGCTCCTTTTGCGGAAAGGAATTTTACTTCTTTACCATAATTTGCCTGAAGTCCCTGCATTAAGTTAACTGAAACACTATGTTTTGTAGCAACACTCCAGGTTCCGGCCATGTTCATGGAGTTATTGACCAATGGTCCGATTACGGCAACGGTTCCTGATTTTTTTAAAGGCAATATCTGGTTTTCATTTTTCAGTAAAACCATTGATTGAGCGGCAACGTTTCTAGCGATATTACGATTTTCCAGGTTGTACACTTCTTTGGCTGCCAGTTTTGCATCTCCGTGTTTGTATGGATTATCAAAAAGCCCTAAGTCATATTTTGCTTCAAGGATCCTTCTGGCTGCCATATCAATCTCAGCCTGGGTAACTTTTCCTTCAGACAGAGATTTTTTTAACGTGGTTAAAAAGCCTTCTCCTACCATGTCCATATCAACTCCTGCTTTTAAAGCCAGTGCTGAAACCTGCTGAAGATCACCCATTCCATGATCTACCATTTCATTGATCCCGGTATAATCGGTTACTACAAATCCTTTGAATTTCCATTGATTTCTCAAAACTTCAGTCTGCAGCCATCTGCTTCCTGTAGCAGGAACTCCGTCCACTTCATTGAAAGAAGCCATTACAGAGGCCACTCCTGCATCTACAGCTGCTTTATAAGGTGGAAAATACTCGTTGAACATCCTTACATGGCTCATATCAACGGTATTATAATCTCTGCCGGCTTCTCCAGCTCCGTATAATGCAAAGTGCTTAACACACGCTAATATATTAGTACCATTAGCCAGGTCTTTACCTTGATAACCGTATACCATATTTTTTGAGATCTCACTTCCTAAATACGGATCTTCACCGGAACCTTCGGAAACCCTTCCCCATCTTGGTTCGCGGGAAATATCCACCATTGGCGAAAAGGTCCAGTTAATCCCATCAGAAGCGGCTTCTCTTGCTGCCACTCTTGCAGACTGCTGTACCAGGTTCATATCCCATGAAGCGGCTAGCCCTAAGGGAATTGGAAATGTTGTTTCATATCCGTGGATCACATCCATTCCGAAGATCATTGGAATTTTCAAACGGCTTTTTTCAACGGCTACTTTCTGAACGGCTTTAATTTTATCCGCTCCTTTTATATTGAATAATCCACCTACTAATCCCTGTTCTACTTTTTTCCCGATATCTGAACTCTGAGCCATTCCGGTAGTAAAGTCTCCGGAAGTAGGAAGGTTCAGCTGGCCGATTTTTTCATCTAACGTCATTTTAGATAAAAGATTGTCTACAAAGGCTTTCTTCTTCGCCTGATATTGTGCAGTCTGATAAGACTGTACAGGCTTGTCTACCATTTCCTGAGCGGAAAACACCGGCGAAAGTGCCAGGGTTGCAAGTACAATTAACTTTTTCATAAATCTATCTTCTTATATTATTGTTTTGATTTTTATGTAGTTCCTTTCGTTTCCCGAAACTTATATTCTTATTTATTTTTCTTTCTTTTTAGACAGCATCCATTCATATAACTGTGGATTTGAATAGGCAGAATCCCATGAGTTATGATTATCATTAGGGAAAATCACTAATTCTGCCGAAGGATTCACAGGGTGAAGTTTTTGATAAAATTTGAAAGCATTTTCCGGTAATACAATATCATCCATCCCCCCATGGAATATTTTCATATTCAAATCTTTAAATTGCTGAATATTAGCCGTCATTACCTGATCTGTTGGTGCACAAACTGAAGCAACTGCTGCAAACATCTCAGGGTGCTCCATCGCCAGTTTTAAAGTTCCCCAACCTCCCATGGAAAGCCCAGTCAAATAAATTCTGGAAGCATCAATTTTATATTTTTTCTGAATATCCTTAATCAGATTATAGACTGTAACCGTATCCCACCAGGTATCTGCCGGGCATTGTGGAGCCAGAATAGCTACTGGTTCTTTGATCAGATTTTTATAAGTAAACGGGCTGTGTGCTTTTACCAGTTCAAGGTTATTTCCTCTTTCTCCAGAACCATGCAGAAAAACGATTAATGGAACATTTTCTTTTGTGTTTTTAGGATAATCCAGTATATAGGACATTTTCTCCTGTCGTTTAAACTCTTTGTTCAGTTCTGCTTTTATCTCCTGAGCATTCAGTTGTAAAGAGAATGGCAGCAATAAAAGAGGGATATGCTTTAATTTTAATTTCATATTGTTATTCAGGTTTTGGCTAAAGCCATTGGATGGATTTTTTTTATTTAAACAGGCTAAAACCCGTTTCTATTGAATTGATTCTCTTAATAGCCATTAATTCACAAATAAAACTTGTTCATGTACTTGAAACTAATAAGAAACATCTATTTGATTCCATATTTTGGTGACTGGAAGTTTAGTTTCTTCAAGCCTTGTTGTATTTCCGGAGCATTCATGAATAGCTTCCAAAGGAAACCGGTTCTGTAATTTTCAATCATGGGTGCTATCGTACCCTGGTCAATAGCCAGATACCTTGGAGTAAACCAGTTGTTATAATTGATGGAAGTTGCATCATAAGGACCTGCTGAACCAATAAATTCAGGTTTCTGAGTATAGATGAACCTCAGAAAGTCCATGGATTCTTTTGGAGTATATGGGAAGCTGCTTAACGCTGCCGTAGGAGTTATAACTCCATTATCATTACTTGGCATGTGCGCTGTATAGCCAGTACTTCCGTCCTCATTTCTTGTATAGCCGGCTGTTAGCCCCCAATAGTTTGGACCGTAGCCTTTCCATTGTTTTGGGTTTTCAACACAGTATTTATAATCAATAAGGGTTTGATTTTTATTAATATCAAAGTAGTTTTTCACCAGTTTATCGGATAATCCTGTAGGATCAAGCCCAATGTATGAATATTGAGCCCAAAAAAGTGGCCCGCCGTATTCCTCGGCATAGTTGTGCTTTACATACAGAGGTAATCCGTATTTTGTTTTGTTGGTGAGGTAGGTCCCGTTTCTGGTCCAGCCTTTATAATAAGTTTCAGCATCAATTGAGTAGGTAGGTGAAGATGCAGCAAGAATATAGGTAATTAAACATTCATTATATCCTTCCAGTGGAAAGTTCATTTCCCATTGATATTCCGGTGACCAGTGCCAGTACAACACCTTTTCACCTCCTTTGGTGTACCAGTTCCATTGAATTCCTTTCCAAAGTTCATCACATTTTGCAGCTAAAGCTTTTTCTTCAGTATTTCCATTTTTAAAGTATTCACGAACCATTAATATTCCTGAAGTAAGGAATGCTGTTTCTACAAGATCTCCGCCGTTATCTTTTTTTCCAAAAGGAACTGTCTTACCCGTTTCTCCATTGATCCAATGTGACCAAGCGCCTTTGTGGCGATCTGCTTTTGCCAAAAAATCCATGATATGGGTTAATCTTTTCACAGCTTCTTTTCTTGGAACAAATCCTCTCTCTACTCCTACCAATAAAGTCGCTAATCCAAATCCTGAACCTCCGGTTGTGATAACATGCTTATCATGATCCGGATAGATATTATCTTCATGGTAACGCTCTCTTCCCAACATAGAATTAGGTTCTGCATACTCCCAGAAGTACTTTAAGGCATCTTTCTGTACTTGATCCATCAGCTGCTCATCGGTAATGGTGCTTTTCACTCCATTATTTTTTACAATTTCCGGTTTGGAAACCTGGGCATTTTTACAAGAAAAAGTAAAGAATAAAGAAGTTACGGCAATTGATAATAGGGTCCTTTTCATTGGTATCGGGTTATGGGTTATAAAATTAGAGGAGAATTTTCACTCTCCTCTAGTTTATGGTTGTTATTAGTTATATCCTGGGTTTTGTTGAGAAAGGCCACCAGCTTCCATGATAAATTCAAAAGGAAGTGGGAATAATTCATGCTTCCCAACGATGAATTTTTTGCCACCATCCGCAGCCATTGCAGCCTGTGCCTGACCTGTTCTTACGAGATCAAACCATCTGTCGTGCTCAAAAGCAAGTTCTAATCGTCTTTCTTTCCAGATTGCAGTTCTTACATCTGCCTGTGAAACTGCTGTAGTTGGCGCTATCTTAGCTCTTTCTCTAACCTGATTTAGTAGAGGAATAGCAACACTTGTCTGTCCTAATTCATTCAATGCTTCTGCTTTGATTAACAAAACTTCCGCATATCTAAGGTAACGGATATTAGTATCAGTCGCATCCTTATCATAGAATGCTGAAGAATAAGCCTTATAATTATAGAACTTGTTCTCTACCGTATTAGGAATATATCTTCCATCATACAATGTCATATCTCTATGAATAATTGTAGCATCTCTTCTCTCCGTATCTCCTTCTGCTGTATAAGCATCATATAATCCTTGGGTAGGTGTAGCAAATCCCCAGCCCCAGCCACCGGAACCTCTAACTCCCTGAACCACGCTATATTGCTGAATTGCTTTACCTGCATCAGCACCAGATCCCTGAATTTCAAAGATGGATTCTGCGTTATTTTCTCCAGAAACTTTATAGATTTCAATGAAGCTTGGAGTTAATGAGTATCCCGTCACTAAATCACATTGTTCTGCAGCTAACTGCCATTTTTTCTGATAAAGATATACTTTAGCCAATAGTGCATGTGCTGCTCCTACAGATGCTCTACCTACATTATTTCCTGTATATACGGACTTATTTGGCAAGGATTCTATAGCATCTTTCAAATCTTTTTCAATGAATGCATAAATTTCCTCTTTAGAAACTCTTGTAAGCTGCATTTTTTTATCTTCAGCATTATCAAGACTAGGAACATGATCCACCAAAGGAACTCCCCCAAAAGATCTTACCAAGGTAAAGTACATGAAAGCCCTCAGAAATTTAGCCTCACCAGTTAGTCTTTTACGTAAATCAGAGTCAGCTTTATCTAATTGTGGAATATACTTTAAAGCTTGATTACATCTGTTTATTCCTTGATAATTAGAAGCAAAAAGTTCTTTAAAAGATGGTGTTGTAGCAGTAATATCCAATGCGTCCAAAAGATTTTTATCAGATCCATTATCTCCTGCTGTAGAACCTTTATCGGCATCATCAGAAATAATGGAAGTAACACCAATCCAGGCAAACGTACTCATATTCCAATCTAAAAATTTAGCATAGATGGAATTTACAAAGTAAGTAGCACCATCATTATTATTAAATTTTTCAAGGTCATCAATAGTCATTGATTCTGATGGTTTTACATCAATAAATTCATCACTACAGCTTTGTACTGCAGCTACTGAACCTAGTAACATTAATGATATTAACAGTATTTTATTTCTTTTCATTTTTTCTAAAAGTTTACATTTACACCAAATACAAAAGATTTTAACGTCGGATAAGCATTAAGTTCTACTCCTGCCATTTTGTAAGGATCTCCCTCTGTTTTCGCATCTGCAGGATCATATCCCGATAATTCAGTGGAATATCCTGTATATTTTTGCCAGATAAAAGGATTAATTGCACTTACATAAAATCTGATAGACTTTACATAGTCCACTACATTCTTTACTGTATACCCAATTGATATATTGTTAATTCTGAAATAATCTCCATCTTCCAGATAATAAGTTGACGCTAATGGATTGTCAGTAGATGGCTTCGGATTTGTTCCAGTTGGGTTAGATGAAGTCCAGTAATCTTGAACTACTGAAGATTCAATATTTACATTATTACTTCTCTGGGCTTTTTTACCATTATAAACACTAAATCCAAATGCTCCATAACCATTGGCTGCAAAGTCCCAGTTTTTATAACTTAATGAAACATTAATTCCTAACATTGATTTTGGGATATAAGAATTAAAATATTTTCTGTCTCCCGCATCAGCTCGTCCTGTAACACCATTTCCATTAAGATCTTTATACTTCATGTTTCCGTTAGCATCTAATCCGTCATATTCCCATAGATAAAAACTTCCTAAAGCATGGCCTACTGTAGAACCATTAAACAATTTAACCCATTCTCCATTTCCTAAGCTACCTCCACTTAACTGAGCAATATTCTTTTGAGTGTCCACTCTGGTAAGAACATTTTCATTAAATGAATAATTAGCACCTATTGAATAAGTCCAATCTTGGCCTACTTTATCTGCCCAGTTCAGAGAGAATTCCATACCTCTGTTCCTAACTGCTCCTACGTGTGAATAATAAGTCTCAGACTGCCCTGAAGTTATATAATTGGTTATTCCTAAAATAAGGTTTGTTGTTTCTCTGTTGTAAGCATCAACGCTACCTGTAAGCCTCTTATTAAACATTCCAAAGTCTAATCCTACAGAAGATTCTTCAGTAACCTCCCATCCTAATACAGGATCATACCCTTTATTGACAGTAATCCCGTTACTTACTGGATTTGCATTTCCAAATCCATAATTATAATCTTTACCAGAATTTAAAGGCAAATAGTTCAAAGGAACTCTTTGATTCCCTAATTTACCCCAGCCTCCTCTTAGCTTTAAAAGATCAAAGAACCCGTCTTTCATAAAATCTTCTTCAGAAATAATCCATCCCGCTCCGAATGATGGGAAAGTCCCCCATTTTTGCCCTGCAGCAAATTGAGAAGATCCATCACGTCTTACGGTAGCACTCAATAAATAACGATTCATTAGTTTATATTGTGCTCTGGCGAAATATGAAACAGTTGTATTTCTGTCAAATTTTGTAGAATAAAGACTCTGAACATTATTTATATAATTAGTGTCTTTGATATTCCAGTAGTTCTGGTCATTCAACAATAAGTTCTTTCTTTTGATAATAGTCTGATCAATTCCATTTCTTACCGTTGTTTCTGTACCTATTGTTGCTTCGATATCATGAACCCCGAACTTTTTATTATATGTCAAATAATTCGTTAAAGACCAATTGTAATAATCTTCTTTTGTATTCTCCAAAGTATTTTTTGGGTTAGAAGCAGAGAAATTATTTGCCACCCTTGTTGGATCTCCTGCAAGCCAGATTGCAACTTCATCTTTAAAATTATATGATTTATATGTACCATATTCTCCATTAAATTGAGAAGTGAATCTCAGCCCCTTAATGATATCGATATCTAGTTTCAATCCACCTTGCAATAATGTACTTTTATTTTGTTCATTATTAAGTAATAATTGACTGACAGGGTTAGTCACATCATTAAATTTATACCCTGTATAATCTACAATACCTGTGGTTTCATTTACATACGGCATTCCAAATTGTCCGGAACCATAATATACAGGAACCATTGGAGATTGTTTATAAGCTGTTGTAAAAGCATTAAAAGGCTTAGGAGTTGATTTTGTGAAGGCTACACTTAAATTTTGAGATAAAGTAATTCCCTTAGTAATCTTAAACTCATTATTGGTCCTAATGGTTGCACGATTGTAATCTGTACCTCTCAGAATAGATTGTTCATCATAATTATTTAAACTGAAAAAGTATTTCACAGCTTCGGAAGAACCAGAAATAGAAAGATTATGTTGATTATAAATCCCTGTTCTCGTAATTTCCTTAAACCAATCTGTATTCACTGGTTGATTAGTGGAAAACTCATTTTTATTAAGGGCAATATTGTTATAAGCTGCAAATTCTGATGCGTTTGCCATCTTCACGGTTCTCAAAGGGCTTCTTACCCCTACTAATCCATCATAAGAAACACTTAACTTTCCTTTTCCTGATTTTGTAGTGATGATAATCACCCCATTAGCAGCTCTGTTACCATAAATAGCTAATGCAGCTGCATCTTTTAGAATATCATAAGTAAGAATATCATTAGAATTGATATTGTTGATATTTTCTAAAAACATTCCATCCACAACATAAAGTGGTGTTCTACCTCCTGTTACAGTTCCAAGACCTCTTATCATTACTGAAGGTGTAGATCCTGGCATATCAGAAGCCATAATCTGTACCCCTGCAGCTTTTCCCTGAATGGCTTGTGTAGCATTCAGAACTTTGGTTTTGGTTACTTCTTCTGCACTGATGGAGCTAATGGATGTTGTATTATCCACTTTCTTACGGCTACCATATCCGATCATGACCACTTCGTCAATCTTCTGAACTTTGGCAGAGTCATTTGTAACCTGTGCATTCACGTTCATCCCGAAGTATAAAACTGCGATGAGGCATGGATACTTTAAATTACTTTGTTTCATATAGTTTCAATTTTATTCGTACAATCAGATTTTCAACATTGTCTCATTTCGAAGCATTCAATTTCTCAAATGAAGACATTAGCCAAAAATAGAAAAAAAACCGAAACATGTTAACATATCTTAAAAATTCAAAAAATTTATATTTTTATATATAAAAAACTTCAATTTAATCACATTACGTAAATTAAAAACCAAAATAACAATCAATTTAATATCATATCTTCAATCATTAAATTATATTTTAAACAAAAAAAATCACCAAATAATTCACTAATCATTAATATTTTGTTAAATACAAAATAGTATTTACCTTTGGTGCAGTTTTTGAAAAAAGCAATAAAAAGATCAATGAAAAAATATATTATTGCAGCCGCTCTTATTATAGGAACCGGTGCTGTTATTACCACCACTGTACAATCCTGTACGACATTGGCCACAAGTGACATGGGACTTTCCATTATTAAAAGAATGCTACTCAATGGTATTGATAAAGGAATGGGGATCTACACCAATAAAGAAGCCTTTTTACAGAACAATATGGTAGACAAGGCACTTCCGAAAGAGCTTAGAGACATTAACTCTATGCTGGAAAAAATTGCTCCGTCATTAGTTGCTAAAGAAAGAGATTATATTGCACAGGCTGCTGCGTATACGGTAAACACTTCAAGGCCTATTCTGCAAGGTGCAGTAAACAGTTTAAATGCTCAGGATGTAACCCGAATCATTGAGGGAACGACTGCCACACAAATTCTGAAAGAAAAAACATCTCAACAACTGATTGCAGCTATTGCCCCGAAGGTAGATGAGAAACTTAACGAATATGGGATCGTAAAAACAATTAATACCGCTTTATCCGGCAGTAATTTCCTGGGAAATCTTTTAGGAGGAAATAAAAATACTGTAAACTCAGGTGGATTGAGCCAATTAGCTTCTGAACAACTGGTTGCAGGACTCTTCAATATCATTGAAGATTACGAACACCAGAACTCCAAATCGCTGCTTGGACCATTTGGAAAATAGGAAAAATTTCATTATATTTATATAATATTAAGAACCGCAGATGGACATATTACAAGGAAATCAACACGCAAGTCCTGAAGATTTCTATAAATCTTTAAAGGAGAAACTGGAAGGTCATCATGATTTTCCTGAAGATTATTTATTTAAATTTATTATTCCTACAGACCAATCAAAACTTACTGAAATTTACAAGGTTTTTGATGGTATTAAATTTACATTAGGGAACCGCGAAAGCAAAAATGGAAAATACACAGCCTGCAACATCAATGCATTTGTTTTAGATGCCAATCAGGTAGTGAAAATTTATCAAGAAGTAGCAAAAATAGAAGGCGTTATTCTATTGTAAAATAAAAAAAGGCTGTCAGAAATGATGGTCTTTTTATTAGAGAATAAAAAGTTATGTACAAATAAAACTGCGGCTGTTTCGTAAGAAACAGCCGCAGTTTTTATATATTTTATTATTTCTCAATAAAGAACTTTACATTCTCAATAGGCCTTCCCAACATCGCTACTGAACCTTTTACCAAGATAGGTCTTTGTATCAGAGAGGGGTTTTCAGACAGAATTTTAATCCATTCTTCTTCCGAATAATTCTTATCTGCATATTCTTCAATATACAGTTTATCTGTCTTTCGAATGATATGAAAAACGCTCTGATTCAGCTTCTTCAATACGGTTTTGATTTCCAGAATACTTAGTGGATCTTCAATCATATTAATGATCTCGAAATGAACTCCGTTTTCATCAAGATACTCCAAAACTGCGTTGGATTTTGAACAGCTTCCGTTATGTAAAACTTTCACTAACATTTCTAATTATTTTAATAAATTAAACTTGCTTCTCACAAATTTAATAAGAATTTAATGGATGTTGTCTTAATGTTCTGATAAAAGTTTGTTAAAACAATCCGTGTAATTCTGTTTCAATTTTTTCCAAAATTAATCCAAAATCCTCTGGCTTTTCAACGAAATCTAAATTGTCTACTTCAATAATCAATAGCTTTCCTTCCGTATAATTGGAAATCCATTTTTCATATTTCTGATTCAGTTTTGAAAGGTATTCGATACTGATGGATGCTTCATATTCACGTCCTCTTTTGTAAATTTTCTTTACCAGATTCGGAACATCTGATTTTAAGTAAATTAAAAGATCTGGTGCTGAAACGAATGATTTCATCAAATCAAAAACAGATGAATAATTATTGAAATCCCTGTCAGAAAGAAGGTTCATATCATTAAGGTTCTCTGCAAAGATGTGAGCATCTTCATAAATAGTACGGTCCTGAATAATATTTTTACCACTTTCTCTGATTTCTTTTACCTGACGGAATCTGCTTCCCAGAAAATACACCTGCAGGGCAAAGCTCCACTTACTCATATCTGAATAAAAATCTTCTAGATAAGGATTGTGATCTACGTCTTCAAACTGTGCATCCCATCCGTAATGCTTAGAAAGCATCGTAGTTAAAGTTGTTTTTCCTGCTCCAATGTTTCCTGTAACTGCAATATGCATAATTCTTTTTCCTTGTATTTACTGATTAATTGATAAGCTTTTCTACACCTGCTGCCTGAACTTCGGAAGTTTCTTCAATCAATTTCTCCAATGTGTTGTCAGAGGTCTTCTTTTCAATACCTTCTCCATTGGTTTTTTCTTCAGCTTTATCTGCGGGTTTTCCGGTAGATTGCTGTATGATCTGAAGCTCAGCTTCCTGTTGTTTTTGCTGTCTGGCCTTCTTTACTTTTTCAAGGCTGTAAAGATAGAGTTTGTTCCCCTTGATTTCAAAATAAGAAAGGATGTTTTTATCCACAATTTGTGCATCAGGATCATCAAAAACAACACTCATTCCTTTCTCAGGAATATATTTTAAGATTGAATTATTGGCAACAACCAAAATATTATCATTTTCCCGTCTGAAGCGTTTCCCGTTATCCACTGGCGCTTCAAATAATTTTTCAAACTTCAGATTATAAATTCTGATATGCTTTTTAGTGAGAACATAGACTTTAGTTTCATACACCAGCAGATCCATCAGATCCTCGAAACTGATATCAAAAGGAAATGAGTTGATGGTGGTATCATTTCTGAAATTGTACTGTATCAAACGTTTTGTACTGTCATCTAATAACCACAACTGCTGTAGATCTTCAGCATAAGCCATTCTTATAAAACCAAATTTCTGCTTAAAATCAATCCGTTGGATTTCATTCATATTTTGGTCTATAAATTTCATTTCCTGGGCATTTTCTGAAAACAAAGGTACATTCAGCGGGTTTTGTACCGTCTGCACTTTATAAGGAACAGTAAACATCAGTTTACCAATCTGCTTTCCCAAAGAATCATATTTGGTAAAACTAAAGTCTTTATTTTTATAGATGTACAGGTTTCCGTAATCATCGGCCAGCATATCTTTGGCCTCTTTAAGCTTCAAAGTATCTAAAGGAAGAACGTTCTGCGCCGTAGAGGAACAGAAAATAAAAATGCATATCAGATAGATTAATCTCAAAATTCTTTTACTAAGATAGCGCTCCTCATGGAACGCTACCAATTTACACTTTATTTTATTCGAATAGAAATTGTTATGAAACTTTTCTTATTTAATAACAACTTCATAAATCTTTGGCCAATTCTTCCCTGTTACCAACATATTTTCTCCTTTGAAAGCAATTCCGTTCAGAACATCATCTGTTCCTTTGGTATTTTGTTTTGCAATTTCTGTAAAATCAAATGTACCTACTACTTCTCCGGTTGCAGGATTGATTTTCAGGATGATTGGCTTTTGCCATACATTGGCATACAGGAATCCGTTGTGAAATTCCAGTTCGTTTAGCTGGTCGTATGCTTGTGAACTTCCCGCTACAGCAATATATTTGATGAGTTTTGACGGATCACTAGGATCAAGGAAATATAAAAGCTTACTTCCGTCTGAAGCAATCAGGCTCTTTCCGTCATACGTTAATCCCCAACCTTCACCTAATACGTTTGGATAAGCAAATTCTGAAAGTAATTTCAGAGAGCTTTTATCATAAATATATCCTTTTTTACTCTGCCAGGTCAATTGATATACTTTATCTCCTACAATCGTACTTCCTTCTGAAAAATCTTCCGGAGCCTGTTTAGTAGACGCAAGTGGTGTAGTGGTTCCCAATGTATATTTTAAGATCTGCGAAGACCCATTCTGACCGTCACTTTCATAGATCGTATTTCCTTCAGCCTGGAATCCCTGTACAAAGTTTTTAGGATCATGAGGATATTCTGCTACAATCTGGTAAGCAATATTTTTTTCAGGATTTTTTGCAAATACATTGATGGTAGCATCCTGATTTAAGGTTTCTCCACCTTTGGTTTTGATATTAAAAGTAACTGCGTTATCTCCCAAGGTAAAAAACTTCGGATCAATCGTAAGATCTGTTGTTTCTTTATCTCCAAAGCTGATGCTTACGCTTTCTGCATTTTCTGTAACCTCTTTTGGAAGTTGGAGTTTATCACCAAAATGATATCCTTTTGCTTCCATTGAATTATTATATGTGTTTAATGTATCAAGAATTTCCTTATCCTTATTACAAGATGCCAGTAGTAAAATTGCTGCGAAACCCGCTATTATATTTTTTTTCATTGACTTTCTAAATATTTCCCCAAAAATAGCAAATTTTATTCCGTATTGCCAATATTATCCATAGGTTCACCAAATTGTAGGATATATCCGTTGTTATCGTACACTGCAAATTCCCTCATTCCCCATTCAAAAGTTTCAATTTCATAACAGATTTTAGCCTTTGTTTTAAGATGTTCCCATAATTCATCTACTTTATTTACATTAAAATAAAATGATCCTGTAAAACCAATGGTTACTGTATTTTCATGTTTATTGGGTAAAGCAAGCATGATATACACCTCGTCTTTTCTCAGGGATGCCCAATGCCAGTCATCATTTCTGGCTAATAGCTCAAAACCGAGAATATGCAAATAAAAACCTATAGTTTCATCGAGGTTTTCTGTCCAAAGCACGGGTCGAAGTCCAGTAAATCTGCTCATAACTTCTATAATTGAAAAGTATCTCTGTGAATCTTCATATTAATTGAAACCCAGGTTTCATCATCAATTTTCGCTTCATTCTTTACAGCCGGATCAATAACAAAGCCAACTTTTTTGTAACATTCAATGGCTCCGGTATTCCAGTCGTAGACATTCAGTTCTGCCAGCTCTCTGTTTAAATGACTGAATCCATACTTCAGAAGTTCCTGCATCACCTTTTTGCCATACCCTTTTCCCCTGTTATTCTCATCCCATATTAAAACTCTTCCCAACAGAAATGTTTCATCTTTTAGAAATATTTGGGCATGACCGATTGTATTCTGATTTTCTACATCAATTATTTTGAATAGTGTTCTGTTTTCATCAGACAAATCTACTTCAAGCTGATCTTTAGTTAAAGGAAAGCGATACATAGGCCCCGCAAACTGCAGAAGGCCTTTTTTATCTTTAATATTTGAAATCAATGCTGGCGCATCATTAATATGAAAAGACTCTAATGCTATCATTCGTTTATTTTTCTAAATATTCTTTCAAACTCTGACCTACAATGGAGTTCCAGCCTCCGGTAAAATTTTCTCTTGAAAAACCTTCTCCCAACTCTTTAAAGTTTTCAATTTCTTCATGGGTTAATTTGACCAAAGTTCCGTTATCTTCTGGTTGTAATTCCCATGTTACAGTAGTTTTCAAATCTGAAAAATCAGGATAAGACCAGGTATGCTTTAATTTTTGGTTAGGAAGAATTTCAAGAATTTCACCTTGATGATGGTATTTATTTTCGCCTCCGGGTTCGTAAAAATTAAATATTTTTCCTACTTCAAGCTCAAAATCCTTAATATCAAAATACCAGGACTTCATTTCATTCTTATCTGTCAATGCTTCCCAAATCTTATCGATGGGGGCATTTATTTTGTATTGGACGGTGATTGGTGTGTTCATATTACTAAAATTTAATTCAACTATTTTAACGATAAAAGTCACAAAAGAATCTTAACACTTAAGTCATTTTAAAGTTAATATTCTTACTATTGAAAAGAGCACTTAAGTTTTGAAAATCTGTAGATTTTCACTTTGTGCATTTTATGCAAGTTAACCTTAATTTTAGACTTAGCTTAAATCCTTTTGTGACTTCTATGGTTAATTTTACTTTATTGTAAACATCCCATAGTATCAATGAGAAAATCCGGTAATTTTTGCTTCATCAAAATCCAGCTGCATTTCAATGGTTCTCATCACATGATCGTCAAATATTTTTTCTTTTTTCATTCTATGTAATTCGTTTCTCTGTGCCTGAATCACCTGGCGCAAGACATCTTTATTTTCATTGATGGCCGTTACATAATCTCCGGTAGAAGCCATACATTGGGCTTTATCAGCCATCAACATCATTTCGTTTTCCAATTTATGTTTTTGATGACGAACAAGACTGTTGGATACTGCCAATTCAGAAAAATCATTTTCCAGTTTATGCAAAGCTGTTTCTTTAAGCTTACGCATCAAAATAACTTCTTGCTTTTCCTCCGGCAACTCACTTCCTGTATCCTGGATGTTTAATAATTTCAGGATTGGAGAAAGCAACAATCCTTGCCCAACCAAAGTAATCAGAATAATAACGAAAGTGACAAATAAAATGATATTACGATGTGGAAAAGCATCTCCATTAGGAAGAAATGCAGGAATAGACAATGCTGCCGCCAATGAAACCACCCCTCTCATCGCTGCAAAACTGATGATAAAAGGTTCGCGCCAATCCGGTTTCGGGACCTTCAATCTTAATTCTTTAGAGCAAAGCCTTGGGAAGTACATCAACGCATAACTGTATACTATTCTTGTTCCGATAATTGCTCCGCCTATAACCACACTGTAGAAAATTCCTTCTGAAACAGTATAATCTGTCAGTCCCTCCACAACAATTGGCAACTCAAGACCGATGAGGATAAAAATGATGGTATTCATCAGAAATATCAGAACACTCCATACATTCCCGGATTGAATTCTTGAGGTGTGACTCAGGTAGCAATGGGAATTATAAGACATTAGCAATCCACCTGCAACCACAGCTAAAACTCCTGAAAAATGGAAGTGTTCTGCTCCAACATACATAATGTAAGGAACGATCAGTGTGATAACGGTGTCAATATTAGAATTCGTAGGAATAATCCTCAACAACGCTCCGAACAGAAGACCAACTGCGACTCCTACTGCAATTCCTCCAATCGCCATAGTAAAGAAATCCTGAACGGCATCTTTCCAGATAAACTGCCCTGAAATAACGGCTGCAAGGGCAAATTTAAATACAATTAAACTGGATGCATCGTTAATTAAACTTTCTCCTTCAAGGATATTGGTGATCTTTTTAGGGATTTTCATATGCTTCAATACGGAAGTAGCCGCTACAGCATCCGGTGGAGAATTTACGCCACCCAATAAGAATCCCATTGCTACGGTAAGCCCCGGAATAATAGAAGATGAAAGGTACGCAACGACTATTGATGTTAAAAATACCAATCCAAAAGCCATGGAAAAGATCTGTTTTCTCCATTTATGAAAATCCTGCCATGACGTAAACCATGCGGCTTCAAATAATATGGGTGGAAGAAAAATAAGAAAAACAAGATCCGGTTCTATTTCTACACGAGGCATTCCCGGAACAAAACTGATGAGCAATCCTGCAATTACAAGAAAGATTGGATAAGCTACTTTCAATTTTTGCCCTATCATTACTAATATCATTACAGACAATAAGACTACAATGGATATTATAACATAGCTGTGAATCATTTGATTTCGTTTTTTTAAGTATTATTTTTAATTATTTTGTTTCAACCTTATCGGTTTTAAAAACCTATAAGGTTTATTTTCTTAACAAGGCTCACGCTGATTTTGCAGATAACGCAGAGTTGTATCCATAAGGGTTTTAAAGGACAATATTATTTTTGGGAGTAATTGCCGGCGGAAGATCGGTTTCATCCAGCATATCTCTCATATCAATTTCAATGGTACGGCTGATCTGGGTGATAGGAACATCATTGGCACTTCCTTCAAAAGGATTCACTGATGCCTCTCCCACACTGTCTAAGGTATGAAAACACCATGTTACCAATAAAGAGAAAGGAATATTGAACCAAATTGTCCATCCTTCAACCACAGAACCTTCACCTAGTTTATCAAATTCCTTCAACAACCCAAAAGGAACAAATACAATAAACAACAACAAAAGATAAGTGGTAATGGAAGAAAAGTTCCTTGGATAAGGAAAGTTCTTAATTCTTTCTGCTTTTCCCTGACTGTCAGTAAATTTCACCAACTGCTGATTGATCTGTGTCCACTGAAAATCATTAATTTCTCCTTTTTCATAAGCTTCAGACAATTCTTTACTTTGGCAGGCCATCAATTGAGTTGCCCTGTTTTTCTTACCCAGAATATATTGAAGTTCTGTTTCTGAAAGGTATTTCTTCAGTTCATCATCCAGTTTTGAAAGCCGTTCCGGAATATCATACTTTTTAGCATATTCATCAAACTGTGCAGATCCTGTATTCTCCCAGGCTCTTGGTTCTCTAAGCTGGAATCTTAGTGCTGTAAGCCATGCATAATGACGAAGGAACATTTCTTTTACTTTATGTGAATCTTTTACAATAAGGGAGTCTCTTAGAATATATCCAAAGCTACGGCTGTCATTGATGATCGCTCCGTAAATCTGTCTTGCCTCCCAAAGCCTGCTGTAACTTGCATTATTTTTAAATCCTACGATAAAAGCAACCGCTGTTCCCATGATCGCAATAGGCTGCCAGGGCACGGAAAGAAATTTCCAACCTAAAAAATAAAGAATCGTAGGAATAGCTGCCAATACGATTAAAGCATAAATACTGCGCCGTGTCCAATTGATGAATTCACGCGCTCCAAATCTTTTTCCTGAATGCATTATGTGTTATTTTTGTGTTAATTATTTAATAGTTTCAAATAATGATTTTCATCAGCGCATTCAGCAGAAACGGTTACAATCAGTTTTTGGTAAACGGTATATTGTTATAAAAACCAATCTGAATCTGTCCTCTATTTCTGTTTTCCTGAATCTGATTCATATAACCGGCTTCAATCCGCATGTTTTTGTTAATGACATAGCCCAATGCCCCATAAACTCTGTTTCTATCGAAAGTAGGACTATTGAAATGGAGGAAAATCTCATTATATACAGATGCATACAATGTTTTCGGCAGCATTTCCTTTTGAGTGATCGGTATATTCAATCCTAACATATAACGAAATCTCATTCTAAAATCATCTTCCAGAAAACGTTCTTCCAAACGATAACGATGCTGAAGATTAAAACGTCCGAACTTCTGCTTGGTAATATATTGTTGGAAAATTCTGTGTTCTATATTTTCCTTTTTATCACCATTTACATAGGGCTGGCTCAAAATAAATCCATATCCTAGCAATACGTTATTATTATTTTCTGTCAGATCATATCCAATTCCGGTGCGGATCAGAAGCTGTTCCAGATCCCCAATAGCATCAAAATTTCTATACTGAACTTCATTATGCCAGTTTAGTTTTTTACTGATTTTATTATTCCCAAAATACATATACCATGCACCCAAATCATTTTTTTGCGCCCATGTAAGAACAGACCCCAAACTCAATACCGTGAATGCCAACTTCGTAAAAACCTTTCTCATGCTTATCAATTACTATTATCTATCGTTTTTAACAAAATTAATAATTTAAATCAATAATCGCAAACGATATTTTTTAGTTAACACAATCAAGGTTTTATAGTAAGCAACTTTAAATCTGACACTTTAACCAAATTCCAACTATTTTACCCCGGAATCTGCTCTATTAAGAGATCTCTCCGTTCTTTATCAAAGTAAGTACAAGTCATTCCATTCAAATCCATTTTCCAGCCTTCAATTCCATTTTCTGCACAGTCTTTACAGAATGTCATATAATCTGTACCTCCCTGCTGGTGAAGCTTTAATCTTGCTTTAAAATGGTCAAGATTCACCTTTTCAGAAACACCAAGTTTATCATACTTACCTGCTGTTTGGGCAGATTGATTATGGGGATCAAAATATTCTGTCTTTCCATCCTCCACATACGTTGTATAGTGAGAAACACCAAGTTCTTTAATCGCTTTTATATATTGAGGGAAATCAGCTCCACTTTTTACTTTTTGATGCTCAGTTTTAATATCTTCAAGGGTAAATTTCATCATTCTATTTTTAATTAATTATTATTGTTTTCCATATCAAATTTAAAAATTTTCGGGATGCAAATATAATATCAAATAAAAAACCGGCAGGATGACTGCCGGTAACTTATAACTATATTTCAGATACAAAATATAAATCTTATGGATGTTGCTGCATTTTAGCAGGATCATCGTAATTAACCATCCAGTTGATCCCGAATCTATCGGTAAACATTCCAAAGTAAGCACCCCAGAAAGTATCTGCCAATGGCATTGTTACGTGTCCATCCGCAGAAAGACCATTGAATAATTTCTCTGCTTCTGCTTTGGATTCCGCATTGATAGAAATTGAAAAATTGTTTCCTTTTTTAAAGTCGGAAGCCCATTCTCCTCCTGTATCACTTCCCATTAATACCGTTTCCTTGGAAATAGGAAGGGTAACGTGCATGATTCTGTTCTTATCTTCTTCTGAAACCTCTTTTCCTTCCATAGGAGGCATTTCTCCGAAAGTTCCGATATAAGGATATTCTCCTCCGAAAACCGATTTATAGAAATCGAATGCTTCTCTGCAATTCCCATTGAATGTTAAATAAACATTTACTGATGCCATGATTGTTTTTTTTAGTTAAGTTTTAATTTTTTTTGAATTCTGTTTATCTGTGTTGATCGATTAGGATCATATTTCCATCTGGATCTTTCAGGTAGATATGCTCAGGTCCTGAAGTGTTTTCATCAGCATCTTTATCAATCTCTACTCCACTCTCCTTTAAACGTTTCTGGATTTCGCGTACATCGTCAAAGGATTCAAGATTTTGCCCATTTTCATCCCATCCCGGATTAAAAGTCAGCATATTCCCATCAAACATTGCCTGGAACAGTCCTATCAAAGTAGATCCGTTTTTCATGATGAGGTAATTTTGCTCTGTAGCTCCAGCCATCGTTGCAAAGCCCAGTTTTTCATAAAAATCTTTGGACTTTTGAAGGTCTTTTACACTAAGACTGATTGAAAAGGCTCCTAATTTCATATTTTAAAGTTGATGTAAGTTATTGTTTTATTAATCAATTGTACATGTAAGAACAAGTTTCCCTTTGATATTACTGATTTTTCAGATGTGTTTTGAACTCAAGGGTTCCATCATAGCTTTTCCAATTACCGATCAGTTCAATATACTGTCCTTCCACTTTTTCAGTTTTTCTGTTCCATTTAAAGTTATAGATGAATCTCCCTTTAAAAATTCCAGAATGTTTTCCTTTATTCTCTTCAGCCAGTTCGTATTCTCCAAATACTGTTCCTTGTTTTTTTGAATCCTTATATTTTGAAATGGTTAACGTTCCTTCAAGTTTAGCATAATTGGTATCTACAAGAGAGTATCCTGAAACAAAATACTGCTGATCATTCTTTTTATTCTGTTCAGAAATCGTAATCTTAAGCTTCAGTTCCTGTCCCTTATTTCCAATGGTTCCGATATAAGGGTTACTGTTATTCAGCCATATATTTGAAATATTAGGCATCTGGGCCAACACAAAATTGGTTGCCAGAATCAAGAGCAATAAAAGTTTTTTCATAGTGTGATTTTTTTAAACTCCGAATTGAGACAGGTGATGGTTAAGATGTTTGGCAAACATATTGTTCCATTCCTGAGCTTTTAATTTTCCGAAAGAGAAAGATTCTTTGCCATCAAAAGCATCTGCTCCTAATTGCTGAGTCTTTTGTATAAAACCAATCAATCTTCTTCTTTCTTCTTCAAAGTTTTTTCTTCCGGATACTAAAAATTGAGGAGCTGTTGGAGAATCCCTCGGATAGGCTTTTTCACCTACTACTTTAGATTTCACAAAAGTTTTTAGAATAAATTTTGCAATAGATCCCGGTTTTTTATGTTTTTCCGGTTCATATACCATTTCATATGTGATACTACAGTGCGCCAACATCTGATCCACCGTCATTTTTCCCCATAATCCATGAGTATCTTCCACCAGCCTGTTTATTCTATCAATATAATTTTGAGCATCTTTTGCGTCAAATACATTTTCCATATACGATCTGTTTTTACTACAGACAAATATATCAGTTTTTTTGTTTGATTTTTATGGTGGAGAATTTTTTTGTTTTGAGATTCGAACTAAGAGTTTGAGGGTTTGAGAGTATGAGGGTTTTAGTGTACATTTTATCTATTCCACAACTATTCTATACCGATAACAATTCCATACCTGATCCTTCATCTCCTTCTGAGGAATAGCGAAAATTCAACGAATTTTTGACCGGGTGGTGTTAGAAGTTTGAGAGTATAAATGTTTGAGAGTATAAGCGTAATATGAATCCCTACTCTTTCATTATGATAAAAACAAACTATTCATTTTCCGCTCCAGAACCTCCTTCTGCTGCAATTTCCTGAGGAGCTGCTTTTTTGAAAATAAACCAAAGTTTGATCTTTAAAGCAATCCACCCTATAATAGCATAAACTACTAAAAGAATGCTTAAGTGTTTCAGATATGGGAAAGTAAGCTCTACAGATCCTTTTTGAATTAATAGAATTTTAAAGGCTTGTAAAAAAGGCGTTAACGGAATGATATTCGCAATAAACTGTACAAAGGCAGGCATCGCATTTAAAGGCCATGTAAAACCACTAATGATAAAGGCAGGTGAAGCAATCACCATCAGGATTTGCGTTGCCTTCAAAGCATCCGGAATTAATATACTAATGAACACCCCAAGGAAGGAAACAGAGCCTACAAAAACAGCGGTCAGGAGAATAAAATTAAATATCCCTTCCGGCATCGGCACTTTGAAAATCATGTGCATAAGATAGTAAACACCTACGATAAGAATGGAGAATACCCAAATTGGAATAACCTTAATAAGCATTGTTGGAAATGCCCATTTCTTCATTTTCACATACTCTTTTACGAAAGAACCTCTTTGGAATTCTGCAGCAAAACTTACTGCCATCGCCAACAGAATCACCTGCTGTAATACTACCGCCAGCATGGCCGGCCACATAAAAATAAGATAATTACTGGTCGTATTGAAAAGGGTAATATAATTGGTTTTGAAAGGCTCATATTGTGTAACAGCCTTTGCAGCGGGCATTCCTGCCTTCTGTAAAGCCTTGATAGAAGCCCCGGCAGAGAACGTCCCTATGGTAAGCTGTAATGCTTTGGAGGCAAAGTTTGCCGTCAAAACGTTCCCCGTATTGACATACACATTCAGCTCAGGATATTTTTTCTGAAGCATATCCCCTTCAAAACGGGACGGAATAATAACGACAGCTGCTGCCTCATGACGGATCACCTCATCTTTTATGCTCAAAGGTTCCTGCAGGTATCTGATAATTTTAATGCTTTTATTATCATCCAGCATTTCGGTTAATTGACTGGACAGCGGTGTATTGTCTCTGTCAATCACCAATACAGGGGTATTTTCAACTTTTCCACTTTGATAGACAAACCCCAGCAAGGTAGCATAAAAGACTGGTGCCAAAAAGAACACTGTTCTCAAGGTAGAATTGCTGATAAAAAGTTTGAACTCTCGTTTTAAAAGACGGAAAAATTCTTTCATCTGTATATTTTAAAAATTTTAAATAAACACACGGCAAGCTGTATGTATTGGGGCTAGCCATCTTATTTCGTAATTATTTCAGGATCACATTGGCATTCACCAAAAGGCTTTTCGCTTTATTCATATCCGTAGGCTTAACTTTAATCTCGTAGACCGCATCCTGCAGCTGATAATCAGGATAAGCTGTTGTAATATCTGCATATCTTGTCAGCTGTTTGATATACACTACTGTTCCCTCCAGGTTTTCTTTATTGTAAACTACCTGCATATTCACATTCTGCCCTTTTTTATATTTTGAAATAGCACTTTCAGGAACCGTAAACCTAAAGTAAGTACTCTCTGGAATATATCCGTTGAACAAAGCAAATCCGGCTGTTGCCAACTCTCCTGTATTTAGACTGATGGTTTCAATTTCCATATCATTGGTCGCAATAACATATCTCTCAGAATAAGCTACGTTAGCTTCCTGTAAAGCTCCTTTAGCCTGAGAAGCCTGTCCTGCTGCCATTTCTACTTTTTCGAAACGGGTTCCTCTGTTCACATCATCTAATTCTGCAACTACAGCATCATATTGAGCTTTTGCCCCCTGAAGTTTAGCATACACTTCATCATGTGCTTGTGGAGACATCAAACTGTCGCGGAACATGTTATTAGCTCTTCTATAGGATTTCTGAGCAAAATCATATTGCTCTTTCAGTCCTTTATATTTTGCCTGAAGCTGTCTCAGCTGGTCTGGTGTAGCCCCATTTTTAGCCATTTGTTCCTGGGCTGTAGCGGCACTTACCGCACCCTGAGCCTGCGCAATTTTTGCAGATACTTCCGGAACGTCAAGCTGAGCCAGGGTATCTCCTTTTTTTACCGACTGTCCTTCAGAGACATATATCTTTAGAATTCTTCCGGTAACCTTCGGAGCAAAAGAGATCACATCTTTTTTTGTTTTTCCTTCCGGTTCCTTTATTTTTTCGTCTTTCTTGTCGCAACTTCCCAATAAAAACAGAGAAGCAATGAGTATGGATATATTTTTATGCATCATTTTAATTTTTAAGGGATTAAATAAAATTTAGTAATGTCCAGTTCCTGAGTAGCTCTCATCAATTCTATTCCTGCTCTTCTCTGGTTGAAAATCGCATTCTGATATCCTAGCTCTGCCACTTCAAGGTCATTTTCTGCATCAATAAGCTGTGAGGATTTGCTCATACCATATCTGAATTCTTTTTCTGCCTGTACCAATGCACTTTTAGCCAGTTCCTTTTCTTTAGCTTTTAAAGTAATCTGAGCGGTAGCAATATCATAATTGGTTTGATTATTGGCTAAGTTCAACGATAGTTTTTTCAATGCATCTTCTTTCTGGTTCTGAAGCACTTCTTTACCTACTTTTGCCGTTTCTTCGGCATGTTTCCCTTCTTTTCCATCAAAAATCTCCCATTTAAACCCAACTCCAGCCGTGATTAAAGGAAAAATATTAATATTATTAGGACTCCAGTCCAGTTTTTTCCCTTCATAGCCAAGAATTGGAACAGCAGGAACTATATTTTCAGAGCTTTTGATATGGTTACCATATAACCCAATATAATAAGCGGAAGCCATCAGCTGAACTTTGGGAATCATCCAGGTTCTTTCTGCTTTTATTTTATAATCCGCAGCAGCAATTCCATGCTCAAGGGCACGAACCTCAGCTCTTTGGTCAATTCCTTTTTCTGCTGTAAGAAGTTCTACAGGAGATAGCGTTGGATCAATCATCTTTAAACGTTCTCTATTGATTCCCGTTAAAATATAAAGCTGAGTAAGAAGTAGTTCTTTTTTTCCTTCATATTCTACCACTTTTGCATTTAAAGTAGCCTGAGCCAATTCAATTTTTTTGTGATCGTAAGGAGTAATCAACCCGTAGCCTAACGCTTTATCTGCTGTTTTTTTGTTAATGTCCAGTCTTTTTTTACTTTCATCCAGTACTTTTTTAGACTGATGGATCAGTGCCAGCTGGTCATAAGCTCTGGAAATACTCGCTACAACTTCATCTCTGGATTTTTCTAACAGAACATCTTCAGACTTCTTCTTTTCTTCAACTGCCTTTTTCAGGTATTTAACTTTTCCTCCGGAATACACAAGCATCTTGGCTTCTGCCTTGGCAACGCCTGAAAATCCGGATACATTGAAGTTATTGTTGAAAGCTCCCTCCGCGATATTGATAAAAGGAGCCAGATTAATTTCTGGAGACGTAAGCCTTGCTGTTCCGTTAAGATAACCGGCTTTACCACTTAGTTCCAATGTAGGAAGAAAGATATCTTTTAACTTATGTTCGTCAAGATCGGTAAGTTTGTTTTGGGTAATCTGCATTTTCAGGTTCGAGTCCCGAACCATTGCACTATCCAGAAGTTCTTTAAAATCCGGCGCAGACTGTGCCCAGCCAAAAGCAGGAAAAGCAAAAAAACTAAACGTAAAAATCAATAAATTGTTTTTCATGGTTTATGTTTATAACAAATATAATGCAAAAATTGTTAAAATCTTCAAACATAATTTAACAAAACTATGAATTTAAAACAAGTTTAAAATTTGTTTAAGTATAAAAGTCTTTAAAATAAAGTCTTATCAAAATCGTTTAAATGTTAATTAAAAACTAAAAAATTTTGAAAAAAATTTTAACTCTACTTTTACCACTTGCTCTTTACCTTTTTTTTCGTAGAAAACAAAGTATTTAAGAACTCCGAGTTGTGACAACAAAAAGATAGCATAGTCTCCATCCTAATATTCATTTATCTTACATGAAGAATATAAAAGCGAAAACTCCCCACATTACTGCGAGGAGTTTTCTGTTTATAATAAGCTTGCAAATTCTACTTTTGAACTGCTTTTTTCATGGTGTTATCAGGTCTTAAAACTCTGTAACGAACTTCTATATCTTTTGGCACATAGAATACCAATGGCAGTTTACTGTTGTATCTTACAATTTCCGGCTTAAGGGTAACAAACTTTTTAGAAAGTTTCTGTCCCGGACATCCCATCAAAGTTCCTGCAGTTTCTCCTTTAGACTCTACTTCATAATAGTTGTACCCCCATCCTTGAAGATCCTGGCTTTTCATTTCTCCCATTAAGGAGTAATTGTTACAGTCTAACATTTTTTCAGCTCCAACAAAAACTTCCACTTTTAAATCACTTTCGTTTTTTGCTACTGGAAGCTGAATATATACTTGCTTGTATCCTTCTTTAGCTTTTGGGAACATTTCAATCTGTAGTTTTTCAAACTTTTCAGCTTTCTTTTGAGCGAAAGCACTTACCCCAGCCATCAATACCAATCCAGTAATTAAAGTTTTTGAAAATTTCATTTTATTTGGTTTTAAATTTTACGTATTTCCTAATAGCCAAAAATCATTCCAAAATCTGAATTCCGGTTCCTTTTGTATGTGCATTCATCTGTGGAGCATAGTAGTTTTGCATTGTAGTAATACCGTTTGAGAACTTTCCGGATGCATTAGCAATTACATCATATTCAAAGACATATTTACCTTTTGGCATATATTGAATATAGAAATTAGTAGACGCATCTTTAGTAGATTGATAATATCCTAAATTATTTTTCCACTGATATCCTGATAATGCATCAACGGGTTCAAATCCTGCCGCACGCATATCTTTAATATGAATAAATTCCATTGCTCTGTCTGTGTTCAGAATCATTCTTACGGTTACTTTATCTCCTACTTTCAACGGTGTTTCTGCTGAGATTTTCTGAAGCTCTTCTCCATTTACCGTTTTTACTTTTTTATACAGTTCTTTGGTTACGGAAATATAATTTTCAGATGATTTAATTTTATCTAAATCTTCGTAATACTGCCAGAATAACCCTCCCTGAACAATTCCTGGACCTGGTTTGGTCACTGTGACTGTTCCTAGGTTTTTATCTATTGCATCCGTTTTTACGGTTGATTTTACATATCCGGTTGCCTGAGTCTGAGGAACAATCTCTTTTCCGCCCCAAACGATGGTTGCTTTATCACTTTCAGCACCAGTCCATGATTTCCCTGAATTTAAGATCGTGAAGATCACTTCAGCAGTTCCTCTTGAACTTCCCCATGAGTTCACTTCTTTTTGCGTTACCAGCCAGATCTTGATATCTTCTATAAAGTTGGTATCATTGGATTTTAAGGTATTGAACGCTTCCAAAGCACCTGCATGGTTTACTACTTTTGAGCTGAACCAACCCCAGTCATTCAGGTTTTGTTTCCAATAGACTCCTTGTGTTTTGGTGTCTGTAGAGGTTTCTTTAAGATAAGTCATTAATTTATCAGATACCGCTTTCTCTCCATAATTATTCATTAGTAAAGCTGCACGGTGAAGACCGAAGAATGTAAAATCGGTAATTTTTGCCGTTTTTGCTTTTTGTTTTACTAATGCTTTTAATGTTGCTCCTTTTCCTTTCAAAGGATATTGTTTTTCCCAGTAATTTCTGGTATCTAAATAATCCAGCACCCAATTGCTCCAGACATTCTCTTTTTTAGTCTCTGCATATTTGCTAATCTCGTTATCTACATACTGAATCAGTTTTGCGACTAAAGCGTTCTGTCCTGCACTCTGATATTCTTTGGCGTTATCTTTTAACCATAGATTAACCTTTCCAAGGTTTTTAAGAATATATAATGATGTACCGTAAGAGCTTGGATAGCCTGCATACCATGAAAATCCACCATCCGGATTTTGCAGCTTACTGAAATCATCCCAATTCTGATTAATAGAATTCCTCATCGTATTGACATCAAACAGAAGTGCTAGTTTTTGCATCTGCTCAGCTTCATTTTTACTTTCCAGTACCCATGGCGTTTCATCCAATAACAATTGTTTCAGCTCCTGGTTTTTTTCAAGATTTGAATTCAATAATCCTTTGCCCTGATATTCATCAAACACGGTCTTCATTTTAGGATTAGCTTTGAATATCTCAGAAGCTAATACATCTGCAAACCACTTATTGAAAACCACATCCGCCGAACTGTTCTGATCGTTTTTCAGGCTTGGAAGGGCAAACATAATTTCCCAGATCGGATTGGTGGTTAATTCCAAGGTGTTTGAAACATTAGAAGCCGTTGTAGATGTATTATTTTTAAGGTTATCCAACACGAAAGTCTTTGTTTCTCCTTCTTTCACAAAAACAGGTACAGCATCGGTTACCAGCATTCTGTTTGGCAATACGGCTACAGCCTGCTGCTCACCGTCAGAATAAGCTCCTGCCTTCGCAACTATTTTTAAAATAATAGAAGAAACATTGTTTGGAACTTTTAGGCTCCATGTTAATGCTCCGTTTCCATTTTCATTTAAATTAAAGTTCTGTGTTCCTGAGTTGATTCCGAATTTTGAAGAAATATTTTCATTCGTAAATGCATCTAAAATCTGAAGTTCTGCAGAACCATTCATTTTCTTATTGGTAAGGTTGGATAACTTTGACTGTAAGTTCAGTTCGTCTCCTTCTCTTAAGAATCTCGGATAATTTGGCGTTACAGAGAACTCTTTCTGAGTTACCACTTCTTTCTCCAAGGTAGCAGCTCTTGCATCTTTGGTGTGAGCCAGGAACATCAGCTTCCACTTCGTCAAAGCTTCCGGAGAAGTGAATTCAAAGTTGACGTTTCCTTCTGCATCGGTTTTCAGGTCCGGATAAAAAAATGCAGTTTCATTTAGATTCTGACGTACCGGAACTTTTTCCAATGCCTCTTGTGATTCGACCTGATCTACAGCGGCATCAGCTTCTGCAGCCTCAACGCCTGCTACTTTACCCTGTAGTGCTGATTTGTTTTGTCCATAGGCAGTCATCACCACTTCTTCAAGTGCTACTGAATTTCTAGCAATAGGAGCTGCTGTAGGAGCAGGAAGAGCAGTTTTATATTTTCTAGTTCTAGGAGATTTCACTCCATTTCCTCCTAAGCTATAAAACAGGTTACCGTCAAACCAATTAAATTCAGGAACGGCTACATAGTTTCCATTGAAATATTTCAATCGGTTCTGATAACTTTTTTGTAACAGGTATTCTCTGATATCATAAGATGTAATAATGTTGAATGGAGTATACAGTTTATCCCAGCCATAGTTATTTACTGCAAACTGGTCCAAAGACATATCATACATATTAGCTAACACTTCTGCGTTCACTTTTTCTTTATCATTTCCGGTAACTTTCACCATCCATTTTTCTTTTGAATTCGGTTCGAGCTTATCTCTGAAAGTAACTGTTTCAATTTTTAAAGGTTTCTCTGTATCCTTGATCTTTAAAACAGCTGTTTCTGTCTGAACATCGTTATAAGCGACCAACTGGAACTGAAGGTTCAGTTCAGAAACACTTTTATCTTTTGGAATATCTGCTGTGTATTCCAACATTCCTTTTTTAAATTGATGGATTTCCGTGATCGTTTTTCCAGACCCATTCTGAACAAATACATTTACCAACGCATCAGGAATTGCAGAATATACATATACTTTCGCTTTTTCACCTCTTGCAAACTCCTCCTTCGGTGCAATAACCGTTAAGAAAGTTTTTTGAGCCGGTTTCAGGGACGTTTTATCCCAAACGCTGAAATATTGAGAAGCTTTAATCGTGTCTTTTCCTTCAATATTAAACAGTTCCAATTGATAATCCCCAGCTTCAAGTTTTCCAAGATCCAAGTTTGATGAAAGTTGGGCATTATCTGCAGATTGCTGTTGTTGTCTTTCAACAACTACTTTTTCTGTTTTCCAGTTTTTGACATCATCATTTTTATCAAACAGATCGTGTGGGAATTTGCTAATAAATTCTGTTTTTGAATATTGTGGAAGATTCTGAACTTCTGATTTGAAGTTATCTCTAAAAATCCGATCCGGAGCTGTTAGTTTTGATAACTTAACCTGGTACGATTTTTTAAGAACCTGTTCGTTATAATTCTTGGTTTCTACTTTTAGTCTCGCCGTTTCATCACTGAATATATTCTTAATTTCATCAGCTTTGATGTAGTGGGAAACGGAAGCTACCTTCAGATCTGTATTAGCTGATTGAGTTTCCCCATTGATATCAGTAACGGAAGCATTGATTTGATAGTTATCAATCTGAATTCCTTCCAGTTTTTCGTCTTTCTTAAGATCTAAACGAATCACAAACTCTCCTTTTTCATTGGTTTTGGCTTCTCCTAAGATTGAGTTTTCATTATCATTATCTCTTGGATACCACCAGAAATATCTCCAACGGATATTTTGTTTTTTGATCTCATAGTTCACCGTTGTATTGCTTAAAGCTACCCCGGAAAACATCATAGCTTTCCCTTTCAGTTCTATGGTTTGCCCGTATTTATATTCATCTTTTACAGGGTCGAAAGTAACTTCAAACTTTGGTCTTTTATACTCTTCTACTCTGATATCTTTATATCCCTGACTGTCACCATCAGTATTCATATAAAAAGTACCATTCAGTTTTCCTTTTGGAAGCATAAAACTGCCATGGTAGGAACCAAACTCATTAGTGGTAAAACTTTGAGAAGAAACTTCCTGGTTGTTAGCATCCACTAAAGTGATTTTTTGCTTCAACCCTGAAAGTACAGACTCAGTCTCATTATTTAAACGGGTATTAACTACTTTGAAATAAACCATCTGTCCAGGTCTGTAGATCGCTCTATCTGTAAAAATCTGAGCTTTGGAACGGGCTTCTTTGTTTGGGTTGTAATCTTCAACATTATTGTTCCCGTACACCTGCATGATCTGAAAATCATTGGTTTTAGGTTGTTGAATCAGATATGTTCTGTAGTATTCTTTATTAGCTGTGGCTGGAAATTTAAAAACTCCGTTCTCATTGGTTTTTCCTTCAATTTTATTAATCGAATTGCTGTTCACAAATTCATAAAAGGTAAGGTTTTCATTCGTTACAGGTTTTCCATTTTCACTATTCACTAATTTCAAATCATCTGAAAGTGAGCTTCTTGAAGATTTTGACTGGTAAATAATCTTATTTCCCGAAACCAGAAAATAGAAATTCTTTTCAGGGTTATTATCTTTTGTATCGGTTCCTGGCACTGAAAATTCGGCAACATATACTCCGGCAGGAAGTGGTTTAATTTCCAATGAGGTTTTATGAGACTGATAATCTTTCGGGTCTGAAAGCTGGTAAGTCTCCTTTCGCACCAAATTCTTTTTCACTTGCCCAAAGTAGTTATTTGCATAGGAATTCTGCACATATTTCATCAGCGATAAAAAGTCTTCTTTTACCTCATAAATGTTCAATGAAAACTCCGAAACATTCTGGTACTCTGCAACAAAATGAATGGGCAGATTATTCTGGATCTGTTTTTCATATTTGATATTCAGCACCGGATTGGTAATCTGGTTTTCCTTGTTTTTGATATTTTCTATGAAAGGAGATTTCGGATATTCACTTTTAGCCTGTGCAGCAACAGCAATAGCTTCTTTTGCCTTCTTTTTCATTACAAGTTCATCCATGATCCCTTCCATGATGACCACTTTGTAATCACCTTGTACATCGGATTTGGCAAGCTTCTGTAGCTGCTCAAGTTTATCTTTACATTGGTTGAAATCGCAATTATTCACCAATTTTTCTTTCATGAAATACAGTTTGGGATTCCCGTTATTCTGTGCAATCAACTCGTCGAAAATTGCATTAATAGAGGTTCTGTTCTCTGTAAGCTCATTTTTTGTGAAAATATTATTCTCTGATAAAAAAGCGATCTTTTTAAGACTATACCAATCATACAGACTTGGAAAATAAGCGATATCCTTCGTTTCCGAAAACAATACTTTATATTTTTCCAATGAAGTTTTCTTCATGTCCTGTTTCTGCTGATCCAGTTCTTTATAGCTTTTATTTAAATAGTTTTTATAATCAAGCTTGGTCCAGGTTTCAATCTGAGCAAGATCCTGCGTACTCATATTGGTTCTGCCATTGATCTTCCAATAATTTTGATTGTAATAATCCAGGAAAAATCCATTCAACAGAACTTTATAGACCAGTTTCTCATCTCCTTTCAGTTTTCCTTCTGCTTCCTGAAGTTTTTTAAAGAATTTTGAAGCTGCATCGTTCTGATCATCATCTACAGTTTGGTTTACAATACTGAACTCCGCTTTCAAAGAACGGATTAACTGAATGGTATTATTTTCTTTCATAGCTTGGTTTTCCATGTCTAAAATAATGGGTAGATTAGATTTATACGCTCCTTTCTGGCTGTTTTCTGCTATTTTTTTCCACTGGTCATCATAATATTTCTGTGCGAAAACCGGTGAAAATCCCAATGATAGCAACGAAAGCATAAATATCTTGGAAAATCTTTTCATATATATTAATTTTGATAAATGAATATTATAAAAATACTGAAAAAAACCGTCATAGACAGTCAAATTTATGTCTCCTTAATGGGAACTCTTTTTGCAGTATTTTTCATGAAAGAGCAAAACACATTCCGTTTCCCTACTATTCTTCTGATTTTCATCACGTATTTCAGTGGGTATATTTATACGAAGTATCAATACACTAAATATTTTTTCAGAATATTGGTCCTTAATGCTGTTGCCGGGATTGTCTGTGCTTTTTTAATCATCCATAATCATAATGAGGTAAGATTACTAAAATGGTTTATTATTGTTGTGTTAGGGCTTTTGTACAACAGTTTCTTTCTGGATGTTTATATTCGGAAAATTCCTTTATTAAAAGTATTTTATGTAGGATTAGTCTGGGCACTGGTTAACTGCTGGCTGACTCTTCCTGAGTTCAGTCTGCCTATTTTCCTTATCAGTTTCTTTTATATTACGGCATTAGTGCTTCCCTTTGATATCCGGGATATGAATAGTGATACAGTAAGGACCTTCCCTATGCTTATTGGTGTTCAAAATACAAAATATATTGCGTACGGTATGGTGTTTATAAGCAATATCATTGGAGTTTTTTATCTAGAGCCACTTTATGCAATTGCATTTTTTTCATCCAGCATCATCACTTATATTTTTATTTATTTCTCTGAAAATAAGAGAGATGACTCTTATTTTTCATTCGGAGTGGAAACTTGCTCAGCACTTCCTTTTTTATTTTTACTAATAATGGAGTATTTTTGAAGAATGATTATCAAAAAGCTTTCCCTATATAATTTCAAAAACCATTCTGAGAAGAAGTTCGAATTTTCCCCACAAATTAACTGTTTTGTGGGTAATAATGGAGTGGGTAAAACCAATATTCTGGATGCTCTGCATTATTTATCAGTAGGTAAAAGCTTTTTGGGAAATACAGATTTCAACAACATCAAAAAAGAAGAAGATTTTTTCACCATTGATGCTGAGATACATAATGAAGATAGTGAAGATAACATCAGAATTACCCAGCCCAAGGAAGCCAAGAAGGTAATTAAAAAAAATGATAAAAGCTATGACAGGCTTGCAGATCATATTGGCTATCTTCCAAGTGTTATGATTTCACCTTACGATTCAAACCTTATCTCTGATTCGGGGGAAAGCAGAAGAAAGTTTCTGGATGCTATGATCTCTCAAACAGATTCTGAATATCTTTTTGATCTGATCCAGTATCAGAAAACAATCCAGCAGAGAAATGCTTTGCTGAAATATTTTGCTAAGAACAGAACATGGGATAAAGAGTCACTGGAAATTTACGATGATCCGATTACCAGATTTGGGACTAAAATTTTTAATAAAAGAAAGATATTTGTAGAGCAGCTCAATCCTATTGTTCAGAATTTCTATCAGATTATTTCCGGTGGAAAAGAAACAGTTTCTGTAATCTATGAATCTCACCTATTGGAAAATACTTTTGAAGAACTTTTGAAGGAAAGTATTGAGAAAGACCGTATGCTCACCTACACTTCAAAAGGAATCCATAAGGATGATCTTCTTTTTGAAATGGACAACATTCTGATCAAAAAAATAGGGTCTCAGGGACAACAAAAATCTTTTCTGATTTCTTTAAAACTTGCTCAGATGAGTCTTATTAAAGAACTGACTAAGAAAACGCCTATCCTTTTATTGGATGATATTTTTGATAAACTTGATGACACGAGAGTTTCGCAATTAATTGAATTAGTGAATCGTGAAAGCTTTGGGCAAATTTTCATTACCGATACACATAGAGAACGTACCGAAAGCGTAGTGAAAAAGATTAACGAAGAAAGTATTATTTTTGAGATATAACGAACCAGACAACACAATTATGAAGAAGAAAAAACGCGAATACCAATCTTCGGAGCTCGTAAAATCTTTTGCAAGAATCTATGGTTTTGAAGATAAACTGGTGGCTTTTGATATCAAAGACTTTCTTGAGGATTATTTAGATCAAAGTCTGTTCAATGAAATCAGAAGCGTGAATATTGAAAACAAATGCATCATTATTAAAATTGATTCTCCCTTATTAAAGAATGATTTTAAAATGCGTAAAAGCTTTTACCTGAAAAAGTTTCAGGATAAGTTTGGAATAGATAAATTTGATGATCTGCAAATCCTTTAAAAGTAAGATTCCACTAAAGTTTATTAACTTCTATCTTTCATATATTCCTGAAGCCAGTCCCCAATAATCTTTTTCATCAATCCCGGCTTCCGGATTAATTGGACTGTAGTTTTTCAAAACTCCAGCAATTTTTATACTATCATTTTTAAATAAAATCCCTTGAATTTCAGTTCCGGTAATTTTATTCAGACGATCTTTTTTAGTTGCTCCCAATATGATTATGATCTTTTGAACATTAAAGTCTGGATATGTGTATGAAGTTACTTTTCCATTATACCTTAAGAAAATGTTCCAGGATGATTTTCCATAAAATATCAAATCTTACCACGGCGAAATAATATTTAGCCAAAGTAAACAATTATTTTTAATTCACATTATTGAGAATTTATTTCTCATAAAAAATCCCGAACTCTATCGGGACTTTTCTATTTTATTTTCGCTTCTTTATTTTAATGATCCTTCTCTTCCGACTTATGAGAGATCGTACTGCTCATCAAATCATCAGCTTTTTTATCCAATCCTGAGCGTAATGGAATGAAGAATTTCAATGGATGTTTTACAAAATACTTAAAAATCTCTTTATAGATTTCACTTACCTGTCCAAAGTTCATCTTTCTTGATCTAAAAGCCAGAAACATAGATAAACTAAAACTCACCAGGAAGTTAAAGAAACCTATTAAAAACACAGTAAAAAAGGATATCCAAAACGTATAAGAGTCTACGGAGAAATCTTTTCCATACAGTCCAAGTGCAAAATTTCCTGCGGCAAAGGTAATGTGTCTGATATCCAGATCAAGCCCGAAAAATAATCCCACAGGTGCGGTTGCTCCAAGGAACACTCCGAACCAGAAGTTAGAAACAATTCCCGGCCAGTTCTTAGCATAATATTTTGATAATCCTTTCGCGAATTTCTTACCGAAAAAACTTCTGATAGAAAGATTTTTGGCAATCCTTTCCGGAATTTGGTAGAATACAGAATTATTACCAATATTTCCTGAGATAATTCCTGAAATGAAAAGGTAGAAGCCTGCAATACTCGCATGCAGAATCGCTTTGGATTTGAAAGGGTCCAGGTCTTTTAATAATTTATCGGACCTGTCAACAGCAAGGTTTTGGGAAAAGAATACATCCAATCCATAAATAATGGCAAGCGCTATCGGAAATGCCAGTAAAACATTTCCTACGAAAGCAATAAACTGACTTCGGAATAATTTGGAGACAAGATGGGCAAATTCTGTATTATTTCTTTGGCTGTTCCCTTCTTCAGACAACACTTTAGTCATTGTTGCAGCGGTCATTGCCGGCTGTTTTGTGGCCAGTGTGAATCCCATCAGATAGATCATCACAAATCCCATGGCATAATTCATCGAGTACAAAAACGCATGTGAAAAGTCACTTCCGGGGATATATCCATATAACATTTTCAGAACACAGAGTGCTCCTACAATGATCCCACCACCACTCGCCTTGTAGAACATCGTCATATATTCTTTTCTTGTAGAAGTAATATAATGGGTTCCTGCTTCTGCAGTATGATTGGTGATAAGATGGGAAATTAGCCTTGTACTGTCATTGATAAGATCTGCGATATTATTTTTATGAGATTTATAATTTAGAATATTAAAAATCAGCTGTTTTGATTTTACAAGAACATCTTCTTCATTGTCAATAATCAACAGCTGTATAATCTCATAAATCCTGTCAGTTTGCTGACGAATCTTCAGCAATGATTGATTAATCTTTCCTGAAATCCCATATTTGGCTGAATTTTTAAACGCAATATTCACAAACTCCAGACATTGCTCCGAGTAAATCTTAATCTGCTTATATCGGCTGTCTTTGGAATGTAATTGCAGTTCGGGATCCTTAACAAGATCATCTGCCAGAGCTTCCAGTTCATTTTGTAGTGCTAAAAATGGATTGGAAAGATTCCTATACTGAGGAGCCATTCTTACCACTTCTACTTCCATAGCCATTCCCGTAACCCTCCATGAAAGGATGTTCATGGAGAAGATAAGCTCTTTTTTTACATTAGGTTTAATGATAAAGTCTGAAGCTCCAATAAGTCTCAAAAATTCATTAACCTCGTTCTCCGGAAGGTTGTGAAGGTATTTCAGATCGGTTTTAGGTCTGAGGCTTACATTATCAATCATATACCACACTGTCTTTTCATTTTCTACAGGGGGTAATACCTTATTCAGGATCCTTTTTTTAAGCTCCGGGAAGAAGGCATTTTCAGAAAGAATATTGGCTTCCGTCAAGGACAGATTGAAGGGTCTTTCTTTAAAAATATTATGAATATAATGTTTAAAGTTTTCCGCAAAATTCGGATTGTTTCTGAGAAAGTTAAGCACATCTGTAAAGTCTGCCCTTTTTACACTCTCTAACAACTCTGCAAAGGGTTCCAAAGAAAGGGTTTCGTTCTTAAAAGAAAAGTATTTTTTAAGAACTGACTCAAAATTTGTGCTGGAATTAAAGAATTTCATTAGTACAAAGATACTATTTCAAACTTACATTCCTCATCTGTCTCATGATCCAATTGTGTTTCTTTCTCAAATAAGGAGATGGATTCTTTGGATCATATTTCTTCGGATTCGGTAATACAGCAGCAATCCAGGCTGCATCTGAGGTACTAAGATCTTTGGATGATTTACCGAAATAATATTGTGCTGCTGCTTCTACACCAAATACGCCCTGACCCATTTCAATGGAATTCAGGTATCTTTCAAGGATAATATCTTTACTCCATACTTTCTCAATAATGAAAGTATAAACGGCTTCCAATCCTTTTCTTACCCAGCTTCTGCCCTGCCAAAGAAAGACATTCTTTGCCGTCTGCTGAGAAATAGTACTTCCTCCTCTAATTTTTTTACCTTTTTCATTATATTTCATTGCCTTTTCAATGGCAGTATAATCAAAACCGTTATGGTCAAAGAATTTCTGGTCTTCTGAAGCAATCACCGCTTTTTTTACATTACTTCCCATTTCATCATAGGAAATATAGTCTCTGTGTAATTTTCCGTACTCAAAAAGGCCTCCTATCTGGGTAAAGGTAATGGGTGGATTAAAAAATCTTCCCCAGATGATGAAAACTACGTTCAATACAAGAACGATGAAAATAAATTGTTTAATTCTTTTCCACATAACTTTATAAAAAGGAAAGGCAAAAATAAGCAAATAGTCCGAGTTACTGCAATTCTTTCATATAAGTAAGCTGATAATCCGGTAAAAGTTCAGGATGGAAGATTTTAATATAATCTTTAAGGATTACATCTGCTCTTACAACACCACTTTCAAAGAAATCGTTGGCTTTCTCTCTCTCTTTTCCTGCCATTGTATACAGCTTTCCTTTATTGAACACCTCCAGTTTTCCATAAAAAGGATTCATTTTCAACATTTCCTTTTTTGAAGTGTGATTTCCTGCATTTACCCAGTATTGAACACCATTTGTTTTAGCATACACTTCTTCAAAACTCATCGTCAACGCTTTTTCATCCTTATTATCTTTCATAATATAAGTAGCATTAGCATCAGCAATATAGTGGGCTACCGAAGTATTTCCACCTGGGAGATACCATACATCACCATACATTTCATTGGCTAAAACAACGGGTTTTTCTTTTGCTTTTAACGCCAATTGTTTCAGGTCATTATAGTTTTTTTCTACTTCCTGATATTTAGCTTCAGCTTCTTTTTCTTTTCCGAAAAGTTCTCCGAAAATTTTAATATAAGCTGTTTTTTGCAATGGCTGCTGCTCCATATACTCATCAAGGAATATAACCTGGATTCCATTGTTCTTCAATAGCTGGTAAGCATTATCAAAACTTGCAATATAATTAGTGAAAATAGCATCTGGTTTCATGGAAATAATTTTCTCCAGATCATACTTCTGGTCACTTCCTACGTTCTGAATTTTTCCTTCTTTAATCAGATTCTGGATCTTTGCTGAATAAATGTACTCCGGACTTGATACACCAATGATTAAATTTTCAGCTCCAATCTCTGAAATATACCCCGCCATACTGGCATTAAGAAGGATGATTTTCTTGAAAGGAGTCTGATTTTGCTTAAAATTATAGGTAAAATTCCCCGATTTAAGCTCCAGACTTCCGTTCTGTTCCTTGTATTGGGTACGATTTGAGAGAGTCGTCCAATCTGAGGACGAAATTTTTGATTCTCTTTTACAGGCAATTAGCGAAAATGCCGTAAATAAAAGTAAAATTTTCTGTTTCATCTTTCAAAGAAAGGAAAAAAGTGGTATATTTGCAACCGTTAAACAACAAGATAACAAAACGGCCTCGTGGCGCAACTGAATAGCGCATCTGATTACGGCTCAGAAGGTTACAGGTTTGAATCCTGTCGAGGTCACTTAAGGAGACAACTATTTGATAGTTGTCTCTCTTTTTTTATGCATAAAAATCTCTATATCAAACTTTTACAGCCTGATATTTTATGGTTTGAATTTTTTGATGTGAAATCCCTAGCCCATCTGAAACAGACAGTCTAAAAGTGCTCTATCAGAGATTTCATCGGTATTGAAGCGTAGTTTGAAATCCCATTAAGGTTCTAGTATTTTTTTCTCTTTTGGCTTATCATAATTTTTTGATACTAAATATAGTAATTCCAATATAATTTTAGCTTCCTTCTCATTTACCTGAATTCCATTCTTAGCAAGAAGAATAATTGCTTGCTCAACTGAAACATTTTTATCAATGAAATTCATTTTTCTTATTAGTTTTTCGGTTACTTTTCTTTAATAATATTTTTGAGAATGCTTGATTCAAGCCCAAAGAGAGATCTCCTGTTTTATAATCAATATCAACTGGTGGAATAAGACTTACAATACATCTTTTGTCTGAGGTATCAAACTCGGAAAATTTTTGGAAAATTTCAACTAGTGCTTTATTTTCTATTTGATTCTTTCTATCAATAGCTTTTAATTTAAGAGCAATATCACGTCTTTCTTTGCCAAAATTTTTAGTATTAACCAGGCATTCTTTTTTTAACTCATTATAATCATCAATCTTCAATATTCCTGCTATAAATAATTTTCTACCTCTAGAAAGAGTTAGTTCTTCCTCCTTTATTCTTCTTTCTAATAGTTTTTGACCGTATAAATAACTTGCTTTCTGTGTCTTTATATTCTGACCTTCCAAAATATCCTTAAATAGTTCAATTGTGTTATTTGATAGTATCAATTGCTGAAGCTTATTTTGATAGCAATTATTCAGCAAAACTGCGTTTATCCTTGTTCTACAGCGATCATGACAATGATAATATGGGTATTTTTTTGAGCTTCCTTGTGCAATACTCCCACTGAGTTTTCGATCACAAACAGGACAAGTCAAAAAACCTCTAAGAAAAAACAGCTCTTTTAAATCATCTTTTTTAGAAGTAGTTTTTCTTTTTGTATTAATAACAGACTGAACTTGATAAAATAACGATTCAGATATTAAAGGTTCGTGCAAACCTTTTATCATTTGTTCTTCATTAGATTTAAGTTTGATTGATATAAGCCCACAGTAAATTGGATTCCGTAAAATTCTAAAGAAGTGTGACCGTGAACATATCAATCCTTTTTCATTAGCCATTTTCATTATTTCGGAAATCTTATGATCGTTCTGGGCAGCTTGATGAAAAGACCACTTTATAATATCAGCTTCAGGCTCTTTAGGAGCAATAGTTTTTTTACCATCCATTAATGTCAAATTAATAAATCCAATAGGTGCTTTATTAGGATATCTACCCATCAACTTCGCTCGACGAATACCATTTGCTGTATTTTGAGCCCTCCGAGTATTTTCCGCTTCTGGAACCGCTAAATATACAGCCAGCATAACGGTACTTTCCGGCACAGAAAAATCTATTGGTTGATCAATAGCCATTGCTGTTGTTTTATATTTCCGAAGCTTTCCAATCATTTCGTAAGCATATTCAACATTACGACTGAATCTGTCCCATTTTATAAATAGTATGTTTTTATCTTCTCCTGATGATTTCTTTTTAATTTCTGAAAACAATTCTTTCCACTCAGGTCGGTTGAAATTTTTGGCAGAATAGTCTTCACGATAGATTCCTTTAACTTCGATATTGTTATATTTACAATATTTCAATAATCTATCTTCTTGCTCAGGCAGGGAGTAACCTTTTCTTTTTTGTTCATCTGTACTTACGCGGACGTATAAATAGGCTGACTTCATATAATTAATTTATTTATTTGACTTACAAATTAATAATTAAAAAACATAAAATAAGAAGTCATACACTACTAGTTTTATATTGATATTAATTGAAAATTCTAAATATCTGCAAAGACAAGAAATTTATATTCAATAAAAAATCTGATTCTTTCAGAAGAAGAAACATTAAAAAGTAATTCAATGGCTAATCCAGCTGATAATATTAGGAAACACTTTTAGACTTTGGATAAGCAAATTCGTATATTTGATAGGTGTCAAACTATTACGAAACATCTATCAAAAGATAGGCTATTTTTATGAAAGAAATTATAAACACATTTGTTGATTTTGCATTGGAACAGAAAAAGCTGCAATTTTCCCCTAATGATCTTGATGCTGTATTAATAAAAGAGAATATAGTTAAGCAGGAAAATAATTTGCTCTCCATATCAAATTATGAGATACTTATTCCTTATCTTTTTGGAAGATATCAAGATAAATATGGTTTTCAGATGAGTGACTCTTTTGAAAAAAACATAGAATTTATCATCAATATCTTACAGCACTTTGATCACACTGAAAATTTCCATAATTTTCTGATCTTTGAAAAAGAAGTTTGGAAATTCATAATAAGAAAGGCTAATTCAAATCATAATGAATCCTTCAATACATTCCTAGAAGCTATTGATTCCGAAAACATTCCTGAATATATAAATAACTTCTCTGAGGCTTATTCAAGTTTACTTCCGGAGCTAAATTTGACGGTCGACCAGATTTTAGCAAACACCATTTGTCTAGTGGAAATTACTAAAAGTGACACTGAGTACAATTTTAATCTAGGTCTAATTTTAAGCGGAATTCGAGAGAAAAGTTATTCAGATTATGATTTTGGCATAGAGCTTCTAAAAAAATCAGTCGATTTAGAAGACATTAATGACAATATTTTATCTGCGATTGTTACAGGTCTCTACGAAAGTAAAAATATAGTTTTTTATAACGACATTCTAAACGAGTTAATAGAAAAGGATCTAAAATTAAATGTCATCTTTTTTGGGCTATCAAAAATTTCAAACATACAAAATAGGGATTGTGATATATTCATTCAAATTGTAGAAAAGTATATTGGAAGCTATTTATACAAAACCTCTGTGTTAGCACTTGTCTTTACAATATTGAGATCGAATGAAGAAAAATATCATGCATATTGTTTTCAAAAATTTCTTAATGAAATTGATAATGAAAATACAGCGCAGTACATTTTAGGAAATTTGATGCTGGTCAAAGAATACTATCCACAAAAAATTGAAGTTGTAATCAAATTTATAAGACAACCGTATTTTAGTATTGAAAAACATATTCGTTTACTGAATGGTTTCTTGTGGCATGTAAGAAAAATATGCTTTTTTAAAAATGTAGTTCTTAATATAACTGATAAAAAGCCATTTAAAAGTTTTATAAAAAGTTTCCAATCATACCTATTTACCTTAGATAAATCTGATCTGGATAGCTTTTTAATTGATCTTTTAACCAACAATACAGCAAGTAAACGTTTTTTAGGCGTTGAAATCTTTCATTTCCTTTCTGATAGAGTTCCATACATATTTACTTTAAATATTTTGGAACTATCTCCGCTTTCACAATACAAGCTTTGGATGTCTCTAACCGATGATTTTAATGATCCATCCCAAAGAATTGTTCCCTTACTTCCATTGTTAGATTCCAGCAGTGAGCTAATCAGGGAAAGTTTTATATGTAAATTAGAAGAAATATCAGAAGACTATGGAGGGCACGTACCACAGGCTTTAGAAAATAATTTAGATCTACAAAATCCATTTTATAAAAATACACTTGAAAGGATTAAAGTTTATATTTCAGAATATCATAAAAAGAATACTGAATTAAAAAACTCTATTAAAGAATTCAATCCTTATAATACGAATTACAAGTTGATCAGGAGTTTTAATGACTCTTTTCACAAAAGCATGGGGAAATCAATTAACAAAGATCTTGAAAATGATAGTCTTCTCTCAATCTTAGGAGGAAATACTATACAACTTGCAAAAGGTGGAGGCTTCAGAATGGGAGCAGACCAGCCTATCTCCGAACTCAGTACTTTTGGTTCCAGTTTTACAATGCCAAGAAGTTATTTCATTAATTATAATAAATATGAAATAGAAAAAGGGTTATATCGAAAAAAAGATTGGTCAGATGAGGATTTTGCACAGATAATAAAAACACTTGAAAATGAATAGTAGTGCCATTATAGTACAGGAATATTTAGCATCCTTAAAGGAAGATTCAGAATTAGATTATTTGTTTCCCTTACTACTCAACGTAATGGGATTTAGAATCATACAAACAGCTAAAGAATCAAAGGGACAATCGCAATATGGTAAAGATATCATTGCAGTGGGCAAAGACAAGAATGGAATTGATCACAAATGGTATTTCGAACTAAAAGGGCATGCTGATAGAGATATCACCCAAGCTACATACTTCAAGACTGACGGTATCAGAGAATCAATAATGGAAGCTAAAGACACCATTTTCAAGGATTCAAGTATTTCAGATTTTAATCAGCTACCCGTAAAGATTGTTATTGTTCATAATGGAGTTTTGAAAACAAACATCCGGAACACCTTTGAAGGCTTAATTACGCGAGAATTTAAGGATGGAGAATTTGAACGTTGGGATATTTACTATTTAACCGAATTATTTGGAAAATATTTATTCAACGAATATCTACTTTCCGACAGCGACAGCGCTAGATTATTGAAAAAAACCTTAGCATTCTTAGATGCTCCTGACAATGAATTTTTAGAATTTAAAGAACTGGTAAATATACAGTTCAAAAGATTTGAAAGCATTAGAAGCAGAGCTTTCAGGAAGTTATTTGCTACATTAAATCTATTAAACTCACTAATATATCATTATAGTAGTGAAAACAACTACTTATTACCAGCAAAAGAATGTTCTAAATTTTTAATTTTGAAAACTTGGCATTGGATTTTAGAGAATAATTTACAATCCAAAAAAGCAGTTGTCCTTGAATTTAGAAAACTCCTTAAGAACCAAACTTTAATTTTAGGAAAATATTTCCAAAAAACCTTTCTAGCAGCAAAGATTGAAAATGGGTTATTTTCCGAAATGGGTGGATTTTACGAGAAAATTGGTTATCCAATAAGATGTTTTGAGTATTTGGATGACATCATTTATTATTGTAGATTAAGAAACACAGTATATGAATCGAAAAATATAGAGAAGATTAAAAACAAACAAAAAGACTTAATTATAGAATTGGTAGAAAATAATAGTGGCTTCAACAGACCAATTTTTGATAACCATTCAATACCTATAGTCCAATTATTTCTATTTTTTAGTGATAAAAAAATATTGAGACAAAAGGATGTTAATTTCTTATACAATTACTGTGATCAGGTTGTTTCAAATATAAGAATTGAAAAGATTAGATACAATAGACTACCAGAACTCTACAATAATATTGACTCAGTTGTCGAGTTTTACTCTACGAATATAAAACCAGAAAACTATAGTGATAAATCCTCTGTCTTACTAGCAATCATGCTGGAATTTAGCATCATTTTTAATTCTGAAGATCTGTTTAAACAAATACTATCCTTTATAGATGAAAACCTCAGTTTACAAATTGTATCAATTGACCCGGCAAAACATAAGGTCGAAAAACTTTTGTTTGAAAGAAATTTACACAATGAATATTTTGTAGAAACAATTGACAGGGTTAAAGATGATTTAGAATTTTTAAAAAACAGTGGCATACTAAGTGAATTTAAAAGTACTGTTTTAGAAAAAGTAGAATCGCCTCAGCAATACAATACGGACTTATTGGGGCTATCTTGTATCAGATATCTTGCGCATAGTTATTTTAAAAATGAAATTTTACCAGATGAATGGAGAGCTTTAATAAAAAAGATATAGCTTTTTTATTATATACTATATTTCAGTTTATTTTTCATTAAATTTAATAAACCAACAAATTTAAAACTCATAGCTTTAAAAACAAGACCTAAGAGATTTCAAAGTCGACAGGAGAACCTCATAAACGCCAACATGATAATAAAAAACTCCCAGAAATACACCTTCACTTACCCCCGCAAGGAAAATAAAATATGATCTCCAAATTTAAAGGCTTTGGAGATCTTATTTAAAAGCAAATAAGTATGTATTATGACAGTTACAATAAATTAACACCTGAAAAATTAGAGTTAGGACTATTCCAGTTATTATTAACAATAGGCACTATATTAGGATACCTACCCATCAACTTAGCTCAACGAATGCCATTTGCAGTATTTTGAGCCCTCCTGGTATTTTCCGCTTCCGGAACCGCTAAATACACAGCCAGCATAACAGTACTTTCCAGCACAGAGAAATCAATTGGTTGATCAATAGCCTTTGCTGTCGTTTTATATTTTCGCAGCTTTCTAATCATTTTGTAAGCATATTCAACATTACGAATGAATCTGTCCCATTTTATAAATAGTATGTTTTTATCTTCTCCTAATGATTTCTTTTTAATTTCTGAAAACAAATAATTCATTTTCAAATACATATTTCTAAAATATTTTCTAAATCAGTTAAAAAAGACTTTGGACAGCGTCCTTTTAATTTACTGAAGGAGAATTATTTGATAGTCGTCTCTCTAGAGAAAATGAAATATGTTCTCCTACTGTTTCTTATGCTCGATTGGGGGTTGCTTCTGAAATGAACTAGTATGAAGAGACTACCATCATCAGCTTCCTGCAATGCAATGCATTATATCAAATAGAAAAGCTAAACAGCGGCCTCGGTCTGGCCACATTCCTCATCCACAGGTACGATCGTCCAACCTGCCTCCCTAAACTTTTCTACATCTTGCCCAACGCTATCTCTTCTTATTGCAAAACAGAGCAGATCCGTCGGTCGCGAAAAGCCTACATACATCATTTTTAGCGTTTCATTGGATCTCACCTTATTTAAATGAGAAAAATCCTGTTCCTGAAAAAACAAAGGATTGCGTCCTATAAAATCGGGTCTTTTCTTTGTTCCTTTAACAAACACAGTCAACTTAGCCAGCTCGGATGTGTGGTAATCCGTCTCAACATACATAGTTGCACAATGTGTCTGTCCCTTTACCGAATGGATAGATCCTAATTTGACGACAAGATCATCGTCTTCAACCCCCTCAGATTCTATCATTTCAGCGGCATTGAAATTGAATTCCCTGTTAATAAAACCTTCTGAATTTGCAATTCTAAAATTTCCAATTAAATCGATAATTTGATTTCTTATATAATCAACATAATCATCAAATACCTCCTCATAATTTTCTTCAACAACAATTGAGTAACACCAATTAAATAGTCGATTCTTGAATACGTCATAGTATGCATCCCCCTTACTTTTAATCAACTGAACAAAAGTAGACTTACGATACTTTTTGGGAGAATCTCCAGGAATATTAACGCCTTCAATTCGTAAAATTCTAACAATTCCATTTAAAAGAGATTTCCGCACAGCTTCAAAAGTTGGCTTTTTACGGTCAAACAAAAATATATACTTTCTTAAACAATCGAAATCGTCTCTTCCTTTCTTGATCTCCCTCGAATATTCTGGAAAAAGCTTTCTTAAATGCCACCTTTCAGAACCTTCCTCCTTGTCAGTTGTCCAAGCAATGATATGAAATCCTCTTTCAATATTTTTAGCATTTTGGTTTAGTCCGAAATTTTTAATTAGTCCGATATATCTTTCCTTAAGCTCCATAGCTTGAGTTTCATCCGTAAAGATTAAAAGATGGGGTGGAATTGATTCACGACCGGAAGCACCTACCACCCGATATCCACCACTTCGGTTCAATACGAAGCCATCAACTAGCTTACCAATTACTGGTGTCAACCGATGTGAATTAGTCAGACTTAGATCTGCTTGAAATCTTTCAGGATCAGTCTCATTCCGGGTCCTCCAGACAATTTCGCTATGTAACGATGAACTAGAGTAAATTGCCTGATTTCGATCGCCAATTCTTTGAATAGTGGTGGCAGAACCTTCAGTAAAGAAAATACCTTCTACTAATTGTACCTGATCAAAATCAAGATCCTGCATTTCATCAATAAAAACGTATTTGAACCGACTTTGTAAAACCTCTTTAAGATCAGTTGAACCGGGAAGATTTAAATACCTTTTTGAGATATCAAAGCTATCTTTGAATGACAGAACACCTTGGGACAAAAGACTTAACTTCCACCTTTCCAACTCAAGATAGTATTCTCTATTAACACCAGCATATGTCAATTTCGAGGTATTACCAATTTTAACCTTTCTTCCATCAAGATCATATGAGCAATCCTTCAGAAACTTTAATATATTTCTTTCCTTTTCTCTAGATGTACCTACGAAATCTCTGTTAACCAAGCCGAAAAGCTTATTTTTAAGATTAGCAGGATTTTGTCCTTTTTTGGAATACTGAAGGCTTCTATAAAATGTCTCTACTTCATAGTGGTACATCTCATCGTCATTCTTATGAATATAGCTACCATACAGCTCAAAGCAAGCCTGATTGGCCACAAATTTATTTGTAAAACTCTGAAGCGTCCCTACAAAATTTGGGTATGCAAAAAGCTGCGGACACAGAGGCTTTAAAGCTTTTTCAATCTCCTGGATGGCATGATTTGTATGAGAGAGTATTAATACCCCTCGATTCGCCTCCAAGGGCATTTGTTTAGCTAGACAATACAATTTAGCCAGTAAAACTGTAGTCTTGCCACTTCCAGGTACTGCCAATAAATCAACCGTATTCATGTTAGCAATAAATGCCCTTCTTTCAGGATCGAAAACCTCCCCGCCTATCAAAATCTCTTCGGCAGCTCTCAAGTGTAATGGATCAATTCTCATAATCATATACTTGTTTAATAGCGTTCACCAAATAAGAAAGATACCGATCTTCAGTAATCTGATCAGCCGTTATGGTGGTATCCTCCAACAACAGTTCAGCAAAAACATTCATAACTGCCACCTTATCTATGGGAGATGTCCCCGATTTCTTTGACAGCTTCTTAATAAACTTCCCCTCAAATGAAGCTTTAAATGCATCATTATCCTTTTGGAACTCTTCTGTTTTACTGTGTACTTGTAAAACTGCTTCCTTAAATATATCAGATAAACAAGAACGATAAAGACACCATTCCAGAGTCCATTGTATAGCGATGTTTAATTTTATATCTGTAGACTTGAGTTCACGTTTTAAAACATTAATGTTGCAGAGTTTGTTTTTAAACGTTTTGTCTTCCCTAAAAAAAGACCTGAAAACGCCAAACTCATCAGGTCTATTGTCCAGATCGGTAATAATTGCAATTGGGACATTCATTTTACGAGCATCCGCACGCAAAAATATTTTCGCAAAATGCAGGTAGGCTGTTGAAGCCACATTGATAACCGAAATTTCTTTCCTGGCGAGATCCATTCTTAATTTAGCGGCCAGCGTAGGAAGAAGTATCTCTTCAGACCAACCCTCAACTATGATATTTGCCTTTGAAAAGAAAAGGTTACTCTTGGTAACATCTAGGAAACGCTCCAGATACTTATAATCCTTTCGATCCAGTTTAGTATTTCCCTCACCTAGCGGGAACACGTCGTTATTTTTACAAATTATAATTTCCCTTAAATCTGCCTGTGAGGTAATATTAGGGCTATGGCTGGTAAGGATATACTGAATTCCTACCTCTTTTTTCAACCGATTTATTATTTTTAGCTGCGCCTGTGGATGAAGATGTGCTTCGAGTTCTTCGATTAAACATAGTTTAAGACCGTTCCAGTCCGCCTTTCTGAGATGGAGCAATTCTGCAGCCATAAACAGCCTATTCATAGTTCCCAAACCCAAATTTTTCGCACCGATTATTCCAAGCGAAATTTTCTCTAAAATATTGGTAATCTTTGTCGGTCCGAAATCAAACACAGACTCGGAATTGTCGCCTATGAACGAAACGATGAAATCATCCACTACCTTTTTGATATTTGTGTGATAGCCCAGTTGTTCATCTTTAAATTTATCCCTTATCTGCTCACTTGTACCTTCAAACAGTTCCTCGAATTCGTGCATTCCATTTTCCTGTGTATGCTTGAATTCCTTGTGCTCCTTCAAAATCTGGGACAATCTTGAATTCTTCTTCGCAGCAAGCTCATTATCGGTATCGCGTAAAGCCTTAAGGTATGTACATTTGAGATATTCTTTAGCTTCTGCTGTCAACGTATTTCCCACACGGTCCATCCCCGCCTTTACGTCGGCAGGCAAAATCCTGCCATCCTTGTATTCAACCTGATAGATCAGATACAACTTTGGCCTCCGGAATATCTCTTCCCTACCGCCAACATCCATGACCTCATCCTGAATTCCGCACCACTCTATAAAATTGGCAGCTTCGGCATTGGTGATTCCGGAAAATTCCAGTTCAATTCTTAAAATAGGTGAAATCTGATTATCATCACTAAAAAAATCATTCTCTTCGACCTTTATCCATTCGTATGCATGGGTTTTTAACACAAGCTTTATGGCATCTATGATCGCAGATTTCCCTGAATCATTTTCTCCGATCAAAATATTCATTCCTTTATTAAAATGTACTGTTAGATGTGGAGAGCTAAGATCAAAAACTGGACCTCCATATTTTCTGAAGTTCCAAAGTTTTAAAGAAGATATATACATGTAGAGTTAATATGGTTAAAGTGAAAAAATACAAAAAAAGAATTAATTTTTAATAACGGCCGACGATTTATCTAGATAATTACGGAAACCCGTAAAGTTAGATATTAAATTCACAGTATTTTTATGACAGTATTAGTAAATTCCCTAAATATCCAATGGTTCAAGACATACAATATTATATAAAAACGAAATTATTATGAATAAGATATTTTTTTTAATTTTGTACAAGACCATACTAGAATAACCTTCATAAATAATCAGTTGGTTTAATATATATATATTACTAAAGCCTATAAGATCTATGGTAAGTATTTTAAAGAATAATGAAAAACTGACCCCATATTCATTCTACACAAGATTTTTACGAGATGTTGCACTGAACATTAAAACAGAGCAAGATATCACATTCAAGTTAGTGGAAAATGGAGATGCTCAGATATATGACTCAGTATATAATATTGAACCCATAACTATTCCCCTGCTGCTCAGTCTCATTGAACAGCTCAGTAAACATTATAAAAAACCGATCAACTTATCACTGTATAATAATCAGGCAACAAAACACGTACTTAACTTTCTGTACAAAAGTGATTTCTTTTACGTCGCTGGAAACAACAGAAACCCTTATCATCCTTATGGTAGAAATATCCTGAATTTCAAAGAAGAATATCTAGGCGACTTTATTACCAACAGACCACGTTCAGAACACCGTGTTCGCTTTTATTCATTATTGGAAAATAATCTGCAACAAAAACTTAACGAGTTTACGAAAGAGGACGACAAAAGGGATTATCTAATTTCTGAATACAGTTATATTGTAAGGGACCATTTTCAAGATTTGCTATTCGATAATACCAATACTGCCGACAAAATTGATATTTATGTTGAGATCTTATCCGAATTGATCACCAATGGTGTATTACACTCAAAATCAAATACATTTGCCTTGATGTTTGTTAATAAATTTGCAACAAAATTTTCAATATCGGACAATGGCATAGGGCTAGTCCAGTCCTTAAAAACAAAGACGGCAGATACATTGTACAAACCTCAGGAACTGATCCAGAAATTACAGTTAATTAAAATCTTAAATCTTAATTCCAAAATTCTTGAGAATTTTGATTTTATTATTGAAACCCTGTACTATTCATGCCTAAAAGACAGAAGAGGGTTATTTGACCTTATGCTTTCGGTAGTTCTTAATTCAAATGGCTACTTCAGGTTACATTGTGACAATGCCCAAATTATCATTTCAAGCAGAATGCAAAAAGAACTAAATAACCTTTCAAATCTACGGAACCAACTTTTCAACATCCATCGAAAAATATTAATAAATGACGTTACGACTGAATCACAATTAGCGTACATGTTGGAGCTAAAAAATTTAATTTTAGATCACTTTGTTTTGTTGTACGAAAACATCTGCAATAAATATAATGATGATTACAAATATTCTTCCATAAGATTTTTCAATGTTAAATTTCGTGGTGTTCACATCGAAGTAGAAATACCTAACAGTTAAGTATGATAGTTTCGCAAATAAAAAATGCAAACTTTCTATACTTTAGTTTGCACGCAGAAGAGGTTTTCACTTCCAACTATATCAAAGACAATAATGACGGCATTTTTGTCCGAAGTTTGCAATACGAGACAGTATGCCGGCTTTTTGCTCATTTACAGGATGATCCACCTACCGGAATAAAATATCTTATTTTAGATTTTAGATATATAGAACATCTACAAAATAACATCTTAGATAAAATTATAGAAATCCGAAATCTCGGGTACAAACTTATTTTCAAAAATGTCACTGAAGTACTGATAAAGCCACTTTCATTGGAAAATATAGAGAATGTGAAAAATATCGCCAACGAATCTGGCCGTTACGATCTATTTTATTTTTTCGCAAGTGAAACGGAAGAAATTTACTCCAATGAACTCAGAGCAACTGTTCTTTTCAGTAACTATTTCAAGGAATTGATCAAGGAAAAGTATATTTCGCCATATAATCAGAAACATGCATCGTCTTTCGTATATCTACATTCATTTATCGATTTGAAAAAATTGATCAGCCTAGAAAGACCATTTATATATTTTGCCCTGTACAAACTGGCAGTCAAAATTTACAGCAAATGGAAAAGCGAGATTGACAATGGTCCTATTTTGGTCGGCCAGAGTTTGACAAGTACATTTATCGTCTCCATATTATCCAAGATGCTGAAATTAGATATCCTTATTTTTGATAAAATTGGCCCTATCAACAAGTTATACAATAAACTTGAAAAACATAGTTTTGAAAACACGAAATACATAATTGTATCCGACCTTGTCTGTTTAGGAACGGAGGTTAAAATAACTAAAAACTTAATAGAATTTTCAGGTGGAAAATATCTTGGAAATGTTTCTTTGGTCAAAATTGAAACCTTAACTCGCGAAGACCTGCAACTTGATAATGTAGACCGGACAATTGCGATATTCTCAGTTTCCGAGCATAATAATGAAGAATTGGGATACTATATTTACACTAACTTAAAACCACTCAATGAGTAATATTATTTTAGACCTTTCAGATTTGCACGTATCACTGCACCAGGTTTTAGGAGGCGGACCAGCTAAAGTAGATTTTCGTCTTAGTACTGAGAATGATACAGAACCGGGAATGCACTATATTGACAAATTTATCAGTGTTGTAAAAAGAGACTATTCCGGATCTAAAATATATCTTTTGATTACCGGAGACATTACTAATGCTGGAGAAGTCAAAGAATTTGAGTTTGCGACTAAGTATATTAACAAGATTATCAACGATCTTAACATCAACAGAGAAGAAATATTACTGATACCTGGCGACCACGACTTAAACAGGAGGGCAATTCAAAACCTATATGCAGATAATGAAAATCCCGCAAAGGCGATTGTCAATGAAACAAAATTTAAAAATTTTTCAGCGTTTTATTTTAACTTGTTAGGTAAAACCTTTGACTCCAATAAAGTTATCTTCGATACATTGATAGTGGAAGACCGTATTTTACTGATGGGGCTAAACTCCTGCTTGGGAATTGATATGCAGCAGCGTGATGGAAGCATCACAGTTGCCGACTTTGAACAGGAATACAGAAGTATGACAGGGGCAGACATAAAAACTATTGCATGTACCCATCACAATTTAACCGCAGCTTACGAGAATAAGAACGCTGGACAATGGTTAAGTGAAAATAGGACAAGATTCATCAATAAATTGATCGAATTCGATATCAATTTTGTACTGAGTGGCAACGAGCATATAAGTAGTAGCAGATCAATTCCAGGTGATCAGCTTACTATAAGCGACGCAGGCTGTTTAACAACCTTAGCATATGATGCCACCTTTAAGGTGTATCCTCTTGAAATTGATGATGATATCATCCTCCATAATAAAATCTATGCTTTGCAAAAGATTTCAGACAATAATTTCGATTATGAATGGGACGTAAGAAGCCACCAGGCATCGCATCAACAAGAGGAATATATAATTTTCAAAAAACAGCCACCGCAGCTTGGTTCAGAGATAATCGAGATAACTACGGAAGATACAACTGAAATTACTAATGTTGCAGAAATTTCAATTACTGACCTTGAGTCTTCCGAAGAAAATATTTATTATAGTCCAGAATTTACCGATGTTCTATATGACAAAGTAAAGGATCTTAAGATATTTTATACTGGACATTACCATTACAGCGAAACTTCCAGAGCACATAATTGGATTGACGTATCGAAACTTATAGAAAATAAAGATAACCTGAATTTTTTAAAAAATGCAGTCATTGACGTGCTGGAAAAAAAAATTGGGGAAGAAAATATTGATATGATTGTTGGGTTGGGGTATGAAGGAAATATTATCTCAACAAAAGCAGCTATAAAATTTAATAAGCCATATTCGTTTCTACCATATTCATATAGACATGATGAGCATCACGAATCTGAACGATTGTTAAACTTCGACAATCCTGACGGTGAATTCAAAAATATACTTATCATAACGGATGTGGTAAACGATGGTAGAACCATCCGAAAACTGATAAAAAAAAGGCAAGATCCATTTTTTCGGAACGTAAGTAAAATCTATGTCATATCTCTTTTTTATACCGGACAACATCCCATTAATAACAATATTTTGAACTATAGATTTTTGGAAATGATACCAAACTACGATTTGGAAAATGATGAAGTAGTCAATAACATCGAATTCTATACTGTTAAAAGTTTAAAAGTAGAAAAATGTCCATATGGAAAGGATTTCAGGACAGAGTGCTTTATCTATAAAGACGAACTAAGCTGTGTAAATCTATTCTATGATGAACGAAAATATATTGAGAAGTAACAGTATTATATAATCTATTTATGATAGAAACAGCTATCCGCATATCGGTAAACCGTAAATCCGATATCGAGCTTATAAAAGATATTTTGGTAGGTGAAAGTATTGATACCCCTATCATCATTGTCGAATATGAAGATAATTTTCTAATCAGTCTCTAAAGTGACTACGAACAGTGGGAACTTGACCTAGCAATATTGAACCTATTTCCTGCATATCAATTTGTAACACAAGGAAATAATGGTAGAAAAGAAATCAGATTGGAAATAACACGCTATCAATCGGAATTTAGTACCACAGACTGGGGTAGCCCGATCGAAAATCCATTAAATGAAACTAAATATTTGGTTAAAACTTCACCGAGTAGGCCTGTCAGATTTTCTCCTTTGATTGAAGTTTTATTCGGAAAAGATACCAGAAGCTATTATGTAAATATAGTAGCAGGCAAAAATACAGCTACAGGAGAACAGGGCTTTCTGCTACTTGATAATTTTTCTGAGAAAAGCCAAAGCGAAAATCCTCCAATTTTGAAAGACAAATTGTACAGCAGTCCACAAGATGCGTTTCATAGAGGAATTGATAAAATTGAGGACATTACCAAAGAAGATTTTTTAAATTACTTTGAGGTAAAGAAAAAAGAAAGAAGAGAGTTTGAAAAAATTCCAAGAAAAATTATTTGAAATTTTATAAAGGGCTGCAATAGTAAAGATCATGGCCTGATCTTCAACAATGTTTCCAAAAACATTGTTTTTGAAATATCAAGCAACTGGGAAACAGAAACAGTAATAAATAATATCCAAGATTTTCGAAACTATTTTGAGTCACCTGATGAGGAAATCTGTCAAAAGGAATTTAAGATTCGTACCAAATGGTATTTTGATAATTCAGATGTAGCAATCAATCTAGATTGTTATACAGCAAAATCAACTGACCGTCCAAAAACGACAATCAATTTTAGCAGAATGACATTTACACTAAATGACACTAATGAAATATCAAAAATCAAGTGGACGAAATAAATGCAAAAATCCGCTTACGATCGTACTAATTTAATAGAATATTTTAATGCCTCTGAACAGGAAAGATAATTGATAATTAACATATTGAAAATCAATAAAAATTCCAGTTTGACTTGGTTTAATACAAAAATACAACAGCTTATTATACATGAAGTTATGTTTAGATCTATTATATAACTCATTTGTTTCCCGATATTTTTAATATATTGATAAATAATAGGTTGTTTTGAACTCTAACTTTTGTGTCGGAAAATAAATCGATAAATTTCAGGTAATGTATGTTAAGTTTTTACTTTTTTAAATTGTACTTAATCATCCTCTTCTAACAATCTTTTATGCGCATAACATACAGCTCCTTCATACGCTTCTTCTAAGTCAAGTGATGTGCCACAAACGTGACATTCTTTATTAACTTGGATATAACCGCAAGAAAGGCAACAATCATCCTCAAAAATATAAGTAGGTTCATTACAATCAGGACAATCGGCATAAGGACTATCACCTCCATCCATAATCGCAATATGAGCTTCAATTCCAAATTCTTCTTCTAAACAATCGTTGAGAACATCTTCTAGATCGAACTCATTTCCACATTTTTTACAATTTAAGGCTAATGGTCGTCCTGGTTCATATACTTGATCTTTTATCGCTTGTACAAGTTCAGAATCACATGCTGTGCACCGAACATGTTGTATTGCCCTAGCAAGTGAAGAATAAGTCCAATTGACTTGATTAAATGATTCTATACTTTCTTCCTTTTCTTTTTCATAGACCTCATCTACTTCTAAAAAAATGTCCCAAGATGACTGTTCCAAAAGATCAGCTGCCTCTATTTCTAAATAAGTTTTAGAAAAATCACGTATAATTTTAAATGACTTAGAAACAATCTCATTTACAACCGAAGGTGCTTCATCTGTATAATAATGCTCAATGTTATTCCTAAGTTTATTAATCTGATCAAAAGCCATCCAGTCTACTTGAATACCTAGACCTCCAAACCTATCCTTTATTTGTTGTACATCAACAGTTTTTTTTCCAGATCCTAGAAATGACCAATCTCCATTAGATCCCATTTTCGGTTTTATACTCTGTTTTATTAATACATCATCACTTCCTTCCGGCGACATTCTACGTAACTTTTCTTTAAATAAAAGAAGCATACCAGCGAAAATATTCCTAATTGCAGATTTTGACCTCCTTGGGTCTTCGCTTTTGTAGTCTTCCAAGCCTATTTCGATCGCATCAACTGCGTTTTCTAAAATCTTCATCACAAAAAAATTATAGGCATTAATATACTCAAAAAAACTTACGAAATATCAAGAAACATCCAATTAAGAAATACTAAGAAAAAATAGGCCAGCTATAGATGATATCAATTAAATTCATAAAAGAAAATATAAATAATGTGTAATTTAAATGTATAATTTAGTTATGTCAAAATATAGTAATTAAGGAATAACCTGACAGGATTGAAACAAAACCACATAACCGCCAAATAACTAATTTTCAATAAGTTAAATTTAAAACACTTTCTATATCTGTAAAAAAAGAGTTTGGATAGCGTGCTGTCAAGTTCACAAATAGCCAAATAGCGCCAACTCTCTTTAGTTGGCGCTATTTTTTTGTTTATGATGTCAGCCTAAACCAGAAAAAATTTCTTAAAATTTTAATGTTAAATAGACTTGTAAGAAATTGTAAGGATGACTATGATTAGATTAATTTAATTGTTGAGTAACATACATTCTAATAAAAACTTATTTCAATTAACTTGTACATTCAATTATAGAGTTACCAAAATCTAAATTACAATAATGAAGACATTCCAATTCAGAAGAAAAAAGGATTAAAGATTTTGATTGGATTTCAATATAATATGGGTCCCCTAATATAGTTTAGTGATCATAAATCAATATCTTTGCATCTTATAAAGATCTAGAGATAGGATAAGTAATTTGCAGGAATTGTTTTATAAGAATGGAAAACTTCACTTTTAAAGAAATAGCCGCTTTTATAGGAATTTTTCTTGTACTTGTACTTGCATTGTTTTTAGTAACTGTAAAAACCAAGAACAAACTTTCAAACTGTCTGTTAGCGTTCTTTCTTTTTATAAATGCACTCGACGCTATCAAGTTTTTGCAACACGGATTTCCAGTTAATTTTATCAACCTCGAAGCGTTTCGTTGGAGCACTAATTACGTGGTTTCAGCATTATTTTATCTTTATGTATTGTCTGTTTGTTACACCAACTTTCGATTAAAACCGAAACACTTAATACATCTTATTCCGTTTTTGGCGTTCAATGCGTTTATGATGTGGGGAATTTATTGTAGTGATAGACCTGCGAAAATAAAATTCATCAACGGCATGAACGATATGCCGCTCTTGCAATTTTTCCTCTTCCTTTTCGAAGCGTTGTTTCAAGTCTATTTTATTGCCTCATTTTTCGCAATTAGAAAGGCTAAAAAAGTATATCTCGAGAATTACACAAACCCAAATATTTCATCACTCAATGCTCTTTACACAATAGCAATTCTCTATTACGTTTTACATTTTATTGTTCTGATAAGATGGTTGGTTACGTATATTTTTGGCATCGGTGAGATTCGGGCGTGGATTGTAACTATTGATGGAGTAGCATTTTTGTTTTGTACGTGTTGGTATCTTTTTGTCGCGTTAAATAATCCCGAATTTTTCCGAGGTGTGAATTCTGATTTAAAACCGATAGAAGAAGTAGTTTCCGAAGAAAAATCCTCTCCAAAAATAGATAAAGAAAAGAATACTCAAATCGATTCTTTAAAAGAGTTTATGATTAAAAATGAACCTTATCTCGATTCTTCACTAACGATTCAGAATTTAGCAGAGCAAGTAGAAATACCTGTGAAAGATTTATCCGCTTTGATTAATTTGTATATGGACAAACATTTTTTCGATTTCGTGAATGAATATCGAATTGAAAAAGCCATGCAAATTCTAAAAGATTCTTCTCAAAAAGAGTTGACCGTTTTGGAAATTTTGTACAAAGTTGGATTTAATTCTAAATCTTCATTTAATACCTCATTCAAAAAATATACGGGAACAACTCCTACAGATTTCAGAAGAAACCCAAAATAATTCATTTTTTTTTCCTTACAAATGCGTTCGACTATTTTTAGTCGGTCGTATAGTATAGATTTTCACAACATATTTGCAGAAAGTTTTTTAAAATATAATTACAATGAAAAAAATATTTTTTTTAATATCATTAAGTATTTTATTCACCAATTTTCTTTCAGCCCAAAAGCCAACTGAACAAAAAACAGAAATCAATCAAATTAACGAACTCATGACCAAATCCTACGAAAGAGGTTTGTTCAACGGAAATATTTTGGTCGCTAAAAAAGGAAAAATCATCTATCAAAAATCATTTGGTTTTACCGATGAAACGAGAAAAACGTCTTTAACGAAAAATTCCATTTTTAATTTTGGCTCTATTGTAAAGCAGTTTAATGCAGTTGCTATTATGATGTTGGTGGAGCGTGGTCAGTTAAATCTTGATGATCCCATTTCGAAATATAATTTGGACTTGCCAAAATGGTCAGAAAAAGTAACGACCAGACATTTAATCAATTATGCCAGTGGAATCCCTCGAATTGAAAATAAAATGATCGTCCCGAAAAATGATGAAGAAGCTTGGAAGATTTTGAGAAAAACGGACACCCTCTTATTTGAGCCGGGAAAAGGCTATAGATATGATAACGGCAATGTGTTTTTGCAAAGAAGAATTATTGAAAAGGTAACAGGAGCCACTTTCCAGGATTTTGTTACTAAAAACATTATCAGACCTTTGAAAATGACCAATTCCGTTTTTGATGCAAAAGCAGGGTACAAAAACCGAACATCCTGTTATGATATGGACCACGTAAGATGCCCGGAATTAGAATTTATAAGCGGTTGGCTTTGGTTAGGCATCAATGATATGTACAAATGGATTGATGCAATGAATCATAATCGGTTAATTTCCAGAAAATCCTTTGAAACATTATTGAATAATCCTTATGCAAAAGAAGAAGGTGGTTCTCTTGGTAGATATTATGAAGAAGATGAATTGCAACGTCACAACGGTATTTCGTATAAATTTGAATCTATTTTATTAAATGATATAAAAAATGATTTCATTGTAATCCTGGCATCCAATAACCTCAATAAAGTGTATAGTTTAGGACATACAATCCGTGACATTATGCTTGGAAAAACTTACTAAATCCCTAAAAAATCGGTTTATCAAGCGTTAAGAAAAGAAGCTCTAATCGATGTAAATAAAGCGATTGAAAATTATTATCAACTGAAAAAAACTTCTGAAAAAGAATATAGTTTTGATAACCCAAGCGACCTAAATTCATTAGGCTATGAATTGCTAAGAGCTGGCAAAATAAGCGAGTCCATTGAAATCTTTAAATTGGTTGTAAAAGAATTTCCAAAAAACCCCAATGTTATAGATAGTTTGGGTGAAGCGTATTATACCAACAAGCAATATGATTTGGCCATAGATTGCTATAAAAAAGCAATTGAACTGGGAGGAACCCAAGGTAATGCTGAAAAAATGATCGACAAAATAGTAAAAGAAATAGGTAAGTAAAATTTTCAAATCAAGTTTTAAATAAAAAATCTCTTATTAGCGGGAGGAAACAATATAATTTAATAAACCAAAATATATCTCTATATAAATTGTCGTATTTGCGAACCAACAAACCAAATCATCGATACGCTCGTCAAAGTCACTGAAGGAGACAATTATTTGATAGTTGTCTCTTATTTTTACGCATAAAAATCTTGGAATTGCAACAAAAACCGGTCTAAGGCTAAATCTTTACCCCTACTTATTCATATTATTGCATTTTTTTAATCTTTAGCTTCTTTTTCACCTTTTTGTCGAAAAGCAAAATATATAATAATTACACTCATAAACATTAAAATGGATGCCAGAAAAAATGGAGCTCCTGAAAATTGAAAAGGGGCTTTATCATGAGTGAAATAATAGAATAAGTTGGTCATCATTGGAGGTCCCAAAATAGAGGTAGCACTCACTAAACTTGATAATGCCCCCTGCAGTTCACCTTGTTCATTTGCAGGAACATTTTTACTGATTATTGATTGAAGTGCGGGTCCGCAGATCCCACCTAAGGAATAAGGAACGAGAAAAACAAACATCATCCATCCTTGATTAGTAAATGCAAAAAGCATTAAACCTAATGCATACAATATCAACCCAAAATATACACTTTTTTGTTCTCCTAATTTTGGAGTTGTCCATCTAATTAGAATTCCTTGTACTAAGCCAAGCAATAAGCCAAGCAAACCAAGCGATAGACCTACAGTTCTTTCCGTCCAATTAAATTTATACATAGTAAAAAAATGCCAATTGCTTTGTACAGCATGGAGCGCAATATAGACCAAAATTAAAGCGATGACGAGATTTGATATTTTTGACTGTTTTTTCAAAAAATTAACTGTTCCAATAGGGTTTGCACGTTTCCAGCTAAATGACCGGCGTTTATCTTTTTCTAAACTTTCCGGTAGTATAAGCAGGCCGTAAAGAAAATTCACCATGCATAATATAGCCGCGAAATAAAAGGGAACTCTTGCTCCATAATGTCCAAGCAAACCACCTATTACCGGACCTATAATAAAACCTAATCCAAAAGCTGCACCGATTAAGCCGAAATTTTTAGTTCTATCTTCATCGGTGGATATGTCGGCGATATATGCACTAGCTGTTGAAATACTAGCTCCAGTAAGACCGGCAATGATTCTTCCAAAAAACAACCACCCAATAGAAGGCGCTAGTGCTAATAGTACATAATCAATAGCAAATCCGAAAAGAGAAATTAAAATAATTGGGCGTCTTCCATACTTGTCACTAAGATTACCCACTATAGGTGCAAATATAAATTGCGTAATAGCATAAGCAAAGCCAAGCCAACCTCCATATTTTGCAGCTTCACTAAGGTCACTATTGATAAGTTCTCCAATGAGTTTAGGAACCACTGGAAGTATAATTCCCCAACCTGTAATATCAATCAACAACGTTACAAATATAAATCCAATAGCTGCTTTTTTTCCTGTTTTTTTCATGTTGTAAAATTAAACAGAGATAAAAAGCAGGTATTAACAATTTAATGGTGTTTACGTACAATCTGAAAGCTAATCATGTTCAGCAATCTGTAAATAGTTTAGACATAAAAGAACATAAATTAGTATTCGTTTCTATAGGTTTTTGGTGACACTCCCACTATTCTTTTAAAATATCTGCAAAAGACACTTGTTTCTTCGAAATGAAGCTCATTGCTAATTTCTTTAATTGATAAATTAGAAGATTTCAATAGTGTTTTAGCATGTAGAATTGTGATATGATCAATCCACTGTAATACAGATTTTCCAGTTCTCTGTTTCAGGAAAGTGGAAAGGTATTGTGGTGTTAAATGTAGCTTTTTAGCATAAAACGCAACACTTCTTTGTTGGTTTGCATGTTTTGAAATTAGTAGATAAAAATCATCTATAATCTCATGTGTGCGGTTTTTCACCAAGCTTTTGTTACTCGGTAAACAAGAATATACTTCAGAAATCATACTCATAAGAACCATAACAAGATGTCGAAGCATTTCCGTTTTATTATGGCTAGGCTTTTTATTGTAGAAATTCTGTATAAGCGTCAATAATTCATTTTGCAATTTTATTTCTTCAGGCTGAAGTCTGATAATTGGCTGCCATCTAATTTGGTTGTTCATTATAAACTCACGTAAAACTGGAAATGCTGTAATAAAATCTAAGGAAAGACCAATGGTTACAATTTTGGCATCTTCACTCAATGAGTTTGTGTCGATCATCAATTGCGGCTGCAAAATAGCAATATCACCTGCGTTCATTTCATATTCTAAAAAATGAATCTGTGCTTTCATGGATCCTTGTATCAGGAACCCTAGCAATAAACCATCAAATAAACGGCTATTATTTGTATATTTCTTTTTAGGATCATTTTGTTGATTGAGAATAACTATTCCTTCCGTCTTTTTTGAAGAATCAAGATTGTACAATTTATAGACATTATCCAAAGTTATCAATAGAGCCATGTGCAAATATCTAAAAAATGAAATCATATTTTAAATTAATAAGGTACAAAATCAGCAATATGAAATAATTCATCTCATTATCAGCAATATAAATCCAAAACACTTTCTATGTCAGTAAAAAAGAGTTTGGATAGCGCCCTGTCGAGGTCACAAAAAGCTAAATAGCGCCAACTAAAATCAGTTGGCGCTATTTTTTAAAAGATATCTTTAAAAAATTTCTAGTTCTACCGTCTTTATTTTTTAATGACTTTTATGGTCTCAATACCTTTTTCAGTTTTTACTCTCATCCAATAAGAGGCTGGAGTAAGAGATGACAAATTGATTTCTGCTTCCCCACTGCTTATTTCCTGTTTTATAACAGTTTGTCCTAGAAAGTTAATCACTTCAACATTTACAATGGGTTGTTCGGATCTCAGGAACACCTTGTTTGTAGCAGGATTAGGAAAGAATTTAAATTTCATTTTTTCTACTGACGATACATTTAAAGAACCAGAACATGTAGTCCCGGTATTTATAATACTATTGCCAACCCAGTTAGAAGAGTTGCCGTTTAAAGCAAAACCATTAAGAGTTCCATTATAATTATTTCCGCTGCTGTCTTGCAAGGTTGTTACAGAAGTATTATTCGCATTAGCAACGCCCTGATTAAATTTATAATATGCCATTAATCCTGCTCCCGGACCTGATAGCTCACAGTTCATATGGTTTGTTATTTCACCGGGAGATAAAGCTCTATTCCAGATTCTTACTTCATCCATAGTTCCTGTAAAGCTATTGGCGGCATTATTAAAAGCGCCTAATCTGACAATGTTTCCTCCTTCAACTGGATCAACCTCATTATTGGTATCAACCAATTCTCCATTTTTAAACAATTTCATTGTACTAGTAGCAGCATCATAAGTTACTGCAACGTGATACCAAGTATTAATAGACAATGGCACAGAGTCTTCTACGCTAAACCAACCACCATTATGCCCAGCAGAAAGTTTACCGGAACTATTGGGGATCCAGAAAGCGTGCAGCCCATCCGAATCACCACCAGAGATAATGTTGTTTTGGGTGCTTAAACTTTTCACATAAATCCAAGCTTCTTTGGTATAACTTGTAGGTAAAATGTTTCCACAGTTTACATAATCGTTTGCGCCATCAAAATCCAGCGCTGATCCTTGCTGAGAAAATCCAAATTGGAAAATCATTAAAAAATAGGCAATCCAAATTTTTTGAAAATTTAGTTTGAAAGGCATTAAAAGTATTTTTCTTTTCATGATAAGAATTTTTATTAATTACTTCACAAAATTGTATTATTCTTCCGGAGATTTATATAAGGGTAAACCCCTGAATTGAAGATTGTATAATTTTCAATATTAGAAATTGATACATTTGTAAAAAAATACAAGTATGCCTACGATTAAGAAAATCATATTCTTATTCATTACTTTTTTCACATTATCATGCAGAGAAAAAAAGGAAAGTTTTTATTTTGAAAAAGTAACTCCGCCAAAAGAAGAGCCTACAAAAGTCTGGTTAAGAAAAAATGAAAACTATAACGCAGATAAAGACCGTTACCTGAAAGTTTTTTTGGACTACTATCAAAGTAAAATGGCAAAAGGTGATTATTCAGACGCCTCCAAAATTCTGGATTTAGTGACTACAAAATTTGTTTACTTTTATGATTTTGATCCTCGTCTTACCAACGTTGTAAAAGAATTTGATGAAAGGTATAGAAGAGAATTACCACCGATAAAAACAATTTACATTGATAGTTATTATGGCAATTTAGAATTTGACAGAGACCATCTCAACAAGGCTAAGGATTACTTTTTAAAAATTACAGCCTTAGAACCGGATGATTACAAAAGCTGTTACAAAATAGCCCGTGCTTATTATGATTTATCATATACTTATTTTGTTTTAGGAGATTTAAAAAATAGTATAGAAGCAAATGAAAAATCCAGAAATTACTCCATAAGAATCAGAGATCAGGAAAGTATAGCTTCTGTAGAGTCGAATTATGTCAATATTTACAAAGCAAATGGTTCTTTTCAGAAGGCAATCGCAAGTGCGGATGAAGTGATAAAGATCTCTAAAGAAATCGGGAACACCTATGATTATTTTATGGGCAAGTATAATAAATGCTCCGTTTATGGTTTTTTTAATCAGCATCAGTTGAAAAATAAATATATCCACGAAACTTACAAAGAATATATAGCCAGCCAATATGATAATGATGTACTGCTGCTTTGTATTTCTGATTACGAAATAGAAGCTTTAGTTGAAGAAAATAAATTAAACGATGCCCATATAGTTTTAGACAGAATAAAGCCTGTTGCAGAAAAAAACACCTCTCAAAATTGGCAAAAGGATTACCAAGCAACATTAGCTTTATATCAAATCGCCAGAGATGTAAAAACGTGTAACACAAAATATATAGAAAATTCACTACCCAATTTGCTTGAACATAAAAACTACGAAAGAGCTAACCTATTTTATAATGTTTTATTAGAAAAAGCAATTCAAAGCAGAGATCCGGACAAGGTTGTTTTTTATAATAATGAAGTGTACCGTACCAAGGACAGCTTATCGAGCGCAAAAAGTAAGCTGATCAATTTAGAACTCGCAGCAAAATATGAAACGAAAGAAAAAGAGCAGGAAATTAAACTCCAACAAGAAACTATTATCAATAAAAATGCTGTTATTATAGCTCTAATACTCGTCTTTATTGCATTGTTATTAGCCATTATTATTTATTATTTAAAACAAAAACAAAAGAAATTGTCTTTAGAAAAAGAACGATCATTGCAGTTTACTAAAAACCTTCTGGATAAAACCGAGGAAGAGCGCAAAAGAATTGCCTCTGATCTCCATGACAGCGTGAGCCATGAGCTATTGTCGCTTAAGCATTCCTTTGAGGTAAGCCAGCTTCAATTAAATGACAAGGTGGATAGCATTATTAACGACATCAGAGCCATCAGCAGAAATTTACATCCCGTTCTTTTTGAAAAAATAGGACTCGAAGCCAGTTTAGAACAATTCATGGAACGTATTCAAAATACCCATCGTTTTATGATCTCATCCGAAATCCATTATCAGGATGGTCTCACGACTGAAAAAGAATTACAAATCTATAGAATTGTGCAGGAAGCGGTTTCAAATATTATAAAATACGCAGATGCGATCGCGGCAAAAGTAGTTCTCACTGAAAATAAAGACACCGTTATTTTAGAAATTATGGATAACGGAAAAGGATTTAATGTAAAAGAAACGCTTGAAAAAAAGGATGCTTTTGGTTTACACAATATCATAGAAAGAAGCAAAGCCATTGGTGGACAAGCCACTATCACATCCACTGATAAAGGCACAAAAATAGTGGTTCAAATAAAAAAATAATACAATGAAAATTCTAGTTGCAGACGATCATCCTCTAACCCTGAATGGAACTGTTTCTTACCTTACCAATTTAGGATATAACGTAGTGAGTGCCTGCTCTAATGGAACGGCAGCACTTAATTACATTCAGATTTATTTGCCGGATGTAGCGGTTTTAGATTTAAATATGCCGGGGCTGGACGGATTGGAAGTGGCCAAAAAAGTAATGGAAAATAAATGGCGCACGAAAGTGATCATCCTTACCATGCACAATGAAATCGGAGTTCTGAACAAGGCAAAAGAATTTGAAGTAGATGGTTATATTTTAAAAGAAAAAGCTTGTCCTGATTTAGAAAAATGTATGAAGGAAATTGCTTTAGGAAAGAAATATTATTCCGGAGCTTTACTTCAAAATTACACCATAGAACACACGGATGACCTTGGCAAACTCAACCTATTAACACTTTCTGAAAGAAAAATAATAGAATTAATAGCGGGTCAAAAAACCAGTAAGCAAATTGCAGAACTTCTTTTCCTGTCTGAAAAAACAGTAGAAGGACACCGTACCAGAATTATAGAAAAACTGGGCATTCCAAAAGAAAAAAATGCATTACTGATTTGGGCTATACAGAATTATAAAAAATGAAAGATATCTGAATATTCAGATGGGTGAACTAAATTATGAAATGGATGATAAAGCGAATATGGCAAGGGTAAGAAAACTTTAATACATCATGAAAAGAATAAACTGCTTCAAAATAAAAAACCGTCTCATACGAATAGCGAAACGGTTTTTTTATTACTTATAATATCGGGAATTCGTTTATCTTCTGCCTCTTCCACCACCACCTCTGTGCATTCCTCCCATTCCCATTTCTCTTCCTCCTCTGTCAAATCCCTGTCCGCCCGGAAAGTTCATGCTGTGGATCATTGGGCCGGAATTATGATGAAATTGTCCCATATTATTCCTCATATTCATTTCATGATCCATTTGTTCTTTGCTTGCGGAAACCCGGTTATCATGCATGCCATCCATTTCATCTTTATTCGGATGATACATTACGCCTTTTCCTCCATTAAAGCTCATACGATTGTTATTGACAATATTCACTTTATTGATGTAGGTATTGTGAATATTATTATTCACTCTCCACACTGAAGTGTTGTACATAAAGTGGCCATGATCCCATCTTCCGCCGTAGAAACCACTTCCAAAATATCCGAAACCATAGTTGATTCCTCCATAATACCCTACTCTAGGTCCCCAATATCCAGGATGCCATCCGTAGAAGCTATCGTAGAATCCCCAGTATCCAGGGGTCCACAATAGGCCAACAGAAGGAGGTAAAATCCAGACTCCTGGAACCCAGTAATATCCGCTTACGTCCCAGGCCCAGTATCCGGGAGTCCACAAATAACCATCTCCCGGACACGGAGGCTGTACATAATCCGGTAATGCAGGTGGTGCAAGCTGAGTTTTTACAGTAACAGTCGTTTGATCATCAATATACCCTGTATTCTGTGCAAAAAAAGAAGTTGTTGCAAAGAGAGCAATAATGGAAAGCATTATCAATTTTTTCAGAGCCATGTACAATTTTGCAGCAAGCAATTGAGTACCGTCTGAGATCATATCATCCTTCATTAGAAATACGTCTTCATGATAGGAAATTGTGTTTGTTTTCATAAAAAAGAGATTTAAGGTTTGATTTAAATTATTATATCATACCTCATAGAGGTTATAGTTATCAAAAAATTACAATTGAAAAACTATAATGTATGGGGATTACTCTTAATTATTTTTGGGAATAAAGGCATTAATGTTAATAAAATAAAGTCATTATTTATTTTCTATTGAATAACATCCTTTTTCCAATCATTTATATCCAAACTACAGACCAATCTCACGAATTAAGCATCAATAAAATTAAAATTATATTAAATATTGAATACCAAATGAATACAATATTATTGAGAGGACAAAAAAACAAATGGTGTAAGCTCAAAAATTTTTATATAATTTCAGCCTTCAAAAATAAAACGATTATCAAAACGGTCTACTTTAATTAGATTTAGAAACGTAACATTTTTGGTCATACTATTTTTTTTGAGGTAAATTGATCCAGTGAAAGCCGTCTTTGGCGATGAGTGCATCTGCATTTTCCGGACCCCAGGAGTTGGCGGGATAATTCGGGAAGCTTGTCATTTTATTGTTCTCCCAATGATCAAGAATCGGCATGACAACTTTCCACGCTTCCTCCACTTGATCAGCCCGCATAAATAAGGTCTGATCTCCCGAAATAACATCTAACAATAGTGTTTCATAAGCCTCCGGCGACTCGGTCTTTGTTTTTTCCGAATAATCAAATACCATATCCACCGTATTCAGCATCATTTCAAGACCCGGCGTTTTGCTTTCAAGCTGAAATTTAATCGACATATCCGGTTGGATACTAATAATAAGCCTGTTCTGTTTTGGAATAGCGTGTTCTTCATTATTGAACATATTATGTGGCACTTCCCGAAATTGCACCACTATATAGGAAGCTGTTTTAGAGAGTCTTTTACCGGTTCGCAAATAAAAAGGAACACCCTGCCAGCGCCAGTTATCGATATTGAATTTCATAGCGGCATAGGTTTCAGTATTTGAATCCGCCTGCACATCAGTTTCTTCAGGATAACCGGGAACCTCTTTGCCTTCAACCCAGCCTGATCCATATTGTCCTCTGACAGCTATAGTATCAATTTTACCCGGAACAATTTTCCGGATAGCCTTCAAAACATCAACCTTCCGGTCACGCACAAGGTCAGCATCGAAGTTGATAGGCGGTTCCATGGCAACAATACATAACAATTGCAGCAAATGGTTTTGGATCATATCCCTCAAGATGCCTGCACGGTCAAAATAACTTCCTCTATTTTCTACACCAATCTGTTCGGTCACCGAGATCTGAACATGTTCGATATGCGTACGGTTCCATAGAGGTTCCATAATGGTATTGGCAAAACGAAAAGCCATCACATTCTGAACTACTTCTTTTCCCAAATAATGATCTATCCTGTAGATTTGCTTTTCATCAAAAATGGTCAGTAAGTTTGCGTTTAAAGCCCTTGCAGATTCCAGATCTCTGCCAAATGGTTTTTCAATGATGATGCGGGTGGTTTTCTGGTCATTCTCCAGTTTGCTTTTGGAAATATTCTCTGCAATGGTACAGAACAAATCCGGTGAAACAGCACAATAATACAGTATTGAAGGATTCTGCTTCCACTCCTCCTTCAACTTGTTTATTTTTAAATAGAATTCATTGTAAGATGCTACATCTTTGATATCAGCTGCCTGATATGAAATATTTGAGGAAAATTCTGCCCACTTTTCTTTTTTAGCCTTCCCTGTTCTGGAAAACTGATTGATCCCTTCCAACAGGGAATCCCGATATTTCTGATCACTCAATTCTGTTCTTGAAGTTCCTATAATAGCGAATTTTTCAGGCAATCTGTTTTCAAGAAAGAGATTATACAATGCAGGAATGATTTTCCGTTGAGTCAAATCTCCGTTTCCTCCGAAAATAATTAAGACTGTAGCATTTACTTTTGTATCTGAAGTTTTTGACATTTTTTATTTACTTTTTTTTAAAATTAAATTAAAACAACAGGTTAGTTTTTAAAATTTTCCATCACCGTTTCGTATGAAAAACAGCCCGTCATTCATTGATTGCTTTAGAATACTAAGCTTTTAAAAACACTTATCAGGATGGACGGTCTTCCAGATTCCGAATTTTTCCCAGGCGCCGCAGATGTCTTTCAGCTCCAATGAATTTTGCATTAAGAAAAGCTAAAACCAATTCTTCGGCCATTGCATAACCTATGACCCGTCCGCCGAGACAGATTAAATTCATATCATCATCCTCAACACCCTGATGTGCCGAGAAATAATCTGTGATCAATGCCGCCCGAATACCGGGAATTTTATTGGCAACAACACAGGCTCCCACTCCACTGCCACAAATTGCTATGCCTCGGAAAACTTCTTTTGAAGCCACAGCCTTTGCAAGGGGAATTACAAAATCCGGAAAATCATCTGCACTGTTAAGTTCCATTGCGCCATAATCTACCGGTTCGAATTGATTTTCAACTAAAAAAGATTTTATTTTTTCCTTAAGTTCAAAACCACCGTGATCTGCGCAGATTCCAATTTTTATGAATATCGACATTCCAATTTATTATTTAATTCTAAAATATTTTTGTCATCGTAAAGAATACATACTAAGGTCGTAAAAAAGTTTATATGTTTTTCGAAAATAAAGCAACCGCTCTTTGTACTATATTTTCAATGCTAAATCCGTATTCTTTCATGATTTCTTCTCCCGGTGCAGATTCGCCAAATTTGTCGATTCCGATCACATCACCATCGTCAGTTGTATATTTCATCCATCCCACTGTTGAGCCCGCTTCGACAGCCAATCGCTTACGGATTTTTTTTGGTAAAACCTTTTCTTTATAGGCATCAGCTTGCTGATCAAATAAATTCCAGGAAGGCATGCTTACCACACGGGCATCAATCTTATTTTTCTTCAGTTCTTCCTGAGCTTTCAAAATTAAATGAACTTCAGATCCACTGGCAATTAAGATCATATCAGGCTCTCCTTCCGAATCTGAAAGAATATAAGCCCCTTTCTCCAGGTTTTTTGCATTCGTATATTTTTTTTGATCGATAACCGGAATTTCCTGTCTGGTCAGTGCAATAGCAACAGGTCCTTCTTTGTGTTCAATCGCAACCCGCCATGCATGTACAGTTTCGTTTGCATCCGCCGGACGAATAACGGTCATATTCGGAACGGTCCGCAATCCGATCAGTTGTTCTACCGGCTGATGCGTTGTTCCGTCTTCTCCGAGACCAATACTATCGTGGGTAAAGACCATGATCTGGCGTATTTTCATAATCGCTGCAAGCCGGAGCGGCGGACGCATGTAATCTGAAAATATTAAAAATGTTGCACCGTATGGAATTAAATAATTGCTTAAAGCCATTCCGTTAAGCACAGCTCCCATGGCATGCTCGCGGATTCCAAAATGGAAATTACGACCGTCCCGGTTGGCTGCGGAAAATGATGGATAAGCTTCCAGAACTGTATTGGTAGAAGGCGACAAATCTGCTGAACCGCCTATTAATTGAGGTAAATATTCTGCGATCGCATTTAGTGTTTTGCCAGAAGCCTTACGGGTTGCCATCTCTTCCCCTTGTTCAAATACCGGCATCTTTTCTTCCCAGCCCTGAGGTAATTTTCCGGAAGAGATAGACTCGTATTCTTCAGCAAGATCAGGATACTTTTTCTTGTAACGTTCAAACAAGGTATCCCATTCATCCTCATTCTCTGAGGATTTTCTGCCTGCTTCACGATAAAAATCCAGTACATCATGAGGTACGATGAAACTTTTTTCAGGATCAAATCCGAAATTTTCTTTTACTAAACGAACTTCTTCTTTTCCCAGAGGTGAGCCATGTGCTGACGCCGAATCATGTTTATTGGGACTTCCATAACCAATATGGCTACGAACTTTTATTAAAGAAGGGCGTCCTGTTTCTTTTTGTGCATTCCTGATGGCAATGGATAATGCTTCAAGGTCATTAATATCCGGTACATTTTGTACATGCCATCCGTACGCTTCAAATCTCCTGGAAACATCTTCATCAAAGGCCAGATCAGTATTCCCTTCAATCGTAATATGGTTGCTGTCGTAGAAATAAATCATATTTCCTAAACCCAAATGTCCGGCAAGCGATGCTGCTTCTGCAGAAACACCTTCCATTATATCACCGTCACTGCATATGGCATAAATTTTATAATCAAAAATATTAAAATCCGGTTGGTTGTAACGTTTTGCCATGTATTGCTGAGCAATCGCCATTCCCACTCCGTTCGCAAATCCCTGCCCCAACGGACCGGTCGTCACTTCAATTCCCGGAGTGAGTCCATATTCAGGATGACCCGCAGTAATACTGTGCAGCTGTCTGAAGTTTTCAATGTCACTTAATGTAACGTTATACCCTGTCAAATATAAATAGCAGTATTGCAGCATGCAGGCATGACCACAAGAAAGAACAAACCGGTCCCGATTGGCCCATCCTGGATTTTGTGGACTGTAATGCATGACTTCAGACCATAACAAATGTCCCAGTGGTGCTAAAGCCATTGGCGTTCCTGGATGTCCTGAATTTGCTTTCTGTACTGCGTCTGCTGAGAGAACCCTTACTGTATCAATACTTTTTTGAGTTAAGTTTTTATTTTCCATTGTTACATTTTTAATTAATAATTTTTGTAAATGGGTAAAAGAAAAAGATCGAAAAACATTTTGAATTTTTTGTTTTCAGTTTCTGAATTCAATGTTCCTTCTTTTTACATCAAAACTGTGACCATTTAAAAATAAAAGATTCTATTCTTCAAAAAATCTAAACAAGACGGTAACAGGAAAAGCCTGAGGACAATTTATGGAATGGTACAATTAACAAATGAAAGGATCAGAAAGAATATGATTTATTACTGAACCGGGAAATTCAGTGATCTACTCAAGCGATTATCCAGTAAAGTTATTATAATCTTTGATACAGTATTAAAATTTTAAACAAAAAAAATCCCGGATTAACCGGGATTTTAAATTCTTCTATTTACATTTATTTGATCTCTACAGGAACTGAGATTTTATCCCAATCCATTGTGAATCCATTATTGTTTATTTTATACACTAAAGTTTCCTGTGTGGCTGGTAAAGCTTTTGTTTTTACATCAACACGTAAAGCATCTTTTGCTTCTTCATATTTATAAGCACCCCATTGTTTTGGCTCTTTGTTAAAGATGGCAGTCCAGGTTCCGCTTTCTTTAGGAATTAAGAAAAAGCTATATTTACCTTTAGCCAGTTTTTTACCCTGAACAGTAATATCTTTATCCGTTTCGAAAGTTGTGGCTTCATTGGCACCTGCGCGCCACACTTTATTATACGCTTCTAAACCACCCCAGATGGTACGTCCTTTTACAGAAGGACTGCTATAAGCTATTGTAATAGTTGCATCTTTAATTTTTCCGGTTGCTGTAGCCGGAGGGCTAGCTGGTTTTTTAGCCTCCTGAGCAAATGCATTCACTGAAATTGTCATGGCAGCCATAACTACGACCACTGATTTAATCATTGTTTTCATACTATTCTTATTTATTTGTTTTTATTATTGTTTGTTTACGAATTTACTTCTTTCGGCTTATAAAACAATAGCCCGATTGCAGAAAATATTATGACTGCCGCTGCCCCAATTACATTAAGCCAAAGGAACGATACGATATCAAACTGATAAACGGCAATCACCGTAATTTCTGATAATATCGCCGCTATAAATACATTGGAACCGGTAATCTTTTTGTAGTAAAATGCGACCAGAAAAATCCCTAATATTGGGCCGTAGAAAAGAGAACCTAATACGTTAACCGCTTCAATAAGGGAACCCATCTGCGTTGCAAACATGGCCACACCGATTGAGAAAATACCCCAGGCCAAAGTGTGCAGTCGGCTATACTTCAATTCGGTGGCATCATCAGGAATTTCTTTTTTAAATATCAGATGAACATCTTTTAATGAGCAGGCAGCAAGAGAATTAAGTGCTGCCGAAATGGAACCCCAGCTGGCCAGAAAAATGACAGCAAACAGTAAACCGATCATCCCTACAGGCAAGGTATTTTTTACGAAATACAGAAAAATGTAATTGGTATCCGTTTTCTCCGCATTATAGTTTGAATGATTAATTGCTTCCTCTACCCTTCCGTGAAGTGCTTTTACTTCGGTTTGTGTGTTTTTAAAATCCTGAATTGTTTTATTGAGTTCGGGCGAATGAGTCTCTTTCAACTTTAGAATTTCTTTTGATTCTGCATTGAATTTAAGTTGTAAATCCTGATGTTCTTTTTCAAAAACAGCAGCCTGTTCAGGTTTTGTTTCCTTTAAATATTGATAAGAACGTTCGTTAAAATAGATAGGAGCTGGTTTCAGGGAAAAGAAAGCGAAAAGCAAAGCACCTATCAGGAGAATTGCAAACTGCATCGGAATTTTAACCAATCCATTCAACAGTAAGCCCATTTTTGCATTGGTAGTGTCTTTCGCCGTTATATACCTCCCCACCTGGCTCTGGTCAGTACCAAAGTAAGAAAGTGCCAGAAAAAAACCACCAATCAGCCCGCTCCAGATATTGTATTTATCTTTCCAATCGAATTCTGTGGTGATAACATTGAGCTTTCCTGACTTCCCTGCCAGATAAAGTGCATCCTTAAAACCAATTCCATTTGGCATATTCTGAATAAGCAGATACCCTGCAAAAGCCATGGTTCCCAGAATAATGAGAAACTGTAATTTTTGGGTGTGAGCAATTGCTTTTGCTCCACCAACATAGGTATAAATCAGCAGAATACCTCCTGTTAAAACATTGGTTAAGTAAATATTCCAGTTTAAAACGCTTGACAAGATGATACTCGGAGCGTAAATACTGATTCCTGTTGATAAACCTCTCGAAAAAAGAAATAGCAATGAGGTAAGTACCCTTGTTTTTTTATCAAAACGGTTTTCTAAATATTCATAGGCAGTGTAAACATTTAAACGCTGAAAAATCGGGATGAAAGTGATACAGATCACAATCATCGCCAAAGGCAAACCAAAATAATACTGCACGAAACGCATCCCGTCTGTATACGCCTGGCCCGGTGCTGAAAGAAAGGTAATGGCACTTGCCTGGGTAGCCATAATTCCTAAAAGCACAATATACCAAGGCATTTTATTATCTGCTTTCAGGTAAGATTCGTTGCTTTTTTGGCCACGACCGATCAATACGCCATAAACCACCACTACAACAAGTGTAAAAATAAGAACTGTCCAATCTATAGTACTCATGCCCAGAATTTAGTAAACCAATAATAAAATGCGATCTGCAATACTAATGCAACAGCTAATAGTATGTACCAGATATTCCAATTCTTAAGTTGTTTGTTCATCAGTTTTTTTGTGCAGATAAAAAGTTTAAAAATAAACGTGCCGCACCCACATTTCCTGCAGGCAGCTGTCTGAAAAATGCCAACGGGGTATAAATAAAATTGCCCTTCCCGTATTTAGCATATAAAGTTGATCCCTGCAGAGGTTCTTCATCCGTATCGTGCATTTCAAAAAGCGGTTCATATGCCGCATCCCATTGGGCAGGGAAATAGGCACCACGCTCCTGCACCCAGCCTTTAAAATCATCTTTAGTAATTTTGTTCGGAAAGTTCAGTAACTTATGATTGGGATTTAACAACGTAACCGCAGCATTTTCTTCGGTAACCCTCTTATTGGCAATGCTGAAATTGTACATTCCCAATTGGTCAACGGATGTATCCTGGTTGGTATTGTACTGCATCACCAAATTACCTCCCGCTTTTGCATAAGACCATAAAAAAGGCATCCAGCGACCCAGTTTTTTCTCTGTGTTATTGGCACGAACACCCAATACAATGGCATCATATTGCGATAACTTATTTTGACTACCATTTCCGCCATATCCATCTATGTTGCCATAAAAATCTTCGTCTTTCAGGACCTCTACCTGAATCCCTGCAATGCGTAGGAATTCGGGAATGAAATCGCCCGCACCTTCTATATACCCCACTTTTTTAACCTTTGCCTGAATATCGCCCTTCATTACAGTGGCTGTTGCAGGCTCAAAATATTGCAAGGAAGGTAAATGCGGGTACTGAATTACTATTTGTTTTTTATGATAGGTGACTCCATCTGCCACAAAATTGGCATCCAATTGCAGACGGGATGAGCGTATTGCAGCAAGCTTAGCTTTCGGAATAACGTAATCGATGGTAGTATCTTTCCCATTGATTGAATTAACATCAGCACTGCCTAATCGTTCTCCGTTATACATCAGGTTTAGAACACCCTTACTATATGGTTTGTTAGAATTAGCCTTAACATTTAAACTCAAATGTACATCTTCATTGTCTTTGGCCACATACAATGGCTGTGTAAATTTCAGTTCTATTGCAGGAACAATACGTAAGGCTTCAACTACATCACCACGCACCGGGTCTAATTTCTTGAAAGATAAAGGAAGTTTAACCTGAAAATCTTCTGAACCGATTTTTAAACCAACCCAAACATTCAATGGTGATTCTGCTTCAGGCAAACCGACTAAAGTCTCATTCGGAACAGAGAAAGTTGCTGCGTTCGTAGGAGGTTTTGCTAACCAGTAAGGTTCCGTGAGTGCTGCATCAGCAGGAATCTGAATGTCATGTTGAATGGTAATTAAAGAATCTTTTGAGAGTTTTTTATTGAAGCTTTCTGATTGACTTAACCATTTTACATTTTCTAAAACGACAGGATTGGCAGCTCTTGAAACCAGATTTAACCTGAAATTGGAATGATCTCCGGCAACAGCTTCAGCCTGATTGGTCACCACTTCACCCATAAATCCGGCACAGCTCAAAATGATCTGATCAAGAGATTGAAGTTTATCCCTTTTCAGATCTGTATCTTTTAACGCCATCACCTTTTTTCGCAAAGCAAGCAAAGCAGGTAAACTAAGGTCCGGATTATTGAAATTGAAAGCGGAAATAATTGTATCTAATGATTGGTCAATATCAGCGTTTCCTTGTGAGGTCCAGGTTTTAGCAACTCCGTCAAAAAGTGTTTCTTTTGCAGGTTCACCCAGAACATGGGCAAAATATTCAGTTCTGATACCAGCTACAGACTGTGTTCCCGCCCCCTGGCTTTTATGTAAACTTCTGCTTAATCCTGCCAATTCACCATAGCCCATTCCCAGTTGCGCATCATATTGTCCAACGGTAACTTTCAGTTGGTTTTCAGCTGTTGTATTGACCCCACCAAATCGGAAAGTATTCCACAAAACGCGTTTGGGCTGCCATACATTGACATATTTTAATTGATCTGGAAAAGCATTTTTATCCCCTGCCAGCTTAAAAGCCTTTTCTGCCACTACAGCCGAAGCAGCATGTTGTCCGTGACCTGCCGCAGCAGTAGGAGGAAAACGACAAATGATAACATCAGGACGGAATTTACGAATGACCCAAACCACATCCGCTGTAATGCTGTCTGCATCCCATTGTTTAAAAGTATCAGTGGTATTTTTAGAAAAGCCGAAATCAATCGCACGGGTAAAAAACTGTTGGGCACCGTCTAACTTTCTCGCTTCTAAAAGCTCATGCGTTCTGATTAAACCCAATGCAGCCCCTTGCTCTGTCCCTAATAAATTCTGACCACCATCGCCTCTCGTTAAAGACAAGTAGCCCGTTTCTACATTTTGATCGTTGATTAACCAGGAGAGTAATCCTGTATTTTCATCATCAGGATGCGCTGCAAGGTATAAAACTTTAGGCAGCTGTTTAAGCGTTTTGAGATCGCGGTAAATTTCAGAGGATTTGGAGGGCCGAACCTGTTGGGCCGAACAAAACCCCGTATAAAAGCTAAGGATAAATACAGTGATTACTTTTTTGAACATTTAGATTTGCTTTGCAGGGCAAATATAAGTAAATCATCTTTCTTTCAATAGTAAAAGAATCAGACTCTGAATTTCACAAAATAAAATAAACTTTATTGCTAATTATCGATAAAGCTGTTTAAACTTTTTTATTAAACCCTAAAGGAGACACAAAAGCTTTTTAAACACTTAAGCGATTTAAGTTATATACTTTGTATATAAGAATCTTAAAAAATCAAAGATTTCTATTATTATCACAGATTGAGCAGATTTTTCACCCATAAGAATTCTGAGATCTTTTGGAAATTATCGAATCAAACCTTATAGGTTTTAAAACTTATGCATATTAAAAACCTATAAGGTTTAGTCCCTTTATAAAATAAAATCTGCGAGAGAAAATGTTCACAAACATTTGTGAAATTTATGGAATCTGCGGGAAACTCTTTTAATCACAAACTCAGAGTTCGATGAAGTTAAAAAGAACCAAAATATTGATAATCGCGTATGAATTAAAGTTTCAAAGAAAATAAAAACCACTTATTTTTTTCTCATTATATCCCGTGTAAGATAGAGATAATTAAACATGCAAAATGTGGCTACCGCCCCAAAAGTATGCCATAAAAAGTGGGTTCCGAAACTCAACCATTCCCATTTATCAATGATCCGGAAGGTGAGTGCGAGAGCAAACGACAATAAAGCAAATCCTACCCATTTACCGGCTTTCCATTGGGTATAGATTAAATATCGTAATACCGAAAAAAGCACAAATGAAGCCATGATTGCATAATTTACGTTGATAAAAAGAGAAGTCTTATCTACCAAAATCCAATTTCTCAACCCCAGCATCAATACCAGATATACAAGAACCATTACAACAGCATAGTACCATTTGAGGCTCTGAGCTAAAAAATAAAACCCGGCAGAAAAGCACAATACCATAATAGGTAACCAATCCATCATGATAAATACCGGCCATTGCCTGAATGTATGATAGACAGTTCCTCCTACGGCACCTATGTATAATAAAACCAGGCAGTACGTTAAAAAAGGATATTCTTTAAAATGTCCTTTCATTTTAAGGGTCCAAAAAATGGCTAAGGCTAAAAAGAATGCAGCTGTTATTGCATTTAACGGCTCAGGGAAAAACTGAGCCATATCTGTTTCTTTATATAACATGCCTCCGTCCAGAGGGAATTGATGTATTGGCATTGTCCTTTTTATATTTGTTTATCAGCATGCTGTAGACCACAAATTGCAGACACAGGCCATTTTTATATAGATCGTCTAAATATAGAGAAAATTATGGCATTCTATACCTGGATCTGCCCGATTATATTTTATAAAATTGTTAATTCCAGCAACTTCAGTTATTTCTGCTGTTTGCAAATGACACCCAACGTTTCAATGCTTGGAGATAACTGAAAATGCATAGATGATCAGTTTTTGGATTAACGAAAACTTAATATAAACAAGCATTAACTCCATTTTAACTGGCTCAAAAGGGTTGTTGAGGGGCTTTTATTTTAATACACTTTTAAGCTCCACCACCTCAAAATTATCATTGTTTTCTAAAAAATGTTTTAAGATAGGAATGTGTCCCTGCCCAAAAATTAAAACAACATAGTGGTCTGAAGGTTCAATTTGATCGAGAATATTTGAATAAATGGCAAGATTTCTTAAATACCAATCTGATACATATTGTGCTCCTGCAAAATTTTTACCTGCTCCAACCTTTGCTATATAATTCAGATAAATTGATAAGTTCCTTTTTAATTCTTCAGGTTTGTTGATGTATTTTAAAACATCAGTTATGGTACCATTTTTCAGTTTATTATCAAAATCACTGATCATTGCTTTTGCATGGACCTGTAAGTCCTTCAGTAAATAAAGTTGATTGTTTTCTTTTGCAGTTGCAGCCATTAAACTATCGTGCGTCATTCCATAAAATTTGTCTATACAGTTTACACGATTTAATTTTAATTTTTTAGCTAACCTGAAACCAATTTGTTCTCTTTCTGAAACTGTCATTTTATAACGATCTGTTACATATAAACTGTACAAACTGTCGGTAGCGCCTTGTTTGTCAATTGGCCTTTCAATCATTACTTTAGTAGCTTTTGTCTGAGACAGAACATTCGTTAAGTTTTCTAATTCACTCTGTCGTTTTGCACTTAAAAAATCGTCTACCTTTAATTCAAACTGATCGGTATGCGGGGTTTCAAAATGAATCGTTCCGATTAATAAAATCTTTGTTTTCTGAGTCTGTCCGGATACTATAATCCCAAAAGCTAAAGCAAAAAATAGCGTTATCTTTTTCATGTTTTTTATTTTGTTTTCACTGTTAAATAGTTTCTGCGGTATAATAGCCGCCAACATCTTGCCGCTGCATGATGTTACGGGCTAAAGATGCGAGTTTTTTCCATGAGCCACAAATTTTAATTACAGTTTACAAACAATTAAAAAGCACTGCTTTAAAAAAATAGTGCTTTCTTAGTATCAATACCTGATTCCGATTTTTTAAAGTTTACAGTTTTCTTTTATTGAGGTCCGTTTAATTCAATTTACTTATTAAATTTGTCTAACTAATGATTAATTTGCATCAATGGATCTACAACAGCTCAAATATTTTCTGGCATTGGCAAAAGAACTTCATTTTTGGAATACGTCCGCGAAAATGAATATTACACAATCTGCTTTGAGCCGGAACATTCAGTCTTTAGAGAGTGAACTGGGCGTTCAGCTGTTTTATCGTGATAAACGAAATGTGAAACTTACCCCAGCAGGAAAATTTTTGCAGGAAAAATGGAGCGAAGAGCTTAGTCAAATGGAATCTTTTCATCAGTTGGCCCGGCAAATTCATTTAGGTGAATATGGAACGATAAGAATTGCACATCCCGATTCTATCTCCTCTTCGGTTTTACCCGATTTTATAAAAAAGGTTTCGGCTGCTTTTCCAACCCTTCATCTGGAATTGTTTCAGCTGACTAATGAAATTCAGGAAGATTATCTTAAAAATTATAAGATAGATCTGGCATTTTCCCGTGATATCAATACGTATTCTGGAATTAATGAAAAGAAGTTAAACCAGGAAAATCTTTCTTTAGTAGTTCCTGAAAATCATCATTTTAAAACCTTATCAGATATTTCTGCAGAAACATTGAAAGATCAGAAATTTCTTTTAACCACAGGAGATGATGGCAGCAGTTACAATGTACTGGTTCAGGAAGTCCTCGATTTTTACAACATCAATCTTGATTCTTATATTCGCTGTGAGTTTGGCTCTACTATTATTTCATTGATTAAAAACGGATTAGGCATTTCGATTCTGCCGCATTCTTATCATCTTCACCAAAATACCGGAATCCGTTTTATCCCTATTCCATTTGTTACAGATTTGTACATCCAATGGCGAAAAGACGACCCTAATCCGATTCTTAAAAATATTCTGGAATTAATTTAAAACCATTTCTATATGCGGAATTCCGTCTTCATCGTAAGAATCTCCTACTTCTTTAAAACCTAGGGCATTATAGAATTTCAGCAGGTACAATTGTGCGCTGATCCGGATTCTTGATTCCTTAAGAATATCCTGACAGCCTTTGATAGATTTTTCCATCAGCTGTTTTCCTAATCCCAATCCTCTATAATCCGAACCAATTACAACGCGGCCAATGGATGCGTCTTCGTAGGTCAAACCATGCGGAACAATTCTGGTATATCCTGCCAGATTTCCATCTACTAAACACATCAGGTGATGGCATTTTAAATCTTTATCATCAATATCCTGATACACACAATTTTGTTCTATAATAAATATTTCACTTCTTAATTTTAATATGTTGTAAAGTTCGATAGTGGATAATTCTTCGAATGATTTTATAAAAAATTCAGTTTTCATTGTGTTGCTTTTTAAATCCAGTTTCATCATAATATCAGTCTGTTCTTCATTTCCGAGTCTGAAAATATGTTTATCAAACGCTTTAAATCCGTTTTTGCTGTAAAAATTAATAGCCCTCAAATTGTTTTCCCAAACGCCCAGCCAAACGTAATCTGCATTTTTTTCTGTGGCAATGGCAATCGCTTTGTCATAAAGAGCCTGTCCTACTTTCTTTCCGTGAAAATCTTTAGAAACATATATCCTTTCAATTTCAAGCGCATGATCCCCTCTCATTTCAGTTTGTGATAAACCTGTGTTGAGCTTTAAATATCCTATGACTTTCTGATCCACCCTGGCAAAGTAAAATTCGGAGTTTCTGTCGTTGAGCTCGGCATGAAGCTTTTCTGCTGCAAAACTTGTTTCAAGATATTGCGTCATGCTTTCTGCTGTATTATCCTCGGAGAATGTTTCGGAGAACGTTTTTTTACTGATCTCCTGTAATTCTGCTATATCGTTTTCTGTAATTTTTGTTATAATCATTTCCATTTTCTATAGGGTGCATTCTTAATTTAACCAATCCTTATTTTCTTTTGCTCCAAGACGTTCCTAGAATTTTTGCCCGGATCTGTCCCAAGGGTAACAGTCATTTTATTTGAGAGCAAAATTAGCATGTAGAATAATGCAGAAAAATGCTATTTTTTAATTATTTGATCTGATTTTTGCATTAATAAGGATGAGCGAAAAGTTCATGATCATTCTGTTTTATTTTAAGTGAGCAAAATGATTAGAGCCGGTTAGATAAAATAACGAGTTTTAATCCAACATAAAGCACTTCAATAAAAACATGACAAACTTATTTAAAATCCCATACTTTAATAGAATATTACGAATTAATTACTTTTCCTCAACTATAAAGGTATTTTTTTTATTTATTCATAAAAAAAGCTATCTTTGACTTACCAAAACAACACCTTAATATGAAAACAAAATTTACACAATTCAGTGCTATTCTTATTGCTGGATTCTCATTTGCCCAAGTTGGCATCAATACAGCTTCACCAAAAACAACGATGGATGTGTCTGCTAAAAGAGATGGTTCAGGAGTGATTACGGATAACACACAAACATTCGGATTACAGGCTCCAAGGCTTACAAGAGCTGAGCTTACCGCCAATACGGCTACCTATAGCAGCGATCAGAGAGGCGCATTAATTTATATTACGGATGTTACCGGAGGAGATGATACAGGACAGCGTATCAATGTTACTGCTATGGGGTATTATTATTTTGATGGATCAGTATGGCAACGACTTACAGAAGCAACCAATACCATCTCTCCAGCGATTTCCGCATTACAATGTACTACCGCTTACTTAAATCCTTCTACGTATGCTCCCGGTACTCCTTTCAATGGAAACCTGAGAGTTACCTATAACCAGGGAAACGGAGGCTCGTATAATTCAGGAGCTCCTTTTACAGTAAACGGATTAACTTTCCAGCTAAGACCCGGAACTTTAGAGTTTGGTGATGGTGAATTGGTATTCTCAGTGACCGGAACGCCTACCACGGCTAATGATATGACTATTCCTATGACCAGCACTACCGTTCCTTTCTTAACAGCAGCACAAAACTGTAATGCTACCGTAGGAAATACCAGCCGTGCAGACATTGCATCTGTTGCTGTGATGGGATATTCTACCCTAACAACCGATGCCAATGGGAAACAGGCCTATACTTTCCCTCTTACTACCCCAGATGGTAAGTATTCGATCAGGGTAATATTTGATACCACAAGTGGTACTACCCTTGCCAATCCTAATGTACAATTGTATAATAATACAGGTTCTACCGTTAATCTGTATTGGAATTATAATACCGAATATGGTGGTTATATTGGTTCAGCGGTAACTACAAACAATATTACGTCAGGAGTATGGGGCGGTATGGCAGATTCATCAGCTACCTGGTATCCTCAAGGCACAGGGGCAATGGGTAATGCATACTGGGGGAACATAGGGATTATAGATGGGGCCAGTGGCGGACCTGAGCACAGAAGATATACCTGGATAGACAGTAATCCTTCTTCAAAAACCGCTTATACCGCAACCATTATGGCCGGAGCTCCCACTTCAGGCAATTCCCAACCCAATCTTACTAAAATATTCATCAAGATAGAGCAAGTAAAAGCACCATAATATACAATGCCCCTTTTCAGGGGCATTTTTTCTTGATTAAATATATTGAACCATTAAGATTTTTTAAGGGTTTAAGAAAAGTTAAGGGAACAGCTAAAGCTATTTTTAAGCGAACTGCCCTATCCATCTTTGATGGATCTTAACTTTCCTTAAAATCTTCATCTTCCTTAATGGTTTATCTTTTCTGAACCACGCTCTCCGAAGTCCCCTGACATTGGAACAGGTTTAAAAGAAATAACCTTACGACTCTATAACCTCAAAGTCAGGAAACTTTGCCCAGGTGGAGGTCATATTTGAAATTATTTCTTAATTAAAAAGATAAACGCAAAGCTCATCAATAATTCTGCCTTATTGTAAGGAGGCAAAGTGGTGTAACTTTGTCGCTGATGAAGCTTTATGCTTATCCACACGCTTCGACGAATCAACAAAGTTGATTCTATCCTTTGCTCCCTAAAAATACGCATAATGAAGCTAAAACTTTGCGTCTAAAAACATACATTATTATAACTATAGACCATACTTGCAATTATTTTTTGATGAAAAGATTAAACGCAAAGTCTATGGATATCCCGCCTTATTGTAAGAAGGCAAAGTGATGCGACTTTGTCGCTGATGAAGCAGTATGCTTATCCGCACGCTTCAACGAATCAACAAAGTTGATTCTATCCTTTGCTCCCTACTAATAAGCATAATGAAGCTAAAACTTTGCGTCAAAAAAACCATCAGCACATTACTATAACTATCGATCATACTTGGAATTATCTCTTGAGTAAAAGATTAAACGCAAAGTCTATGGATAATTCCGTTTTATTGTAAGGAGGTAAAATGAGGCGACTTTGTCGCTGATGAAGCCCTGAAAATATACATAATGAAGCTAAAACTTTGCGTTAAAAAAAAACGTTATCATTACATTATCATAGATCATACTTGGAATTATCTTTTGATGAAAAGATTAAACGCAAAGATTTAGTTTTATTCTGCTTTATTGTAAGGAGGCAAAGTGGTGCGACTTTGTCGCTGATGAAGCTTTATGCTTAGCCACACGCTTCAACGAATCAACAAAGTTGATTCTATCCTTTGCTCCCTGAAAATATGCATAATAAAACTAAATCTTTGCGTTTAAAAAAAACACATCGTCAATACATTAACCATCTGAATCAATAATTTATACACAACCCTTCTATCCTAAATTAATGTCAGCCGTTTTCTTTTCTCGCCTTCTTTGAATGATAAGGTGTGCAGCATCCAGCATTTTAACCGTATGGATGTAGGGCATCACGATATTCCTTTCCGGTAGATTTTCATAGACACCCATGGAAAAATAGACGATTCCGGACATAAAATAATCAAATTCTTTGAGGGTGTATGCTCCGAATGCTTTTTTGAAAACCAGCAGCGGATTCCGGTATTCCTTCTCCGAAAGCAGGCCAAGAAGCCACGGGGAAATCTTTTCCGGCTGGGTATCTACAGTCCATTTCCTTTCCTTCAGCATGATGAGATAGCCTGCCCGCATCAACGACCTCATCGATTGATGAAACTGGAAGATCACCGCCGGATCTTCATTGATCCAGTTATTTCTCTTTACCGCATAGTTCACTAAGTTGCTGAGCATTTCTTTGGAATCATCCAGCTCATTGAAATGGAAGAAAGTTTCCATCAGCTGTAGCCCGGAGTGCTTCTTGTCTGCCCGAAACCGGGTATCGAAATGTGTTTTTATTTTTTTCATGAGGTTGTATTTTTTTTATAAATGTAATAAAACAAATCCAATTACGGTCGATCGACCGTAATTTTTTATTATTTAATTATTTCATTTGTTCTATGACAGATATAAACGAGAAAATTTGTTCATACATTACAAAAAAATGGTTGATACCTTGGCTTCAAGAAGGCAAGTCACAAAATTCTTTTGCCAAAAATCATGGTGTAGAAGAAAGTACCATTAGAAAAATTAAAAGTGAAGAAACATACAGAATACCCGTTGAAACACTTTTTAAAATATGTGAAGCAAGAAAAATTAGTTTATCTGATTTCTTTAAACTTATAAATGAATAATCCTGACGAAAGTTGGGATTTTTACTTTACGGAAATCCGTAAGGATATGATTTTAAGCTCATGTACCTTTGCTCTTATTAACCCTAAAAATTATTTATTATGAGCGATGACTTAAGCAAAAAAAGGCCACAAGATGCAACCAAAGTGAATGTAAACGAAAGTTGGGAGCTAGAATATTGGTCAAAAAAGTTTGGTGTTACCAAAGAACAATTAAAAGATGCAGTTAAAGCTGTTGGAGTTTCTACCGCTGCCGTTCAAAAGTATCTTGGAAAGTAATGGAAGTTTTTCAATAGGAAAATTTTATTTTAGTAATAAATCCTGACGAGAGTTAGGATTTATTCTAAGAAAACATTCTAGTCTGCATTAATTACTTATCCAATGATCAATACAAATATTTATTGCAACAACATTTATGTATTTGTATATTTGAATATTATCTTAATTCCCCATAGTTATTAAGATAATTTAAAAATATATCAATGAACGAAGAAGAAATTAGAGGAAAATTACTTTTACCATTTTTGCATGACCTGGGCTTTGATCAGTCTGAGATTTCGTTGGAAAAATCATTTACCATAAGACTTGGAAAAACTCAAAAAATCATCAAGGGAAGATCAGATATTTTATGTAAAAGAAATGGTAGAAATCTATTTATCATTGAATTAAAAAATGACTCAATTTCTATAACCCAAAATGATATAGATCAAGGTATCTCATACGCAAGATCTCTTTTGGACGATATAGCACCTTTCACCATAATTACTAATGGAAAAGTAACAAAAATTTTTGATTCTGTATCCAGATCTGAACTAACCAATAAAAAAATTTCAGAAGAATCTGCTTTCTGGAAAAATGATTATAAACTTTCAAGTGATGTTGAGCTAAAAATAAGATATGAGGCACTTACAAAGTTGGTGTCATTCTCTTCTGAAAATCTGAAATTCTTTTGTGAGAAACAAGTTCAAGATAGAATGGGACTCATTGTTGGAGATATTAATACTCCCTCTTCTAAATTTGTAAAAGAACTTTACCATGAAAGACAGGATTTATTAACAGTATTTAATAAATTTATTAGCTCGGACGCAAACTTTTTTGGAATAGTGGGACCTGCAGGTGTTGGCAAAACAAACGTAATGTGCTCATTAGCTATCCAAAATTTAGAAGATAAATTTGTATTCTTTTATAATGCTGCTATAATTAATAAATCGCCACTTGAACATATTGCTCAAGATTTAAATGGAGTTTTTTCGAGTAAAAGTGAAAGTAGCCTAATTTTAAAAAAGCTTGATGAATTAGGAAGATTTTTAAATAAAAAAATTTTAATATTCATTGATGCAATAGATGAAAGCACGAACCCAAATCTTTCATTAGAATTAAGTGAAATAGCTCTTATATGTAGAAACTTAAGTCAGATCAAGATTTGTATAAGTTGTAAATTAAACATTTGGGATGGTATTTTAAAGATAAAAGGGACAAATACTCATCTTTTTGAAGAACTTTGTAAATTCCATAAGAGAATAAGTGACTCCAATAATAATCCTGCATTCTTATTGAAAGAATTTAATGATGATGAACTTAAAAATATCACTTTACAATATAAAAATAGTTTCAATTTAAAAGGAGATATTTCTAAACTCTTATCAAATGAATTAAGAAACGGATTTTTCTTAAGAATATTCAGTGAGGTTTATAATCATAAACAAATACCTGATAAAATAGATGATAAAGAATTAATAAAAAACTATATCAAAGAGTCTCTTGAAAAAACAGAATTACGTTTTCAATCTGGTATAAGAATTCTTGCAAAAGTTGGAAAAATACTAATGAGTCGTAATTATACTTCATTAGAAAAGTATGAAGATGACGGATTGGATGTCAATAATCTCTTAGAAAAATTAAATTTCGCGATTGATGATAACTTGCCAGAAGAGTTATTTTCAAGAAACATACTTATTAGGTCTAATAAAGAGGAGTCTTATAATGTAAATTTTTATTATTCTAAAGTTCGAGATTACATTATTTGCTTTCACACTTACAAACTTGATCAATTGAGTGATACACAATTTTACAATATTCTTGAAGAATTTTATGAAAATTATATTGGTCAAAGTGCTATCGATTTTTATATTGAAAATGCTAGTGTATCTCATAAATATATATTATCTAAATTTAAAGAAGATAAAGCTGTTCAGTATGTAAATAATTATAATTCTTATTTAGAAAAAAAATTTCAAAAATTTCAAAAAATTATTTGATCCAAAAACAGAAGGGGAAATTGGTATTATGCTTCCGAAGGATCTTCTAAATGATGATGGATATGCTCTATTTCATTTAAAGCCTAATTCATCAAAAAAAGTTCGATTCGAAAATTTAACAGATCCTTTTTCAGATTTAAATAGGGATGATTTTTTAAGAATGGGAATAAACTCTGTATATGGAAGTAATACACCTTTTTTAATTTCAAACCAAAAGAAAATCATAAAAGAAAACCTATTTAAACAATTAAAAGAAATAGTTAATAAAAATAAACTAATTACCTACAATTCTGACATCATACTTTTAGAAAAAATATCGTTAATACTTTATTATTATCACAGAAAATTAGGTTACGAAATAGAACCAATTGATTATTATTTACCAAGACTTGATCAAATATACCCTATCAACTTAAAAGAATTAAGAAATAAACTATATAAAATTAGAGCAAACTATCATTATAAACATAGAAAAGGTATGTCTTCACCCCTACTTGATCAAAAAGTTGAAGAAGCTTTTAAAACAAATAAGGAGATACCTAAACTTTGTTTCGGTGGTGAAATTGCTATTTTTGAAGAACTATTTAAAATTGTAAATATCTTGTTAAAAAGAGGATATAATGAAATTAAAAATCACCACCTACCGTATCCTGACAAATCAGTTATAGAAGCAAAAGAACTTAATGAATACAATTTAAATAAACTTAGAACCTTCCAATATAGTGAAGATCAAGCAAAATTATATATAGAAACATTTTTTAAGCATTTAGAAAATGTATATCAGAAATTTGTAGAAGATCTTTTTCCAACTTTTAAGAAAAAATTTTCATTTTATAAAAATATACCACATGAATATTTTTTTTATATGAAAGATTCTGATATTTTAAAGCAGGGTATGTTTGGATATCGCCGTTCTACAAGTGAGATAAATAAATTCTACTACTATGATATTGAAAGAAGAGATCAAGCATTTGAAGATGATCAAGTATCTATTCTAAGACCATTTTCACTTGATGCTTTTCTTATCAATGAAGGATTAAATACAGTTCAATTACTACCTAATATGAAAATAACAAAAGCTGATGATTTTTGCGTCATTAGAGGTTGGGTTTATAAAATATTAAGGTCTGATTTGGAAAAATTTATAAAAAAAAAATGTATAAATATGTAAAAACTTTAATCCTAACCTAAATCCAAAATATAAATAAAATATAATGCGACAGCTTTTGTCGTTTAATCTATATATTTTTATCACAAGTAATTATTTAAGTTAACTAAAAAACAAAATTATGGATTGGTGGAAGGATACAAATAAACCGGATCAAGAATTTCTTGATAGAATGAGTATTGAATTTGAGAAAATTGATAAACTTTTTGCTGAAATCCCTGAAAGTACGGACCCAGAAGTATTAAAGGTAATTGAAACAAAATCTAAAACAGCAGAAGGTTTAATAAAACATTATCTTGATCTAACTAAAGTTTTGGATCAACGAAGAGGCGACTACTATAAGGCTGCTTTACAACTTGTTGCTATAGGGCTGACTGGTCTTGGATTACTATTGAAATTTATAACATCCTCATCTATTTCACTTGTTTATTTAATTAGTATCTCTATATGTTTGGGGCTTCTTACAATGATTATTACAGCTTTCCGTGTCATCACATGCTTTTATTGGCAAACAAAATCAGATAGATATCACTTTTTAAAAATTGATACTACAAAAATTCCAAATTTAGGAAACAGCTGGGAATGGTTTTATCATGGCGTTGAAGGATTATCTAAAATTCCATTTATTTCTTCAGCATGGCAAAAGAGCAAAAAGCTTGAACAAGATAAAATTGGTGTTAATGGATATATTATTGGGGCAAGTTTCTATTTCGAAAACTTTATAAAATCTACTCCTCGTGATTTATATATTCAAAATTTAAAGCATGCATATCTATTACTAGTTCACAATGCTTATAAAAATAAATTTGAGAGACAATTAACAGATATTATGTCTAAGGGAGTTAATACTACATTTTGGGTGGTCATTCCAGCAATAATAATATCAATACTTTCAGGGATATTTTTATCAGACATTCCATTTACAACAAAAGATGAATCAACTACACCGATAAATATGAATATATCAAAAAACTATACCACCCCTGAAGAAATAAAAATAGACCAAAAATCTCAAGTAAAATTAGATTCTACAAAAAAAACAGATTCAGTTGAAATAACAAAAACTAATAATATATCTGGGAAATAGTCAAATTTCGAATTATTTATAATATGGCAACTAATTATGATTATGCATTAAGTATAAGCTCTCAAATTTCACATTGTAGCTTACCTTTGAGGCTTGATTCCTATTCTAAATGTTCATTTAGATGTTCTTATTGTTTTGCTAAAAACCGAGGAGGGAATCATCCACCAAAAGGGATAAAAACAATAAATACAAAAGCATTTGAAAATATTTTTTTACGTCTAAAAGAAGATAATCATCGCAAGAATGTTATTTCTCAATTCCTGAAAAGAAAAGTCCCATTACACTTTGGAGGTATGAGTGATCCGTTTATGCCATATGAGTCATTAAAGAAAAAAACTTTTGAAACCTTAACAATTTTATCACATTTTCAATATCCAACAATTATCTCAACTAAGGGAAACCTTCTTTTTGAAGAAGATTATATAGATTTAATTTCCAGTGGCAAATTTGTAATACAAGTTTCGTTTAGTACATTAAATGATGAACTTTCAAAAAAATTAGAAGTTAACACCCCCTTACCTTCAGAAAGATTAGAAATGATTAAGCTAATTGCTTCATCTTGTTGGGTTTCTGCAAGGCTTCAGCCAATGATTCCTGGAAATTTAGAAAAAGCTAAAGAAGCATTAATCAAACTAGCGTCGGCTGGGGTTAAACATGTTTCGGTTGAATTTCTTAAAATCCCTTTTATTGGGAAAAAAAAATTACTCGAAACCATTAATAAATCTTTAAATACGGATATAAGTAAGTATTACTCAGACAATAAAATCAGTGGATTAGAATTTCTAGTTAATAATGATTATGCAAACCATTTTCATAGGGAACTGATAAAAGTTGCAACCCAATATAATATACAATATTCATCAGCTGATACTGATTTGTTACCATTTGATGGTAGTAGTGCGTGCTGCTCTGGAACAGCGGAGATTGAGGGCTTTGGTAATTATTATACACATACTTTTCCTCAAGCCATTAGAAATGCATTATCTGATAACAGTCAGTTACTAACCTATAATCATCTTAATACAGAATGGGCTCCATCAGGATCAATTAAAAGATATCTTAATTCAAAAACACGAATTGAAGGTGAAAATAATATTAAAAAATTTATGGCTCATAAATGGAATAATGCAACTTCCGGTTATGGGCCGCTTGCTTTTCAAGGTATTACAGATACTAAAACATTCGATAATGATGGAATGAAAATATTCAAAATTTCGCAAGAAGCTTTTCATCTTGCTAAAGCACTAAAATTTAATCGTTTTAAATAAAAAGATAAATTTTCTGCACTCAAATTTCCCCGACTTTGTTCAATAGAAATCAAAACAATAAAATCCCAGCTTGCGTTGGGGTTTTTAAGCAAAAGAATATCTAATCCTATATTCTTATAGATTTTACATCATTTTCTCACCAGCTCTACTCTACGGTTCTGCGCCTTTCCTTGTTCAGAACTGCCGAAGCCTTTTGACTTGAAATATGTTTAAAGGAAATAATCTTATTGACTACCCCAAACTTGTAATATTTTGCGCAGCATAGAACTCCTGTCAATCTGTAATCTATATCACAAACACTCAACTTAATCGTTTTTTTGACTATAATTGTATCATAAAAAAATGATTATCCCTGTGAAAATTGCAATACCGCTTCGCTTTAGTTTATTGATGATCCTTACTACATCTGCTTTTACCATAATCCCAGCACAATCAACCGCTGTTCTTCCGATAAAGAAAATAGATAACGATACGCTTTTAGTGGCTTATAAGAAATCTATTGATGATGTTTCACATGGGTTGTATCTGGAGGCTTCATTTGGTATGCTCAAAAGATTGAATGTAGAAAGTGTGGATCAGATTGATGATCCCGATGTGGTGGATCAATGGGCACAGGTGATGTCTGCAATGACCGGAATACCAACATTCAATAAGGCTAAAAGTTCGGACTTCCATGTACCCAAAGAACAGATTGCGAACTTGCGTTTATCTAAAGGCACTAATGCCATCGATGAAATAGTAAAGCGCGCGCGTCATACCCGTATCGTTATCCTGAATGAGAATCACCTGGATCCTCGTGGGCGTGCTTTCGGACTTGAAGTGGCCCAAGCTTTACAACCACTTGGCTATACCATTCTTGCTATGGAAGCTTTGAGACCGTATGCAGATGATCAGGAAGAACGCCGCAAAATGGATCAGCTGTCGGCAGATGGAGTCGTGAGAGGAGCAGGTGATTTCTATAGTGGTTATTATTTTGATGATCCCATTTTCGCTGATTTCGTAAGACAATCGCTAGCAATGGGGTATCATCCGGTATCTTACGAGACAGCCGGCCGCGGATATACAGCTCAGGAGCGCGAAGAGAAACAGGCTGACAATCTTATTCGTCGTGCTGTGCAGTCTTTTCCGGAAGCCAAAATTCTTATGTATGTCGGCGAGCGCCATGCCGCTGAAGGGCCTGTTCTCAACGAAGAAAAACCTTATCTGAAAATGGCCGCTACTCTTAAAGCGAAAACCGGCATAGACCCTCTGACGATTGATCAAGCCGGACTATCCCCTATCCCAATGAACAGACCTGACGTTGACCTATACAAAATTGCCTCATTAAAGGCTCCGAAAACATCAGTCGTTTTATTGAATCAGGGTAAACCTTTAACTACGGGCCTTTTATCCGGAGCTGTGGATTTACAGGTAGTTCATCCGCCAGTTAAACTTATCAATGGCCGCCCAGAATGGCTATTAAAGATGAACAGACATTCCATTTCCGTTCCTCAGAACCTCCTGCCGGAATCAGGTATAAGGCTCATTCAGGCTTTCGTTGCAGATTCACCGGCAGATGCCCGTCCAATCGATCAGGTATTAATTATGTCCGGTAAAAAACCACCCGTTTTAATGCTGCCTGACCTCAAGGTTCGTTATGCCACTCAGGATTTTCCGAATCAGATAAAAACTTCGGATCAATAGGTGTCAATTTATATGGAGCTCTCCGGCTTCCAACATTTTTGTTAATCATAGCCAACCAGCATTTGTAACTCTCTTTATCATTCATTTAAATAAGGTCTGCAGGCTTCGCTTTTAACAATAAACTTTTGCATTCGATGGTTTGGAAAAGTTCCAGTCCTTCCTGCCACCATTTTGCCATCTCCTCTTTATCAAATATAAATGAATGGGTGGTGAGTATCCTGTTGATAAAAAAGAAATTGATGTGTACATTGGTGGTTGCCGCTTCCAACTGTGAAATAATAAGATCGTCACTGGCAATCTGATTCAGCATAAAATCTATGGTACGGGCAAAAACATCCAATACATTCTGGAGAGGTGGATTATTGTATGACGTTTTTTCCAGCCGCAATACAATGGTATCTATGGATGACGCTCCTTTCTCCAGGGCGTGCTGTAAAGGGATAAGGTTTCCAAAGCCTCCGTCAGCATATTCATTTCCGTTCTTTTGACATAAGCTCATCAACGGAACCATATTGGATGAAGCCCAGATCCAGTCGCAGAAATCCTCATAACTGTATTCATTAGAAGACTTATATTCTATTTGCTGCGTTGTAAGGTTGGCTACTGTGACTACAATTTCTTTTTTCAGTTCTTTTATTCTTTCAAAATCCTGCTTTGTAAAACTATTGCGGATAAGATTTCTGAGGTTGGTACTGTCTCCTAATGTCTTTTGTCTTTTTATAAACTGCCTGATAATCGCCAGATGATTGATCCCTACTTTTACTTCACCGTTCTTCTTCGTTATTTTAAACGGACAAACCGTAAAAATATCGGACTGCTCGATGGTGGTATACAACTTTTTAATTCTTTGGATATCTCCAAGAGCAAGAAAAGGAATCAGAAGACTTCCGGTTGAAGTCCCTACAAAGAGTTCATAGTCGTTTTTATTATGTTCTATAAGATGTTCAGCTACCCCGCCTGCAAAAGCCCCTTTGCTCCCTCCTCCTGAAATGACCAATGCTTTCATAATTGATTTAAAATTAACGTAGTACTAATGTAATAATAAATCAAATATGTTATTCATAATACATTCAACCCACTACAAGATTGAGTACACCAAAGCATACATTCACCTGACTATTCCATGTATGGAAATTAAATCCTCCGCTCTCCGGAGCCTCCTGACTTCGGAGCAAGTATAACGGGAATCATCTTATTTACCAGCTTAAAGTCAGGAGACTTTGCGCAGCGGGTTTGGAGCATCAGCAAAAAGGAGAGATCAGGGACTTGCTAAAATTTCATCCTAATAGTAGAGCTATAAAAACAAAGGCATTTATATAATTTTACACTATTGTCATTCTGACGAAGGAAGAATCTCATTCAGAGTTTAGATTCTTCCTTCGTCAGAATGACAAGGCGAAACAACTAAACAATAAACCTAATGTAAATTTGTATATAGTTACCAAAACAAAAATCAGAGCAGATCAATTTCTACTCTGATGTATATCTGATGAGCAAAGCATCAACTTTTTAAGCAAAAGAATATTTCATTCTATATTCTTATCAGGTTAAAATTACTTTTTCACCAGCTCCACTCTACGGTTTTGTGCCTTCCCTTGTTCAGAACTGTTATCTGCTATCGGATTTTTGCTGCCGAAGCCCTCTGCTGAAAGTCTTGCTTTATCGATGCCTGATGTGGTTATCGCATTCAATACGGCTGTGGCACGATCTTTTGAGAGTTGGAGATTATGGGCATCATTTCCGCTGTTATCGGTATAGCCGTTAATAGATAATTTCAGGTTGCTGTCGTTTTTCAGGACTTTTGTTATTTCATCTACGGCTGTTTTGCCATCGGGTTGTAAGCTCGCTTTGTCGGTATCAAAATTAATATGCAATACAGCTTTGCCTTTTGCCTCTAATTCTTTTTTTATTTCATCAGATTTTAGGATGGAAATTGTTTGTTTAAACGGTGCTTTCTGGAGTATTTGTATTCCTCCGGTAGAAGTATTTCCATAGAGCTGAATATAAATATCATCGCCATTGGTTCTTCTGATGACATAGACTTTTACAGGTTCATTCCAATAGTCTATAGAACCCTCTTCTCCAAAGTATTTTGCGTCTTCTTTTATTCTGTCAAGTTCCTGCTGGGAAACTTTACCGTCAAATATCTTTACCCCGCCCACTTTTGTAATAGCGTCATCATAGCTTTTCAAAAAATACGGCAACGACCAATCTTCCTTATTAGTTTTCTCGTTGACGACATATGTTTTCCAAACTTTTCCTTCTATGGGCGTCATTATGCCGTTAAGTGGGAAAAACAGCATATCATAGCTTCTTTGTACCGGTTTGTTTTGGGATTCCAGTCCTTTGGGAAAACTGAAAAAAGGAAGATCACCTACCTCAGCGGTAGAAACCGGTATGGAGTTGATATCAAAATCATTTGTTCCTCCCGAAGATTTTTCTGCTGCCCTGGAATCTTCTAGAGCGACAGTATCGTGAGCTGTATCTGTTTTTTGTTCAGCCTTTTTATTACAGGCAGCAAGCAAAGCGCCTATGGATAGAATAATCAGTGTCTTCTTCATGTTAATACATTTTAGGTTTATGGTGTATAATTTCTTTTAAATAGTGAGGGATAAAACAACTCAAATCCTTCTGCATCAAAATCGTTCGGTATATTTTATACGGCATTATTTTTTGCGGCACTAACTTACAAATAAAATGCGAATGGGAAAGTACCTAGATTTAAGGATTTTAGTGATTAAAAATAATGTGCGGATGATATTTTTTGATGCAAAGCTTTTATTTTTCAAACCGCTGATTTTTAAGTGAGCAAAGATAGAATCAACAAAGTTGATTCGTAAAAGCGGATGGATAAGCATACTGCTTCATCAGCTACGAAGTCACATCGTTTTGCCCATTTAAAATAATGGCAGAAGTATTATTGAACTTCGTGTTTAATTTTTTAATCAAAAAATAATTCAAGCACGATCTACTGAAGGAAAAGACAGCTAAAATATTAAATCATTGATATTGTTTCATCACAACATCCATTAGTCTGCCGAATCCTGTTCTTTGATCATCAGGTTTTATCTGTATTGAATTAAATTGCATATATACAAACAATAGTATCCAACTTTTGAAACTGATTCATCATTCTAATGTACAAATCTGTAAATCGTTTCGTTTTTACCGTAATAAGTTTCATTAATCAATTAAGTATTTTTTTATTTTTGGATAAACAATACAATGATGAAGTCCTATAACATCCCATCCTTTTTAAAATACATTAATGTACAAAGCTCCACTAGTGATGCTATTCAGGTGATTCATTATGATGAGCACGAGAATATCCTTTTAAAATCTCCCCCTGTAGAACTGGAGTTCTATGTAATAGCCATCAAAAACAATATTGCAGTGCAGCCCCCTGTTGAAGAAATGTCTAGCTCCTGCTTGTTTCTGGATAAACCGGGAAATAATATGGAATGGGATCTGGAACACCCTTTTATAGGATATGGAATTTTCGTCAACCCTAAACTGCTTCATAAATTTGCAAAAGATTATACATTTACCGGTTATACACGCCATGAAGCCTTATTTCTGACAGACCGTGAGAGTAAGGTCTTATATGATCTTTTTATAAAAGCCTATGAAGAATATCAGCGGGAAGATTTTTCTCAGGATGTTTTGGTTTCTTATGCTGTTCTCATTCTTTCCTATACCCAAAACTTTTATGAACGTCAGTTTGAATCAAGAAGCAAAGTTTACAATAAAGTAGTGGCTGATTTTTATAAAGACCTGGACTGGTATTTTGGAAAAGATAACAATATAGATACATTTCCTTCCGTTGCTTATTTCGCAGAAAGGGCTCATCTTTCTGTCAATTATTTTGGAGATGTAATTAAACATTTTACGGGACAATCCCCAATAGAACATATCCATCAGTATATCATACAATCAGCAAAGGCTAAATTACGCGATACAAACCTTAGTATTAATGAAATAGCGTACAGTTTAGGCTTTGAATACCCCACATATTTTACCCGTTTCTTCCGTAAAAAAACAGGAATTTCTCCCAAGGTATTCAGAAATCAGTAAAATGTTTCTGTTTTACAGTATTTTGTTTTCAAATACAGCAGCCCCCCCAGCATAACTTTGTCTTATCAAAATGAACAAACAAATTTTATCATCATAAAAAATATTAAAAAATGAAAAAGTCAGTAAAATTCAAAGCTTTGTATTGGGATATAGCAGCAGACTTATTATTCCCTCCGGATTTTGATGAGAACAAAAAATATCCTACCATCATCAGCACCCATCCTATTGGAAGCTGTAAAGAACAAACTTCAGGAAATGTATATGGCCAGGCATTTGCTGATGCAGGATTTGTGGTCTTGGTTCCGGATGCTTCTTTTCAGGGGGAAAGTGGTGGTGATCCCAGATTTTTAGAAGATCCGTCATTTCGTGTAGAAGATTACAGCTATGCCTGTGATTATCTGGTAACCCTTCCATTCGTAGATGAAAAAAGGATCGGAGTTTTGGGAATCTGCGGTGCAGGAGGCTATTCGATTAATGCCACCATGAAAGAACGTCGTATCAAGGCAGTTGCAACAGTAACCGGAGCTAATTATGGCCGTGTAATGCGTGAATTTGGTGATCCAATCGCTAATCTTGAAGCCATTGCAGAGCAAAGGACAGCAGAGGCCAGAGGTGCTGCTTTAAGAGTTGACCAAGGGCTTTATCCTACTTACGAAATGGCTAAAGAAGCAGGTGCTGATATTGACCTTCTGGAGGCTACTGAATATTACCGTACTTCCCGTGGTGAAAGTGCCAATGGAGTAAACAAAACGTTATTCTCTCATAATGCTGCTGCCATAACCTGGGATGCTTATAATCTGGCTGAAAAACTATTAACCCAGCCGTTACTGGTAATTGTGGGACGTAAACCAGGAGCATTCGGAGCATACAGAGACGGATTTGAGATTATTCGTCGTGCCGCTTCTCAGAAAAAAGAATTAGTAGTGGTTGATGGCTGGTCACATTATGATCTTTATGATAAACCGGAACCGGTAGCAATTGCATTGGATAAGCTAATCCCTTTTTATAAAGAAAACCTATAATTAATAAATAACAACGGGTCAGATTATTTCTGACTTCGTTGTTTAAAACAGCATACAAATGGAGACCACAAAAGTTTTAATATTGGGTGCAGGTGGGGCTATTGCCCAACATGTCATTGAATTTCTTATCCCCAATAAAAATATTTTATTGACATTATTTGCCCGCAATTCAGATCATGTTAAGGAATTTGCTTCATCCTCAAACATTATTCTTGGTGATGTTCTCAATCAGGATGACCTTGCAACAGCCATAAAAGAAAGTGATATTGTATATGCCAATCTTGCCGGACAAGTGGATAAAATGGCTTCAGTAATCGTAAGCACCATGGAAGCTTATGCTAAAAAGCGTCTTATTTTCGTAACCTCCCTTGGAATCTATGATGAAGTTGCCGGTAAGTTTGGAGAATGGAATAACCGAATGATTGGCTCTGAATTGGTTAGATACAGTAAAGCAGCTCACATTATTGAAAAGTCGAGTCTTGATTACACCATCGTCCGTCCTTCATGGTTAACGGATAAAAATGAGACGGATTATGAAACAACACAAAAAGGAGAACCTTTTATGGGAACAGAAGTATCCCGAAAAGCAATAGCTTATTATATTACCCATATTATTGAACATCCTGAAAAAGATGTACGAGCCAGTGTAGGGGTCAACAAACCTGGTGTTTATGGCAATAAGCCGTCATTTTATTAAATTAACGATCAACAAAACAACCAACAGGGATTCTAACAAACATGAACCGCATATAAAAACTATGATTTTTAATAAAAAAACATATCTAAATCGGTAAAAAGGTTCGATATTTCAGCCCGCGAGATCATAAACTATAAAAACAGTGCACTTTATTACAAGCAGCACTGTTTTCATGTTATTACTTTTGTAAATCCTTTTCACCTTTTTTAAGACAAAAAACAGCTAATATATTTTTTGAAAAATACAAACAATACAGGAAGATTAGAAATTTATTTTCATATTCATGTAACAAAAGAATAAAATAATTTGTCTTTATTATAATTAATCATGAAAAAATTACAATGGAAAATTCTCTGCAAATTATCATAATTGCCTTGCCTCCATTAATTGTATCAATTTTACAAAAACTAGTGGTTCAAAGCAACTCTGTTAGTCAACACTTTTGCAAAAGTTGCAATTATGCTGTTACAAGAACATGGAATATTAAATGTGAAAATCTATTTTCAAATATATTTTGAATTTTCCTTTATTAAAATTATAACTTTAAAGGAATGAATACATGGTATCTTTTCAATTGCCTGTAGACCTATTCCAAATCTCAAAAACGTCTTATCAAAACTTAAATATATATGAAAAATCTATTCTTATTTTTAACATTTCTGATCTCTACCTCAGATTGTTTTGCTCAGACAAGTCAAATAAAATTGCCCACCGACAATCAATTAAAAACGACATTAGATTCATTGGTAAATCAATCAGCTTCTGCCTTTATGCAAAATAATTCCAGAGTGGGTATTTCAATCGGTATTATAAAAAATGGAAAGCCTTATCTTTATAATTATGGTTCTACCCAAAAGGACAAACAAGAACTGCCAACAGGAAATACCGTATATGAACTGGCTTCCATTACCAAAACATTTAGTGCAACCTTACTTGCGAAAGCCGTTCTTGATAAAAAGGCAGCCCTTAGCGATGATATACGAAAATATCTGAAGGAAGATTACCCCAATTTGAATTATAATGGAACACCTATTACACTCCTTAATCTGGCAAACCTTACTTCAGGGTTACCCAATTGGATGCCGGATAAAGATATTTTCGGAAAAGCAGATCCAGACTCCATACCTTATATTTTAGATTCTATTCACAAAAAATACAGCAGACAGGATCTTTACAGAGATCTGCATCAAGTGAAGTTAAAGGTTTCACCAGGAAGTGTTTCCAGGCATTGCAATACTGCAGCACAATTGCTGGGATACATAATGGAGGACATTTATAATGACTCGTATGCGAATCTCCTGAAAAAGCATTTTGTGCAACCCTTAAAAATGAAAAATACTTATCTCTTAGGATCTGGTAAACGGCCTGCAAAAATGGCAATTGGCTATGATGGTAAGGGACGTATTATGCCTGTAATTGATTGGGAGGATCTAAGAGTAGCCGCAAGTATAGCCTCTTCCAGTTCGGATATGTTAAAATACATGGCGTTTCAACTGAATGAGCAAAATGCTATTGTAAAGCTTAGCCACCAGCCAACTTTTGGCAAAATTGAAGATGGAGCAATTGCACTTAACTGGAAAGTAAAAAAGACAGAAGATGGCAGGGTTAGTATTTCACATACCGGGGGAAGCCTTGGGTTTAGCAGCTACATGGTATTTTATCCGGCTCTAAATTCGGGTATCGTTCTACTTTCTAATGAAGCAGATCAAGACACTCAGAATGAACTCATTATTTTAGCAGAAAAAATTATGAAACCATAATATATACCAAAATAAAAGTTTTTAAATGTCTTACCTTTGAAAATAATATCTACTATTGGGAGGTTTTGTCTGAAAAATAGAGGCATGTTCAAACGGATGTTTAGGCATAATAATCTCAGAAGTTTTTAGATAGAAAAAGAATTCAAGAATTCAAGAATTCAACAGTTTAACAATGAAAAATTTTCATCAACTCCTTTCAAGTTACGGAACAATTTCCGAAGAAGATGCATTGAATTTTTATTCTTATTTTAAACATAAACAATTTAAAAAGAATACTATTCTGTTGGAAAAAGAAAGTGTTTCTTTTGAAGCTTTTTTTGTTTTAAAAGGAGCTTTACGGCAATATTTTTATACAGAAAAAGGAACTGAAAGAACCTGTAATTTTTCTTTTGAAAATGAGTTTTCTACTGACTTAGAAAGCTTTTCAAAAAAATGTAAATCTTCCACCAGCATCATTTGTTTGGAAGAAACAGAATGCATGGTTATTTCTTGTGATGATTTGATGCTTTGCTTGCAAAAATTCCCTGCAATTGCAACGTATTTCAATAATTTGGTGGAAACCATAACGCTTCAAAATATCAAAAAAATTCAGTCTTTATTATCTAAAACACCGGAAGAGCAATTCGAAGAAATACTTGAAAAAATGCCCAAGCTCCTCCAGCGCGTCCCTCAACGGTATATCGCACAATATATTGGTGTAGAACCGGAAAGTTTAAGCCGAATCCGTAAACGTAGTTTAAATACCTTAAAATCTTAACCAAAGTCATCATTTTTCTACCTTTATAGTGACGAAATTTGCTAATAAAATTAAAAATTATGCAAGTTATATTAGGTGCTGGTGGCGATATTGGAATTCCATTAGCAAAAGAATTAAAAAAATACACTGATAAAATTCGTTTAGTTGCCAGAAATCCCCAAAAGGTAAATACAGATGACGAACTTTTTGTTGCAGATATTACGAATGGAGATTTGGTAAAAAATGCAGTTACCGGTGCAGATGTCGTTTATTTAGTGGTAGGGTTTCCTTATGATATAAATATTTGGAGAAAAAATTGGCCATTAGTTATCGATAATGTGATAAATGCTTGTATAACACATAAAGCCAAACTTGTATTTTTGGACAATGTTTATGTGTATGATTATTCGGAAATTCCCCATATGCAAGAGAACTCTACAATGAATCCGTCGTCAGAAAAAGGAAAAGTAAGAATGATTGTGCTCGAAAAATTGATGGCTGCAATGCAGACAAAAGGGTTACCATTAATTATTGCCAGAAGTGCCGATTTTTACGGACCAAATGCTAGAAATGGAATTATTAATACACTTTTGCTAACCCCCATCAAGAAAGGTAAGATGATGATGTGGCAATCTAACGCCAACAAAATTCACTCTTTTACCTACACGCCAGATGCTGCCAAAGCAACAGCTATTTTAGGAAATACAGCAGATGCTTATAATCAGGTTTGGCATTTGCCAACTGCTTTTGAAAAATTACGGGGTAAAGATTTTATAAAAATAGCTGCTGATTTAGCAAACAAAAAACCATCATTTTTTTTGTTAAAACCCTGGTTAATGAAAATTATTGGTTTGTTTGATAAAACAATCAGAAATCTGGTGGAAATGCAATATCAAAATACACAAGATTATTTTTTTGATAGTACTAAGTTTTGTGAAAAATTTAATTTTACACCAACGACTTATAAAGATGGAATGAAAGAAACTTTTGAAAGCATCCAAGCATAGAACACTATTATTGAGTACCTACCACAAAACAGTACTGTCTATTTTAAAGGCACCCTTTTTTTAAATTGCAACAGTTCTTATTTCCATTGCTTTTTTAATAAATCATCTTAATTGAACTTGTTTCTCAATCTTTAAACAAAAGTCATCAGCAGTACTATAAATTTGTTGTGTCAATTTGCATGAAAGAACTATATTTAAAACAACTTTTATATTAAAAATTTGATTTATACAACATTTTTAAATATTGCAATTTTCCAGGGAATAGTCTTAGGCTTAGTTATTTTAAAATCTTCCCTATTCAACAGCAATTCAAATAGATATTTAGCCTACTTGTTATTTGCACTTTCCTTTGTTTTATTGAATTACGTTTTTGAGCTTGAAGGCGCATTTAAATCCTATCCTTTGCTATGCTTTCTGGACTATATTGAGTGGATATTTTTACTACCCGTCTTCATCTTCCTTTTTATAATAAACCGAATTGATGATACTGTAAAGAACAGACAAAGAACTTATTTGTATTACATTCCGTTTGCCTACTCCTCTACTTTTACCATTTTATACCATATTAATGATATTTTAGGACTCTATAAAATCGCAGGTTCTGGTATTTTCATCATCAATATACTTAGACTGATTCAGCTTTTATTTGCTTTTATCATTATCCTTTTTCCTCCTTTTTATTCTTATTTTATGATAAGATACTTAAAAGATCCACAAGAAAAAAAATGGGTAATTACTTTATTAACGACTCTCTATTTATTATTATCTACCTGGCTAATTACCTATATGGTAGGATTCTTTTTTGGAATAGACATTTCCTCTACCATGAGTGGGCTGGCTTTATCGGCAACATTTATCATGCACTGGACAGCCTATATAGGTATTTATAAATACAAGCTTGCCAAAAACAAAGATGCTGTCTATAATCTTTTAAATCAAGATTCAGTTACTTCGCATACGGATTTGCAAATTGTACAGAATGTACAAAATAATACTCCACAAGAATATAAAGAATCGATCACGGCAGATAATCTTTATTTCCAAAAACTGGAAGCTCTTTGCAGAGATCAGCATATTTATACCGACAGTACATTAAACCGAGAAAAAGTTGCTGAAAAACTAAGCATAAGTGCGGGATATCTTTCACAGATTGTAAATACGATAACAGGAGACAACTTTGCCCACTATATCAATCAATATCGAGTGGAGGCTGTTAAGGAAATGATATCAAATTCGGAATATGAAAACTATACTCTGCTGACGATGGGATTAGAGTCTGGGTTTACTTCAAAAACAACTTTTTATAAAGCCTTTAAAAAAGTTACCGGTCAAACTCCAAATGAATATAAAAACACCCTCAAATAAGTGCCATTTTCTCCATTTTTAAGCTTTTGAAACCCCTTCTAACTTTTATTATTTGAATTTTGCCTGATAAATAATTCAAATTAATTTTTATGAAAAAAAGCTTTTTATTAGTAATCATTTTGTTTACTTTTTATTCTGTTCATGCTCAAAACAGTGAAACGAATGGAGATCCCTATGAGAAAAAAAATGAAATTAAATTAAATCTAATCTCGCCGTTATCCGGTGCTGCGGAAATAGGTTTTGAACGGTATCTGAACAAACATTCATCTCTGGGGATCTCTGCGTTGGTGGTATATGATAATACAAAAGAAGATGATATGAATTACTATATTTCCCCCTATTACAGATATTATTTTGGCAAAAAATATGCTTCCGGGTTTTTTGTCGAAGGATTTGGAATGTTCACATCTATTGATAGGAAAAAAATATACGCAGCAGACAACCTGACTTTCACTGAAGGTAAAGATGTTTATGATCTAGCACTGGGTGCTGGTTTGGGATGGAAGTTTGTCACAAAGAAAGGGTTTGTTTTAGAAGCCAACGCTGGTTATGGAAGACTGGTATTCAATGCAAATAAAACTGATCATAACCAAGTTATAAAGCTTGGATTGAATATTGGCTATCGATTTTAATATCAATCCATCTAAAAACAAAGAATAACAGCGCTTTTGTTTTCTACAAAGAAGCAAAAGTATGAGATCAGCCTAATACGATAAATTTAAAAAATATCAAATTGTTAAAAATTCAAGGATGAAAGCAGCTCCGTAATTCTCCTTTAGCCTGGCTCAAGTGGAACCGATCATCTATAAAAGTGTTATAAGATAATTCGGTCTTGATTACAAACGACAATATGCGCATATTTTTTTAAATTTTGCGCATATTTATTTTAAGCAAACAACAATCAACTCATTAATTTTCAAAAAAATTAAAACCTTCAACATTCCTATTCTCAAAATCAGAAATACTTACAGTAAATTAGAAATGTTCTCATTAAAAAAAAATAATCCGGTTGGCAATTAAGCCGTAGAACCATCGTGGCTATTTACTCCTTGTTATAACCTCTTTTACTCCACCTTTTGTTAGAATTACAGTCGTATAAAAGCCCTTATTATCTGGAATAAATTCAATGGTCCTGTCATTATTATCCTTTCTAAAAAATTTGGTTTTAGACTCTGGGATGAGCTCCATTTCAACATTGTTAAAATAAAGTTTACCATCAATTTTCACTATGGTAATTTGATCATATTTACCTGCATATTGATCATATAAACTCGTATCTATTTCAATTTGATGATGTTTGTAAGGAAGTTCTACTTCTTTCCCCAATGCAATTGCGGAGAGTCCATAACTTATAATATGGGAAAATGATTCGTTATTAGAAAGTACAGTCACAAAAAGTTGGTCATCCGTAAATCGGTTAAAGGAAGTTATGGTACCAAAAAAGCCCCCGTCATGGGCAATTAATTGACGTCCCTGATTGTAAAACGGATTGATGATAAAGCCATATCCCCAATTTTCAGTGCCATAGGGCTTAAACATTAGTTTCTTCATCTGTGTGGAAAGAATATCAGTTCCATATAGGGCCTGATCCCATAAGGCCAGATCTTCAACTGTAGAATACACACCATCATGTCCTAAATTAATTTCCCAGTTGATATAAGGATTATGAATAATCCCATGCTCTGTATGGCAGTAAGCTTTTGCTTTTTTTTCAACTATCGACTCATTATTACTGATGCCCGTATTGTTCATCCCCACTTTTTCAAATATATTTTTCTTTAAGAAAACGGCGTACTTCTCACCTGACACTTTTTCAATGATCTTAGCCAATAAATAATAGCCAATATTACTGTATCCGCTTTTAGCTCCAGGAGAAAATTCATAAGGTATTTTCTTTATTTCGGCATAGGCAGAATCTTTGTCCATCGAACTTAAGGCTATTTCTTTAAAACCCATAGCCAGCCCTGAGGTATGTGATAAAAGCATATGAATCGTAACACTATCGGCCTTGGGGTAATCTGGCAGAAATTGACTTAGTTTATCATTAAGGGATAGCTTCCCTTTTTCAATCAATAGAAGTATAGCAGTGGCGGTAAATTGTTTTGTTACTGAAGCCAACTGAAATTTAGTATCAATGGTGTTTTTAATTTTCCATTCGTAATCTGCTAAACCATACGCTCTCTTTAGTAAAACCTGGCCGTCTTTCATTACAAGGACACTTCCACTGAAATTATTTATTTCAACCTGAGCTTGCATATATTTCGCAAGATCAGCTGTTGCATTTTTCTGTCCAAAAATAAGAAGTGGAAAAAACAGTATGATTAGAATTGGCTTCATAAACTATTTGATGATATTATTAGACTGCAATGTTACTACTTAATAAACCATCATCATTGTATTTTTGTAAACCTACTAAATAAACATCCATTTTATAACACCTTTTTCAAGTGTTGTTATTTTTGAAAAAAAAACTTTTGGCGTAAAACCTGTTAGTGTTTTAAAATCCCTGATCATGTGGGACTGATCAAAATAATCTACACTATAAGACAATCCTACTCCATTCTTCTCATCAAGCTGGCTTTGAATCGCGGCTCTGAATCTGATGATTTTTTTGAACTGGGAAGGTGTTTTACAAATATGCTGATCAAAATGCTTGTTGATCGTTGTTCGGGACCGGCCCGTTGTATAAGACAATTTCGTCATAGATTGATTTATATTATTTGTACTGAGCATTTCAGTCAGTACCTCCGCCAGTAAAACATTCTCAAACGGACGAAGTTTTGAAAGCCAATACCCTTCGATCGTCCTTATTTTTTCATCCGGATCTTTTATGGAAAGAATACTTGCCATGGTTTCTTTATAATCCTCGTATGGACTAAAATCTGGAAAGCTTCCTTCCGCGTAATCTCTTAATTTATTTGGTATAAAAGCATTGATCCCCAATGGTTTGAAATAAGTCGTAATTTCATTGATTATCCCTTCATAATTGATCAATACCGGTTCATTAAAATTGCTTACCAGATTGGTTTCAATTGGATTGGACTGGCAGTATCTGATCGTCATTTTATTTTTATTAATCTGGGTTTCTGTTTTCTCACTAATAGTGACAATCGTATAAATGCTCGGAAAGGTAAGATAAGTCACAGAGGTCTCTTCAGAAGTCTGCTCGAGGATATAAAAGCATTCAATATACTTTTTTAGTATAAGGTTTTCTGGTTTATAGATTTTTATGGTCATCTTTTTTAGCTTTTAAATTGAGGCGAATTCACCTCAATGAATCAATTTCCTTTTTTCTAATATAAACAATATAATTATCGTGTAATTCAATAGCCAGCATGAATTATATGAATCTCTCTTGATCGTTTGCAGATTTTTCAGTTGATGAAACCTACTGTAACGATTGAAAGAAAATTTCATATATTTTTTTTACTGCTATGCATTTCCGTAAATTTGACCTGTAAAAATAAAATAAATCTTAAATAAGAGAAGAATGGAAAAGTACAATTACGGGGTCATCGGTCTCGGCGTAATGGGGAGAAACCTGCTTTATAATATTGCTGATAATGGTTTTTCTACCGCAGGGTTCGATTTGGATGAGGAAAAAGTAAGAGAACTTCATCAAGGAGCCACTCCTGGAACTTCAGTTAAAGGAACTGCATCTCTTGAAGAGTTTGTATCAGCTTTGGATACTCCGAGAAAAATTATTTTAATGGTTCCCGCAGGAAAACCCGTAGATGCTGTTCTGGAAAGCATTACACCGCTTCTCAGCCCAAAAGATATTGTAGTAGATGCTGGAAATTCTTATTTCAAAGATACTGAAAGACGTATTGCTGATTTAGCGTCTAAAAACCTACATTTTATGGGAATGGGCGTTTCCGGAGGAGAACAAGGAGCAAGAAGAGGACCGAGTATTATGCCTGGTGGAGATTTGGAAGCCTTCAACCTGTTAAAACCTATGTTGGAATTAATTGCAGCAAAAGTTAATGGTGAACCTAGTACCGCTTACATGGGCAAAGGTTCTGCAGGAAACTACGTAAAGATGGTTCACAATGGTATTGAGTATGCTATTATGCAGTTAATCAGTGAGGCTTACGATTTGTTGAGAAAAGGAGCCAATCTAAACAATAATCAGCTTTATGAAGTTTTCAAAACATGGAATGAAGGGGAAATGAATTCTTTCCTTATTGAAATAACAAGAGATATTTTCCAACAAAAAGATGATTTAACAGATGGTTTTCTTGTTGACCAGATTCTAGATAAAGCCGGAGCAAAAGGAACAGGGAAATGGACTTCTGAGCAGGCCATGGAAATTGGTGTTTCTATTCCGACTATTGATATCGCGGTAACTTCAAGAATTTTATCTGCCTATAAAGATGAGCGAGTGAAAGCTTCTCAACTATATCCTAAAGGAGCAATAACAACTCCTGAAAATATAGACCTGTTCATCAAAGAAGTGGGCGAAGCTTTGTATTTGTCTACTTTAATCAGCTATGCTCAAGGATTGGCATTACTGGTAAAAGCTTCTGAAGAATATGAGTTTGAAATTCCTTTAAAAGATGTTGTCAAAATATGGAGAGGCGGATGTATTATCCGTTCTGTTTTATTAGAAAAATTCTATTCGGCTTATTCTAAAGATCAGAATTTATCTAATATTCTATTGGATCAAGGGATTTCAGAAATTGTAAAAGATAAAATTTCTTCATTAAGAAAAGTCGCTTCCTTTGCTGCATCAAACGGAATTCCAAGCATAGGAATTCAGACAGCTTTAGGATATTTCGAAGCCTATACAACAGAATCTTTACCGATCAATCTGCTTCAGGCTCAGCGTGATTATTTTGGGGCACACACTTACCAAAGAATTGACAGAGAAGGAGTTTTTCACACTTCATGGCAAAACGTAAATAACTAAATTCGGAAAATGAGCGACAACACAATCCTGCATCCAACAACCATTGTTATTTTTGGTGCAACAGGAGATTTGGCAAAAAGAAAGCTTTTTCCTGCATTTTATAATTTATATATCGATGGCAGAATGCCCAAAGGCTTTAATATTTTAGCATTGGGAAGAGCCGAAAATACAGATGAAAAATTCAGAGCCTATATTAAAGAAAATCTGGAAAGCTTTTCAAGAAAAACAGTAACCAAAGAAGATTGGGCTGGTTTTCAGGCGCACATCAGCTATTTTCAACATCAGTTGGATGAAGAAAGTTCTTATCAAAATTTATATCAGAAACTGGAACATTTTGATAAAGTTTATGGAACGAGGGGGAACAGACTCTTCTATCTTTCAATTGCTCCGAACTTTGTATCGGTCATTTCAAATCATATTAAAAATACCTCTATTGCTTCTGATCCTTCAAAAGATAGAATTATTATAGAAAAACCTTTTGGTCATAATAAAGAGTCGGCTATAGAACTGAATAATCTTCTTTCACAAACTTTTCAGGAAGAACAAATTTACCGTATCGACCATTATTTGGGAAAAGAAACCGTTCAGAATATTTTAGCCTTCAGATTCGGAAACTCAATTTTCGAGCCTTTATGGAATCACAGGCATATAGAATCTGTTCAGATTACCGTTGCGGAAGAAGTAGGAGTAGAAACAAGAGCCAGTTTTTATGAGCAGACGGGTGCTTTACGTGATATGATTCAGAATCATCTTTTACAAATTCTATGTATGGTAGCTATGGAACCACCGGTTTCACTGGAGTCTGGTGAAATCAGGGATCGTAAAGTGGATGTTTTAAAATCTATCCGTAGAATTTCATCGGATAAAGTAGATCATTATGCCGTTCGGGGACAGTATGGAAAAGGCAAGGTAAATGGTATCAAGGTAAACGGTTATCGTCAGGAAGAAGGAATTGCCGCTGATTCTAATACAGAAACATTCGCTGCCATTAAGTTTTATCTGGATAACGAGAGATGGGAAAATGTTCCTTTCTACGTTCGTACCGGAAAGAAAATGAAAGAAAAACATTCTTATATTACGATTCAGTTTAAACCACTTCCCCATTCTACATTTTCAGAAAGCACATCACTTTTATCAGCTAACCGACTGATTATTAACATTCAGCCTCAAATGGATATCAGATTACAGTTTATGTCAAAAAAACCTGGACTGTCATTAGAGTTAAAGCCTGTAGAAATGATTTTTGATAATTTTGCATGTCAGACAGATACTCCTGAAGCCTATGAAACCCTTTTACTAGAGGCTCTTGTAGGTGATCTTACGCTGTTTATGCGCTCTGACCAGGTAGAGGAAGCCTGGGATGTTGTAAAAACAATTCAGGAAACCTGGGAAACAACTAAGGATCCTTCTTTCCCAAATTATGATGCAGGAAGCTGGGGGCCTGATGATAGCAATGCTTTGGTTGAAAGACAAGGGCATCAGTGGGTTTAATATTTAACTAAGAAATAAAAATGGATATTACAATATTTAATACGCTTGATACTTTATATAAAAAAGCAGCAGATACTTTCATTGAGCTTTCCGGCCAATCTATTCAAAAAAACGGAAAATTTGTGGTGGCTGTAAGCGGTGGCTCTTCTCCGAAAGCCATTTTCAGCTTATTGGCGACTTCGGAATATGCAGATAAAATAGATTGGAACAAAGTTTATGTTTTCTGGGTAGATGAAAGATGGGTTGCTCTTGATGATGAAAAGAGTAATTTTAAAATGACCCTGGAAACTCTTTTGAATAAAGTTCCCGTTAATAAAGATCAGATTTTCCCAATGTATAAAGATGGAATTGATCCTGAAGAGTACGCTAAAGAATATGAAACGCAAATCAGAAATGTATTAGGTGAAGAAGGTGTTTTCGATTTTATCCTTTTAGGGATGGGTGATGATGGCCATACGGCTTCCCTATTTCCGGGAGAAGCAGTGCTGGATGAAAAAGAAAAATGGGTTGCAGCTTATTATTTGAAACCTCAGGAAATGTTCAGGATTACCTTGACAGAGCCTATTATCAATAAAGCCGACAATATTTTGATTGTCACATTCGGCACCTCTAAAAAGCATGCTCTTAATGAAGTTTTACACGGAGAATATAATCCGAAACTATACCCGCTTCAGTTAATTAAAAAGAAAGATGGGGTTCAGATTTTCACCGACGAAGAGGCAGGCGCTTAATCTTACCCTTTTTTATTAAACTGATTAAGATCATAGAGTCCTGACCAAACAAAATACCAATCACCACTTTAAATAAGTGGTGATTTTTTATGTATAAACTAATTATTAGAAAAAACCACACTCTTTCAAAACAAGTTCTCCACCATTCCTTCAAAATAATATAAAAAAGAGCTTAAATGATTTACAATACTGAAAAGCATCGATATAAATATTAATATAAACTTTTGTATTTTTATGCAACAAAATACATTTTCTGCCTGTATGGCAGGGAAAACCAAACACTATTATTCGTGAAAAAATTAAACCCCAGTTATTTCGAGTTCTTCTTTTACAGGTATGGAGTAATTATTATTTTCGTTCATATAGTCACAATAGCCTGTTATTTTTTAAGTACACAAGAAGAAGATCCTATCACCTTAATTTTTCCTACCATTCTCTGTTTCATCTTTTTCCCACTTGTCTGTTTATCAGAATATCGGATGCTGGAAAAAAATCTGCCTCCTGCCAATGTCTTTCTAACAGATAATGGCCTTGTCATCAATAAAATCTCTTATCCTGCTGAGCAAATAGAAGAAATTACTTATATGCCTGTAAGAAATACGCTGAATAAATTTTCGGATGATTTTTTCGAAATTAAAGCCAATGATGGTGCTGTTTTTTATTTTCTGGATAAAAGGCCAAACTGGAAATTTGAATCACCTACCATGAAACTATTGAACAACCACCCTCTTTTCTCTTTAAAAACAAAGAAAAGAGAGGAATCATCAGATGGCTTTTCGGTGTTTAAAAAGCAAAAACTATCGTAAAGTTCAACACCCAACACATATTATTTTATAATCCCATAGTACAACCTTAAATTTTATCAATCATGAAGTTAGAATTATATCAAATAGATGCGTTTACAGAAGAAATTTTCCATGGAAATCCCGCATGTGTTGTCCCATTGAAAAATTGGCTGCCTGATGAAATTCTTTTAAAAATAGCCCGTGAAAATGCTGTAGCAGAAACCGCTTTCTTTATTGATAATGGTGACACCATTCACCTAAGATGGTTTACTCCTGAAATAGAGATGGATCTATGCGGGCATGCTACCCTTGCCACCGCTCATTGCCTGGCTTCCATCTTACATTATCCAAATAGCAGAATTGTTTTTGAAACCAAAAGTGGTGAATTAACAGTAGATGTAAAAGATGGATTCTATTATATGGATTTCCCGTCAAGAATGCCTGAACCCTCTACTCTTCCGGATACTATAGTAAAGTCTCTCAATATACAACCTACAGAAGTTTTCAAATCAAGAGACTATGTTTTGGTATATGAATCTGAGGAAGATATCAAAAAAATTATCGTTGAAAGATCTATTTTGGATCTTATTAATCTCGATCCGGGAGGCGTTGTTGTGACTGCTGCTGGTACAGACTGTGATTTTGTTTCAAGATATTTTACGCCACAGTCGTCTATTCTTGAAGATCCAGTTACCGGTTCTGCACACTGTTCACTTATCCCATTTTGGTCATCAAGATTAGGAAAAGATCAACTTTTCGCCCGTCAACTTTCAGAAAGAGGAGGTCAGCTCTATTGCGAAAACAAAGGCGAAAGAGTGATTGTGGCAGGTAAAGCCAGAACCTATTCTATGGGGCATCTTTGGATCGAATAATGTATTTTCCCTGAAATAAAATCCTCAACATCAAAAAGCACTCATTAATTTAAATTGGTGCTTTTATTTTTCTAAACCATTTTTAATATCTTTAAAGAAAGGTTTAAGGTTTCCATTAATGAGATCACAAAGGAAAAGCGAATCATAAAATTAAGTGAAATATGAGAATTGCGATATTCGGGGCTCACAACGTTGGCAAAACCACTTTGGCGGAAGAACTTCTGGAACATCTTCCAGGTTATACTTTTGAGACAGAACCTTATTATCAAATGGAATTATATGGTTATGAATTTTCAGAAATTCCTGATGCTGAAGACTTTGTTGAACAGTTCAATTATTCAGCAAAACTAATTCTGCAAAGTGGAGACAATGTGATATTTGACAGAGGTGTCATTGATCTCTTAGCCTATCTTCATGTTCTTGATCCTCGTAGAAATATTCAATCTCTCTTTGAAAAAGCTCAGGCAATAATTGCTGAAATTGACCTTTTTGTATTTGTTCCGATTGAAGAACCGGATTTAATCCCTATACACCAGATTGAACTTCCAAAACTCAGAAGCCAGGTCAATAATTTACTCTATGATTGGATCAGTGATTTTGGGATAGAAGTAATTAGAGTCAATGGGACATTATCTGAGCGTAGAGACCAGGTACTCAATGGAATTTTATCCACTACTGACACATAGCTGTCAATGATACTGTTAATTTTGTTGTATTAAATTAAATAAGATCCTTATCACGTATGTATTTCATGTAAATTCTATCCGTCATACGGCACAGAATATTCAAGAAAACAAAAGCAAAACAACAATACAATGGAAACAAGTTTAGAAAAAAAGAAACTCGCTATAAATACAATACAGGAATGGCGTGAATGGCTGGTACAAAACCATCGTTCAAGCCAAAGTATATGGCTTATTTGCAACAATAAAAAATCTGGACTTCCTACTGTCAGCTGGAGTGAATTAGTGGATGAAGCGATTTGTTTTGGCTGGATTGACAGCACAAGAAAGACGATAGACTCCAATTCATTTATGCAATTGTATACCCAACGTAAAACAAAAAGTAACTGGTCTAAGATTAATAAAGAAAAAGTTCAGAGACTTATAGATACAGGTATGATGCAGCCAGCCGGGCTTGAAACTATTAAAGTGGCTAAAGAAAACGGCTCATGGACTATTCTGGACAGTGTTGAAGAACTTATCATCCCCAATGATCTGGAAAATGCCTTTATAGCACATGCCGGTTCAAAAGACTATTTTTTAGCGCTGAGTAAAACATCTAAAAAAATGATGTTACACTGGGTGACTTTTGCCAAACGCCCAGAAACCCGACAAAAACGTATTCATGAGCTGGTAGAACAGGCAGCAAAAAAACAAAAACCTGAACAGTTCCGATAATTCTCCTTGTTTTCATATAATTGGAGAAATCCAAGACCTAATACATTCAACCATTTTTTGTAATACATCGCTTCCAAATCTCTTGTTAAGAAATCATATCCGAAGGAATATCACCAATCTAATATATTTCTTTTAAAATAAGAGGTTAAATATCAATTTTCGAAGTCTTTAAATGATTAAATTAGCGCTGAATTAAAATGCGTTAAGATTTCTATGAAAAATATATTCGGTGTATTGCTGCTTTCCATGGTACAACCTATACTGGCACAAACCAAACTGGAAAAAGCAATTACAAATCTTGAGAACAATTACGAACAGGAAAAAGTATATGTACTTACTGACAAATCACAATATGCAGCTGGGGATAAAATCTGGTTTAAAAGCTTTGTATTTGACGGATATAACCGCTCTGCACTCTCTACTACCCTATTTGTAGAATTATACAATTCTGATAAAAAATTAATAGACTGGAAGACCGTACTTCTTACCAATGGTGAAGGAAGCGGAGACTTTCAACTGAAAGAAGACCTTCCTGAACAGGTTTATTTTGTAAGAGCCTATACGCCTTACATGACCAACTTTAACGAAGATTTCCAGATTGTTAAAACCATTCCGGTTTACAATCCTAATTCCGCAGAATCATTGGTCATTTCTAAAAGTTCTGATTGGTCTGCAAAAGCGTTTCCGGAAGGTGGAACCTTCATTCACGGAACTCCTACAAAATTTGCTGTAAGACTATCAAGCAGTTCTTCTTTACCCGAAAACTGGACTGGAAAAGTAGTAGATGTACAGAACCCCAATACTCCTGTAGCTACCTTTAAATCTTTTGATAAAAATGTGGCCTCTTTTACCATAACGCCGGCTTCAGGAAAAAAATACCAGGCTATCATTCAGGATAATACAGGAAAAAGCAAAACAATAGACCTGCCTCAAGTGGCAGACAGTGGCCTTCATTTAGAAGTTAACAGTGCTAAAGATGGAATTAAATACACCTTAAAAGGCGTTAACTTAAAGCAACAGCTCCAAAATTATAAAATTGTAGGAACCATTAACAATCACCTTGCTTACAGGGCCAATATTAAACAGTTAACCAATGAAGCTTCCAGTCTTATTCCTATCAAAATAAGCAATGGAGCGAATGGAGTTTTACAGTTAGCCATCTTTGATGATCAGGATAATCTGGTTGCACAAAGACTTTGCTTTATAAGGCCCAATGATCTAAAACTTGAGAAAGCTGAAATTATCGGTCAGAGCATAAAACAAACGCCAAGGTCTTTCAATAGCATTGATCTTTCTCCAGAGTCCTATTTTAAACATTATACGGTTTTGGTAAGTGAGGATGATGGCAGCAATAAGCCCGAAGAAGAAAATTTACTGAGCAGTCTTTGGTTAACAGGAGATTTTACTACAAAAATAGATAGCCCGGCTCAATATTTTTCTAAAAGTGCTAATAGTGAAGCATTGGATGCGCTGCTTATTTCTGAAAACTGGAAAAGGTTTGACTGGAATTCTGTACTTAGCGGATCTGTACCCACTATAAAGACCAAATCTCAAAAATTTCTTTCTTACAGAGTAAAACCTGTTAAAAATAACGCGCTGATCATTAATTCCAGTGTGGTTTTATTATTGAAAGCCGGCAAAAGTGAACCTGTTATCAGCCCGTTTCAGACCGATCAAAGCGGATATGTTTATTTAAATAATCTGAGCAACGATGAGCCTGTGAATGTTTCGTTATTTGCCAATTCAGGAAATGAAAAAGAATCCAATGCTGAGAATTTATTCGTAACGGTAGAGCCATTGGTAAACCCTACAGAATTTACGGGTAACTTTCCTGCAACACGATATAAATTAGTAAAGACCACCGGAAATAAAACCCTTCCACCAACCATTTCCAGAGCGATCACTACTCAAAAAAACACTAAAAAAATAGAGGGTGCCGAGGTACAGGAAATTAAAGAAGTAGAATTAACAGGAAAAAAGAAAGATCCGAAAGAAGAATTAGATAAACAACTTTCCACCGGAATGTTCAGTTCTCAGAACTCTACTATATTCGATTTTGTGAATGAAGACCAACACGCTGAAGGATTCACCAATATATTCGACTGGCTACAGGGAAGAGCTGCCGGTTTAACCTTTCAAAGAAATAATTCAGGGATAAATATGCCTTATATACGTGGCCAGCAAGCTAAACTCTATTTAGATGAAATCCTTACAGATCCTAACATGATCTCCTCTATGCCTGTCAGTAATATTGCGATGGTAAAGATTATTAAAGGTGGCGGATTAATAGGTGATGCAGTAGCCATTTATACCATGAGAGGTGATCTGAAATCTAAGGTCAAAAAGAATGATGCCCCAAAGAACAATTCATCTGTTATAAAAGGATATGATAAACCATCGGAGTTTCTTGTTGAAATGCTGGATGAGGATGCAAAAATTGAAAATGACACGAGAGAAACCCTTTACTGGAATCCTAATTTATTCGACAGCGATTATGTTCCGCCAAGAATTAAATTTTTCAATAATGACAGTGCCAAACAGTATAAAGTTTTGATCATAAGTTTTGATGATGATGATAATCTTCTTTATCAGAACGAGATCTTTAAATAATATATTTCTCCAGATTACAAAGCCTTTCAGTTTTCCTGAGAGGCTTTTTTAGTTTTGAAATCGGAACCTGGAAGACATGCAATGCCATAAAACTTTGAAAATAATTTAAAATTATCATACAAACAGACTCAGATATTAGCAGATGTAATATATTTGAGACTTCAATTTTTATATCAGCAACTAATAAACCTATTAATCATGAAAACCTCAATGGCATTCTTAGTTCTTCTTCTTTCAAATTACTTTTTTTCACAAACGATTCATGCTGAAAAATTAGATAATTATTTCAATTATATTGAGAATAATAATTTAGGAGTGGGACGTTTGTCAGTTTTTAAAAATGGGAAAGAAGTATATGCTAAAAGTTTTGGACAAAAAAATATACCTGAATTAATTGATGATAAAAATACCAGATATCAGGTGGGTTCTGTAACCAAAATGATGACTGCTGTTTTAATTTTTAAATTAATTGAAGGAAAAAAATTAGATTTAAATGATAAACTTTCAGCATTTTATCCGGAAGTTCCAAATTCAGAGATCATAACCCTTAAAAATTTATTAGAACATACCAGCGGATTGGGAAGTTATGTGGTAAAAGACGGAGAAGTTTGGGTAACGGAAAAGACCACTGACCGGGAGATCATGGAACTCATTGTCAAACAAGGAAAAAGCTTTGAACCTGGCGAAAAAACAGCATATTCAAATTCCGCTTATTACCTTCTGACTAAAATTCTTGAAAAAAAACATAATAAGCCGTTTCACCAAATACTCTATTCAGAAATTATACAGCCTCTGAGACTCAAAAATCTGGCTTCTTTCAAACCCGATCAAAAAAATGTATTTCTGCCTTATCGATATGAAAATAATTCATGGACGATTCTGAAAAAGGAAATAAATTTACTCAATGTAATTGGCGTAGGCGATGTCTCTGCGACCCCTTATGATCTGAATATTTTCATCAATAGTTTATTCCATAATAAGATCCTAAAGAAAGAATCCCTGGAGCTGATGGAGCCTAAACCAGGAAAAGAAGATTGGGGAAGAGGGATGGCAATCTGGCATTTTAACGATCTTATATTTTATGGACACGGTGGAGATACATTAGGATCACATGCCATTCTTATTTATAATAAAGAAGATGACCTCTCCATCGCTTATGTTACGAATGGAGAACGAATTAAAAAAGAAAACTTTATGCAAAATGTTGTTGATCTGCTGTATAACAAAGAAATTAAGCTCCCTGAAATACAAGATAAACCATAACAGGTGGTAAGCAAAACAATAAACGGAAATCCAAACGCTAAATTTTTTAACAGGTTTCTTCAAAAGAAAATACTAAATATTCCGTTTAATTCTTAAATTTAACCAATGCAAAAGAATCTTTATCTCATCATCATATTATTTTCTCTTACCAGTTGCTATACTTACCAGGTTAAAAAGCAAGTGACTACAGCGCCAGACAATAAACAAGCATTTAAAAAAAATGCTATTCGTACGACTCCTGATGCTCCTCAAATGCAAAGTGCAGCCGCTGAATTCCAAAATCCTACCACACAACAAGCGCCTGTCCCAATCAATATTCAGGAGAAGCTTACCCCTAATAAAAATGTTAAAATTGACGTTGATGGCAAGAGCTATAAAGTAATCGTTGACCGATGGGAAAGTGACAGCCTGGTAGCCCATCCGGTTAATAGTCCTAAAAAAATTCTGAAATTCCATAAGAACCAGATCAATGGTGATAAGATTGCGGAAAAACGTTTTTCAAAACCCATAGCTGATATTATTACAGTTCTGGCTTATGCCGGAATTGCTGTTGGAATATATTTTCTTGTCCGCTAATTTTTTCATAAATCATTTCGTATGATTTTAGGATTAAAAAAATTAAACCTTCTAACAACAATATGATCTTAATGAGTTTTGATGAAGATAGTCATCTTCTTTACCAGAATGAAATTTTAAAATAATAAATTTTCTAATTAAAAAGCCTTTCAGGAGAATTGAAAGGCTTTTTGCTTTTTAGAGATATATTCAGCACTACCGATGCTTAAAGATTCTGTCTTATAACTCTGGACATGCCATTTGATTATCATCAGGAATACACATATTCCCTCCAAATGGTAAAATACAATCATTGGTTCCGGGAGGGCATTTTGAGTCACCATTATTACCTTCACCGCCCTTTACTTGCTTCAATTCTTTTCTTGAAACTTTTTTTAAATTTTTCATGTTTTTCGTTATTAACTTATTAAGAAACAAATATAAAAATAATTCCCAATAATAAGATTTATATTAAAATAAAGACATCTCAACTTTCCTAAAAGTATTTTTTAAGATTAAGAATAAGCAAACTACCCTCGCTACCGCACGAATTCCTTCGTATGGTTTTAATATAATATTACAAATCAAACATTCTAAAAACAACAATATCCCCGCTATCGCACGAATCTTTCGTGTGGTTTTAATATAATATTACAAATCAAACATTCTAAAAACAACAATATCCCCGCTATCGCACGAATCTTTCGTGTGGTTTTAATATAATATTACAAATCAAACATTCTAAAAACAACAATATCCCCGCTACCGCACGAATCTTTCGTGTGGCTTTAATATAATATTACAAATCAGACATTCTAAAAACAACAATATCCCCGCTATCGCACGAATCTTTCGTGTGGTTTTAATATAATATTACAAATCAAACATTCTAAAAACAACAATATCATCTAAAAGTCCTTTTACATCAGAATAATCTATTGCACTGCTGTATCTATAATCTTCTGCACGGAAAACCAAACCTGCTTTTACAGGATTTTGATGTACATAATTAATCTTCTGATTAATCACTCTATTGCTCCACAACTCAATAGGTCTATTATCATGTCTCCAAAACTGATATTGGTTTACATTTGAAGCCTTTGAGCCTTCTTTGAGAAAGAAATTTAATAAAAACTCCTTTCTGCTTTCTGTAGGATTTTCTTTGATAGCGGCCACAAGTGCTTTGCTTGTAAATCTTTTTAAGTCTCCTATCAGAGCTTCTGGCTTTTGCCCATTTATACTTCTGAACACTAAATGCACATGATTTGACATGATGCACCATGCATGTATTTCCATTCCTTTATTCTTTTGGCAAAATCTTAAACTTTCTACAAAGATTTCTTTGTATTCATTTCTAATAAAGACATCCAGCCAACCTACAACAGCAAAACTTATGAAATATAATCCTTCAGGATTATGGAATTTGTAATTACGACTCATCAATTATGTTTTTATAAAGATAAAAACTTTATGAGAATGGGATTGAGATAGAAAGCCATAAACCACACAGAGGATTTGGTAACTAAGGATTGAAATAAAGAACCACACGATACAATCGTGCAGTAACTAAGAGTAAAAATCGAAAAACCATTATAATATAAAAGACTGCCTCAAAAGACAGTCTCTTATTATTAATAGGATTTTATTTGTTTATGGCCAAACTGTTCCTTTTTGGCTAGGGCTTGTCCATGGTTTTCCGGAGCAGCTTGTTCCCGGATGGGCTGCAAGACATTTACTGACCCAAGCACTGCCCACATCGTGAGATTTCACTTTGCTTCCTGAACAATAGGTAGTTCCGGTGTTATCTTTATAGAGCTGATAATTGGGATAGGCACCTTTCTCAAGCATTTCTCTTTCACTATTTACCTGTGCAGGATAATCGACGATAGCACCAAGAACCCAGGCTATGGAATCTCTATTGTTACCAGCGATCAGACTTTGAGGAGGGGTTAAAGTAATCTTGATAGTTGATTTTGAACTGTCTACCTGAATAGAAGAAGAATACGTAGATTCTGTAACACTGGCCAAAGGAATTCCTAAGAAGGAAAGTGTTGCAGAAGAAGATTGTTCAAAGGTTTTTTGAATGCTTTTATAATCTTCACTGGTTACCGTAATCTCAACACTAGGGTAATTAGAAATTGCAACCCCGTTCAGCAAACCAAAAGGTCCGTCAGGTCCGAATTTGGTAGCAGGATTCGGAGAAAATTTATATCCGGAAATATGTTTTTCTTTCTCTTTGTCTGCACTGTTTACTTCCGCTTTACGGATAGGATCAAACCATGCCCAGTACATATTGCTTGCAATATTAAAATCTGTAGGACCAAAGTTGACAAGCGTAACTCCGGTAAAAGACATCGATATTTTGATCGAGTTTTTGCTGATGGCGATATCTTCACTGAAATAATTGGCATTGCCTCCAATTCCTAAGGTAAAGAAGTCGAAGATAGGAATAGAAAAACCAGTCTTCCCTTGTACGGAAACCTGGAACCGGCTTTCGGATTCACGTTTAACTTCCATGTCTATCTGAGCCGCCTGAGAGGTATTTTTAAGTCCGTTTAAAATATCGCTAAGGGGTGTTGTCACCTGGAAGGCAGGTAAAATACTGTCGTCATTCAACTGCAGACCTCCGTTATCTTTTTTAGGCTGTTGTACATTCTTCAACACTCTGGATAAATAACCATTATTCATCGTCACATTGTTCTGTAAAGATATTGTGGCTCCCAGAGCATTCAGATAGTTCGCTAAAACAGGAAGAATAGGTTGGCCACTTGCCGGAGTTTTATTCAGTAAAGCATCCAGGTTATCACTTTTCTGAATCTGGGATAAGGTAGTTGCCGGATTAGCCCATTCTGTCGCGATTTTATTCATAATGATATCAATAGGCTGCATGGTGTCTGTTGCAGGAGGAAGCGAACCATAAGCTCCTACCCATGCATTAAGTAAAGCCATTTGCTGATCTGTAGCATTTTTATGAGCATCATTTAATATCACTGTATCTTCTTCAGATAAAGAATAATTGACTTTTGAGAAAACATCAATAAAATAATTGGTAAATACCTGATCAAGCTGAACCGGCTCAGTATTGGCTTTAAGATTTGATGAGATCCAGTCGTATGTTTTTTTATTAAACTTAAGATTTGAGGGATCCTGCCAGTAATAAGGGAAATTTCCTTTGCCGTTAATGGTTATAGAGGATAGCTCTGTGCTTAAAACACTTGATAGTATATCATTAGCCTTGTCTTTTAATTCTGTAATGAGTTCTGATGCTTCTACAAAAGGAGCAACATTTTCTGGATTTTTCATGATTAATAATTTTTGGTTTTTTTCCTACTCTTTTATCGGCTTTTCGGAGGCTGCCATTTTTTGTTCAGGGTTTCGAAACATCTTTTGAACATGTCAAAGTAACGGCGAAAAATGGAGTGATGGTAGCGTATAAATTTCTAATTTTCATGTCAGGTATTTATACCGTAGTCAGTAGGCGTTTATACTACAATATTTTAGTAAGTATTTATACCTGTAGTGATTACAGCTCCCATTTTTAGAGATTTTATTTCAGGAAAACCATAAAAAAATAAAAGCATCATATTGTAATGATGCTTTTATATTAAATATATACTAGATATTTTACCTTATTCATACTTAGAAAAATCTACCGCAAAAATGCATCGGTTGATTTGGTTACCATTCTGCGCTCCGGCATTAGGCTCATATTCCGTAAGACTCCATAGATAGTTGTATTGAGATTCGTAATAAAGAGATTCTGCTCCGTAGGGCCATCTATAACGTACTGTGTCATCGGCTCCATCAGTATATCTTGCCAATCTGGCATTGGAACCGTAAGAATTGCTTGGAGATCCGGTGCAGGAAAGCCATGTTCTGTTTCCTTTTCGGAATACACCCTGGATACCATGGGCATGATTATCTGTAAAAAGACTGTTTTTAGGAGCGACACTCACAATCCCTGAGTTTTGGATGGTTCCATTGGCATCAATGGGGAAGCCAAAGACTTTAGGAACAATAGAAGCATCCGCACTGCCTGCATAATATTGGCCAGTCCAAAGCTGAGTTCCTTCATCATTCAATTGTATAGTGGAGAAAGGGCTAGCATTATTAATCTTTTGATACCCAGTTTGTGGTAATATATACCGATAGTTAAAAGCGAATAAATTTCCGTTGGCATCTTTACCACATTTCTCATTGGTAGTATCTCCGGTACTTACTTCAATAATTTTATTCAGATCAAATATCCGAACGCCCAGATTGGTACTGCTGAGATATATTTTCCCTTTGAAATAGGCTATGCCACCAGCATGTACTTTCAGTGGAGCGTAAGAGCCGTATTGGGTATAGGTAGTGGTATTGGTTGGGATATCAGGCTGTACCAGAAGGATATGCCGGTAGGTGAGATAGGTGCTTGAACTTGGGCTGATGTCAATCAGGGTAATGCGGGACCCTTTATATTCTGCGTCATCTTTTGCATACCAGCTCACCAACAAATAGCGAACACCATCTTTGGTAAATCCGGCAATTCCTTGTGGTCTCCAAATAGAAGTAGTTTCATCATCAGTGTTCCAGCGGATTCCCCTTACCCTGTTTTCTTCCGGGATATTGAATCCATAGACTTCGGTGTATGCATTTCCACCAATAGCCTGGCGATTTTTATTAACTTGGGCCGGATTTAAAAAGCTGAAGCCTGAATTGATATAAGTACTGGTATCTACATAAGGATTAACACTAACCTCTGCCTCTACTCTGTTGGTACTGGCTTTCGATGGAAGCTCCTCCTCCATTGCTGCTGAGGTTAATTGATTATTCTGACATCCCATGCCTGTTACAGCAAGCATAAGCATCCATCCAAAGAGTTGTTTTTGAATCATAATTATTAGGTAATAAGGGATAATACGTATTTATCATTTGTAAATCGCTCACGAAACTACCGGATTCCATTTTTATCTGGATCACCGTAGTATTAAATCTGTATTAAACTTTATGATTTCGGCAATCCCTGTCTTACTGATAAAACACGACAACTGAAACGTGTTTTCTGATGGCAATATTTAATTATATTTGAAAATCAACCAACCCGACACTCAAAATGAACAATATTAAAAATGAAATAAAACTCAGACCCACAACCGTTGCTGATTTAGAGATCCTTTTTCAATTTCAGCTTGATACTGAAGCCAATCATCTGGCAGCATTTACTTCAAAGGATTCTGTCAATAAAGAAGCATATTTGGCTAAATACACCAGATTATTGAATGACCCCACCGTCAATAACCAGACGATTATAGTAGGTACTGTTGTCGCGGGAAGTATTGCAAAGTTTATTATGGAAGGCGATGCAGAAATTACTTATTGGATTGATAAGGAGCTCTGGGGGAAAGGTGTTGCCACAACAGCGTTAAAAGAGTTTCTTACCCTTGAACCGACCAGACCTATTTTTGGACGGGTTGCTTTTGATAATCTTGGCTCACAAAAGGTACTGGAAAATTGTAACTTTATCAGAGTTGGTACAGATAAAGGTTTCGCCAATGCAAGACAGATGGAGATTGAAGAGTTTATTTACAGGCTTGATGCTTAATTCAAAAAGCTCAAAACGGGACCTTATAATTCTATAAATGAAAATTGCTCCTACCCTCATTCTCCTCTTTTATCCTTTATTGTATAAAGATCAATTACTCCTTATAAAATGGAAATTTCATTAAAAAAGAATTCGGCGTTATCAGGTAAGCCTGTACATACAACACTCACTGATTTTAGGAAAAGTTCAATGTAATATCCATTTTATCTGGAAAATGCGTTCGACTTTTTTTAATCGGTCGCGTATTCACACTATCTGAAGCATCTTTACAGAAAATTATACAACAATTAATCATTATGAAAAATTTCCTGTTTACCTGTTTCCTGTTGTTATCAATAAGTGGATTTTGTCAGCAAAACATTCTAAAATCAGAACAGAGAAAAGCTGAAAAGATAAACCTGATCCTTGAAAAACACCATCAGTTTGACCTTTTTAACGGAAGTGCACTAATTGCTCAAAATGGTAGGATCATCCTAAAAAAAAATTACGGAAAAGCCGATATGAGCTGGAACATTGAGGCGACTTCTGATACTAAGTTCAGAATAGGTTCCATTACAAAACAGTTTACTGGAATGCTGATTATGCAGCTCAAACAAGAAGGAAAAATCAGTCTTGATGATAAAATAAGCCAATATTTACCCTGGTACAATAAATCTATCGGGGATAAGATTACCATTCATCATCTTCTGACCCATACTTCAGGATTGCCTAATTACACAGATTTCCCTGATTTTAAAACTAAAATGGTTTTCGAAAATTCCTCGAATAAAGACTTCGCTATTAAATATTTCAAAGACAATTTAAGATTTGAACCTGGAACTCAACACAGTTATTGCAACACAGGTTATTATTTATTGGGATTAATTATTGAAGCGATTACTCAAAAGTCCTATGAAGAAGTCCTAAAGGAAAAGATATTTGATGTTATCGGCATGAAAAACACAGGCATGGAAAATACCAAACAAATCATTTCAAGCTATGCACAAGGTTATGATTTTGATTATGATGGTTATCAGAAAACCGACTATATCAATATGCAAACTGCAGTCTTTGCAGCAGGCGGAATGTATAGTACAGCAAATGATATGTACAAATGGGACACTGCCTTATACAGAAATACGCTGTTAAATGATGAAAATAAAAAAATCTATTTTACCCCTTATCTGGATGGATATGCTAATGGACTGGTCATTCAGAAACATTCTGATTTTCTGAAGTCAGGAAAGAATATTACCACCATGGCACACAGTGGCGGGATCAATGGTTTTTCCTGTAATATTGCCAGAATTCCGGAAGATAAAATATATGTGATCTTACTGGATAACACCAGAGCAGGGAAAAGAGGCGGACAGCTGGAATCGGTTATTGATGATATTTTTAATGTTTTATATAACAAGACAATCAGCTTACCAAAGCCCCTGGTCATTTATGAAGTATACAGAAAGATAAAAGCATCATCGGTAGAGGAAGGAATTCTTTATTTGAAAGACATTAAAAAGAATAAATTTAACTCCTATAATTTCAACGGTTTTGAAAATGAGCTGAACAAATTAGCTTACAAATTTTTAGGTGAGAATAATACAGATGCCGCACTTAAGATCATTGATTATGCAGTATCAGAATTCCCGAATTCCTTTAATGTGTATGATACACGTGGAGAAATTTATTTTATAAGAAAAGATTATCCCGAATCGAAAAAGAATTATCAGAAAACACTGCAACTAAATCCCAATAATGATAATGCGAAAGAAATGCTTTTGAAAATAGAAAGTCTATCAAAGAAATGAAACATAAGGGACATTTTAAAATTTCATACTTCCATGTAATACTATCTTTTTCTCAATTGTTTTACTATTAACTTAAACAATACAATAACCATACAAGCCTTCTTTTAAATATGAAAAAAACGACATTACTTACCCTATTTTTTTTATCACTCAATCTATTTGCACAAAGCGTAAATGATAAAATAAAATTATTTGAATCCAATCTGAATTATTGGAATAAATTAAAGCAAAAAAAAGGTTCTTTGAAAGAAAGAATGGCGCTGTACAACGCCAACGCCGTAAGTATTGCGGTGATTAAGGATTATAAAATAGAATGGATAAAAGCCTATGGCTATGCAGACATTTCCGAAAACAGACCCACCACTACCCAAACCCTTTTCCAGGCAGCATCCATCAGCAAATCGCTCAATAGTCTTGGAGCTTTAAAACTGGTTCAGGAAGGTAAATTAGACTTATATAATGACATCAATAATTATTTGACCAATTGGAAATTCCCGTATGATGATGCCATATCAAAAGGGAAGAAAATTTCATTGGCTAACTTATTGAACCATACCGCAGGATTATCTGTAGGAGGTTTTGGTGGTTATGAAAAAGGAAAAGAACTGCCTACGACCGTACAAATTCTTGATGGACAAAAACCGGCTAACTCACTTGCAGTACGATCTGTATTTGAACCTGGCCTTAAGTTTCAATATTCTGGCGGTGGAACTACGGTTTCTCAATTGATCCTTGAAACTACAACTGGAGAAAAGTATGAAGATTATATGCTAAAAAACATTCTGATTCCTTTGGGAATGAGTAGTAGTTCATTCAATCAGCCTCCTGCAAAAAATAAAGAAAGTTTGCTTGCAACAGCTTATGTCAACGGAAAAGAAGTCAACGGAAAATATCATATCTACCCGGAAAAAGCGGCGGCCGGTTTATGGACCAATCCAACAGATTTAGCAAAATATATTATCGAAACGCAACTATCATTATTAGGAAAATCAAATAAAATTTTGTCTCAAGAAATGTCGGCAAAAAGAATAGACAATAATTTTGGTGTATTTTTGAATGATTTCAAAGGCACAAAATATTTTGGACACAGCGGTGGAAACGAAGGTTTTGTCTGCCATTATGTAGGAAGTGTGGAAGGCGGAAACGGGGTCGTTGTGATGACCAATGGCAGTAATATGAGACTTGTGGAAGAAATGGTTTCCAGCATTGCCAGTTTGAATCAATGGAAAAACTATCCTTTAGAATCTACTAAAGAATCCATTGTTTTAACCATCAGAAAACAATGTGAAAGCAATATCGACAAGGGAATTGCCCTCTACAAAAAGCTCAAAAGCAATCATCCTAACGATTACAATTTCTTAAATGAAAATGAGCTTAACGGCCTTGGCTATGAGTTTTTAAGAAACGGAAATATAGACTCGGCCATTAAAATTTTCAACTTAAATGTCAATGAATTCCCAAAATCGGCTAATATTTATGACAGCCGTGGTGAAGCTTACTTCAACAAAAAAGAATATCATTTATCAAAAGAGGACTATTCAAAGGTCCTGGAACTAGAACCAACCAACCAAAATGCCAAAGAAATGCTTTTGAAGATTGAAAAGGAAACCGGAAAATAATGGATATACCAAGACCTCTTTGATAAGGGGTCTTTTTTATGGTTCTATATTCATCCAGATTAATCTCTGTTTCCGCTTTTCGCTTGCCGCACCAACTGATTATCCTTCTGATTAAATCGGTACACTAATGTAAGACGATATCTGGCGGCATTCGGAATACTGGTTTGATTAATCTCATAATCTGACCCAATGGTTCTGCTGCTAAACTTTCGAAGCCCAAAAAGGTTACTTACATCAAAGGTAAGAGTTGCTTTATCTTTTAAAAAATTTTTGCTACATCCAAAATCGATACCATGCACAGCATCTGATCGGGTTTGTGCTGTAGCATTGGACCCTCTGAAATTATATACTGCCTGAACAGAAAGCTTATTCTTTAATTTTACCTGAGAACTTAAACGGGCCGTAAAGGTATTCCCTGAATAGTTGAAGTTTTGCTGTTGATAACTGCCCTGTTCTTTATAATGAAATACATTGAGCTCAGCATTTGCTTGCAACCATCTGAAAGGATTATAGAGTAAAGAGAGTTCAAAGCCCGCACGTGTCTCCCTATCAATGTTTACAGGCATGGTAATAAATAACCCATTAGAATCCCGGAAAGTATAATCTTCGATGACGCCATTATTTCTCTGATAATAAAGAGAAGGATTTAAAGTAAACGTTTTCCAGTTTTTGAGGAAGGCAAGTTCAAAAACATTGGCATAAGAGGGATTAAGATCCGGGTTACCAACATAGCGGGTACTGAGGTCAGTAAGTTCATTGAATGGATACAGCATGCCCAGTCTTGGCCTGTTGATACGCTTGCTGTAGCTGGCTTGCAAGTTAGCAGTGGCAGTAAAACGGTAGCTGATATTTAATGTTGGGAACAACCTGCTATAATCTTTTTTATTAGTGTAGCTACCAGTACGGTCTTCAATACCAATATGCGTCAACTCACCACGCAGTCCGGCCTGGTAGCCAAAAGCTCCGGTTTTACCTGAAAACTGTATATAAGCACTCCCAATCAATTCTTTATATAAAAGATGGTTATCAATCTGATCGATAACTTCCCAGCCTGCCGAATTCTCTTGTTGGGCAATAAAATCACTGTTCACCCTTCGGTCTTCCATTTTTAAACCAAATTCCAGTGTAGAGGTACTGTCCAAGGGCTGTACCAGATCCGTTTTAATCATCAGGTCTTTACTTTTCCCGAAAGAACGGGTCCTGATCATGGGCAGATTCATTGTAACCGGTAGTATTTTCGCGGTTGATAAATTCCAGTCTTTATCACTGTCCCAGAAATCATACTGCATATCTACCGTTAATTTCTTACCTGGTTTCTTGAAAGTTTTGGTATAATTAAATTCAAGTTGATTATAACTTCGCTTCTCCCAAGATTCACCACTTCGGGTGAGACTGCTGTCAATACTGCCATTTTTGCCTGAATAAAGATAATTGAGTTCTGTTTTGTCATGGTCATTAGTTGAGTTTCGCAAAAAAGCTGCAGTAATGGTATTGTGATCATTAATCTGGAAATCAGCACCAAGATAAAGCAGTCTGGCATCATCATGCCGATCTTCATCCTGACGTTGGTTCAGATACAGTGGCATACCGGAGAGTCTGGTGGATTGCTGCATGGTATAGAGCCCAACATAATCCGACAGCCGGATACCATAAGTTGCAAAGAGATTAATTGTATTGGATTTATAATTTAAACTGGGACTTATCCGTGTCTCATTAGGAATACCGCCAACCAGACGCATTTGTCCACTGAAACCTGCTTTTTTGTTCTTTTTGAGAATGATATTAATAATCCCTGCTGAACCAGCCGCATCGAAACGGGAAGATGGATTGGTAATCACTTCTACCCGCTCTACCTGGTCAGCAGGAAGCTGTTCCAGGGCATTACTTTGGGTTAATCCTGTACGCCTTCCATCAATGAGAACCAATACACTGCTATTACCCCGCAGGCTTATTGTTCCGCTGGGACTGACGCTCACAGAGGGTACAATATTGAGTAAGTCTGTGACAGCTCCTGATTGTGAAAGAACATCTTTACCCACTTCAAAAACCTTCTTATCGAGTTTTAAGCTGACTGATGACCGCTGTGATTTTACAGAGACTTCCTGCAATAATTTTGTGTCAGGTTCTAAAATTATTGTTCCGATATTTGTACTCTCACCAGATTTCACTTGTACAGATTGGGTAATCATCTGAAACCCGATCAGATGATAACTGATTGTATAATGTCCTACAGGGATGCCTTCCAGCTTAAATTGCCCTTTGTTATCCGAAATTCCGACAGCAACAGCAGGTTCTGCATTCCCTTTTAATGTGACAGTTACATACGGAAGAACTGTTGTCTGGTTCTCATGAATAATACCGTTTATCTGACCATTCTGCGCAAAAGCATAAGGAACGGTAATAAGAATCAGGATGATGGTTGTTAATAGTTTCATGATGTAAAATTAAAGAACAGACAAGCTACCCATTGGTGAAAACATCTGAACGGCTCCATGAGCTTCTGAACGACCATAAATTGTTGGGAATTACCTTGTATATTTACATCATGCATAGTTTTATGTTTTTGCTAGTATTGCTCGGCATACTGAACCCATCTGTTATTCGCAATGAAGACCCTATACCCGTTTACAAAACAGGTGATGACCTGGCTTGGGCATCTAAAGACTATAATGACAAAAATTGGTCACAGGAGAGAGGCAATATCTCTGGCAAAATCTTCTGGTCACGAACCCATTTAGATCTGCGTAAAATTGAAGATGAGGCATTACCGCTTGGGCTTCAGATTCAATCTTTTGGTTCTTTTGAAGTATATTGGGACGGGGTATTGATCGGTAATAACGGGAAAGTTCTGCAAAATGGTAACCCGGAAGTACCCGGTACTGAAAGTAGCTATTATAGGATCCCAGACCATCTGATTTCACCAGGTCTTCATACGGTTGCCTTACGCAGTTCACAATCATTACTCCCTCATGTGCAACGCAACATCGGATTTAAAATTGATCCGTATAATTTATTATTGACAAGACCATTAGTAACCATGTCATATATGAACCTAATGGCCGGAGCTTTTCTCATTGCAGCAGTCTATTATTTTTTTCTTTATCTAAACAGCCAACGCAGACAATGGGATATCCTGATCTTTGCTTCTATCTGTCTTCTCTTTTTCACTTTGCTGATTATGGAATATCTTAAGTTTCATGTCTTTATTCCATACCCCTATTTCTTTGTACGTCTTGAAATCATTGGTTGGCTCACTTTTACCAATGCATTGCTGGTTCCTTTATACTTTATCATTCAGTTTAATTTTAAAAAAGGAAAATGGTTGATGGCACTATTGGTTATAACCCTTTTGTTACTTTATATTCTCAATTATAAATCTTATGATCTGACCGCCCGTCTGTACAGTTTGGCAATGCTGATTGCTTCTCTCATCGTGGTCTTTAATGGGATTATTCAAAAGGAAAAAGGAGGTTTCATTGCGTTGACAGCACTTTTGATCAGTGCATTGATCAATAAGTTCGTGGTCTATGACTTCGGTTTATTCATCAGCTTTACAGTCATTGTATTGAGCATGCTTTACCTTCATTCCATTCGTACAAGTGTTATTGAAGCAGAGCATCAGAATGCGGTCCTTCTTTCTTCAAGGCTACAGTTGGAACTTCTTAAAAAGAATATTCAACCTCATTTTTTAAGAAATACCCTTACCTCCATGATGGATTGGGTAGAAGAATCTCCTAAAGAAGGTTCCCGTTTCATACAAGCATTGGCTACAGAATTTGATATCATGAACGAGATTTCTGAGCAGACTCTAATTCCCATCACGAAAGAACTTGAACTTTGCCGGCAGCATGTTTCAATTATGGGGTTTCGCAAGGAAATTAATTATCAGTGGGAAGAAATTGGAATAGATGAGAAACAACTGATCCCCCCAGCTATTATCCATACCCTACTTGAAAATGGGATAACCCATAGTGAACCTTTTCCCGGAAACACCGTGAAATTTGTGCTTTCTTATATCTTACAAGATAAGACGCACCAATATACTTTTAAAACCGTCGCAGAAAATAGAAAGGTAATGACCAATCGATCCGGAGGAAATGGCTTTAAATATATAAGAGCACGCCTTACCGAAAGTTACGGACAGAACTGGACGTTCGATTCTGTGGCTGCTGAAGACGGATGGATATCTACAATTCATATTTTAAAATGATGAATATACTGATTATAGAAGACGAGGCCAGAATTGCCCGCCGTGTTGAACGTATGACAATTGAATTTTTTGCCAGTACATCTGTTGAGATCAGTATTTGTGATTCTTTACAGAAAGGCCTTGATCAAATAGCCTATCAGCTTCCTGATCTTCTGTTACTTGATCTTAATCTCAATGGAGATAATGGGTTTGAAATACTAGAGCATATGGTAGCTGCATCCTTTCATACGATTATTGTTTCAGCTAATATTGATAAAGCAATCATCGCTTTTGAGTATGGTGTACTTGATTTTGTTCCCAAACCTTTTGATCAGGAAAGATTTTTTAAAGCTTTGACACGATTTGTGAGCCCTGTTGTAAAGGCTGAAGAGGAGATTAAATACCTGGCTGTAAAGAAATCCGGGCAGATACGGCTCATCAATATTACGGACATAATTTATATCAAAGGGGCTGGAATCTATACTGAACTGCATCTTCATAGTGGGCGGACTGAACTGCATGATAAGTCTCTTGAATTACTAAACCAACTTCTTCCTGATCAATTTGAGCGCATTCATAAATCGTATTTGGTGAATTTTCTCCAGGTTGAAAAAATGCTTATAAACACCGGAACACGTTATAGTGTATTGCTTAAAACAGGTGAAATTCTACCTGTAGGACGATCAAAATACAAAGAATTGAAAAACAAAATAATATAAGCTCAAAAAGTTTAATAATAATAGCTTCGGACCATACCAAACAAACATTATTACTTTTTAAAAGTCCGTAAAAACTCCCGTTCTCCGAATATTTTTGATCATTAAAATTTATCCAATCTGTACAAATTACAAAAAATATTAAAGAGAATAAAAGAACAACAGTAAGCAAAGTCTCTGATACTCTATTGAACTGGATATTTCAGGGATAATTTTTTTTGCTTATTTTTACATAAAATAAATAAAAATAACACATGAAAAGAATCGTATTAGCAGGGCTAATAACTATGGGAGGGCTTCTAACGGTAAAAGCACAATGTAAAACAGAATCTGCCATCAATGAAAACTTTGATACATGGAAAGATATTGATAAATGCTGGACTGCTCAGCCGGGAGGGAAGGCAATGTTATATGCGAGTGACAAAAAAATTATATTTTACTCAATGAACAGTCCTGGAGAAAATATGTTTTTAGTAACTCCGAAAATTAAAGCAGGAAACTATACTCTTAGCCTTGATATTTCAGATAACGGAGGGGAAACTACATTGGAGATTTTCTCAGTAAATAATGCTTCCGATACAAAATTATATGTTTCAATAGCTAAGCCTTCCAAGATAACAGGAGAAAAAAAGACTTACACTATTTCTATAAAAAAAGATACCCATTTAGGGCTGAAGGTTTTACTGAATGGCATTCATCAGGCAGTTTATATGGATAACTTTTCATTGAAACAAAAATAAAATAGTTAATCTGCTGTAGATTAATTAAGGCTGAAGAAATAGGAATTCCGTAAAAGAAATCGTCTTCATCAAGTAAGCCTATACAGATAAATCTTTTAAAAGATATTTGAAGATACTCTTACGAGGTCACCTCTTCTCCGAAGTCTCCTGACTTCGGAGATTTCATTTCGAACAAGTAATTTAATATCGGCCAAACAACTCATTCTTTTTCTTTTCTGCTCTACAACTACATGTTTTATCGTTTATCCTATTGAAACCGATCAAATAAGAGATCTTCTTGATTGAATAATGATAATTTACTTTCCTTATGCTTAATTTCTATCTTAAAATTCAAAAGATCTATTTTAGCTATAAAAATATTGGCATCTTCCCATGCGTTATATGGTTATAGACCCATCATTGGTTGATCTTACCCATTTATAAACATTTTCGTACTCCGCAATATATTATCTTATCTTATAAAATCATCCTTAAATTCTACTTTCTGGATTTCCTTTTATGAGTTGAAGTTGCGCTTCTTCCCTATTGTGCCTAATTCTTTTATCCTGGTTTATGAAAAGATTAAAAACATCTATATATTCGTTAAATGCATTTGGATTATAATGAACCATAACCGGAAACAGCTGACTGGCCTGATAGTACCTTTTATTTTGTAAGGCACTTTGTATGGCCTGCTCTATTTCTTTTAAAAGGAAGCTGCAGTTTTTCTTTAACAGAAAATCCTTTAGATTAGATTCAAAGAACTTATCTCCATAGCTATTTAGGAACTGTCTGATGTAAGGATATAATTCCTGTTCGCTTTTTCCATTGAATGTTGCAATATACAATGCATTGGTAATTACATCGTATACATTGTCTTCATTATAGAGTCTATGGGGTTCAAAATTTTCTTTTTGATCCCATTTTTCATGGATGAAACGATCAAGCATTTCAAATCCTTCGGGTATTGACCATGCAAGTAAAATAAGCATGGCCTGATATACAATATACTGATTGTCATCATGAAGAAGCAATTTCAATTTTTCGATCCTGTCAACATCCTTTTTTTCAAGGAGCTGTACTTCACTTAAGTCATATCCTTCGTATCCTTCCTCGTTGTAGTAATAAAGGAGTTTATGGAGTTCGTTATTCATTTTTATGAATCATTTGATTATATTTTATGGGATATGCTGGATAAGTTCCAGAATATATACATCCTCCCCATCTTTTCGTTCTCCTGTAAATGCGAAACCTACAGAAGTATAAAGAGATATTGCACGGATGTTGTCGGGATCAAGCCCAATGTGAATCTGCTCTATATTTCCACTTCTTTTTACGTGTTCTATAAAAGTGTGGAATGCTTTTTTTCCGTACCCCTTACCTTGATATTGATGATCGATCATATATCTCAGGACCCAAAAGTTTCCATTGTCCTTAAAATAAGGCCCAGACATGATAAAACCGATCAGTATTTTATCACTGTATATAGCCTGTGGATTCAATAGCGGATAATATTTGGATTCTGCAATAGATACTGAATTGCTGCATAAAAATTCTTCATCAAACGTGAGGACTCCATTTTTATTGGTGGTCAACAGACATACATCATAAAAGTTGTCCGCTGTTATTTCTTGTAAGGTTATTTCCATATTGATCGTAATATTTTTATATCATCAACAATTAAGTCAGCTCTTTGGCAAATGTAAAAACAGCAGGCAGCCCTCCTGTATGCCAGAATAAAACATTAGTATGTGCTGGTAGTTTTTTATTTTTCAAAAAATCCAGCATTCCATAAAATGCCCTTCCTGTATAAACGGGATCTAAAAGAATGCCCTCATTTTTTGCAAGTTCATCAATGGCAAATCTTTCATTAGCTGTTAAGACCCCATATCCTGCAGTATCATAATCCCTGTTGAGAACTATTTCTGAAGGTTCAATCTTTTTGTTGATATTAAGGTTTGCTATTATTTCCTGAACAATTCTAAAAACAACCTCTTCCAGGGAAACTCCATTGGTTTCTTCTTTATCTATACTAATGGGGATGAGTTCTGCTTTTAGATCATACAAAGCTTTTCCGGCAGTTAACCCGGCCTGCATTCCGCCAGAACTTGAAGCAAAAAAAATATAATCTATTGTCAGCTCTTTTTCGGCAAGTTGTTTTTTCAGCTCCTCTACGGCATGTACAAATCCTAAAGCTCCTGTGGAATTTGAGCCACCATAGGGAATGATAAAACATTTATTTCCCTGGTGTTCCAGGGTTTCTTTTAAAAGTTTTATATCTTCTCCTTTTCTGTTGTCACCTGTAAAATGTATGGATGCTCCAAGCAATGAAGACAACAGTAGATTTCCATCGTATGTATCAGGTTTCTCACCACCAAGAAGCAGATGACATTGCAGACCCATTTTAGCACAAGCCGCCGCTGTCTGCCTGCAATGATTAGATTGTTGTGCTCCCGCAGTGATTACGGTATCACAGCCTTCATCCAATGCCTGTTGGATTAAAAACTCTAGTTTTCTGGTTTTGTTTCCGCCAGAGGCTAAGCCAGTGTTGTCATCTCTTTTAATGTAAATAGTGTAATCAGGATATAACTTTGACAGGTTTTTCAGCTGTTGAAATGGCGTTGGAAAAAAGCCCAAGTCTATCTTATTGTTGTTCATATCTTTATCTTTTGGTGTCTTTAATGTATGATTTCTTTTTTATCCTCTACTTTAATTGTAAATGTAACCAATCCGATACTTCTTTCAAAACTGTTGGCGAATAAGTCTGCTCAATACGCTGGTATTCCTGAGGAGCTCCTGTATCAGACTCCTGAAATAGGTGGTTTAATCCTGGCAGTTCTTTGATCGTTGCCTGTTTGTTTTTAGCCTTTCTTAATGCTTTCTTTATAGCCTTTAAATTCTCCTTTGGGGTAATCTGCAGATCTGTTCCGCCATTAAGAGCCAAAACCGGAATTTTCACTTTTTTTAATGTAGAAAAAGGATCATATTTAATAAAATACTGCATCCAGGGAGTAGCATAGGTATCAATCTGTAAGTTGATGAATTCATCATCCGTCATACCATCAGGTCTTTTCAGCTTAGGATTATTACTTATTATTTTTTCTAAACTGATTCTGATATTTTTTTTTAACTGCCCGATATCAGAGGATTTCTTCACAAGATCAAATGTTTTTCTGTTGATCTTCTCCATCCCTTTTATTTCGTCTTCATTGGTTCCCGAAGCTTCTGCGATCAGTCTCTGTTGAATTAAAAGTATTTGTTCTCCGGAAATCCCTGGACCGGCAAGCATTACAATAAACGCAACCTCTCTTGATTTTATGGCCACTAACGGAGCGAGTAAGCCTCCTTCACTATGACCTATCAATCCAATATTTGCCGGATTGATTTCCTTTCTGGTCTTTAAATAAGCAACAGCACTTTCTACATCGGTTGCTAAATCTACCGAGGTTGCCCTTTTGAAGTCTCCTTGAGACAAAGCTGTTCCCCTGTCATCATACCGCAAAACAGCAAATCCATTTTTGGTAAGGTAATCTGACAGTACGAGAAAAGGTTTATGCCCTGCCAGTTCTTCATTTCTGTTTTGAGGACCACTTCCGCTTATCAAAATAACTGCAGGGAAAATACCTTCCCTGCTTGGAAGCGTTAAAGTTCCCGCCAGATGTATGTCAGCCTGTTTATTTTCAAACGTAATATCTTCTGAATAATAAGAATAGGGTTTCAGAGGTTCTTGAGGTCTGTTGAGTTGAATATTCTGTGCGAAAACCGAAGTTGAAACCGACAGAATTGCGATCAGCGATAGAATAATTTTCTTCATTTTGTTCAATTGTTTGATTAGAAAGTATCAAATGAGATTAATAGTTATTCGTAGGAAATCAAGTATCATCTCTTTAATTCCCTACGAACATGGCAGGATTTATGAAACTATAAGCTGTATCCAATTTCCAATCCGAAAACTTGCCGCTTTAAGGCAGAAATAGTACTCATAGATCCTATTCCGTATTGCGATACATAGGAAGCACTGATCTGAAAGTGTCCAACATCATAGCCACACATGGCAGCAGCACCGTAATTAAGTTGTTTCAATGGGGATTTACCTTCTGTATTTTTGCTGTACATATCCATATCACCCATTTTAGCGCTTATTCCATATCCCAGATAAGGACCTATTCCGAAAAATAATTTACCTACACCCAATTTATATTGAAAAACCCCATAAACAGGAAGTTCAAGATCATAGGATTCTAATTTGGATTTCTCTGTGGTGAACTTATTTTCCATTTCAGAATTTCTGTAATGCAGCATTAGATCAGACTGAAGGGCAAACCAGCTGCCAAAATCATACTTTAGAAATCCTCCCACAGAGCCTCCTAATTCTGGTGAACTTTTTGAATACGCGCTCTCTGAATCGTACTTATAAAAGGTTGAATTGACCCCGCCTTTAAGTCCTAAAGACATTTTTTTTTGGGCCTTTACTGAAATGGTACCCATAAGAAGTGTTCCTGTAGCAAAAATTGATAATATTGCCTGCTTTTTCATTGTGAAAAAATTTTTGATGAATAAACTGAAATTATTGTGATGCAAAACTCCGGATTGGAAACGCTTGTATGAAGTCTTTTCTGATGAACTTCAGTATCAACATGATGAAATGTGGTATTTAGTGAATTAAAATTCCACAAAAGAATACGTATTGCATAAGTCTTAGCGAATGAATAAAAGCAGTGTGGTTGTTATTGATCCAAAAACGAAAGTTTTACGGTAAATTCCGTATCCGTTCTTATGACTTCAATGGTTTTATTGTACAGGGCATATTGTTTTTGCAGGTTTTTCAGTCCTATTCCACCACAGTCAGCAGTAGTTCTCAGCTGAAGATTGTTGGAAACAGTAATTCCTTCTTCAGCTATTTCAATGCGAATCATCAAGGGATTATTATACGTGGTAATATTATGTTTTATAGCATTTTCCACAAGCAATTGCAGGCTTACAGGGATTACTTTACGGTTCAGTTCATTTTTATTGACTACTTCCACACGCAAATTATCTCCAAACCGAATCTGTTCTAAAAATATATATGAATCCAGAAAGGCAAGTTCTTCCTGAAGGGTAACCAAAGGCCGTTCATTTGTCAGCAATAAATAGCGGTAAACTCCCGACATTTTTTTCGCAAAAAGATTCGCCTTTTCAGCATCTTGGTAGGCTAAAGAGGACAAAACATTCAGGCTGTTGAATAAAAAATGGGGATTGATCTGAGCTTTCAAAGTATCGTACTGATATTGTATTTTCTCTTTTTCCATGATGGTAATTTTATTTTCAGCATCCAGGTGTTGTTGGTTATAAAAGAAAATTTCAATGAGCAATACTACAATGCTATTCCAAAGAATAATAAAAATCCCGGATTTAATAATTTCCGGGCTGCTCTTCAATGCAGATTCCCCTAAAAGCGAAAGATTAACCAGAAAAATCACGAATACAGAAAATAATGACGAAATAAATAAATCCAAGGCAACATGCAGGTATATATTTCTTATTTTTAAATACTTATAAATATTATTAATAATAAGAAAATCCATCCATGCAATCAATACAAAGGGAAGTAAATTGATGATAAAAAAATCTGAAAAACTTCTTTCTTTCCCAGTTAGTATCTGAAACATAAAGTAAAAGAAAACCAACAGAGTTGTCACGATGAGCACAAAGGCAATACTATGTTTTTTATCTATTTTTTTCATCATTTTTAATGCTGTCCGTCTACCCATTTAAGAAAATCCGGTACCCGTTCACGGCTGACTAAAATTTCATGTGGGCAATCCGGCTGGAATGCCAGTTTCAATCGGCTATTGAAATATTTGGAGATTTTTTTAATCGATGTAATATTGGCAACACAATTCCGGGAAACCCGGAAAAATGTTTTTTTGTCTAATTGGGCATCAAGTTGGTTTAAGGTATAATCAATAACAAATTTCCTGTCGGAAAATGTATGCAGGAACACAACTTTTTCCTCACTATAAAAATAGGCAATATCATTGATATCTATATGATTATAGTGGTCGCCAATCTGAATAAGAAAACGATTTTTTTTATGATGTCCCAATAAGGCAGCCTCAATCTTTTTGTAATCAAAAGTGGGTTCTTTTTCAATATTATGACGTTGCAATTTTTTCAATGCAGCTAATAAATCTGCTTCCTCAACAGGCTTCAACAGATAATCTATACTATTTAATTTGAAAGCCCTAATAGCATACTCGTCGTAAGCGGTTGTAAAAATGATTGGTATAGAGACTTCAATCTGTTCAAAAATTTCAAAGCAGTTACCATCAGCCAACCGGATGTCCATCAGAATAAAATCTACCTGATTATTTTTGAGAAAATGTACAGTATCCACTACGGATTCTATCCTGCCGGCCAACGTATAGTCTGGACAGAGACTTATCATCATACGTTCTAGCTCTACGTACGCAAAACGTTCATCTTCTACGATCAGATATTTCATATTCTACATCATTTATTGTAAAAATACGGAATGTTCGCTTTAGAAAATCAAATTTGGGATTGAGTTTAGAATTAAGGGGATGAAATACCAAATGAGCATGATGAAATCAATCATAGCAAAATCCGTATTTCAAAAAGTATTTCCTCAATTAAAGATTCTTTTTTGCAAGCACTGATATTTAATTTAGTTTAAAAAAGAAATATACTACTGCCACCCATTCTTTTCTAATTCCTTTTGCATACCCAATAGTACTTCGACTGCTGTTTTCTACCGTTCCATCATCTTTGACATAGCCAATGGTTGAACGGCTGCTGTTTTCTACAGTACCATCTTTTTTAACGTACCCTACGGTAGAACGGTTTTGGTTTTCTATAGTTCCATCACTTTTGATATAGCCAATAGTACTGCGATTTTTGTTTTCTATAGTACCGTCATTCTTAATATAGCCCACTGTTGAACGGCTGCTGTTTTCTATGGTACCATCACTTTTGATATAACCTGTTGTGCTACGGCTTGCAGATTCTATAGTTTGTGCAATTACCATGGAAACGCTGAACAGAAAAAAGCTAATAAATAGTGTTTTTTTCATGGTTTTAAAGTTTTAATTGGTTCTTATTTTTGGGTTCACTTAAGATATTCAAAAATATTGATTAGTAAAAAAATATAGCGCCACTTATTTTTAAGTGACGCTATATTAAATGACTTCAAAAAGAAATCTTAATGATTACAATTTAATGTTTATCGTTTGATAACTTTTACTGTTTTTACAAAGTCTTTGTCCGCATTTACTTTCACCTTATACACTCCTGATGTTAAAGAAGAAAAATCAATTATTCCCTTAGTGTCATTGATTGCTTTCGTTAGGATCAACTGTCCTGCGGCATTGTAAACACTTAGCAAAATAATCTTTTGATCTAGTGAGATCGTCAGGATATCCTGTACCGGATTCGGATAAACTTTCAGCTTATCTATTTTTTGTGAATCTTCCTGAACAGCTAAAGTACTTGTAGGGCAAGTAATAGATACAAATATTGGTTTTTGAATATTTGTGCCGTCTCCTAGCTGACCATAATTATTAAGGCCACAACCTGATAAAAAGCTATTATCATTAATAATAAATGTATTAAACATACCGGCTGTAAAGCTTTGTACATTAGTAACCGTTCCAATAAACGTAGGTGAATTTCTATTAGTTGTTGTTCCATCCCCTAATTGTCCAAGTATATTATCTCCCCATGCCCAAAATGTTCCATCTGTTTTGAGTGCTACTGAATGTTCAAAACCTGCATCAATGCTTTGCCAATCTGTTGCTGTTCCAATTTGTGTAGGTATAAGTCTATCAATAGTAGTACCATCTCCTAATGGTCCCAATTCATTTCTACCCCATGCCCATAAGGTTCCATCAATTCTGAGTCCTACTGAATGTAAACTTCCAGCAACAATATTTTTCCAATTCGTAGCCGTTCCGATTTGGGTTGGAGTAATTCTGTCAATTGTTGTTCCATCTCCTAAATGTCCGAATAAATTATTTCCCCAACCCCATAATGTTCCATCTGTTTTGATGGCGAAAGTATTCCCCCCACCAGATGTGATCATTTTCCAATCATTTGTTGTTCCTATTTGGATAGGTATATTTTTATCTATGGTTGTACCGTCTCCTAATTGTCCTTCCTGGTTATTACCCCAGGCCCAAAGTGTTCCATTTGATTTTATAGCTAATGTATAACTATCCCCAGCGGCAATATTTACCCAATCTGTGGCTGTTCCGATTTTTACTGGATTACTTCTGTCAGTTATAGTTCCATCTCCTAATTGTCCATAATCATTTCTACCCCAAGCCCATAGCGTTCCATCTGTTTTTAGTCCTAATGAATGATAAACTCCAGCAGCTATTTTCTGCCAGTTATTTCCGATCCCGACTTGTATTGGGATACTTTTTGAAATTGCAGTTCCATCCCCTAATTGACCAAAATTATTACGTCCCCATCCCCATAACGTTCCATCTGTTTTGATCCCTAACGAATGAAAATATCCAGAAGTCACCTTTTGCCAGCAGCCTGCTGTTGTTGTTGTTGTTGTTGTTGTTGTTGTTGTTGTTGTTGTTGTTGTAGGAACTTTAGTAAGGGAACCTTCCGCTGTACAATTGCCTTGGCTCATTCCACAAATAATATTGTTAGCTTTGCTCGTTTCGGGTTGAACGGTGGTATAGCCATCATTTGAAAACACTGTAATTAAATCACTCACAACGAAATACACTCCATCGTTTTTGGCTTTTCTAATATGCGGATCAGCTGCAAAAGCCATGATACAGACTAAACCTGTTAAGACAATAATTAATAATTTTTTTTTCATGATATTGTAAATTAGCTTTTTTTAATAAAAACAACATGATTATCCATTATAACTTTATGTTGTTTGATACAAAAGTATATTTTTATTATGAATCATCAAATAATCAATAATAACAATAATACAGTATTAAATGTGGTAAATAAAACATTAAAAAATAGCGCCACTTATTTTTAAGTGACGCTATATTAAATGATTTCAAAAAGAAATCTTAATGATTACATTACAATTTAATGTTTATCGTTTGATAACTTTTACTGTTTTTACAAAACCATTGGCTGCATTTACTTTCACCAGATAAAGCCCTGATACAAATCCGGAAACATCAATTGTTCCTTTAGTATCATCAATTGCTTTCGCTAGTATCAGCTGTCCTGCTGCATTGTAAATGGTTACCGAATGAATCTTTTGATCAAAAGAGATCGTCAGAATATCACTTACCGGATTTGGATACACTTTTAGCTGATCTGTCTTTGGTGTATTCTCTACAACAGCTAATACATCTTTAGGACAAGCAATAGGTGTAAAAATTGGCTTTGAAATATTGGTACCATCCCCTATTTCTCCGTCATCATTACGACCGGTTCCTGATAAGAATCCATTGGTATTGATTAAAAGTGTAGTATATTCTCCTGCGGCAACAATTTTTCTATCAGTAGCTGTTCCTATTTGAGTTGGATTCAATCTCACGATTTTAGTTCCATCACCTAATTGTCCATAAGTATTTCTACCCCATGTCCAAAGGGTGCCATCTGTTTTAATTCCTACAGAAGAACTATAATTGTTAGTGCTCACATTTTTCCAGTTCGTTCCAGTTCCGATTTTCGTTGGAGTACTTTTAGAAGTGGTGGTTCCATCACCTAATTGTCCATCTGAATTATTTCCCCAGCCCCATAACGTTCCATCTGTTTTCATCCCTAACGAATGAAACCAACCAGCACTCACATTTTTCCAATCAGTAGCGGTTCCTATTTGAATAGGGCTTGATATTATTGTTGAAGTTGTAGTTCCTTCACCTACCCGTCCATTATTTGTATTTCCCCACCCCCATAGTGTTCCATTGGTTTTGATGGCAAGAGTATGCTCAGACCCTGCTGTGATCATTTTCCAATCATTTGCAGTCCCGATTTGCACAGGTACGTTTTTATTGATGGTAGTCCCATCGCCTAATAAACCATAATCATTAAGTCCCCAACCCCATAGTGTTCCGTCTGATTTGATTCCGAATGTATGATTATATCCAACAGCAATGCTTACCCAGTCCGTAGCTGTCCCGATTTGTGTTGGATTATTACTTGAAGTTGTAGTTCCATCACCTAATTGTCCATGTTGATTACCTCCCCAAGCCCATATCGTTCCATCTGTTTTAATGGCTACGTTATGATTATATCCTGCAGCTATTTTCAGCCAGCTATTTCCGGTTCCGATTTGTGTTGGGATATTTTTTGGGCTCGTAGTTCCGTCACCAAGCTGACCACTATTATTAGCCCCCCATGACCATAATGTACCATCCGATTTTACTCCTAACGAATGAAAAGCACCTGAACTCACGCTTTCCCAGCATCCTGTTTCATTGGTAGGAAGTGTAGTAAAGGATCCTGCCGGTATCCAATTCGTCTGATTATATCCACAACTAGATGCTACCCACCAATAGTAAGTGGTGTTTGGCAATAAATTGGTCACATTATTACCCGCAGTAGAAGTAGTTTTCCCTTCTATTCCTCCAAACTCTGAATTTGTGCTATACATATATGAATACCCTCCACCAGGAGCCGGACTAGGTGCTGTCCAACCAAGAGTAGCCGAACTGGATGTAATATTAGAAGACATAAACTGACCTGGAGGATTACAAGCCGGAGGACAAGCTACCGGTGTAAATATTCTCCTTTTAAGCCTAGTCCCATCTCCTATTTCTCCCAGCTGATTATCACCAGTTCCTGCTAAAAGTCCATTGGTATTGATCAAAAGTGTATGAGACATTCCTGCTGAAATACTTTGCCAGTTAGCAGCAGTTCCTATAAGCATAGGGGTACTTCTGTTAGTTGCTGTACCATCTCCTAATTGCCCACTGCTATTACCTCCCCATGTCCAAAGGGTACCATCTGTTTTCAGGGCTATAGAAGAATTATTAAAGCCAGCATCAACAATTCGCCAATTGGTTTCTGTTCCGATTTGTGTTGGAGTATACTTTTCAGTTGTTGTTCCGTCTCCCAGTTCTCCTCTGAAATTGCTTCCCCATGCCCAAAGGGTACCGTCTGTTTTGATTCCTATCGAAACGTCTCCTCCACCATCAATACTTTTCCAATTTGTTGCGGTTCCTATTTTTATTGGAGCTAATTTATCCAGCCTGGTACCATCTCCTACTTGTCCACTATTATTATATCCCCATGCCCATAGCGTTCCATCTGCTTTGATAGCTAGTGTATGATCTTGTCCTGCAGAAATACTTGCCCAGTCTGTTGCTGTTCCTATTTGTACAGGTACATTTTTCCTAATCTTTGTACCGTCTCCTAACTGTCCATAGTTATTTTCACCCCAAGCCCAAATTGTTCCATTTGATTTTAGAGCTACTGTATAATCACTACCAGCTGCAATACTTACCCAGTCTGTTGCTGTTCCAATTTTTGTTATGGTGTTTTTGTTAGTATTGGTTCCATCTCCTAATTGTCCTTCCTCATTACTCCCCCAAGCCCATAGTGTTCCATCCGTTTTGAGTGCCACAGAATGACTATGACCTGCTGCAATTTTCAACCAATTATTATCTGTTCCGACTGGGGTTGGTTTAGAATTGTTAGTATTGGTTCCATCTCCAAATTGTCCATAGGTATTATATCCCCATGCCCAAAGTGTTCCATCTGTTTTGATGGCTAATGAATGCCCCCATCCGGCAGCGGCACTTTTCCAGCAGCTTGTATCCATGGTGGCAGGTGTAGTAAAAGAGCCTCCCGGCACCCAATTACCCTGGCTTGATCCACAATACGATGCTACCCACCAGTAATATTTGGTACCTGGTAATAAGTTTGTCAGATCTGCAGCTGTAGAAGAAGTAGCTCCCTGTATTCCTCCAACTACTGTGTGGGTACTATAAAGATACAGATAACCTCCATTAGGTGCTGAATTTGATGCAGTCCACTTAATAGTAGCCGTTGTAGAAGTAATATTGGTTGATGAAAATTGCGTTGGCGGAAGACAATTTGAAGGGCAACTAATAGAAGTATAAGTAAATTTATGTTCATTCGTACCATCACCTAATCCTCCTCTACTATTGAGTCCACATACTTTTAAAAAGCCATCGTTAGTTTTTACAAGAACAGAATTATCTCCGGCAAAAACCTGCATATTGTCTGAAGACGATCCTACTTTTGCAGGTGATGTAAGATAGGTAGATCCTGATGTACCGTTCCCGAATGTTCCATAGTAATTGTTACCCCACGCCCATAGCGTACCATCTGTTTTAATGGCCATTGTAAACTGCATTCCTGCGGATGCATTTAACCAATTGTTTGCCGTTCCTACCTGCGTTGGGATTGATTTTGAAACTAAAGTTCCATCTCCTAATTCTCCATAAGTATTTCTTCCCCATGACCATAGCGTACCATCGGTTTTGAGTGCTATAGAATGGCTATATCCGGCATCAACACGTTGCCAATTGTTCTCCGTTCCGATTTGAACCGGAAAATACTTATTGCCTGGTATTGCATTTACTCGTCCGTCAGAATTATTACCCCATCCCCATAGTGTTCCATTTGATTTTACTGCCAATGTATGATAACTTCCCGCTGTGGCCATGGCCCAGTCTGTATCTGTTCCAATTTGTGTTGGGATTTTTTTGGCAATTGAAGTTCCATCTCCTAATTCTCCTTCATTATTATATCCCCAGCCCCAAAGTGTACCATCTGTTTTAATAGCTGAGACATGATAAAGCCCAGCAGTAATACTTTGCCAATTATTGGCTGTTCCAATCTGAGTAGGACTAAATCTATCTATATTAGTTCCGTCACCTAATTGGCCATAGTTATTCTCACCCCACGCCCATAAGGTACCATCTGTTTTGATGGCAATAGTATAATCAGATCCGGTTACTGCTTTCAACCAATTATTGGCTGTTCCTATCTGGATAGCCACATTTCTATCGATCGTTGTTCCGTCTCCGAGCTGGCCATTAGAATTACTTCCCCACGTCCATAATGTTCCGTCTGTTTTGATACCTACGGAATGTTCACCTTTTTTGCTAAGCGTCTGCCAGCAACCTGAAGGAACTGAAGCTTCTATATTAATAACATTTTTAAAGAGAGGTCCCCAAACCCCAGCGTTGTCTCTGATACGAACATTAAATACATGTAAGCCAGTGGATGGTAAAGCAATTCCTGTTTTGGTCAGTTGCTCGTAAGTACTGTTAAAATTACCATCGGTGGCTAATACCGGAGTACCATTTCCTTTTCCGGGATCATTATCCCAAAAATATTCAGCCTGAGAAATGGCCAGGATGTTTGACACTGAATTTTGCTGAACATCAATGACATTTGTAAAAACAGGCCCCCAAACACCCATATTATCTTTGATACGAACAGAGAGTTTGTGTAAACCGATACCTGGTGTTGCAATTCCTGTTTTGGTTAATTGCTCAAAAACACTGTTGAAACTTCCATCCGTAGCTAATACGGATGTACCGTTTCCTTTTCCGGGATCGGTATCCCAGAAATACTCGGCCTGGCTCACGAACATCTGTGCCCAGCACAGCGTCGCCATAAACAAAGCGATTATACTATAGATATATTTATTCATATATTGTATGATTAAGATTATTTAGAAAAACCTGATCCGGTGATGGTTAATGTACCATTGTTAACTGTTCTTGGAGTTACCAAATAGTTCACCTGAGGTTTTCCTCCGTTATCTGCAGGCCAGTAATTTGCCCAGCTGTTAGAACCGCCATAATGTCCAACATCGTTTCTGGTAAGGTCTAAATCTGTGTATTTCACATCAGGATTTCCTGCATTTGTGTTCATACCCGTTACTGTATATGTTGTATTATCGAAATTCATATTAACTGCCCCTGAATTGTTGCTTTGGGTCATATTCCCTTGTGTTATAAAAGAGTTCGTAGATAAATTGTAATTAGCGGTCACATTTACATTACTACTTGCGTTTTGAATACAAACATTGGTTTGACCCACTACAAAAGAAACAGCATTGTTCATAATGGCAATATTTCCAGCCGTTGTTCCATTGATGTTAATCGTAAACGGGGCCAAATCACCAGGATTAGGATTATAAACAGTATTGTTAACGATTTCGTTAGAGCTTCCTGATTTAAGATTTGTAATATTAAACCCGGTACAGAAATTATTGTAGAATTTAAAGTTATAATTGATTTGTGAAGTCTGTATCCCTCCGTTTGATATATTACCATACACCTCAATATCAGATGCGGCAGGAATGGTATCTGGTGCCACAGAATAGATATTGATAAATCCTGTTTTATTGGCCGTACATATTCCGTGAGAAAATATCAGGTTTCCCTTCACCGTACTACCGGAAACGTTGGTGGTTGTATTGATCTGATATGAAAAAACATTATTCAGATCACAATTCAAAAGATTAACAGTAGTTCTTCCGCCTGATGTTCCTCCGTTTGTTTCTAAATTATAACTGCCAGAAGCCCCTGTACTCAGACTGCTGATGGTCACTATTCTTCCTGCTGCCGGATTAATGGTAATGTTTCCCTGGATGATATATTTATTATAATTGGTTTCTGAAACAAAAGTAAGTGACTTGTTAATAGTCAGGTTTTCTATATAAGCTGTCCCATTTGTTTTGGGTTGAATGATGATGCGGTCTCCATCTGAAGCTGCTGTAATAGCTGCACTTACTGTAGAGTAAGCACCGCCTATTCCGCCATTTCTAACATACAGATCGGCTGCAAAAGCCATAGTCCCGGATAAGCCTGTGAAGGCCATGATTAGTAGTTTTTTTGTCATAATAGTATAAAAATTGGTTGGTTTAATATTAAATTTAGGTCCTTTGATTCCCAAAACTCTTCTGATAGCCAAACGTAAGAACTGTCACTTTCGGTTTTCTTTTTTAAAGCACAGAGCTTGCGGTATAGCAACTTCAATCAATGAATAAACATTGATTTTAAAGGTATTTTCGTTGATTAAATAAGGTAACATCATAACTCTTACCACATCAAACTTTTCAGACATTGCTTCAAGCTTTTGTGATTCTCAAACTGATATAACTGTTATGATTTTTAACAGTAAGGTATGATTTGAAAAAAGAATCATATCGATTCAATACAACTGCTTTAAAGAAATTTCAAAATTTTAATGCTGTTTTTAAATTGTTGGAAACAATTAGCTATGATGAATGGGCAAAATAAATATAGTGTAGTTCATGGTTTAATTAATTTTCACGCTTAGTTTATTAGTTTTTTAAATCCACAATATTATCTGTTACAATTTTATATTGTGAATTGCAAAAGTATATTTTTATTATGAATCTTCAAATAGTAAATGAAGAATAATATTACTAAATATCAGGAATGTAGATTAAAAAATTAACAACAAAATATTAAAAGAATAGCGCCACTTAAAGATAAGTGGCGCTATTTTGAAAGATTTCATAGTTAAAGAAATCTGAGTTGTTACTTTAAGTTTAATGCTTATCGTTTGATAACTTTTACTGTTTTTACAAAGTCATTGGCTGCATTTACTTTCACCATATATACTCCTGATGGTAAAGCAGACAAATCAATTGTTCCCTTAGTATCATTGATTGCTTTTGTAAGAATCAACTGCCCTGCGGCATTGTAAACCGTTACCAAAAGAATCTTTTGATCAAGAGAGACTGTCAGAATATCCTGTACCGGATTCGGATAGACTTTCAGCTGATCAGCTTTTGTTGAAACTTCTACAACGGCTAGACTGCTTGTAGGACAAGCAACAGGTACAAAAATTGTTCTGTTAACTGTTATTCCATCTCCTATCTGACCATAATCATTAAAACCACATCCTGATAAAAATCCATTAGTGCTTATCACAAGTTTGTTAAACACATTTGCTGAAACAATCTTTCTATCAGTAGCAGTTCCTATTTTTGTAGGAATATATTTTGGAACTTTTGTACCATCACCTAAATGGCCAAAGGTATTATATCCCCAACTCCAAAGAGTACCATCTGTTTTTATTCCTGTAGAAGAGCCATAATAGTCACCCTCCACACTCTGCCAATCTGTTGATGTTCCCACTTGCGTTGGATTCAATTTACCTGTTGTAGTTCCATCACCTAATTGTCCGGAGGAATTATCTCCCCAGGCCCAAAGTGTACCATCTGTTTTAATGGCAATAGTATGAGAAACTCCACCAGAAGCATTTTGCCAGTTTGTAGCCGTTCCGACTTTTGTTGGAATAAGTTTTTCCGTTTTAGTTCCGTCTCCCAGTTGTCCGTTCATATTACTTCCCCACGCCCACAGTGTTCCATCTTTTTTAATGGCAATAGTATGATATACTATAGCAGCAACGGTTTTCCAATCATTTGCTGTTCCAATCTGTATGGGAATAGTTTTGTTTATTTTTGTTCCATCACCTAGCTGACCAGATGTGTTAAGTCCCCAAGCCCAAAGGGTTCCATTCGATTTTATAGCGAATGTATACCCATCTCCAGTGGAAATATCTGCCCAGTCAGTTGCTGTTCCGATTTGTGTTGGAATCATTTTATCAGCTGTAGTTCCATCACCTATCTGTCCAGCTGAATTATATCCCCAACTCCATAATGTTCCATCTTTTTTAATGGCTACAGTATGTGCATATCCTGCTGCTATTTTCATCCAGTTATTTCCGGTTCCAATTTGTTTTGGGGTAATTCTGGTGTTTGTAGTTCCGTCTCCTAGCTGTCCAGCACCATTTTTTCCCCAAGTCCATAATGTTCCGTCTGTTTTGAGACCTACGGAATGATAATTACCGGCACTCACGCTTTCCCAACAACCTGTTTCAGTAGTAGGAAGTGTATTAAATGAACCTGCTGGTATCCAATTAAACTGACCGGCTACACAATTAGAAGCTACCCACCAATAATACGTGTTGTTTGGTAATAGATTTGCCAAATTAGCTGTTGTGGTAGAAGTATTCCCCTCTATTCCTCCAAGCACTGAATTCGTACTATAAAGATAAGAATAACCTCCAGTAGGAGCTGGCGTTGATCCTGTCCAGCTAATAGTAGCCGTCGAAGAAGTAATATTCGTTGCTGAAAATTGTGTTGGAGGAAGGCAAATTGAAGGACAACCAATAGAAACAAACGAATTTGTATTATTATTATTTCCATTACCTAACTGTCCATACATATTTTGTCCACACACTTTTAAAGACCCGTCAATAGTCTTTACAAGAACATGATTCTCTCCCACAAAACTCTGCATATTGTCTGATGATGATCCTACTTGTGTAGGTAGCTTAGTATTAATACTTCCAGTTGTACCATTACCTAATAACCCTTTGGAATTGTTACCCCATGACCATAATGTTCCATTTGTTTTTGTGGCAAATGTAACACCGTTTCCAGCAGATATATTGTTCCAGTTTGTTTCCGTTCCTATTTGTACAGGTAAATTTTTATTAATGATAGTTCCGTCACCTAACTCACCAAAAGTATTACTTCCCCAAGCCCATAATGCCCCATTTGCTTTTAATGCGATTGAATGGTAGCTACCAGCAACAGCACTTTTCCAATCCGTTGCTGTTCCGATTTGAACTGGAGACAATCTACTGACTTGAGTTCCATCTCCTAATTCTCCATAATAATTATATCCCCATCCCCAAAGTGTTCCATCTGTTTTTATAGCAAAAGTATGTAGCGAACCTGGTTCTACCGTTTTCCAATTAGTAGCTGTCCCTATTTGAGCTGGCACAAGCTTATTATTAGTAGTCCCATCACCTAGCTGCCCATAATGATTATACCCCCAACTCCAGAGTGTTCCATCTGCTTTTATAGCAAATGTCTGATTGAATGAAACATGGATACTTTTCCAATCTGATGCAGTTCCTATTTGGACAGGCATATTTTTATTAATGGTTGTTCCATCTCCCAGTTGCCCATAATCATTTCTACCCCAAGCCCATAATGTACCATCTGTTTTTAGTGCTATGGTGTGGCTAAAGCCAATACTAACACTTTTCCAATCTGTTGCAGTTCCTATTAGGATTGGTGTATTTCTATCAGTTGTCGTTCCGTTTCCTATTTGTCCAGAATCATTGCTACCCCAAATCCATAAGGTTCCATCTGCTTTTATTCCTGCAGAAAATCCATCCCCCACACTAAGATTCTGCCAACATCCTGAAGGAGTTGTTGGAGTTTCTATATTAATAACATTTTTAAAAACAGGACCCCAAACTCCGGTATTATCTTTGATACGGATATTAAATACGTGTAACCCATTCGCTGGTAAAGCAATTCCTGTTTTAACCAGTTGTTCATATGTACTGTCAAAATTTCCATCAGCTGCTAAGACCGGAGTACCATTTCCAGCTCCCGGATCGGTATCCCAAAAATATTCAGCCTGAGAAAGGGCTAGTATGGTGGATGTTGGATTTTGCTGAACATTAATAACATTCGTAAAAACAGGCCCCCAAACTCCCGTATTATCTTTAATACGAACAGATAATTTATGTAAACCATTACCTGGTGTAGTAATTCCTGTTTTGGTTAATTGCTCGAAAGCACTGTCAAAACTTCCATCAGCAGCCAATACCGGAGTACCATTTCCGGCTCCAGGATCGGTATCCCAAAAATACTCAGCCTGAGAAAGTGCTAGTATTGTAGATGTTGTATTTTGCTGAACATTAATAACATTCGTAAAAACAGGACCCCAAACTCCCGTATTATCTTTGATACGGATAGAGAATTTATGTAAACCATTACCGGGTGTAGTAATTCCTGTTTTGGTTAGTTGTTCGAAAGCACTATTGAAGCTCCCGTCAGAAGCCAAAACAGCAATGCCGTTTCCGGTTCCCGGATCTGTGTCCCAAAAATATTCAGCTTGACTTACGAACACTTGTGCAGGACACAACACGGCCATAAGCAAAGCGATTATACTATAGATATAATTCTTCATATTGTTATACCATTAGTCATTATTTAGAAAAACCAGATCCACTGATATTTAATGTACCACCACTGATTGTTCGCGGAGTTAGTAAATAGTTTACCTGAGGTTTAGCTCCGCTATCTGTCGGCCAATAATTAATCCAACTGTTTGAACCACCGTAGTGACCTGCGTCATTTCTTGTTAAATCTAAGTCAGTGTAGTTTATATCAGGATTTCCAGCATTTACATTCATCCCTGTTACAGTGAATGCTGTCTCGCTGAAATTCATATTAACTCCTCCTGAATTATTGCTTTGAGTCATTGCTCCCTGTGTCACAAATGGATTTGTAAATACGTTGTAACTTGCTGTCACTGTCGCATTATTGTTATTGCTAATACACACATTGGTTGCTCCTACGACAAAAGAAGCGGCATTATTCATAATAGAAATATTCCCAGTGTTTCCATTATTTAAGTTGATGGAAAACGGTGCTATATCACCACCATAAGGATCATAGATAGTGTTATTAATAATCTCGTTGTTACTGCCTGTTTTAATAGCATAAACAAAAACGCCACGGCAAAAATTATTGTAAAACTTAAAATTATAGTTTGATTGTGAATGTGATACCCCAAAACTTGCAGCATTGCCATACACTTCAATATCCGATGTTGCAAGACTGGTATCTGCTACCGTAGAATTAGCATAAATAGACTGTGCTTTATTAGCAGTAACTCTACCATGAGAAAAACTAATTTCCCCCAGCACGCTAGAACCAGAAATATTAGTAGTTGTATTGGCTTGATTGGTAATTACCTTATTTAAATAACAATTGTAAAGGTTTATCGTAGTTCTTCCACCGGTAGTAGGCCCGCTTGCCACTAAGCTATAAATGGAATAGTCCCCAGAACTTAAATTGCTGATGGTTACCACTCTCCCAGCAGCGGGATTGATGGTAATCGTTCCCTGAATAAAATATTTGTTATAATTAGTTTCAGAAATAAAAGTTAATGATTTGTTGATGGTCAGGTTCTCTACGTAGGCCGTTCCATTCGTTTTGGGTTGAATGATGATTCTGTCCCCATCAGAAGCTGCAGTGATAGCCGCACTTACAGTAGAATAAGCTCCCCCTGTTCCTCCATTTCTCACATACAAATCAGCTGCATAAGCCATCGTACTGGATAAGCCCGCAAAGGCCATGATTAGTAGTTTTTTTGTCATAATAGTAAAAATTAATTGGTTTAATATTAAATTATATTTTTTTGATTTTTAAAATAATCCGCTTGTCGCTCCCCATCTTTCCTTCTGTTGGATAAAGGAGATATATGAATTTTAATCAATGTGTATTCATTGATTAAAAGGTATTTTCGTTAAATAAGTAGAAGTACATTATACCTGATACAACATAAACATCCCCAAACATTGATAGAACCTGAATTCTGAGGATTTACTGCTGATTTAAATTGTAGGAAATAAGTGTTGATGTATTTGTAAGGATAAATACAATATAGTCTTGTTCATTTTCATGATATAATTAATTTTCAGGTTTTGTTTTTAGTTTTTTAAAAAAAAAGATTAATTTAGCCCAAAGCGGCTAATAAAGAGTAGTTTACAAGAGTGGGAAACTCTATCGGTAACGATTTAGTAATGGTGCTTACTGCACTTGCTCTCATTTGATTACCTTGTAAATCAATACTGCAAATATAAAAAATAAAGAGTAAAGTGCATTAGTGTTTTACCCTTTATTTCGTCCTTTCCTTTCTACTTGCAATATCAATAAAATCTCCCCATTGGGGGAAAACTGTGATATTGGTTTCAATATTATTCCCAAATTTTGGCATATCAACAATAGATGCAACTCCGAATCAAATAGTGAGAACTTCTAAACGGCTATGCTATGAAAATCGTGTTGAATAAAATATTAGCGCAAATTCATCATCAGGAAGAGAAATTTTCTTCTCAAATGATGCCAACGGCGGAAGAGGCTTATCAAATGACCCTGTTCCTAAAGGAAATGTTGTTCAATATAAAAGCCCAAGTCATACAGGATGGATTTACAAATGAGCAGCAAGAAATTGACTTTTTCAAGAACATTAAACCACAAATCTTAGGGAAGCTCATTTACTATAACAAAGTCTTCCGCATCGAAACTACCTGCCCTGTAAGCAATGGTAAAATACATCAAAGCTATTATGAGAACCAATTAAAAGCCCTCAAATCAGAATATAAAGAAAGGATTTGCAATGAGGATTTTTACAGATATTACCGTGCAGTCAGGACAGACCGTGACCATACTTATTTCAGGCTCGGACAAATCAATTACCACGATGGATTAAAGAGTGGTGTATTTGAAATTGACCTTAGTTTTTCAACATATTATGATAACAAGATAGCCTATATTATAGCGAACGAATTACTTTATATTTATATGCTTACTAAAATCAGCCCCAAAGAAAATCCAGATTTAATTTTATTAAATGGAGAAGCAAACAAGGATATTTCGTGGACAAATTCTCAAAATGCACTTATCGAACTGATATACGCCCTGTATGCTTCAAATTCCATTGCATACGGAAAAATAGGCATCCGAAAATTAGCATTGATTTTTCAAGTGCTATTCCGAACTCCCTTAAACGATATACATCACTCTTTCCACCGAATGAAAACAAGGGCAGGCTCCCGAACGGCATTTTTAGACCAGCTCAAAATATCCCTCGAAGAATATATGGATAAAGACCTTTAACTGTTTCAATACAGTGATTTCAAAGCAGTACACAATATGTACTGCTTTTTTTTGCCCATATCTGCCAATTGGCAAATGTTGGCAAATTCCTGTTACAAAATACTCAAAATGCCCTGAACCCCTTATTAAACAAGGGGTTTGCCTAATTGTAAAAATTTTTAAAAAACCGCCAAACCAATTGGCAAGGATTGGCAGACAAACACTGCCACCTTTAACAATTTTGCATAGTGAACATTTAAAAGCTGTGCAATGAAAATTATAACAATTGAAGAAGAAGCGTGGCAACAGCTAAACAGCCGTATCAATGCCATTGCCGACTACTTGAAAAGATTGGGCGATACCAGCTATGATGACCTGTGGCTCAATAACCACGAGGTATGCCAATACCTACACATCAGCGAAAAGACCTTATGGCGTATGCGAACCAAAGGCGAGATTGCTTATTCAAAAATCTACGGTCAGTATTTCTACACCATAGGAGCAATTAAGGATATGCTCAATGCCAATGCCATACAGAGCAGTGATGAATTTGTGCAGGAGCTTATGGCAAAAGGCAAAAGCTATATCGAAAAAGGCAGAAAGCTAAAGACAGATAAAAAATAGGTATGAACCCTTAAAAGTATATCCCTATGAATATTGACAGAATGGAATTTTTGGCGTGGATGGAACGCTTAATGGGTCGCTTGGATATGCTGGGCGACAATATAGATGAACTGCAAAAGAAACGCAACAGCATAGACGGCGAGGAATTGCTGGATAATCAGGATTTGCTTCAAATGCTTAAAATCAGCAACCGCTCCCTGCAACGGTATCGCTCCATTGGCAAACTACCCTATTATACCATAAGCGGAAAATTGTATTACAAGCTATCCGATGTACATCAGTTCATTAGAGAGAGTTTTAACCCACCCTCAAAATGAACGCCAATGAAAGACAAAGACTGCCTTTGAGTGCCACATTGGGCAATACAGCCAACGCTTAATTTACATTCGGCGGTAAACTTTAAATTTTTCAGATTATGAGCGAAGAAACAACAAATAAGCAGGAAATGCCTGAACAATTATCGGACATATTATTGGTGCTGGATAAAGAAAAAATGAAAATCCAAGCCGTAAAGAGTATTGACGAGAACGGGAAAATGGAAACCGTTGAACCCACGAAGAAAAACCAAAACCAGTTTATGCGTGTGGACAAAAGTGGCGATTTCTTTTCCAATTTCTTCTCCAATTTTTTCAGCCAGTTAAAGAACCCTACCAATTTTTCATTCTTCAAAGTGCCTGCACCTGTCGCAGTTGAAAAAGCACAGGAAATGCAAAAGCAGGTTGATAAGCCCACTCCCGAAGGAGAAAAAGTGATGAAAGAACACGAAGTAAAAACAGAACCGCAACAGGATAAAAAACAAGAAAATCAAAATAATATGGCAACAACACAAACAACACCGGAAGCGAGCGAATACCGCTACAAGCCGGAGCAGATTGATTGGGACACAATGAACAATCTCGGATTAAGTAAGGAATATCTTGAAAAGAGAAACCTGCTTGAACCTTTATTGAAAGGTTATAAAACTAATGAACTCTTACCGATTGGTGTTAACCTCGGTGGTACTATTCTCCGCACGGATGCCCGCCTGTCTTTACAGCAAGCCGAAGACGGAAAAGTTGTAGTAGGAATACACGGCATCAAAAAAGAACCCAACTTGCATTTTGAATTTTTCGGACACAAGTTTACGGATGAGGACAAAAAAAACCTGCTCGAAACAGGCAATATGGGGCGTGTAGTTAACCTGACCAACACCAAAACGGGCGAACTGATGCCGTCGATTATCAGTATAGACAGGCTGACAAATGATGTAATTGCGTTGCGGACGGATTTCATAAAAATTCCCGATGAAATTAAAGGCGTGAAACTGAACGATGAGCAAAAGCAAACTTTAATGGAGGGTAAACCACTAAAGTTAGAGGGTATGATTTCCACCAAAGGAACGGAGTTTTCGGCAACGGTACAGTTCAATGCAGACAAGCGTTATGTTGAGTTCCTGTTTGACCGCAATAACTCCAACAGGCAGACCCAAAGCAATGGGCAAACTCAAAACAACGGACAAAGCAATCAGCAAAGCCAGCCGCAGGAAGCTCCAAAAACATTCAGGGGCAAAGAACTGACCGATGAGCAGCATAAGGATTTCAAAGCCGGGCAAACCGTTTACATTGACGGATTGAAAGATAAGAAAGGACAACCGTATCAGGGTTATATCACTTTCAACAAAGAAACCGGAAAAACTGATTTTGCCTTTCCAAGCCAAGTTAAGGCACAGGCAAAACCTATCGAAGCCCATAAAACACAAACTGCCGTCAATTCAGAGGGCAAAACCAACGAAGCGACCAAAAACATCAAAGAGCCTTTGAAGTCGGGGCAACAAAGACCGAAAAACAAACAACAGCAGGAACAACAGGAAAAGCCGAAAGCTCCTGCAAAATCCAAAGGCGTAAAAAGGTAATCAAGTATGAAAACAATCATTGCAGAAAAACCAATCGTAGCAAGGGAAATAGCCGGACTTGTGGGAGCATCCAATAAAAAGGACGGCTACCTGACAGGTAACGGCTATTTTGTTACGTGGGCATTCGGTCATTTGATAGGATTGGGAATGCCCGAAGATTACGGGGTTTCGGGATTTGATAAAGCATCATTGCCAATGCTCCCAAACCCGTTTTTGCTGACCGTCCGGAAAGTGAAAAAAGACAAAGGTTATACAGCGGATACGGGTGCATTAAAGCAACTGAAAGTCATCGAACAGCTTTTTAACCGTAGTAACAGCATCATTGTAGCCACCGATGCGGGACGTGAGGGCGAACTCATTTTCAGGTACATTTATGAATACCTGAAATGCAACAAGCCTTTTGAACGGCTTTGGATTAGTTCGCTTACCGAAAAAGCCATTAAGCAAGGGTTTGATAACCTCAAAGATGGAAAACAGTTTGATGGATTGTACCAGGCGGCACAAGGCAGAAGCCGTGCCGATTGGCTCGTGGGCATCAATGCTACACAGGCGTTGAGCATAGCCGCAGGAAATGGCATTTATTCGCTCGGAAGAGTGCAAACGCCTACACTGGCTTTGATATGCAAACGCTATTTGGAAAACAAAAATTTCTCGGTAAAGAAATACTGGCAGATACAGTTATCGCACAACAAAGAACTGATAGATTTTAAAAGCCTTTCCAAAACCAAATGGGAAGACCAAAAACTTGCCGATGATACGCTGAAAGCCATTCAGCGAAGTAAAACGGCAACGGTTACATCGGTGGAAACCAAAAGCATTACAGAGCAACCGCCTCTATTGTTCGACCTTACTGGCTTGCAAAAAGAAGCCAACAAAAAGCTGAACCTTTCTGCGGAAGAAACGCTCAATATTGCCCAAAGCCTTTACGAAAGGAAGTTTATCACATACCCACGCACCGGAAGCAAGTACATTCCTGAAGATATGTGGGCAGAAATCCCCAACCTCGTAAGGGCTTTGCAGGACAGCGAAACCTGCAAGCAAGCCGTAGGGAAATTGAAATGGGGACGGTTCAATAAACGTATTGTAAACGATTTGCGTGTTACCGACCACCACGGATTATTGATTACTGATAAAATCCCATCAGCCCTGAACGCAAAGGAAAACTCCGTTTATGATATGATTGCCTTTCGATTGCTCGAAGCCCTTTCACAAGCCTGTATCAAAGAGATAACCGATGTAGGTTTACAAGCGTTGCATTATGATTTTACAGTAAAGGGTTGTAAGGTTATAGAAGCAGGCTGGCGTTCCATCAAAGGTAGTTTTTCAGATGATAATACCGAACCTGTACAGGATTTGCCCGAACTGAAAAAAGGCGATGAACTAAAAATAAAAGAAGCCTCCGTTTTGGAAAAGAAAACCAAACCACCAGGGCTTTATACTGAAGCAGGACTTTTGTCGGCTATGGAAACTGCCGGAAAGGAAATCGAAAATGAAGATGAACGCAAGGTTTTACAAAACATCGGTATTGGTACTCCGGCTACCAGATCCGCAATAATAGAAACCCTGTTTACCCGCAACTATATCCAACGAGAAAAAAAATCCCTAATCCCTACCGAAAAGGGATTGCAGGTGTACGAATTGGTCAAAGATCGTAAAATTGCGGATGTGGCAATGACCGCCGAATGGGAATTGGCTTTGCAAAAAATCGAAAATAACGAAGCAGATGCAGAGGCATTTCAAAAAGAAATGGAAACTTACGCCTCATCTATTACCAATGAATTGTTACAAACTTCCATTGCACAAAACAACCTGCCTAAATTGGTTTGCCCGAAATGCAAAAGCCAACAACTCATTATCCGTGATAAAATAGTGAAGTGTCCTGATGAAGTTTGTAATTGGTTACAGTTCCGCAATGTGTGTGGCGTACAAATCGGCTTAGCCGATATTGAAAACCTTGTCAATAAAAAGAAAACTTCACTTATCAAAGGAATGAAAAGCAAAGCCGGAAAGAAATTCGATGCTTATATCGTGTTGAATGAGGATTGCAAAACCTCTTTCGAGTTTGCCAAAAATAAAAGCTACAAAAAGTAATGGAAAATAAGCCTACCATTAGCACAAAGGAAATCAGAAATCTGATTTATTCCATACGTGGAAAGCAAGTGATGCTGGATAGCGACCTCGCTTCCTTATATCAAGTGGAAACAAAGAACCTCAACAAAGCAGTAAAAAGAAATATTGAAAGGTTTCCCGTTTCTTTTTGCTTTCAACTGACCGAAGAGGAAGTTGAAAACTTGAGGTTCCAAATTGGAACCTCAAGTTTAAGCTACGGTGGAAGACGGTATTTGCCCTATGTTTTTACTGAACAAGGGGTTGCAATGGCTTCTGCCATACTCCGTTCAGATATAGCGGTTAAAGTCAGTGTTGAAATTATGGAAGCCTTTGTAGAAATGCGACGAATGCTTATCAGCAACGCTTCTTTATTTCATCGTTTGGATAAGATTGAATTGAAGCAGTTAGAAGCCGACCAGAAATTTGAGGAAATCTTTAAGGCTTTGGAAAGCGATAAACTCCATAGCGAAAAAGGTATTTTCTATGATGGACAAATATTTGACGCTTATACCTTTATTTCTGATATTATCCGAAGTGCCAAAATTTCAATTATACTCATTGATAATTATGTTGACGATACAGTCCTCACATTGCTTGGGAAGCGTGAGCAATCAGTAACTGTAAAGATTTATACTAAAAATATCAGTAACCAATTACATCTTGATCTGCAACGCTACAACAGCCAATATCCTGCTATTGAAATTGAGCTCTTATCTGATGCTCATGACCGATTTCTGATTATTGACCATACAGAACTTTACCACATCGGGGCATCACTCAAAGACCTGGGCAAAAAATGGTTTGCCTTTTCAAGAATAGATATTGAGATTGGCAGGATGCTACAAATCTTAAATAACCAATAAAATTTACTTTATTTCACTCGCTTCATTGAAAAAGTTTGCTTACGCTCCTGTTCGTTTTTAGTTCCTGATATTTCAGCTACTAAAGTGTTCGTGTCAGTGTTGGTATAAGAAATGATTTGCGGAAAGTCGTGTTGCAGATTTTCAAATATCATTTGATTTTCCGAAATGAGTTTGGCTGTAAAACGTACAGGTAAACCATCATTCTGATTTTTGACTGTCGGAATATAAAACAGCACTTCTTGCTCTTGCACCAATCGTATGGTTTCAAAAACAATGGTGTCTTTGTCTTTTACGATATAGCTCATTCCTGAAAGTTCATTGTCGCTTATTTTTTTCCACGTTTCGTAAATAGTACCTTTCAGGGTCTTGTTCTCCCAAGTTCCGATAAGCCATTGTGTTTTTTTGATGTCATCTGTCTGTTTTATAGTCCAAGCACAAATCAAGAGCAAACCGATAACAGCGATAAATAGTTTTGTTCCTGTCTTCATCGTTTTACTGTGCTGAATGTAGTCCCAATTTGTTTCCTTCCGTGTCAATGAATAAAGCGAAGTAGCCCATTTCAGGACTGATTTCAGTTTTTGGAACGATTACTTGTCCGCCATTTTGTGCAACTTTGTCAAGCATTGGTTGCAAGTCGTTACCTGCATTGAGATAGAGAACAGCACCGTCTGTTGTTGGTTTGTAATCGTTACCTTTTACCAAAACCACGTTTACCGTACCTTCGTCGTTCGGTAAAACACCCATTTGATTTCCGTCCATTTCCATTTCTTCAATAGCAATGCCTAAAACAGTTTGATAAAATTTTACTGCTCTTGCAAAGTCTGTTACCGAAATTTCTACAATTGAAATTAAGTTGTTCATATCATTTACTTTTTTAGTTTGTATATTTTCTGCTTTTTCTTCTTTGTTTTTTGTGTCGTTGCAAGCCAAAAAGCCAATTGCAATCAGCATTACAACACTTGCTATAATCCTTTTCATCTTATGAATTTTAATGCAAAGTTAAATTGCGTGAAACTCACGAAATAGTAAAAATACGACACACTAATCGTTCGTGTAAAAAAGAGAAGATAAAATCATTTGTTCTTTTCCAAGAAACTCTTTTGGCGTTATACCCGTAAATTCTTTGAAGTCTTTAATGAAATGGTTTTGGTCATAATACTCGCTTTCGTAAGCAATTTCGGTAAATGTTCCCGTCTTTTGGTTGAGCAGTAGTTTTAAGGCGGTTTGCAATCTGACAACCTTTCCTAACTGTTTTGGGCTCATTCCGATTTGTTTCAAAAATTTCCTTTCGAGCTGTCTGCGTTTCGATAAGTCTTCTTTTAAGATAGCTTTGATTGGCGAACTTCCGCTCGTTGCAATAAGCGTGTTAACGGTTGATTTTACAATACTGTCAATTGTAGATTTTTCGTTGAGTTTGTCGAATAGAAAAGTTTCGATTATCTCAATTCTTTGTTGTGTGTCGGTTGCGTGAATGATTTTTTGCTCCAGTTCATTGGCTGTTGATTGCCCGAAAAGTTCAGCTATTGGTGTTTCTTTGTTTTCTAAATTTTTAAGAGGTGTTTTTATAAAGTTGGCAACTCCATAAGGATAAAAACGAGTTGCAAAACAGTGAACATAACCGAAAGGCTGGATAATGAATGGTTCGGTGATTTGCCCTACGACTATTGCTCTTGGCTGAATAATAAATTCATTTTCAGAAGTATATCGTTTTATGTCATCTCCCAATATAAATATCAATTCCATACAGCCGTCAGGAACAATCCTTTGTTTTTCTGAACTGTATTCGGCAGGCACTTCCAATGTCCAATAACATTTGATAAGTGATGTTAAGTCTTCACTTGGTTGATAGGTTTGATAGTTCATTGTGTTATTGTTTATACATCATTGCAAAATTAATAAATTAATCCGCCTGTATTTTTAATTACGCAAAATCCTGCCATTCAACGCCAAACCATTCAACTTCCATAAACGCTTCTGCGATCGGCCCTAAATTTATGGTTCAGGTAACAATTCTAAATAAAATTCTATATGGATACACAACAAAAAGACCTATCGTATTTCAGATTACGACTACGGGAACTACTGTATGCCAGTTTTCCTGAAAAGGCATACGACAACAAGTTTATAGAACAACGTTCATCGTGGGCTGCCAATGCTTATGAAGGTGCTTTTCGTTCAGGAAACTCCATCGACCAGTGCGATGAGATCGCTAACTACATCCTGTTTGAAGGCTTACACTTCTCCAGGTTCGACACCATTTTTCAGGTGGTATGCAATGAGTTTGACACCATAATGGCAGACGAGGAACTGCGACCATTCGCACTTAAAATGCTCCCTGTTTGTGAGCCTGTTTTCTCCAGCTATGAACTAAACGATGACTTCGCAAACGGTCCTGAGTTTGACCTGCTCTATACCGAAATAACCGGAACCATCGCAATCTGGATAGAGGAAAATGGGCTTCAATAAACGCCAACATCTCCAACTGAATATTGATGCCCTGCGAATTGCTTTTAAACTGGAAAAGGAGAAACGACAAGCCACCGTAGGCGAAAGACTGCTAATGATGCAATACAGCGGATTTGGTGGTCTTAAATTCGTGTTGAACCCCATAGCGAACGAAATAGACATCAATCATTGGAGAAAAACAGAACACGACCTTTTCCCGATTACGCAGGAACTCCACCAGTTACTCAAAGAAAATTCAGAAGACGAAAAGCAATACCGCAGGTATGTGGATAGTATGAAAAGCTCTGTTCTGACGGCTTTTTATACACCGCCACAGGTAATAGATGCGATTTCCGTAACCTTGCGTGAAAGCGGTCTGAACATTGATAAATTCCTCGAACCATCCGCAGGTATCGGCTCATTCATACAATCCATTTCAGAAAATCGAAAAGCCAGTGTTACTGCCTATGAAAAGGATTTGCTCACAGGCAAGATTTTAAAACAGCTTTATCCCGAAAGCAATATCCGTATAAGTGGTTTTGAGGAAATTCCTGAAAAGGAACAAAACAGCTATGATGTTATTGCCAGCAATATACCGTTTGGCGATACTTCCGTTTTCGACCTTTCCTATTCCCGAAACAGGGATAGCGCAAAAGTACAGGCTGCCCGAAGCATACACAATTACTTTTTCCTGAAAGGTGCTGATATGCTCCGTGAGGGCGGTTTGCTGGCTTATATTACTTCACAGGGCATTCTGAATAGTCCTAAGAATGAACCCATACGCAGGGCGTTGATGCAGGATAATAATTTGGTTTCGGCTGTTCGCTTACCCAACAACCTGTTTACGGAATATGCAGGTACGGAAGTCGGAAGCGACCTCATTATACTGCAAAAAAATACGGCAAAACAAAATCTGACCGAAAGGGAAGATCTGTTTTGCCGAAGCAGCCAAACAGAATACAATACACCGGGCAATGCACTCTTTCAGGACAGCACAAGAATTGTGCATACCGACCGTAAATTAGATACCGACCCTTACGGGCAACCTGCCCTAATCTATACGCATAAAGGCGGCGTTGAAGGGATTTCCAAAGACCTCAAACAAATGCTTTCCGAAGATTTTGGCAAGCACCTGAATTTGAATTTATACAAAGGCGAACGGGACGATGAGCCAGTTATCCAAATTCCAGTTGAACCAAATGTTACACCTCCAGTTATTGAGCCTGTAATCATTCAGCAAAAACCGCAACCTGTACCCACGCCCGTAATCCATCAGGAAAGCCCGCAGGAATTAAAGCAACTAAGCATTTTTGACCTGTTTCAAAATATAGACGAGCCTGTAATGGTTCTTGCTCCGCCCAAAAGAACGACAACAACCAAAAGACAAAGCACGAAAAAAAGAAGAGGTACAATAGGTCGCCAGCCCGACCTGTTCAGTTCGATGCAGCAACCTTATAAACCTCTTATTACTAATAGAGCCACTAATGGAAATACATCAGCCAACGGCAAAAAACAGGAAGCTATCGGCGACCTGTTTTCAGGTTTGGGTGGGAATGGCCAAGCTGCTCAACCAGCCGTTCCCGATACCATTCCCGAACCTGCTCCGTATAGTGATAAACTGCAATCGTTCCACCGTAACAATTGCATTGTGGTGGATAATGGTTGGGTGGGTTATCTGCAAGATGTAGATACATCAGACGGTACGGCAGTATTCCACCCCTTGCAGTTACCGACCTCACAGAAAGCAAGAGCCGAAGCGTATATCGGGGTGCGTGATGTTTACCAAGAGCTTTACACCAAAGAGGCACAGCATCAGACTGAATACAAGGAAGAAAGGGAAAACCTTAACCGTTTATACGATGCCTTTGTTAAAAGATATGGCAACCTCAACAGTGCCGATAATATCAAGCTCATTAAAACGGATAGTTCCGGTAAGGAAATCCCTTATTTGGAGCGTGTTGTTGGTGGCGTAACCCACAAGGCGGATATATTCAGCCGACCTGTAAGTTTTTCTACCGCAACCATAGCAACGGACAATCCCGAAGAAGCATTAGCGGCTTCGCTGAACAAATACGGAAGCGTGGATTTGGACTATATGTCCGAAATCAGCAGTATGACCGATGATGCTTTGAAAGCAGCTTTACACGGTCGTATTTTCTACAATCCTCTACAACGGGAATATGAAATATCCGAACGCTGGATTGCTGGCAACGTAGTGGAGAAAGCCGAGGAGGTACGAACCTACCTCGAACGCAATCCCGATGATATCGAAGCCAAAGCAAGCCTTACGGTTTTGGAAGAAGCCCGACCAAGACGTATCGAATTTGAGGAACTCGATTTTAACCTCGGCGAACGCTGGATACCCACTGGCATTTATGCCCGTTTTGCTTCACATCTTTTTGATACGGATGTACTCGTTCATTACTCTGAAAGCTCTGATGACTTTTCAGTAAAGTGCGAACGTAAGAATTTGCATATATGGGAAAAATACGCTGTCAAAGCAGAAAGCCGGACGTTTGACGGGATTGCCCTGCTCAAACACGCCCTTGTCAATACCACGCCTGATATTACCAAGAAAATTAAGGTTGACGACCAAGAGGTCAAAGTGCGGGATATGGAAGCCATACAAATGGCGAACACCAAGATTGACGAAATCCGTACCGCTTTTACCGAGTGGCTACACGCCCAAAACGATGAGTTTAAAAACAGGCTGACCGACCAATACAACGACACTTTTAACTGCTTCGTCCGACCGAACTATGACGGAAGCCATCAGGACTTTCCGGGCTTAGACCGTAAGGCATTGGGCATTGAAGATTTGTATTCCAGCCAAAAGGACACGGTTTGGATGATAAAGCTGAACAACGGTGCTATCTGCGACCACGAAGTAGGTGCAGGAAAAACGTTGGTTATGTGTACGGCTGCACAGGAAATGAAGCGTTTGGGACTGGCACACAAACCGATGATTATCGGGCTGAAAAGCAATGTTCACGAAATTGCCGAAGCCTACCGCACTGCTTACCCACACGCTAAAATCCTATTTCCGGGTAAAGAGGATTTTACACCTCAAAAACGCCTACGGATTTTCGGGGATATTAAAAATAACGATTGGGATTGTGTAATCCTCACACAAGACCAATTCGGAATGATACCACAATCGCCCGAAATACAAAAGGAAATACTCGAATTAGAATTGGACAGCGTAGAGCGAAACCTCGATGCATTGCAATCGCAAGGCAAGGAAGTTACCAGAGGTATGCTTGCCGGAGTAATCAAGCGGAAAGAAAACCTCGAAGTCAAACTCAAAACCCTGCAACACGATATTGAAAACCGCAAAGATGATGTGGTGGATTTTAAGATGATGGGCATAGACCATTTGTTTGTGGACGAAAGCCACCAATTCAAAAACCTGATGTTCAACACAAGGCATACAAGGGTTGCCGGCTTGGGCAATGTGGACGGCAGCCAAAAGGCATTGAACCTGCTTTTTGCTATCCGCACCATTCAGGAACGCATCAATGCGGATATGGGAGCAACTTTCCTTTCGGGAACGACCATAAGCAACTCATTGACGGAACTATATCTGCTGTTCAAATACCTGCGACCAAGAGCATTGGAAAAACAAGGCATTCATTCTTTTGATGCGTGGGCAGCTATTTATGCAAGGAAAACGACCGATTATGAATTTTCTGTTGCTAACAACATTGTAGCAAAAGAACGTTTCCGATACTTTATCAAAGTGCCGGAGCTGGCACAATTCTACTCGGAAATCACGGATTACCGAACGGCAAAAGATATAGGCATTGACCGCCCCAATAAGAACGAGGTATTGTATAACATACCGCCTACTCCAGACCAGGAAGAATTTATCAAAAAGCTAATGGAGTTTGCCAAAACAGGAAATGCTACCTTATTAGGAAGAGAACCTTTATCACAAAGCGAAGAAAAAGCAAAGATGCTTATCGCAACTGACTACGCCCGCAAAATGTCGCTGGACATGCGTATGGTAAGTAGCAGATATGAAGACCATCCCGATAACAAAGCTTCGCATTGTGCCGCAAACATTGCCAAGTATTACAGCCAATACCACGCACAAAAAGGAACGCAATTCGTTTTCTCGGATTTAGGTACTTACAAACCGAATGAATGGAATGTGTACTCCGAAATCAAACGCAAGCTCGTGGAAGACCACAATATACCTGCGAATGAAATCCGTTTTATTCAGGAAGCCAAAACAGACAGGCAACGTAAGGCACTTATCAAGGGAATGAACGACGGTACAATCCGTGTGCTGTTCGGCTCAACGAGTATGCTCGGAACAGGCGTAAATGCACAGAAAAGGGCTGTTGCCGTTCATCATTTAGATACGCCGTGGCGACCGTCCGACCTTGCCCAGCGTGACGGTCGGGCAGTCCGCAAGGGCAATGAAATTGCCAAGCACTTCAACAACAATAAAGTAGATGTCATTATTTACGCCGTTGAAAAATCGCTGGATAGCTATAAATTCAACCTGTTGTTTAACAAACAGCTTTTTATCGACCAATTAAAATCCAATAATCTCGGCAAACGCACCATTGACGAGGGCAGTATGAACGAGAAATCAGGAATGAACTTTTCGGAATATGTGGCAATCCTGTCGGGAAATACTGACCTGCTGGATAAAGCGAGGGTTGAAAAACAGATTGCCGGATTGGAAAGCGAAAAGCAAGCGTTTAACCGTTCCAAGTATAGTGCTAAATCCAAATTGGAAAACTATAAGGAAGAATTTAACGCAGCTCAATCACGCCTGAACCGAATGACAACGGATTGGGATAATTTACAACAACGCATACAAAAACGGCAGGACGGCATAGTTTTAAACCCTGTTCAGTTAGACGGCTTATCGTCCAACGCTAATGCAAAACAAATCGGTACAAAGCTCAATGAAATTGCAGAAAAAGCCCGAACAGGCGGGGATTATCAGGAAATTGGCAGCTTGTACGGCTTTCAGCTTATCGTCAAAACGGAAATGTCGGAAAAAGACGGCGTAGATATTCGGGTAAACCGATTTTTCATACAGGGAGAGGGTAACATTAAATACAACCACAATTTCGGGGTAATTGCAAAAGACCCCGAAACCGCCTCTTTAAATTTTTTAAGGGCATTGGAAAAACTGCCGTCGTTTATTAAAAAAGAACAGGACAATATTGCCGAGTTCCAAAAAGATATTCCGATACTTCAGGAGGTCGTTAATGGTACGTGGTCAAAGGAAAACCGATTGAGTGAACTCAAAACGGAATTAGCGACTGTTGAGCGTAAGATACAACTATCTATCGAACCGGAACAAAAACAAGAACCTGCGGAGCAAACCGAAAAAAAGCAAGAAACACCAAAGATTTCAGAAAGTATTATTCGGACAAAAGGCGTTCATCTGCCACGAGGGGTATTATAAAATATTACCTCTCGTCTTGTTCGTCCATTTTCTTTATCAGAGCTTCACACAGGCTGTCGAGGAATTTGGTACGGTTTATTTTTCGGGCTTTCAATTCCATAAATGTATGATAGAAATCGCCCAAATCAATATTAAAGGCAGTTTCAAATGTTTTGGCAATCAATTTTATATCGGTATTTCCGTTGTTGAATACGCCTTGTGCGTAGAGTGCATAAATCAACTCGGTCAATGCCGTTTTACTTCCTGTCCAATGGAGTGAAGAACTATCAGATACCTTTTTATGATTGCTATTTAGCTGGTCTTCAAGATAAACTTGTATCAGGTCATTGGCAATTATTTTGGCGACCTTATAATCGTGAGAAGTGCAAAAACGGTGGTCTGCCTCAAAATAAAACGTATCCAACCACATCCTTATATCGTGTTTTCCACGAATAAAGAAATTTTCATCAAGAAAAGAATTGCCACTACGGTAATACTTGTAAAAGTCAATATTGTTGTCAAAGAATTTTTTGAGTTTTTTCAATTCTTTGTTAAGAAATTTCTTTATCCGCTTTGCACCATAAGGCTTTTTGCTTTCTATTTTATAGATAGCATTGTAATAAATCAGCTTTGAAACAATGACAGGTTTCTGATGTTTGAAAAAATGGATTTCCTCATCAGTATTTTTAAACCCTCGTTTTAAAACATACTCCTTTAATTTGGACAGGGTTTGGATAATAAGTTGAATTATGGCTTCAACTCGTTGTATCGAGCAATTATCTGCTTCAATCTCCAATTCGTTGATAGCCGTTTCCAGTTTATGTAGTGTTTCATTATAAAATTTATCCAGCATAATACCATTTAAAAATCAATTCTTTGATTAGTAGAAATATAAACATAAACTGCTTTGGGACTTAGCACAGTAAGGGCTTCCACCTGTGTTCTTAGCAAGGTCTGGATTTCATTAGCAGAACTGTTTATCATAGTGAGCACCTGAATATTATATTTCTCAATTATCTTCTTTAGCCCGTTCATTATATTTTTGGATAAGAGTATATCCAAACTTAGGTTGGTCTGATTAATCTTATTCAGCCAAGCATCTTTTTTAGCTACCGCCTCGTTAAACGATTTTTGGGAGTCTGCTATATGTATACAATGCACTAACCTGCCTTTTTTGTTGAAATCAACGGCGAGCTTTTTCAATAATTCACATTCTTCACTATGTAGTCGTACATCGAAAGCGATATTGTTTTCTATACTGAAAGTAGCTTTTTCCGGAACGATAATAATCGGCACATTGACTTTATAATTCTTCTCTGATATTTCCTGCCTAATTTGTGAATTGGATTTTATTCCGTTGGTGTCATATCCGATTATCAGGAAATCTATCGCGTTGTTCTGTAAATAGTTAATGATTGCGTCCGTGAAACTTTCCTTTGTCAGTCCGAAAGAAAGGTTTACTTCCGAAGTATTCTTATAGCTTTTTATCTGTTGATAGAACAGTTCTATTTCACGTTCTTTCAGCCCTTTTCTGAATTGATTGTTTTGTTCCGGTTCAGCCGTATCTTCCAACACGGTTAGTATATGAACATCTGCATTGAACTGTTCTGCAAATGCTATTGCATATAAGAAAGTATTGTCTGATGTTGAATAAAAATCAACAGGCAAAAGAATTTTTGGTTTTATTTCCATAACAAATGTTTTATTTATCTTCTACATTATATATCAGCATTGCCGTTTCAGAAAGACGTAGCAGCCTTTTACTATGGTTTATATTGAACAATCTTTTCATAAAGGGTAATTGTCTATGTATGATGCTTAGGATATTGATATAGTTATCTTCTACATACTTTGTCAAGCCGTCTTCTATATCCGTATCAATAACAATATCCACCTGAACATCAAGACCCTCAAAATTTGTAAGCCAATGTGCTTTCTTTTGTTGTGCAGCCATAGCTTTTTCTTCTGTATCGACTATGTGTACACATTTTAAAGGTGTCTCTGACGGGGAGAGTTTTGTGGCAATCCGCCTGATAATGACACATTCATTTTCAACGAGCATTACCGCAACGGCAAACGCCCCCGTAGAGGTAAAAACGGCTTTTGCAGGCACTGCCAATATCGGTATATCAAAACCACTGTCAATCAGCCTTACTGCGTGCGAGCCGAACAGTTTTTTGTCTATAGTGTTATTCCCCGACGTACCCATTACAATCAGGTCAATTGATTTTTCTACGATATGGCTCTCAATTACATCTTGGAAATAGCCATTTTCAAAATGGAACTCTACGGGAACGTGAAGCTTATTGTTGTTATGAGCCAACTGCTCCAATTTTTTTGCTTCTGTCTTAAATTCGTTCCACTCATCATTTTCCAGCGAATCGTTGAACATCTGTGCCAAAGGGTGTACCCGATAGCGTTCCTCGTCCGTCTTCGGTTCAATAATAGGTGTAATATGCAGAATGTGCAATTCCGAGTTAAAATTATCTGCAAGCGATAGGGCATATAAAAATGCGTTCTTTGCTACTTCTGAAAAATCTGTCAGAAAAAGTATTTTTTTCATCTGTTTATTTTTATTGTTTTTAATGGTCAGATGGAATTTCGCATAAGAAAATATTCATTGTTTTGGGTATGGAAATGAATATTTTCTTATGCTTCATTTCATAATAATTTGTATTAAGATAAACGATAACCTTTGATTGAATTTCCCCGTATCGCTTTGCGGAACAGCACCACCCGTTTGTAGTGGAAACTTCCGTAAGAATGTGTAGCAATAAATATCAGTATAGGGACAATCAGCCAGGTTAATGTTCCCAATACGATTTTCCCGGAAGCCATTAACGCATTGAGGCTGATGTTTTGGTATATTGCCATTCCGTTCGGAATTTCCCCGGCATCGAGATACATCGAAATGTCGGTCAGACTTTGCCACTGTGACTGATAAGTTGCCCATCCGATAATTGCACTGCCTAATGAGGTAGCCAGAAAAGACCTTACCACAATTAATATAACCATTATTCCCATCATTTCATTCATTTGCAGGTTGAGGGTAGCGTAAAACCATAACCCAATGAACAGGATGCCCATTCCCAATCCTTTCAGTACCGTCGCATATTCGAGGTAGCGGATGTCCATCTGCGGTTGTATAATCAGGTAAAGACTTAATGTATGCAGAGCAAAACACACAAATCCAAAAGCGATATAATACTTGATGTACCATTTATTTTTAAAACCGAAAAATGCCAATATTCCCGCAATGACGATACCGGGTATCATCCAAAGATTGATATGTGCGTTAATCAGGTTATTATACCCTAATACACCAACTGTATATTGTGTATATACCGATGTGCTTGCCAGATATAGCCCGAGAAAGAACAATAATATGGTAGCGTGGATAACATTTTTCTTTTTAAATGCTCCGAAATCAATCATCTTTCGTTTGAGCGATTTCTGCCTGTATATCAATGCTACAAAAAGAACCACTCCGATAATCAATGAACCCGAAATGTAAGGCGAAATAAACCACCCCTGTTGTTTCATAAACACAAAAAAGTAATTAAGCGACATAAAGGAGGTTGCTATCAAAACAAGTGACAGCCAGTCTATCTGATACAGTGGCATTTTGAAACCAAATCGTTGGTTATGTTGAAAAATAAGCGATACTGCCGCAATTACAAGCATCGTAGCGGACATAAACATATAAGGTGTCTGCCAGCTACCATTGAACACCATTGTAGAAAAATAATAAGCCGAAAGCTGCCCAAATCCAATGGACAAGGGGTAGAATACAGCATAGAATTTTCCACGGTCTCCTGTCGGAGCAATGATGAACATAATGGGTAATACCATTTCTATCAGCGGAAACATCTTGAAAAAACCTATGAGAAAACTGCAACTTATCAGAACAACAGGACTATCTGTAGTACCGCACATATATGATAATATAGCAAGGATAATAGCTGACACTGAAATGATTTCTTTGGTACGGAAACGCATCTTGACACGCATCAGTATCATTATGGCGCAGCCCATACCAATTGTACCTGCGTTATTGGCAAGCGAGATATATTCCGTATAGGTAGCCATTGCTCCCGTAATATCCGTAATGACACTTGTATATACTCCGGAAACGGTCATCATCGAGAATAAGATCGTCAAAATCAGCAACAGCATCAAAGGTTTGGGAACCCAGCTTGCAAATGGACCTTTATTGTACATCTTCCTGTTATTTTAAGTTCACTTCTACATTCATTCCTGCACGAAGCAATTTCAAGTCTTCGGGTTTATTCTTATCTGTAAATTCAATACGTACCGGAATACGCTGTTGCACTTTCACAAAATTTCCTGTTGAGTTATCCACCGGAACAGCGGCATATCTCGCACCTGTTGCACCTGATACAGCGGTTATTTTTCCCTCAAATTCTTTACCGCCCAGTGCATCTACCTGTATTTTTGCCAAACCGCCTATCTGTACGTTGCCCATTTGTTTTTCACGGTAATTAGCCGTTACCCAAATGTTATTGATGTCCACGATAGTTCCAACCTGTTGGCTTGGGTTTAACAACTGCCCTACATTGACTGTTCTTCTTCCCATAATGCCATCGTGGGGAGCTGTGATAACGGTATAAGAAAGGTTCAGTTTTGCCATATCCAAAGCACTCTGCGTTCGTTTGATGTCAGCATCGTTCATTCCCAATCGCGATTGTACTTCGTTTACTGATAATTCGCTCGTAGTTTTAGAATTAATCACGGATTGATATTGCGAAATCTGGGCTTCCAACTGGGCTTTTTGTGCCTCGAAATCAGTCTTTATCTGGTCAAATTGCTGACGGGTTACTGCTTCGTCTGCCAAGAGGTTTTTGTAACGATTAAAATTCTGTTCCGCATTCCACAGTCTTGCTTTCGTAGCTTCTATATTCGCTTTTGCTGCCTGCACATTTGCTCCAACGGTATTTACATTGTTGGTCGCTGTTTTTACCGAACTGGATGTTGCGTTTTTAGAAGCCAAAGCCGACATATAAGTAGCTTCTGCCTGTCCTAATTGAGTTTGTATTTCACGGTCGTCCAATATCAATAATGTATCACCTTTTTTCACATATTGATGTTCCACAAAACGGATTTCAGTGATATAAGCCGAAACCCTTGTATTTATCGGGTTGATGAACGATTCTACCTGTGCGGCATTGGTGTATTTGTCGTTCCCGACATTGAAATAGGATTTTACCACAAAATAAAGTCCGCCCAAAACCAAAATGACTATCAAAATATTGATGATTTTGGTCTTTTTTTGTTTGGTTTTCTGCTTGTTTACCTTTTGCTTTTCCGCAGATTGTCCAGTCGGTTGCGGTGTGTTTTCCTGATTGTTGTTTTCTATATTTTCTGACATTGTTTTATCTTTAAGTTTATCAATTTATTATAAATTTCCGCTTTCTTTTAATAATTTGTAGTACGCATAAACGATGCTTATTTCCGAATTAGCAAACTGTAACTCTGCGTCTAATTTCTGATTACTTGCATCAATCAAATCCAATAAAATAGCCAACTGGTTGTTGTATTTACTGTTCATAATGCGATAATTTTCATCGGATAGTTCTTTGTTTGTTTCAAGTGTATTGTTCTGAGTAACGGCTTCATTGTATTTAATGTAAGCGGCATTTACAGCAACGTCAATCATCTGTTCAGCTTCGTTTGCCTGTGCAATGGCTTTGTCTTTTTCAAAACGCACCTGTTTGATTTTTTTAGGGGTTTTGTACAGTGCGTCAATATTAAAATTCAGTGAAAGTCCGGCACTCCATCCGTTAGTGTACATATCCAGAGCAGGCGTTGATGTAGTAATCGGACGTGCCAGCTGATTTCCTGCAAATGCAGATAACGAAGGCATCATTTCTGCACGGGTTATCTTTTCGGAGGTTTCATAAATATCAACTGCCTTTTTTGTCATCAATATGGTTGGATGATTTTGTGCGAATGCTCTGTAATCTTCCATCAATAAAGCTTTAGGAACATTGCTAAGTATGGTTTCGTCGGGCACAATCTGTGTATTTTCGGACAATCCCAAAGCGGTGGTAAGCTGTTTATTGAGAATTTGACGGTTATTTTCTACGACCTGTAAAGCAAGTTTAAGATTAGACAATTGCAGTTCGCCGCGGATAACATCATTTCTCGTAACCATTCCCTGATTATAAAACTTATTGATGTTTTGCAAGCGTTGTTCCGCCAATTGGATATTCTGCTGATATACTGATTTTTGGTTCAGTAGTTGATACAAATCCAGATAGTAGCCCAACACCAAAAGTTTGATGCTTTGTTCGTTCGACTGATAATTCAGCTCTGTTAATTCTTCTTTCAAAGATTGGGCTTTGATACCATTTTTTACCATTCCGCCTTTCCATATCAACTGACTGGCATCTATCGAAAAAGTATTGCCGAAATGTGGCATATCTACTCTTGTGGAATTGGAAAAATCCTTATCAATAATGTGGGCATCCCCAAGATAATATCCTTGCAAAGCCGCATTCAAAGTAGGGAGTTGTGCGTTTTTAGCAACTTCTACATCTTGCTTTGCTATGGCAATATCTGTTTTGGAAACTTTCAGATTCGGATGATTTTCTTTGGTCAGCTCAAATAACTCTTTAATGGTTATCGTTCTTTCTTGACCTTGCTGGGCATAGATTGTTTGCGAAAAAACAAAAAGCCCTAACAATAGCATAGTGATTTTTTTCATTTTGAACTTGTCATTAATTACTTAAATATTACTTGGCAAAGTTCTGAATGAAAGGGTCTTCATAAAAGGTTAGTAATTCACAAAAAGAGGTTCAAACGGTATGTTGCTAATGCTTTCCGAAACATACCAATAAAAAAGGCAACCCACAAAAGACTGCCCTTGCATACCATTTAAGGATAAATGTGCAACTATTTTCTATTTATCCTCGGATTGGATATTTTTATAGTATTCTTCTTTTAGATGTTCAATTTTCTCCTTTAGTTCTTTGTTGATTCTTTCAGGAAATGTTTTCAGTTTTTTCAGTTGAAACGCTAATACAATACTTACAATACCTGCAAATATGAAAGACAAAGCTGTCATTACCACTAAAGAGATTCCGGCAAAGATTGGATTGACAATCAATAAAAATGAAAGGATGATACCGAGTACGCTTACAATTGCCAGATTTCCCCAACGCAACACGCCATAGTTTTTCAGCTCAAAAGCGAAACCAAGCCCCTGAAATGACCGGAACAATAAGCTGAACCCAATAAAAAATGGCAATGTGGTAGCTGCAACGACTGGTTTGGTTATCAATATGACACCTATCAGCAGTGTGAATATTCCGCTTGCCAAATACCAGCCCCAACCGTCTAACTCGTCCTTGTTTTGTACGGAAAAGAAAATTTCCATAATGCCGCTTGCCAAAAACGATATACTGAAAAGCATAACCAATGAAAGATAAGCAGATTCAGGGACTGTAAACAGATAACCGCCCAATACAATAAATAATGCCCCGATGATAGCAGGTACATACCAGTGCTTTATGGTGTTTCGGATTGTTTTAAAAAATATTGCCATAGACTGTCTTTTTAAGATGTAAATTTTAATACTGATGCAAAGTTCGGGTTTGCAGGACTTTCAGTAAAGGTTTATAATGCCTAAAAAGAGGTTCAAACAGTATCTGCACAGATTAAATACTACTATTAAAGGAAAGGGTGTGTTCGATGCTAAATGGCATCGACTAATTTATTCGTTTTCTTGAAATTAGAGGGGCTAAGTCCTGTGTGCTTCTTAAAGAATTTGCCAAATGCGTATTGGTCAGAAAAATCAAGCTCGTTGGATATTTCTTTAATAGAGTTGTCGGAATTGAGCAGCAGGATTTTTGCATTGTTCAGCAATGCTTCGGTAATAAATTTGGACGGTGGCTGATTGGTTATTTCCCTGACGGTATTGGAAAGGTATTTGGAAGAAATCAACAATTTGTCGGCATAGAATTTAAGCTCTTTTTCTTTCATGAAATTTATGCTTACCAATTGCAGGAACTTCATCGTGATGCTTTCTTTTCTTGAATTTTTAAGAATGTTTATGTCCTTTCCTTTTCCCTGTAAAAAGTCTCCCACCAAAATATACACCAGCGATGTGAATAAAGACAGCTTTATCTGCTGGCTAAACGTGATTTCTTTTTCTTCCTGATTATAATAAAAAAGCTGTTCACATAAGTTGAGTATATGAGCAAAAGCATTATCTGAAACTTTCTCAATATTATTGTTACTGCTGCGAAGTGCTTGCTGCATTTCATATTTATTGAAAGCAAAAGAAGTTTGATTGTTTAGCTCATCCCTGTCTATTAAAATAAAATATGCTTTCACATCATCTGTAAAGGCATTTACCTTATATACATTATTGGGTATTATCATACCCAAATTTCCTTTTTTGTAGTGATGTATCAACTCATTGGATTTGATGCTGATGCTTCCCTTTTCAATGATAACAATAGTAGTCTTTTGGGGGCTAAAAGAGTCCCCTAATTTCACTTTCCGTAATAATGCACGTTCTGTAAATACACTTATCATCCAATGGTTGTTGTTAAGTTAATCAGATATTGAGCGTTACCGTAAAAATATAAAAAATAAATTTTAAAGGTTTAAGGTAAAATCGAATAATCGCTGAGTATAAAATACAAAAGTAAAAAAAGTATACAAATTTAGCCCCGAAAGGCTTTAATTTAGTATTCACAAAACTATATTCTATGATGATGGCTTATTCATCAAACAACGTATCCCGAATGGTCTTGTTTGATTAATAAACTATCCCTCCTGCACCAAATGCTGTAAGTTCGGGTCGTTCTTGATACGCTCCATTTCATTTTCAACGATATGCAGAATGTGCGATTTTATCTGACGGTAATTGCTTTCAATCTCCTGTTTCATTTTATCCTCGCCCTGCTCATCTACAAAAGATAAAATCTGCGGTATATTTTGATATGCTTTGGTTTCTGCGGAAACTCTTTCATTATCTACCACGATTTCTGCGTGAAATATTTTTTGCTCGATACGTTCATCGAAGTTATCCGATACAGAACCGACAAACATCCCCTGTGTTAAGGTTGAAATTTTGGAAGCCGGAATAAGGCTGTCTAATTGCGTAGAAATAGAAGTTGATTTATCGTTACGGTTAATAGTCATACTTTGGCGTTTCTGCAATACTTTCCCGAAGCGTTCTGACAGGCTCTTTGCGGTTTCTCCAACAACCTGACCGGAGAAAACATTACCTACGGTATTCTGAATAACCTTGCTCTCTTTGTCGCCGTAATCACGTGTTAATTGCGAAAAGTCCTGAAAGCCCAAGCATACAGCCACTTTATTACTTCTCGCCGTTGCGATAAGGTTATCCAGTCCCCTGAAGTAAATCGTAGGCAACTCATCTATGATAACGGAACTCTTTAGCTGTCCCTTTTTATTAATCAGTTTTACAATCCTCGAATTGTATAAACCCAAAGCTGCGGAGTAGATATTTTGGCGGTCGGGATTGTTGCCCACACACAAAATTTTCGGCTCTTTCGGGTTATTGATGTCCAGCGAAAAATCATCGCCTGTCATAACCCAATACAACTGCGGGCTAATCATTCTTGACAATGGAATTTTAGCCGATGCGATTTGTCCCTGTAATTGGTCTTGTGCTCCGCCTTGCCACGCATCCATAAAAGGCGATAAGTAATTTTCCAAATCGGGATAGGAGGTTAAAATCGTGAATACGTCTGAATACTTTTTATTTAGTAATTCTATGGCGTGTGGGAATGTACAATATTTGCCGTTATCATAGATTTTCAGATACCAAATAATGGCTGCCAATAGAATAATCGGGCTTTCCACGAAGAAATCCCCTTGCTTCTGTATCCACGACCTGTTGAGGTTCAACATTATGGTATAAGCCGCTTCGTAGGCATCCGAAATATCCGTCATAAAATCGGGATTAAGTGGATTGCAACGGTGGCTCTTGCGTGGGTCGTCAAAGTTTATCACGTAAAATTTCGGCTGAACTTTGTATTTATCCCTGTTCTTCAGTAGATGATTGTAAGCAATCGTGGAAAGGTCGTCGAATTTGAAGTCGTATATATACATACTGAAACCTTTCTCAATCTGTTGCTTGATATAGTTGTTTACGATAGCATAAGATTTACCGGAACCGGGTGTTCCCAGCACAATCGTTGCCCGAAAAGGATTGACTACGTTTATCCAACCGTCATTCCATTTGTTTTTGTAGTAAAACTTCGTGGGTAGATTGACAGAATATTCATTTTGCATCAACCTTGTTTCCTGCTGAAAACTTTCATTTTCGTTGTTGAAAACGTCGTCCATCAGGTTGGTACGGAGCAATCGGCTCATCCAAACACCTGCCATTAGCAAGGCGATATATCCTAACGAAATGGTAAGGATATAGAGAAATGTACCGATTACCGGAGGTAGCTTTAATAAAGGCGTATTCAGAAAGAACAGCACAAAACCAACGCCCAACGCCACGTAGATTTTGGTCCACGTTATTTTTTCATTCTTTACGCCCTTTGTTCCCAAACAGCTCAAAGCCAACAAAACCAAAGCAAAGGCTTTGGTATATAGGGTATGCGAAAACAGCCCTGCCGTTCGCTGAAAATTCCCTAATATTTTGTTGATTATTTCCAATGTCCAGCCACGTTCCAAAAAGAAACCGTAGCAAAACCAATAAAGGTGCATCAGTACCAATAGAATACTCACTGCCCGCATAAATGCCATTATCTTGGCAAGCCCTCTTAAATCGTCTTCTCCCTGCATTTTGATAAATTTTAAATGTTCGGGCGTGAATTTATGGGCTGTATAGCGTGGCTATATGAATGTGGCAGGCATTGGCAGTGCGTGGCAGTGTTTGGCTAAATACTACTGCTGACCTCTTTTTCGTTTCCGTTTCTTCTTCATACGATTGGCAAAGTCCTGTTCCTCGTAATCTTCTCCCTGTGCTTCGGGAATGAGCAAACCGCCAAAGGCTTCTATCAGACCGTCCTCGTGTTTCGGCTCTATGTTGAGGAAGTCGAAGAAATGGTGCGGTTTTTCCGCAGGCAGTTCCTCCGCATGTTTGGTCGTAGCGGATTTTTTTTGTGGCTCGGTCGGCTCTTTAATTTTCGGTTTGATGTCGTTGTTCCAATAATCATTAAAGGTATTGGCAGAAAGTTCCTTTGCTAACCGTGAACCGTTCCAAACGGTTTTAGAATTGTGGTCTATAAAGGTCATTCCATATATACGAGCTGTATCGTTCCTGCGTACCACCACGTTAATACCCTGTTCGCCTAACTGTTTTTTAAAAACCTGTTCGTTGTTCGTGGATTGCAGGGCAATGGTAACGGCAGACTTTAAGGTCTGTTTGGCGGGGGTGTCTTTCAGGGTTGTTTTGCATTTCGCAAAATGCAATTCCAAAGCCGCAAGCCCTGCGTTCTTTCCGAAAAGCGAAGCCTTGAACGGATGTCCGGCTCTTTCGCCTTTCTCGTTTAAAGGAGCATACACTAAACCCTGCTGTGTCTTGCCGTGTAACTCGCCCTCTATTTTTTCAGTGGTAATATTGAATAGGGAAAGCAAGGCGTTATACTCCCCCAAAGTCTGAAATTGGTAATAGTTCGACAGGTGTCTAATGACCGAAGCAATCTGACTTTTTACATCGCCTGCTCGATAGTCCACCGGACGGAAAACCTTATCGTTCTGATTACGCTCTTTGTCCGTGGCAGGTATCAGACCGTGTTGCCTTTCCAACTCACGGCATACATTCATAGACCGTACTTTTTCAAATTTATCGGAAATCTTTACGCCCTGTTCGTCCACGCAGACTGATACAATATGGATATGACTGCGGTCAATATCCGTGTGTTTGAAGACTACAAAAGGCTGTTCGCCGTAGCCCATCTCACGCATATACTGCTCCGCCATTTCCCTATATTGGTCATCGCTTACCTTATCATTCGGGTCGGGATTGAGCGAAATATGCAGGGTATGATATTGCGTATTGCGATTTGCGATGAGGTACGGCTCAAAAGATTGGGCTAATTGTGGCACAGAATATTGTCCGCTCGGTGTTTCAATAATCTTGTTCGTAAACAGAATTTTCCCGTTTTCTTTCTCCACTTTCAGGTTATTGTACGCCAATGCACCGTACAGATTTTTGCTTCTTCCAATTTTTGCTATCATTTCTAACACTGTTTTTTCAGATGTTTAGCTTCAAATTCTTCGGTTAGCTGAATGATTTTCTGACACAACATTGCCATTTCAACCGTCTGTTTTTCCAATTTATAGAGGAATGCAGCGGCTTTCTTTTCCGAAAAATGACGGTACAACAACTTCACAATCTGATTGTAATTGACACCTATTGACCGAAATTGGGTGTGAAACGAAGTTAGTCGCATATAAAAATCAACCGTTCCTTTATCAATTTTAACTGACTTCATTTCGTTTCCGAACACCTGCGAGATGATAAATTTTGCCTTATTGGGCATTCCCGATGCTTCAAAAAGCGATAAAAGTTTAGCGTTTTCCTCGTCTGTCAATCGGAAAACGTGGCGGTGGGTGCTGGGGTTGAGCTTTGGCTTACGACCGCCTTTATTCTGTTTTCTCTTACTGTTCTCATTCATCACTAATCCATTTATAATTTACACGAAAAACCGACTTCGGAGGTTTTTTATGCCCCCTGCAAAGGGCAAGTTGTTTTGAGGCACTAAAAACGTTTTTGAGTGCCTCAAAACACAACTTGCCGTGTTCCGGTGAACACAAAAATCCGCCCTGCGGGACGGATTGGATGTAACAGGGAAAAACGGCTTGTTGCCGTTCTGCTTAGTGTCCATTTTGTCAAGATGCTTTTGCATAAATCCGTTAATAAAAATCATTTTACAAAGTAAAGCCCTGCCCGTAAGAGTATTGCAATGCAATACCCGGACAAACTCTGCCTTTGAGTGCCAAACACTGCCACACTTCCAAACTCGAAAAAATCAATCGCTTTATTTGCCTTATAGTTTTAAGGCAGGTAGTAAAAAATGTAGTTAGACAAAGAAGAAAATAAGGATTACATAAATGCTGTTGGCAATAAAAGCATAAGGTTTTAAAAGCATAAAACCATAAAAGTGTAAAAGCATAAAAGCGGTAAAGCATTTTGTTTTCTGCACGGTTTACAACCAGCCAAAACATACACCTGACAAGGCTGTAAGGAAAGCAAAAAACGATACAGGAACATTCCCAAAAAGCAATACAGGAATATGGAAAAAAGGGAATATACCAATACACCAATATTCAAACCTGTAAAACAGGCAAAGTGCGTAACAATAAATTTTTAAATAATGGAAACAAAGAAGAAAACCTTAAAAATCAGCTTCTCCACCCAAAAAGGAGGTGTGGGAAAATCTACGATGACCACCTTATTGGCGAGTGTGCTTCACTACCGCTTAGGTTTTAATGTGCTTGTATTTGATTGTGACTTTCCACAACACAGTCTGACCAATATGCGTGAACGGGATAAAAAGACCATAATGCAGAATGACTACCATAAAAAGTTGGCAATGAAGCAATTCCAAACTATCAACAAAAAGGCATACCCGATTATCAAAAGCAAAGCTGAAAATGCTTTGGAAATGGCATCGGAATACGTAAGCCAATCGGCAGTTGCACCTGATGTTATTTTCTTTGACCTGCCGGGAACTGCCAATACCAAAGGGGTATTGACAACCTTGAAAATGATGGATTTTATCTTTTCGCCCATTACCGCCGACCGCTTGGTAGTGGAAAGCACATTGGGCTTCACAAAAGCCTTTCTTGAACTTCCGAAAAACATTGAAGGCAACGATCAACAAAAACTGTGGTTGTTTTGGAACCAGGTGGACGGCAGGGAAAAGACAAGTTTATACGAGGCATATCAAAGTGTCATTAAAACACTCAACCTACCCATAATGGAAACCAGGATAATGGACAGCAAGCGTTTCCGAAAGGAAACGGATGATACAGAAAGTTATGTGTTCAGGTCAAGCCTGCTACCTGCCGAAACTCAGTTGATGAAAGCAACGAAAATGGATTTGTTCGTTGAGGAATTTTTAAAAATTACTCATCTATAAAAGCGAAACCATGGGTACAGATAAAAATGATTTTAAAAAGCCTGATGTTGATGAGGATTATCTGATGAACATTATCAGTGGCGATGAGCCTGTTACTCCAAACCAGAAAAACCAGCAACAGGAAGAACCAAAGGAAATCAAGCCTAAAGCCAAAGAAAAAGCCCGAAGCAGTTCGTCTAAAAAAGCGGATTACGAGGAAACGTTTCTGGTCAACCGGTTTCCGTCTGGTCGTAGTGGTAAGGTAGTTTACATACGTCCTGAATACCACGAGAGATTGCTCCGCATTGTGCAATTAACGAGGGAAGAAAAAACAACACTCTACTCGTACATCGATAATATTCTTGAACATCACTTCAGAGAATTTGGGGATGATATTACCGATTATTTCAATGAACGTTTTAAACCCATTTTATAATGAAGAAAAATAATAAAAAAAGGAATGTTGTTACAGACAATGGTATTCCCGAAGTAATGAGAGATCAAGCGCAAAACAGCTATGAACAGGCATTTCTGCAAATGGATATTGAGCAGAAAAGAGGCAGTAAAAGCATATACCTAAGTCCTGAATATCACGAACGACTAACACGAATAGTTCAAATCATTGGCAACGATAAGATACCCTTGTTTGCCTATCTCAATAAAATCCTCGAACATCATTTTAACGTGTATGAGGATGCCATTACAAAGGAGTTCAAAGAAAAATACAAAGGACTGTTTTAAAAATTAGAGGTTATGGAAATAATTATTGTGATATGCCTGCTGATAGTCATCGCCCTGCTTTTACAGGACAAGATTGTCATTAAAAAAAGGTCGGAACAAAAACCAAAACAGGAAAAAATCAATCCGAACCTGCCCGATATTATGGGTCAGCCCAAGCCTGTAAGAAGCCATTCACGGCTAAACATTGCCAATGAAAGCCAAATAGAAGAACAAGAAATAAATCCCGATAATTTAGACATCGAATACGACGAGAATGAAATCGTCGGCATTCAGGTTCCGCAGGAAGAGCTGGACGAAGTTTTCAGCAATATGCCTGATTTGGACGAAGAGGAAGAAGAATGGAACAGGTATGGAATATCTGGTGGCGATGACAGTCTTGCTCAAGGGGTTACCTATGACGAACTAAGCTCCGTAGGGGCGTTGCTACAAAAAGAGAATTTGGAACAATCCCAAAAGGAAACAGCGGTAGCGATAGTTCAAAGATTACAAGGTACTGAATTATTCAGCCTGCTGGAAAACTCCATCGAGGGTGCTTCCCGAAAAATTGCCGAGCTTTTGGATAGCACGCTTACGACTGAAACGGAAGCCGGTTCTTCCACTTTGCGGAATAATGATTTGAGTGATTTTGACATTGGGGAGTTTGTGTAGACTTCCCTTTATCTTCTATAAAAACAGGGAAATATGGAAAATAAAACTTATCCCGATCTGTACGATTTGAGTGTAAACAAAGGTATATTACCAACTATAAATATTGCAAGTCATACTTTTTACGTGGATTTACAGATGAATAAACTACGCCCTAAAGACGATTTTCTTTCCAAAGGCATTGACTTCACGGAGATTAAAGATTACTACGACAGAGATAGACGGGCTTATGTAATTCCGTACAATCCAAAAACACGCGAATTTCAGCAAGACGATGTTTCTAAAATGACCGAACTGCCTACGGATATTATCATAGTGCAGTTTCCAAATCAGTATGAAATGGATATAGTGGGATGGAATAGAAAGCATGGCAATAGCATTACTGAACAGGATGTGAAGCAAATGCACTTTGAAGCCCGTACCCTGCCTTGGGTAGACACCAATGTGATTGAACATATAAAACGTAATGTTGCCGAACAGCTACAACCAAAAGAAGGCTATGTCGTCAACGGGCCAAAGGACAGCTTATATCGGATACCTACCGATAAGCAAAGAGTGCTCCCAACATGCAAAATATTCGGAACAGAATTTATCGTGGATGTCAATCAGTTGGAACTACGTGAAAAAGCCAATCCTAAAAATATAATTTCCATATCTGATATGGAAGAAAAAGCAGTCCAAGGTTATAGATTTTGGTACAGCCCGAATAGTAATAGCTTGACGACATTCTCCGAACAGGGAGCAAAATTGGCAGAGATACCCGACTTTGTAAAACTCGACCCAATAGGGATGGCAAAAAAGCATAATATTTCCGAAGATATAATAGAGGGAATGGATGATTTCAAGTTGATGGTTGATCAGGATGCATTCGATAAAATTGCTTACGAAGGTATTATACCAACAATAGATATCGCAGGACACACTTTTTATATTGATTTGTTTAATGACAAATTGAACCCTAACGATGATATCTGGTCACGGGGCATTATCTTTTCTGAACTCAAGCATTATTATTCGCACAAAGACGACACCTATACCATTCCTTACAATCAAAAGACGCATACTTTTCAGGAAGTGAGCCTCAATGTCAAGGAGATCCCCAAAGACCTTATCGTTGTACAAATTCCCGGCAAACGCACCCTTGATCCAATTGGACAGAACAAAGCGGGTGACTTGAATAGTTCAGACTATCTAAAAAAGCATGGAGTGCAACTGCATTTTAAAGCCAAAGTAATACCGTGGCATAAGACCCGTTTCGCGGAAACTGTGAAGCGCAACAATGGACAAGAGGTGGAACGAAAACAATTGATTAGTCCAAAGCTAGAGGAAAATACAATCAGTAAAAGAAACGGTCGCAGAATGTAAATCCGCTATATAAAAGAACAACTAAACTATTCCACAATATATTTTCACTACGAAGGAAGACAGTTCTTCCACTTTGCGGAAATGTATGTCTTCAAAAGAAAGTGTACTTTTTCTTAGAGAGTGTTTTCTGTTTCAAATATAGAATTTAAAGTTTAGTTTTTTGCTTTTAAAAAGAAAAAAAATTAGGTTTCGATTAATTTTCTTTTGTAATATTCCTTTTTTCTTCTTTTTAGAGTTTCAGATTTTATCTGCTGTCTTATTTTCAACACTTCATCGGCTCTTCCAAAGTACACATCCGCTGGAGTTAGATTCTTCAAAGATTCGTGATAACGCTCATTGTTATAGCGGTTTACAAATACTTCCAAAGCCGCTTCCAATTCCTCTGGACTGTAATAATGATGCAGTTTCACCACATTTTTCATCGTCCTGTGGTAGCGTTCAATCTTGCCTTGCGTCTGTGGATGAGCGGGCTTTCCATGGATTTGCTTCATGCCGTGATTATCGTGTAAATACTCCTTTAATTCCTCGGTAATATAGCAAGAACCGTTGTCCGACAGAAGTTTCGGAACTTGTCCTTTTCTTAAACCTGCTTTCTTCACAGCTCGGTCAATGGTTCTTTGAACATCATTCACCTTCATATTTCGGCACAATTCCCAATGAACGATATAGCGGCTAAAATCGTCAATCACCGTGCTTAGATAGTACCAGCCCCAACCCAGAATTTTAAAGTAAGTAAAATCTGTCTGCCACATTTCGTGAACAAAATTGGTTTTATCCTTAAATTCATTCGAGGCAGAAATCAGGATGTGCGATGGAGCCGTTATCAGTCCTCTTTTCTTTAAAATACGGTAAACACTGGATTCTGAGATAAATACACCCTTCTCATCGGTGATTTTATGAGCCAGTTCTCTGCTGGAGAGTTCAGGATAATTCAAAGCGATTTCTACCACCAGATTTTTCTCTTCTTCAGGAATGTTGTTCCACTGCCTTCTGCCAGAAGAAGGGGAAGAATGAAATCCCGCTTCACCTTTCTCAAGGTACAGATTATACCACTTGTAGAAGGTGCTTTTGTGAATGCCAAGTTCCCTGAGTGTCCTGTTCACGCCGATTTCACTACGGGTAACCATTTGGATGATTTCCAGTTTTTCTTCAGGTAACAACCTCATATACTTTCTGTATTTTTCGGTTATTCCAGAATTTCCAAACTTTTTTTTACAATGTCGTAGCGGATAACGAGGTCGGCGACCGTCTCCTTGAGTTTTCGGTTCTCTTCCCGAAGCTGAGAGACTTCTTCGGAGGTTGCCTGGCGAAGAGTATCTCCTGAGAGTTGCTTTTTACCGGCTTCAATGAACTCCTTATTCCATTTGTAGAAGGTAGATTCCTGAATAGCGTGCTTGCGACAGAGTTCGGCTATGGAGGTTTCAGCCCGAAGGGCTTCCATCACAATTAGGATCTTTTGTTCCGCGGTGAAAATCCTTCTGGTTTTTCTGCGGATGTCTTTTAAATAATTTTCAGGATTACTGATTGGTTTTTTGGCTGTCATAATAAATCAAATTTAATGGTTTTTTTTGTTCTGTTTATTATGAAAACACTATCTTAGTTCTGAACTAAATCGGTACACTTTTTGCTGACGATTTACAGAAAACTGAATTCTCGTGACCAAAGGTCAGGTTCAGGTTTTTTCTACCTTAACTAACTTAAAAAAATACGAATATGGAAAAATTTGATGTAACTATTATAGGGTCTGGCCCGGGTGGGTATGTAAGTGCCATCCGTTGCGCCCAATTGGGATTAAAAGTGGCCATTGTTGAAAGGTACAGCACGTTGGGCGGTACCTGTCTTAACGTGGGCTGTATTCCGTCAAAAGCTTGGTTGGAAGCTTCTGAGCATTACTACAAACTCAAGCATCAATTCGAAAAATTTGGGATTGATGTTAAAGAGGCCAATGTCGATATCCTGAAAATGAACCAAAGGGTTCAAGATGTGGTACAGGAAATCATCAATGGCGTTGATTATCTGATGAAAAAGAACAAGGTCACCGTTTATGAAGGCCACGGTATCATCAAGGATAAAAATACTATTGAAATTAAGGGCGAAGATAAAACGGAAACCATAGAAACCGATAAAATCATCATTGCCACCGGATCCAAACCCGCTTCACTGCCCAATATTGAAATCGATAAAAAAAGGATAATCTCTTCCACCGAAGCCCTTGCCCTACGGGACATCCCCAAGCATTTAATGGTCGTTGGCGGCGGCGTTATCGGGGTCGAGATAGGTTCCGTATTCGCCCGCTTGGGTTCAAAGGTTTCTATAGTAGAATATTTTGATAGCCTTATTGCCACTATGGATGGCGCACTGGGACATCAATTGCACCGTTCCCTAAGGAAACAGGGAATTGATTTTTATTTGGAACATAAGGTGACAAATGCAACGGCAACTAATGGCAAAGTGGCGTTAAATGCGGAAAACCTTTCCAATAAAGAAGAAATGAATTTAGAAGGCGATTACTGCCTTATGGCCATTGGCCGAAAACCATATACCGCCAATTTAGGGCTTGAAAATATAGGAGTGGAAACCAATGAGAATGGACAGATAAAGGTAGATGAAAACCTCGAAACCAACGTCAAGGGAGTATATGCCCTTGGGGATGTAATCCGAGGGGCAATGCTTGCCCATAAAGCCAGTGAGGAAGGCGTTTTTGTAGCCGAACGGATTGTTGGCCAAAAACCCCATATCAATTATTCGCTTATCCCAAATATCGTGTATACCCAGCCAGAGGTTGCAGGAGTAGGATTGACAGAGGAAGAATTGAAGAAGGCCAATAAAACTATAAAAACAGGATCTTTTCCATTCAAGGCCAATGCAAGGGCAAAAATAAGTATGGATACCGATGGCTTTATCAAGGTTATAGCCGATAAACAGACCGATGAGATATTGGGCGTGCATATGATAGGCCCCCGCATTGCAGACAGTTATACCGAAGCGGTGGTGGCAATGGAGTTTAGGGCATCTGCCGAAGATGTTGCACGGATGTCGCACGGGCACCCCACATTTTCCGAGACCTTTAAAGAAGCCTGTCTGGCAGCTACCGAAGACAGGGCATTGCATATTTAATATAGGAGGGCTTTGTATTAAATGATGCAGTAGCTGTAATTCAACATAACTTAAATTGTATTAAGTATCAGTTACTGGTCTAAAAAATGAAAGATTATTTTTTAAAGATGTAAAGAACATGACAGCTATTCCGAAAGGCAAAAACTTTGATAGTAGTTTGATACTACTTCGTGACGGCTATGAATTTATTCAGAAAAAGCGTGAAAAGCTTGGGACTGATATTTTTAGAACCCGCTTAATGTTAAAGAAAGCAATTTGCATCAGTGGAAAAGACGCCGCGGAGGTTTTCTATGATACTGAAAAGTTTCAACGCAAAGGAGCTACTCCTAAAAGGGTGCAAAAAACATTATTCGGCCAGAAGGGCGTCCAGACATTGGATAATTCAGCACACAGGCAAAGAAAAGAAATGTTTATGTCTTTGATGAAACCGGATAGCCTTCGAAGGTTCCTGGAATTTCAAAAAAGCTACTGGGAAACATACATTAGTAAATGGGAGAAAGAAGAGCAAATTATATTATTTAACGAAGTACAGGAAATTCTGGAATAACCGAAAAATACAGAAAATATATGAGGTTGTTACCTGAAGAAAAACTGGAAATCATCCAAATGGTTACCCGTAGTGAAATCGGCGTGAACAGGACACTCAGGGAACTTGGCATTCACAAAAGCACCTTCTACAAGTGGTATAATCTGTACCTTGAGAAAGGTGAAGCAGGCTTTTTACCTTCCCCTTCTTCCAGCCGAAGGCAGTGGAACAGCATTCCTGAAGAAGAGAAAAATCTGGTGGTAGAAATCGCTTTGAATTATCCTGAACTCTCCAGCAGAGAACTGGCTCATAAAATCACCGATGAGAAGGGCGTATTTATATCAGAATCCAGTGTTTACCGTATTTTAAAGAAAAGAGGACTGATAACGGCTCCATCACACATCCTGATTTCTGCCTCGAATGAATTTAAAGATAAAACCAATTTTGTTCACGAAATGTGGCAGACAGATTTTACTTACTTTAAAATTCTGGGTTGGGGCTGGTACTATCTAAGCACCGTGATTGACGATTTTAGCCGCTATATCATTCATTGGGAGTTGTGCCGAAATATGAAGGTGAATGATGTTCAAAGAACCATTGACCGAGCTGTGAAGAAAGCAGGTTTAAGAAAAGGACAAGTTCCGAAACTTCTGTCGGACAACGGTTCTTGCTATATTACCGAGGAATTAAAGGAGTATTTACACGATAATCACGGCATGAAGCAAATCCATGGAAAGCCCGCTCATCCACAGACGCAAGGCAAGATTGAACGCTACCACAGGACGATGAAAAATGTGGTGAAACTGCATCATTATTACAGTCCAGAGGAATTGGAAGCGGCTTTGGAAGTATTTGTAAACCGCTATAACAATGAGCGTTATCACGAATCTTTGAAGAATCTAACTCCAGCGGATGTGTACTTTGGAAGAGCCGATGAAGTGTTGAAAATAAGACAGCAGATAAAATCTGAAACTCTAAAAAGAAGAAAAAAGGAATATTACAAAAGAAAATTAATCGAAACCTAATTTTTTTTCTTTTTAAAAGCAAAAAACTAAACTTTAAATTCTATATTTGAAACAGAAAACACTCTCTAAGAAAAAGTACACTTTCTTTTGAAGACATACACAAAAAAGAAGAAAACTAATTTTAGATTTACTTTCTTTAGTAATTGGAAGGACAGAGGTATTAATGAATTGAGGTGGAAGTTTTAATCCTCTTTCTCCAATACGTTTGGGACTTTGGTTGGCTTCGGTAATAGGATACGCGAATTTAACTGGGACATCTTCTCTGTAATTTTTTGCAGTTGTAATACTGCTTATTAAAAAGTTTGCTTTATTGTTATCAATCAAAAAGTAGTTTATATTTTCATGCAGTAAGTTACGTTTATAGTTATCTTTTGTATAATGAATAAAATCAGTTGAAACTTCACTGTTGTCTGTGGAGAGCCAAAATAAGAGGCTGTAAACATCAGTAGAATCAAATCTTTTTATCGGAATTTTATTTTTTTCCTCCAAGTCTGAACACACAATATCTGTATCATTTAAATATTTTGATATTTCTGTCTTAGAAGAGTCTGGGTATTTAAGTGAGTGAAGAGATGAAACCATCACCAAATCTCCTGAGTCTTCTTTTAGTTTGCTTTCAAAATCTCCAAGAAAATCAACTGAATGAATTTCATTTTCTTCTGTTTTGTCATTAAAACGTTCTACTACGTGATTTTCTCCAAACTGATGCCAGCCGATAAGTTCTAATATTTTTTTAACGATTCTATGATTGATAGGAACGTTTTGATTTTCCGTTGGAGGAGCTAAAGATGCAAATGGATTTGTTTCAATTTGATTCTCAACGGCACTGATCCATTCCAAAAGTTTTTTATCAAAATCCGCTCTTGAGATCTCTTTTCCAATAATAGAACTTGTCCCAAATTCCAATGTTAGTGCTTTTACAATAAGTTCTCTAACTTGTGATGAAATCTTAGGTTTGTTTTTGTCTTCATAATACTTGTCAATTTTGGTTGATGCTTGGTCAATTAAAACTTGAGTATTTAAAGGTTTAATTTCTCCAATTTTTACATTTCCAATATCTACCGCTTTTGAAAGCTTTTCATCAACATTTCCAATCACAATTAATTCATACTGAGACGCATTTGGCGAATGAGTTTCGAGTTCTTCACACCATTTTTTTGCAGAAGAATGCTTAATTATATTCTGTGAAGATTTTACTTGACACAATTTTACAGTATCATCGGAATATTTCCATCTAATATCTACTTTTTCCGATTCGTCTAATGGCTCAAGAGTTACTGATTTCCACAGATTATCACTTTCAAGCGTATCTAATACACAAATAATTGTCTGTATTAAGTATCCTCTAATTCCTGCATTTCCGCCCATGTTTTATGCTATGTATAAGTTGTTAACAAGTTTTATGCTTTATTCAATTGAGTCAAAAAATATAAAAAAGCTAATATACTAAATTTTAACACTTATAACGCCACTCACCGCCAAACAATTCCTCTGACTGCCACTTTGTTATCACGCTCTGAATTCTGAAACACCTTTGTTCCGAAAGCCCGCAACGTGCGGGAAAACTATAACAAACTAATGTGTTTCAATTATGAAAAAACAAAGAAAAAAAGTTCTGCTGACAGCCGTGGCAATGCTGTCAGGAATTGGTGCGTTCGCACAGGGAAATGGGCAAGCAGGCATCAACGAGGCTACCCAAATGGTCACATCCTATTTCGACCCCGCAACCCAACTAATCTACGCCATCGGTGCGGTTGTTGGCCTCATCGGAGGCGTTAAGGTGTACAACAAATTCAGTTCAGGCGACCCTGATACATCGAAGACTGCAGCAAGCTGGTTCGGTGCGTGTATCTTTTTAATTGTTGCCGCTACCATTCTGCGTTCATTCTTCCTTTAATCTTTTGCTTTATGAACAGTTACAACATAAACAAAGGCATCGGAAGAACGGTGGAATTTAAAGGACTGAAAGCACAATACCTTTTCATTTTCGCTGGCGGACTGCTCGGCACGCTCATTTTAGTGATGATATTGTATATGGCTGGCGTAAACTCTTATATCTGCTTGTTCCTTGGAGCGGGTGGTGCTTCGCTCATTGTCTGGCAGACCTTTTCATTAAACAGGAAATATGGCGAACACGGATTGATGAAAATTGGAGCAAATAAACGACATCCCCGCTACATCATCTGCCGCAAGCCCGTAAGGCGCTATTTAAAATTCACACCTAAAAAGAGTGCTGTATGAGAAATGTATCTAAGACCACTACATTGGAAAGCAAATTCCCTCTGCTGGCAGTAGAAAACAACTGCATTCTTTCCAAAGATGCAGACATAACTGCTTGCTTTGCCGTTCGTTTGCCGGAACTGTTTACGGTAGCTTCTGCGGAATATGAAGCCATTCACGCAGCGTGGCATAAGGCTATCAAAACTTTACCGGATTTTACAATCGTTCACAAACAGGATTGGTACATCAAGGAAAACTACGCTCCCGATTTGGCAAAGGAAGACCAGAGCTTTTTGGCTAAATCCTACCAGCGCCATTTTAATGAGCGACCGTTCCTGAACCATTATTGCTACCTGTTCCTGACCAAAACTACCAAGGAAAGAATGCGTATGCAAAGCAACTTCAGTTCGCTTTGCAAAGGTTCGCTGATACCCAAGGAAATCAGGAACAAGGAAACGATACACCGCTTTATGGAGGCAGTCGCCCAGTTTGAGCGTATCGTAAACGATAGCGGTTTCATAAGCCTGCAACGCCTGACCGAAGACGACATCATAGGGACGGACGAAAAACAAGGATTGCTGGAACAATACCTTACCCTTTCGAGGGAAGCCGAAACTCCGATGCAGGACATCGGTTTGGGGTCTGAAGAAGTACGTATCGGAAACAAAAGATTATCATTGCATACTTTGTCCGATACGGACGATCTGCCGGGAACGGTATCGGCAGATACACGTTTTGAAAAGTTATCGACCGACCGAAGCGACTGTCGTTTATCGTTTGCCGCACCCGTAGGATTGCTGTTAAGCTGTAATCATATCTACAACCAATACTTGTTTTTAGACAACAGCGATGCTAATCTTCAAAAGTTTGAGAAGTCTGCAAGGAATATGCACTCGTTGGCTCGCTACAGCCGTGCCAACCAGATCAACAAAGAATGGATAGAAAGGTATCTGAACGAAGCCCATTCTTTTGGACTGTCTTCCATTCGGGCACACTTCAACATCATAGCCTGGTCGGAAGATCCTGCGGAACTAAAACAGTTAAAGAACGATTGCGGTAGTGCCTTGGCATTGATGGAATGTAAA